>CAKQRI010000007.1 GCA_934271365.1 uncultured Spirochaetales bacterium
AAGGTTGTTGAGGCTGAGGTCTGCTGAAATTCTGACTTGGCTGTGCTACTCCGAAATTGCTGGATCGACTCTGACCATTACCGGTAGCATTCTGGCATAAAGAAAGATTGTTGACGAAAATCTCAACTCTGCTTCTTGCCTGTCCATCCTGCTCCCATCTAGACTGCCTCAGTTCTCCCTGAATAGCAACCTGACGGCCCTTCTCAAGGTATGGATTAACTGCTTCTGCTGATTTACCGAAGTAAACACAGTCAAAATAATTAGGTTCCTCTTCCCATCTTCCATCAGCAGTCCTCTTTGCCCTGTTGACAGCCATTGAGAAGCGAACGACAGCTCCACCATTCTGAGCATATCTGATTTCGCTAGGTCTTACCAACCTTCCAACGATTACTACGGAGTTAATATCTGCCATTAGTCACCTCGTTAATCAGTTCTTCTCTGGATTAACAAATAAGAATTTCAGGATAAGAGTTGAAAGCTGGAATGTTCTGCTCATTGACTGAACAAGAGCACCATCAGCCTTGATTTCAAAGTAAACGTAGTGTCCCTTTTCCTGCTTGTTGATTAGATATGCAAGAGTCTTTACTCCCATATCGTCCTGCTTGGTGATCTCAACACCATTATTCTTGAAAGTCTCCTCAACTAGAGCGAGACCTTCCTTCATCTTCTCATCATCAGCATCGAAGATGACGGTGAACTCATAATTAGAAATCATGGGTCCCTCCTTGTGGTCTAAATTTCTGATCCGGCAAAAAACCGGATAAAGAGGCTTATTAAATATATCAAAAATAATACAGATACGTCAATCAAAGCTCAAAGAAGATTATATTTTTTCCTATATTGATATGGACTTATCTTCATCTGTGTTCTGAATACAATTGAAAAATAGCCAGGATCATTAAAACCACACATCCTGCTGATCGATGCTATATCTATCATGCTGTTTTCAAGCAGATAAGAGGCTTTTTCCATCTTCAGCATCCTTATTGCATCAGATAGCGTCATTCCTGATTTCTTATGAAAAATAGATGAGAAATAATTAGGAGCAAGGTCGAAAGCAGCTGAAACTGACTGAAGGCTAAGATCTCCATCTATATTGTTTTTTATATATTCAAGCACATCATCAACTAAATCATTTTCTTTCTCTTCTTTTTTATTCTCCCTGAGAGCATCTGTGATTATAAGAGAAGAAAGTGCTCTTGCTCTAAGTTCTGAGATGCTATCTGCAGAGTCACTCTCCTTTGCAAGCTCCGCAAAAAAGAATTCAAGCCTCTCTGCATTGTAAAGTACAAAGCTTTCAGGAAGCCTATCTGAAATGGATGAGAACCACTCATCAGGAATCAATGCATAATACCTTGAGTGCGATGTATCATCATTATAGCTTGTTCTATGCAGTACACCGCTTCGTATGAATACAAAATCCCCCATCTTGATTGAATAGACATTTCCGCCTGCAAAATATTTTCTCTTTCCAGAAGCAAGGAAATAGATTTCATGCATACCATCATGCCTATGAAGAGCTGGCATTTCCTTATGGGGTTCAGATTTTTTATACTCACATACAAAGTTATTCATAAAAAACTTAATATTTTATAATTTCTGTCTATATTATTAATATTATCAGGTTCAAATTCAAGTTTTTTAATTGTTAAATTTATTTTATGGCGAAATTGAATACCAGAGACGAGAAATTCAGAGAGGAAGCGCTATTCGGACCAATCTGGCCTGTAATCTGGAAGGTATGCCTTCCATTGTCGTTATTTCAGGCTATATCACAGCTTTTCAATATTCTAGATACAATCATGGCTGCGGCTATATCGAGTCAGGCTGTATCCACAGTTGTCTATATGGTGCAGCTTCAGCAGATTGTTGCTGCCATTGGCTCAGGACTTAGCGTAGGAGGAGCAATCCTTATCAGCAGAAACTATGGAAAAGGTGACTATGATAAAGTTCGCACTATCCTATCAACGCTTATTGCCATCACAGCAATAGCAGGAGCAGCTGTCATTCTTTGCATTCCTTTCATTCCATCAATTCTCCGCTATGCAGGTACACCTGAATCATTCATCAGCTCAGGTTCATCTTATTTTGCGCTCTCTATTGTCTCTGTCGTAATCTCATTTTTCAATACAATCTATATCTCAATAGAGAAAAGCCGAGGAGAGAGCAGGAAGATTGTTGCTCTCAACATAATCCAGATTTCAATAAAATTGTCACTCACAGCAGTCTTCATCTACATAATGAATGGAACAATAATGCACATCGCATTTGCAACTCTGATAAGCAATCTAGCTCTATTCTGTTTTGCCATCTACTCTCTTACTCATACCGATGATGCCTTCTCTTTCTCATTTCATTCCATATCAATGAAAAAGGATACTGTTCTTCCTATCCTACGCCTTTCATTTCCTTCAATGGTTGAGAAAATGGCATTCAGCTTCGGTAAAGCAGAGGTTAATAAGATGGCCTCTGGATATGGCTTAGATGCTGTTGGCGCGGCAGGGATATCAAATAGCATGTCAGGGCTTCTTACAGGCTGGCAATATGGAATCATGGATGGAGGGACAGCTCTTCTTGGGCAGATTCTCGGCTCTGGAGATAAAAGGAGAACAGTCTCTGCATATAGAAGGATACAGCTGATTGAACTGCTGATTGGAATTAGTGGAATACTGATCATGTATATTCTTACCTCGCCTATCGCATCGCTTTTCTGCCTTGCACAAGGAGGATACAATGAAGTCTTTCATGAAATGATTGTCAGAACATTCGGATATGAGCTTCTAGGATGCCTTCTCCTATCATTTTATTATTCCTCCGTTCCGATAATACTTGCAACAGGAAGGACTAAGCTCACACTATTTATAAACTTCTGCAGGATATTTGTATTCAGGCTTCCTCTGATATACGCCTTCTCTCATTTCACTGATTCCGATTACTCTGCAGTTGGTCTGACTGTTGCAATCTCGAATGCGCTTGTTGGCATTCTATCTTTGATTTCTGCTGAATTCGTTATCAGAAAAGTCAAGCAGACAAAATAAGGTTATAAAGCTAGAATAAGACCATGTTCGATGCTCATGCGCATATTGGTGTATATACAGATAAGGCTCTTATCAATACTTCTTCTCCTGAAGAAGCATCAGGTGCAGCAAACTACCCTTTTAAATGTGTAGGGCTTCTGCCTGAAAGCGGCTCTGATAATCTCTCGCTTTTTGAGGATTATCTTAAAAAGGGATTCCATGCAGGCGAGATCGGACTTGATAAGCGCTTTGGCTGTAAAGAACAGCAGATATCCCTTTTCAGAAGTGCTATGGAGCTGTCTAAGCACTATGACAGGCTGATTACAATCCATGCCGTTGGCTTTACAGATGAGATACTGAAAGCTATCAGGGAAATAAAGCCGAAGAGATTCATTGTCCATGGTTTCACAGGCAGCTTTGAAATTGCAGAGCAAATCACTAGACTTGGCGGTATCATTTCTCTGGGACTCCGATCTCTGAGGTGCCGGGATATCAGAAAGCTTATCTCACTTCCATTTCTAACTGAAAGCGATATGAAAGCTGGCATTGAAGCAGAAATAGCGTTGAACCAGCTTATTACATCGCTTGATCTGCTTTCAGGTAAGGATACTGAATACTGTACGGAATATTATATTAAGGAGCTTCTCGATGTCTGAAGAGCAGTTTATAAGGATTTCAAGATTCATTGGTAATGAAAATGTAGAGCTTCTGCATCACAAATGCGTATCTGTAGCAGGTGTGGGTGCTGTTGGAGGATTTGCAATAGAAGCTCTTGCAAGAAGCGGTGTCGGAGAGATACGGATCCTTGATTTCGATACAATCAGCGAAAGCAATATCAACAGGCAGATCATAGCACTTCATTCCACAGTTGGAGAGAATAAGACAGATGTGATGAAGCGCCGTCTTCTTGATATCAATCCAGATATAAAGGTATGTGCTTACAGCCAGTTCCTTACTCCGGAGAATCATCATCTCCTATTTGATGGTGCTGATATTGTCCTTGACTGCATTGACTCTCTCAATCCAAAGCTCAGTCTTCTTGAAGATGCATATAAGAACAATATAAGGATAATCTCCTCTATGGGTGCAGCTCTGAGAAAGAATCCTGCACTCATCAGGACTGGCGATATATATGATTCCTGGGGCTGTCCTCTTGCACGGCAGATCAGATCAGGACTCAGAAGACGAGGTGTCGGACGAGGCATTGAATGTGTATTCTCTCCAGAAAAAGTGAACTTCACTTTTATCGATCCGGAGAAAGATGAGAGTGCAGAGCGCATGATTAATAGAGGCCGTAAACGTGTCGTTCTTGGGTCTCTCCCGACAATAACAGCAATTTTCGGTGAGAACATGGCTCATTTAGCGCTGAAATACCTTCTTGGAGATGAGATTTTAAGAGGAGAAGAGGAATTCAGACCTGAGAAGTAACAGAATTTCAAATTATTTCGAATTAATAGTAAAGGAGTTTTTATATGAAGAAAACTTTAATGCTATTAATCGGTCTGCTATTATCTGCAGTCATCCTGCTTCCTTCATGCACAGAAGAAAAGCTCGGACCATCAACGCTTCGCCTGAGATTCTCATCTCCTGCAAGTGAGAGAACGCTGCTTCCATCTTCACCTGAAAAGATGAATGTATCTAAGTACTCTGTCCATATTGCTGGGCCTAATGGCTATGATAAGACATTTGAAACCTCAACATCAGAGCTTGAAATAACAGATGTTGTAATAGGAAATTATTCTATAGATGTTCATAGCATAAACAGTGATGGCGAGAAGATTGCTGCAGGAAGCAAATCTGTCTGGCTGTACAGAGGGAATAATCAGTTCACTGTTGTTCTTGATACCCTCTTCGGACAGGGAAAGTTTAAGGCTGATTTCAGATGGAATACGAAACAGGTATCAGATCCGACTATAGATGTCGAGCTGATAAATCAGAACAATGAAAAAGTAATTTTAGATAGTGCACTCTTCTCGATAGATAAAGCAAATGGAATATATAGAATGAATGAGGTAAGCCTTCCTGCTGGCTCATATACTCTTCATGCAAAAATCATTGATAATGATCAGATTGTCTCAGGCCTTGTTGAAGCTGTGAGGATCTCGAACAACGATATAACATCAGGAAGCCTTTCATTCATAATCGGGAATACAAGCGTATCTATGGTATTAGGATTTAAGAACAATGTATCAAGCCCAATCTCTGCAACCCTGACAGCAAGTCCTGAATCGGTAGACAAATCCAATATCCCAGAAAGTGTTCAGTTCAGGATAACCTTAGGAGAGCTTCCTAGCGGAATGAAAAGCGATGAGATCAGTGTAGCATGGTTTCTAGAAGGAGAGAGACTTGAAGGAGAGAATTCTCTTGTGCTTACGCATAAGCCAAAGCCTGGCGTTATGAGATATGATGCGCTTCTATATCATCAGTACAAGGGAAGCATAGGCTCAATAACAATAAACTACACAATGCCATATTATGCAGAGTAAAAAAAGTCGCCACCAATTGAGGTGGCGATAGCTTTTTTAGAAGCACTTGAAGAATTATTTCTTCTTATGTCTATTCATTCTGAGCTTTTTCTTTCTCTTATGAGTTGCGATCTTATGCTTCTTTCTTTTCTTTCCGCAAGGCACAGTAGTACTCCTTCCAATTGGATTTTTATGTAATTACCCGATTATTATTGCTTTTTAGGATTATATCGTCAAGGGAATTATTCTAAAAAGATTAACTCCCTTTTCAAATTTCCTGCATTTCGCAATCAGCCGACATTTCCATTGATGTATTTGCTTACATGAAGATGCTTTCCATCAAAACCAAGAGGTGAACCATCTACACATACCTCTCCATTCACTGTCTTTATAGGAAGAGCAAAGAAATGGTCAGGCTTGATATATGTTGTAACCTTCTCTACCTCTCCCTCATCATCAAATTTGAGAACGGAGCCTGGTGCAATGTCATCAGCAAATATAACTTCGCATGTTGAATGGCTATCATCATCCTTATCAGCTGCAGCTAAAAGCATTCCATAGCTCTTTACCCCTCTGAAATTTGCAGGCTTAAGATTTGATACAAGTACAATATTATGTCCAAGAAGTTCTTCTTTTGTGTAATAAGGCACAATTGAAGAGACAATCTGCCTTGGCCCTGCCTCTCCGCAGTCAAGTTTAAGAATATAGAGCTTATCACCATCAGGGTGCTTCTCACATTCAACTATCTTTGCAACCTTGAGAATTACCTTCTTAGCAAATGCCTCTTTCAGGCTTAAAGTATCTTCCATTTTATTATCTCCATTTGGTTTAGTTTCTTTCTTTTCAGCTCTTTCTTCTCTTTCCTTCTGGCTTCCGCTGTAGCGTTCCCTGAGCTCATCAACTCTCTTATCCTCAAGCTTGGTAAACAGAAGAGAAAGCTCTCCAACCTTTAGCTTTCCAGCAAAAGAACCAACACTATCCCATTTAAGGTCCTTCTCTCCAAGGAATGAGAGAATCTTATCACCTGTTGCTGGCATATAAGGTGTAACCATTATGCCAAGATCTCTGATCAGGTATAATAGTGTTCTCAAGAGAGCCTTTGCTTTCTCTGGATTCTCAGTTCTAAGCTTCCATGGCTCATTATCCTGGAAAGCCTTATTGCCAATATCTGAAAGAGCGAAAATTGCTCTTAGGGCATCTCTTTCCTCTGCTCTCTCTAAAAGTTCAGCAATTTCTGCCTCTTTAGCTTTTATCTCAGAGACAAGCTCATCCATCAGAGGTCCTTCCTCTATTTCTCCTGAGAAGAAACGAGATGTGAATGTAAGAGTTCTATTAACAAGATTAGAAAGATTTCCGATAAGCTCCTTATTGAGCTTTTCCTGGAAATCCTTCCATGTAAATGTGAAATCACTTTTTTCTGGTCTGTTATAGAACATGTAGAAACGCCATACATCAGCAGGAATACCTGTCTCCTGCACATCATTTCCAAAGATTCCGATGCCCTTGCTCTTGCTGAATTTTCCACCTTCATAGTTGAGATATTCAGTGCTTGACATATGGTGTAGCATTGTCCACTTCTCTCCTGTGGCAAGAAGTGATGAAGGGAAGATTACAGTATGGAATGGAATGTTATCCTTTCCGATAAACTGGAATAGATCTGTATTCTCTGGATCTCTCCACCAGTATTTCCAATTCTCTGTTGCATTTGCTGTAATTGAAATATATCCAATTGGAGCATCAAACCATACATAGAATACCTTATCCTCAAAACCTGGCTTTGGTACAGGAATTCCCCATTTCAGATCTCTTGTGATGCATCTTTCCTGAAGGCCATCACGTATCCATGAGTTTGTGATCTGTATAGCATTCTTTGCCCAGAAACCTTCAACACTGGCTTTATCCATCCACTCTTTAAGAAGTGGTAATGCTTTTGGAAGGTTTATATAAAGATGCTTTGTCTTCTTTATCACAGGAGCTGTTCCGCATACAGAACACTTAGGCTCAATCAGCTCAGTTGGCTCTAGAAGAGTCCCGCATTTATCACACTGATCTCCTCTTGCCCCTTCAGCTCCACAGTGAGGACATGTACCTACTACATATCTATCTGCAAGAAAGCGCTGGCAATGAGGGCAATAAAGCTGTTCACTCTCCTTCTCTGAGATATATCCGTTTTCATCTACTTTTCTGAATATATGCTGAACAATCTCAGTCTGAAGAGGTGTAGATGTCCTGCCGAAATAGTCAAATGATATATTGAACCATTTATATATTTCCTTATGAATCTGATGATAGTGATCACAGAGCTCTCTAGGTGTAACGCCTTCCTGCAGGGCTCTTGTCTCACTGGCCGTTCCATATTCATCTGTACCGCAAATGTACATAGTCTCATATCCGCGGAGCCTGCAGAATCTTGCAAAGACATCTGCGGAAAGAACCTGCGTCAGGTTTCCAAGATGTGGAATGTTGTTTACATATGGTAGAGCTGAAGTAATAAGTCTTTTTTTCATAACCATAGCAGTATAGAACTTAAAAGAGTCTCTCTCAAGTGTGTAATTCTTTCTGATACGTGACTCTAAGAATATTTTTATTTATATTGTCTATTATGGAAAACGCTGAATATAGGAGAAAGCCACGATTTGCTATCTCACCTAGAATTTTTATCATTGCTCTATTAGTGCTCTTTGCTCTATCTGCACTTCTATCAAGCATCTTTGTAGTTGATCAGACAGAACAGGCTGTGATCACGAGATTCGGACGCTATGTAAGAACATCAGGTCCAGGACTTGGATGGAAGCTCCCTTTTGGAATTGAGAAGAACTACAATGTGCCTACACAGAAAGTACAGACACTCACTTTCGGTTATAGGAGCGGAGATGGATCACTGTCTAGTGCCAGAACAAACACAGATGAATCTGTCATGCTTACTGGTGATCTCAACATTGTGGATGTTGAATGGATTGTGCAGTATAGGATAAGAGATCCAAAAGCCTGGCTCTTCAATGTACGTGATAAAGAGACGACAATCAGAGACATCTCGCAGTCTATAATGAATCAGCTTGTAGGAGATCTTCCAATCCTATCTGTCATGTCAAATCAGAGGACTCAGATTGAATATGATGCAGAGAAAGAGATTCAGAGCATTTTTGACCGATACGGTTTCGGAATTGAGATTGTTACTGTAAAGCTTCAGAATATTGTGCCACCTGAAGGTGATGTGCAGGATGCATTTGAAGATGTAAATAAAGCAATCCAGGACATGAATAGACTCATCAATGAAGGTAAACAGTACTACAATCAGGAAATCCCATCAACAAAAGGCGAAGCAGATAAGATAATCGCAGAAGCTGAAGGATATGCAGCCGAACGTGTCAACAAAGCAAAAGGTGATGCAGCAAGATTCGCTCTTGTCAGAGAAGAATATGAGAGAAGTGAGGCTGTCACTTCTACCCGCCTCTATATTGAGGCAATGGAAGAGATTCTAAAAGGCAATGGCAACCTTACAGTGATTGATAAGAGCCTTGAAAATTATCTTCCACTTCAGATGCTAGGAGGAAGCTATGAGAAATAAAGCACTCTGGACTGTATTAGTTGTAATTGCAGTTCTATTCATAATTCTTGTTGTATTGGGGCCATTCTATACTGTGAATGAAGGTGAACAGGCAGTTGTTACAAGGTTCGGACGGATTGTTGATATCAGGACTGAAAGCGGACTTAAATTCAAAATGCCACTTGTAGATCAGGTAGTGAAGTATCCTAAAATGCTCTTATCCTGGGATGGAGACGCACAGAGAATCCCAACAAAAGAGAATCAGTTCATCTGGGTAGATGCTACAGCAAGATGGAGGATTTCAGATCCAAAGCTGTTTTATGAGACTGTAAATACGATAGAAGGCGGACTTGCGCGACTCAATGATGTTCTTGATTCAACAATACGCACAGTTATCTCAGAGAACTATCTCAATGAAGCTGTACGATCAACAAATAAGATCAATAGCCTATCAGTTGAAGAAGAGCTTCAGGAAGTGGAAAACAAGGAAGACGCAGAAACACTCAGAAGCCTCACTAATATCCAGAGCCAGCATGAACAGATAAAAATAGGCAGAGAAGGAATATCAAATATCATCCTTGATGCTGCTAAGAAACTTACCCCGGCATATGGCATTGAACTGGAAGATATAATCATCCGCCAGATCCGTTATTCTGATGATTTGACACAGAGCGTTTACACAAGGATGATCAAGGAAAGGAACCAGATTGCTGAAGCCTATCGATCATATGGCAGAGGTCAGCTATATTCATGGCAGGGAAAGACTGAGAATGAAAAGAAGTCAATTCTTTCAAATGCATATAGAGAAGCAGAAATAATCAAAGGCCATGCAGATGCTGAAGCCACAGAGATTTATGCAGAAGCTTATAGTGAGAATGAGGATTTCTTCAGACTCTGGACCAGCCTTGAAAGCTATAAGGATACGCTTCCTAACATCAACAAGGTGTTAAGCACTGATATTGATTATTTCTCTATGCTTTATGGATTATGAAATGATTGAATACGGAAAAGATGACAGAGATGACCTTATAAAGCTCTTATCAGAGAAAGGGATACAGAATCTCTTTATAGTCAACAACCTCAGAAAGCACCAGCTAGGAAAGGATATACATATCTATAGAACGGGAGATGTCTATATCATGAACTGGATGGATACATCCATAGTCATGGCTCTGCTTGGCAGCGACTATCCAATAGATAGCGTGCTAGAGATTCTATCCACTCAGCACTACTCTGCTATTAACGGGCCAAAGGAAGCTCTTTCCCCTCTTGAGTCTGCGCTTTCTGCTTCATTTGGTATAAATTATAAGGAAATGATGAAGACTGATAAGAAATCCTTCAGACCAAAGACCCCTAGGAATGAATGCCTTAGAGAGCTTTTCTCTCCAGAAGATTGGGAAGACTTATATGATCTTTATCTAAGAACTCCTGAATACTCTGATGACTATGATGATGACGACAAAGAGGAATGGGCACTGTCAAAGGCTGAAGAGGAATATCCCACAACAGGTGTTGGCTTATATCAAAAAGGAAGGATTGTAAGTGGAGCATACCTCGCAGCTGCGACAAGTGAATCAGCGATGGTTGTAGGAGTTGCAACAGATCCAGACTGGAGATCTGGAGGCCTTGCGACATCTGTTGTATCTGAGCTAACTGATATTGCACTATTTGAGAACAATATCAATGAAGTTGCCTTATGGTATTCAAATGATCTAAGCAAGCATATATATATGAAACTTGGATATCAGAGAGAATGTGACTATGCTTTCTTTAAAAGAAAAGGACAGAAGAAATGAAATATGTAAGAGTTGAGACTCCATCAGGAGAAAAGAAGTATGGAATATTGAATGGAGACAATGTTCAGCTATTGGCAGGGACTCCATTTGAAGGCAGATTGCTCACTGACTTATCATACAGTCTTGATAAAGTGAAGCTATTGGCTCCTGTGGAATACTCAAAGGCAGTATGCATAGGATTGAATTACCGTGATCATGCAGAAGAGTTTGGGTTACCTATCCCCTCTTCTCCTGTTGTTTTCATAAAGCCATCTACAGCGGCTCTTGGATGCGGTGGTACAATAATTTATCCTCCACAGAGCAATCGACTAGATTATGAGGCTGAGCTTGCTGTTGTAATCGGAAAAGAATGCCATAACGTAGAAGAAAAGGATGCATATGACTATATTTTGGGATATACAATTGCAAATGATGTGACAGCCCGTGATCTTCAGCCGAAGAATGGACAGTGGACAATTGCCAAATCATTTGATACATTCCTGCCTCTTGGCCCATACATTTCAGATGAAGTTAAACCTGGTGACCTTTATATCACAAGCCGAGTCAATGGAATAACAAAGCAGGAATCGCGAACTAGCAATCTTATCTTCTCAGTACCATTCCTTGTCTCTTATCTTTCTAAAGTCATGACGCTTCTTCCTGGTGATATAATCAGCACAGGTACACCAGGTGGTATTTCAGGCATGAAAAAAGGCGACCAGGTTGAAATCGAGATAGAAAATCTCGGGATTCTGAAGAATATAATTGGATAAAAATCTTTTTTTATAAAAGCCCTTGACCTTTCTCTCATTTATTTGCTAGGATTCACTAGCACGGCGAGATAGCTCAGTTGGTAGAGCAAACGGCTCATATCCGTTCGGTCGAGGGTCCGAGTCCCCCTCTCGCTAAATTAAGGCCAGAAATTGATTTTCTCAGTTTCTGGTTTTTTATTTATAGTTGACCATATTTATATTTCATGTATTTAAGCATCGACGAATTAAACTTAGATAAAAGTCTAGAATAATTAATTCCTTGTTAAAACAATAATTCGTCTTTATAATCTGAAAAAAGTTAGATATTTCTTATGTTATTAACCTTTATTTTATAAGGAGTTCAAAATGAGTATAAAAGAAAAAATAATAGCAATACTCAAAAACAAAGTGGCAATGACACAAAGAAATTTAGCATTTGAAATCTACGGAGATTATAATCATAGTCCTTATATCTACAATTCTTTAAGCAAGCTTGTCACCTCAGGAGATGTTATAAGATCTGTTTTTTTCCTTCTGTTTATTCTATTCCAGTGATCATTGTTTCTAGAAAAAACAAAACATTCAAAACAATTGAAGAAAAAATAAACAATGAAATAATAGAATCTGTTTATCATAGCTATGAGCACTGAAAAATATGGAGAAGAAAATAATCTTATTACAAAAGCATTTGAAATATTTCCATACAATACTGATTGCGCAGAAGTTGCCATGAAAAATGGCTTAATAGATATTACCAATTCGACTAATATTTCAAAATTTAAAAGTAAGATCAGTGTTGCTGAAAGAGCAAAAAGCGCATGCCAGAATTCAGGAAGCGTAGAATCTACCGCCTGTGGCATTCCCGCAAATGCAAAGCATAACAAGCATACTGCATATAATTTTATCTTCTCTGGTGCACTTTGCATTTTGCATTTTCTTTTACTTAATTTATTATTTAATCAATTTTTTATGTACTCCAGAAAAAAATAAAGATAATGGCCCGAATTCAAAAAAAGAACGCACTCAATAAAAAGAAAAGCAACAGCAACCAGGCGGTGAACAGTAAGAATAATATTTCTTCTTTATCAGCTACCATAAGCTTTCATATAGTTTCAGGAACAAATCTTTCCCAGAATACACTATACTCAGGTTTTGTTTTTCCTATCCAACCACTCTTTTTGCTCTCAATATAAACCATTATATATTTCTTTACGATATCGGATTTTAAATCTTAAAGTCGAATCCAATTCTCACACTGTTATAGATTGCTGATAAAATGCCTGTTAGCGAATTTCCAAGTGTTGCATGACCTATCTGTGTACTATAACCGATTACAGGATAAGAGCCACTGATGCTAAAACCCCATTTACTGAAATCAAACTGAAGCTTCAATGCAGGTTTGACTCCACACCATAAAACTGCACCAGCACCATAGTGAACTTCATTTTCTGTTCCCTTGTTCTCTATTGATGGTCCGTTGACATTTGCATAGGCTGTACCGTTAATGCCAATGGCAAGACTGAAGCTCCTGATCTGTATTGGCGTGAAATAAGCTGTAATGCTCAGTTCTGAAGACAGAATAGCATATGGATCAAATGATGCTTTGTTTATCATTGAGTCAAAACCATTTGCTATGTACATCGATACAGGTAAGCGAAATGAGGATTCCAACTCAAACCAGCGTCCGCTATCATATCTAATGGAAATTCCCTGGTTCATTGCTCCTATATCCGTACCTACGCTAAAAGTCTTATCTGATTCAGAAGCAGTTGCAGATGAGCATATTATTACTAGAATTACAAAGATTGCTATTGTTTTCTTCATATTCAACCCCTCACCACTATGATGCTTCCATTTTAAACAGCAATTCTAATATTTTGTTACAATTTCTTTAAATAGAACAAAAAAATTCAGCACTTTATCTTGCTGAGCCAAGCATCCTAAGAAAGAGCTTTTCGGATATTATCCAAGACTTTCTTGCTCATAAGATCATAGGCTTCTTCTGTCATTCCTGCCGAAGAATCCGGGCATAATATATTAACTCTGTTCTTCACAGATTCATAAATAGGACCAATACCAGCGGATGTATCTGAGATAAATATATTGCGATCATCATCAATCCATGCTTTCAGTGCATCCATATCAGATGCAGGACCAATAGAAGTATTGATCATGATCTTTCCGTTGCCAAGAGCCTCAAATTCCTTTTCATGAAGAAGAATAACGCCTTTATTCAGGCATGTGATCACAACTTCAGAAGAAGAAAGGAGCTCTTCTAAAGGTTTATAATGCATTCCATCTACTTCACAGTCCTCTTTCTTAGTACGAGCATAATATGAGATGTTTGCACCTAAGACCTTAAGCGCTCTGGCTGTCATCTGTCCGCTTGTACCGAACCCAACAAATCCGACATTGAGACCAGTAATCTCCTTTGGTCTGCTACGCCAGAGAGGCCAATCATATCCATGAAGGATCCTCACAAGTGCATAGATTACGAATTCAGTTACACCTCTATCACCATAATCTCTGATGCCATAAACGGTTATTCCATGCCGCTCTGCATATGAAATATCTACATTGGCACTTTCCTTTGAATATAGAGAACAGCACATACCTACATATTTAAGATTGCTGCATCTAGATAAAACAGAAGCTGGCACAAGTGGCAATGTACGAACGAGAATGGCATCAGCATCTCCTATTCTAGATACTAGTTCATCTTCATTTTCTGGTAGAGAATAGAAGCGTAAAATCTGCTCTGCATAGCTTTCAAGCTCTCTTTCAGCCCAAGGTTGAAGACCAACAGGACCTATTTCAACTAATTTTCTGAATCTTTTAATAACAAGCCTCCTAAAAAAACATCATTGGAGATGTAAGATTTCTCATCAGAGCCACTACTGACCAAGCAGCAATATCACTTTTAGCTGAATAGACATCAATAACAGCCTTAAGTCCTTCTGTCTCTACTGTTATTGCATGGTCATCACCAATAAATCCAGGGACACTTGTTATCTCTGCTCTGGTCTTCTCGGGCCCTATTGCAGCTAAAGAAGAAGCAACTGCTACATTCACTTTTGAGGGAAGAAGCGCGATTGCTTCTACAGTTGAGCCATTGAATACAGTAAACTCAGCATTCTGCAGTGATTCGGAATATAGAGGTGTATTCTTCAATGAATCTGGCCCTTTATGTGTGTGTATGCCTGCCTTAATATCCAAGCCTTCTGAATCAGCTATCAAAGCTATAGTGCTGATTACATCAAATCCGCCAACAGCACCAGATGGAATGTATATTCTAGCCCCATGATTCTCTGCTGCCTCAAGAGCTCTCTTCTTAAAAACAGAATCTGCAAAGGCACCAATAGATAATGGTATAATGCTTATTCCAGCCTCAAGAACAGAAACAGCAAACTCCTTTAAAAGAGCAATGGATGCTGTTTCTATGATATAGTCGGGCCTCTGATCAATGATACCGGAAATAGAAGAAACTGCTTCTGCATCTGTTCCTTCCACTAAATTCCTGCTGTCATCATGATTTCTTGAATAGGCAGCAATAAGCTTATACCCGCTTAAAAGCCCCTTTTCATATGCTTTCTTTATGATTTTTCCTAAATGACCACAGCCTACGATTGCAAATGTCTTCATATTCTTTCCTTCCTCATCTGATAACTATGACAGTTATAAGCAGAAGTTGAAAGGAACAACATTAAAGATTATGAGCTTTCTTTATAAGTTCCCTGTGCCAAGATAGAAGATCATCATGAAGAGCCCTGTCATCTCCTTTTATATCAGCCATGACTCTGATCAGAGCCTCAGTTCTGGATTTGCTGAACCATAAGAATGCCATCCTCTCGCAATCCCTGTAGAATTCAATTCTATATCCACCGCTTGACGGAATTCTTCTATGAGACTCGCCAATCCCTTCTTCTCCGCTTCTGCCTTCCATCTGGAATATCCTGTATGATGAAAAACCATGCTTCATCATCATTTCTGCTGACTCTTTTACAAAAATCTCTTCAAATCTCCTTTTGAAATCATCAAAATTTCCAACATCAATATGCATTACACCATCGTTGCTGAAAGCAGATGTCGTAGTATAATGAGGAAGGGAATTAATTACAGCCTCCAGAGAAGGACTCTCATTCTCTATCCTGAAAGCTTTCCTTATTTCATCATATAGCCCTGGTACATAGTAAATCTTCAGAAGAGACATCAGTGAATTCATAGGATCTCTGACTTTCGATGGATACTCTATTATTCCACCATTGCTTCCTTCTCCAGCCACTTTTACACTGTAGCCTTTTTCTCTCAGATCTTCTGCAAGCCCTACGACATTGGCCTCTCCTATATCAGATCTGAATACAGAGGAATTGAATGCAGATACTGCAGCATCAGCAAGATAGCTTGTGCAGCCATTGACAGCTATAGCAATATTATCCTCACCAGAGATAGCCTGATGTGCTGTCTCTATCATAGCAATCAGAGCAAATACCTGCTGTGCCTGCAGAATCTCTGCCTTCTTATTCTTTTCTGAATAATATACAAGATTGCCTCTATCACCATCGTTATCAGGTACATACCCAAGAATATAAGAAGGATCAGTTATATGAACCTCTTCTAGTGTCTTTCTGCAGAGCTCCAGATTCTCTCCCTCTGGTACAATTGGGTGGACAATCTGTCCTGGAACATTATTGAGAGCATAGACCTTTGCACCATGCTCTCTCAAGAAGCTCAGATCAATGGATGCAGACCTTGCAGAGCCATTGAGTTCTGCAACAATCCCAATCTCTGGAATCTTTTTAAGAGATGAACCTGCTGTCTTAAGTATAAATTCCTTATAATAAGATAAAGCACAGGTCTTTGCATTGAAGCTTTCTGATAAAACATGTTCCTCTTTTTCTGAAGGCTTTAGAAAAGAAATTACATCAGAAATTGCATTATCATCAGAGATGAGAGCTCTGAATATGCGCTCCACTTCTTTGACCTCATCCGAATTTAAGACACCTCCATTCTTCCCGAATTTATATCCATTATGCCCAATAGGATTATGAGATGCAGAAATATAGAAGAATCCATCAAAGCCAGAATTGGAATAAGCCATAATCTCTGGAGCAGCGGAAGTTGCAATGAAGTCAACAGAGCAACCATACCCAAGAAGAACTCTGAGTACGGCTTCACTAAGGATTCTGCCTGTGGATCTTGCATCACGGCCTAATAGTATTCTTGCTGACTTCGTTTTCAGCGATTTATAGAATGCAGCAGCTGCCAGACCTGCAATTTCAATGTCTTCATCCCTGACATATGGAGCAGAGTCCTCTTCTTTTACTGAAAAAGCCAGGATAGCTCTCCAGCCTGAAACAGATAGTATATATTTCGATAATGCCTTTTTGAGTGCTGAAGATGTTATTGAATCATTTTTCAGAATAGAATGCTGAGGACAACCTAGATATTCACCAGTTCTCTGATCATAAAATTCTTTCATATACAAAAAGCATACTTCCACTGAAAGTAATTCGCAATAAAAAATCCTTAGATATCTCTATCTAAGGATCTGATGCGGCCGAGAGAACTCGAATCTCCAAGCCCGTTAAAGCACTAGCACCTCAAGCTAGCGTGTCTACCAATTCCACCACGACCGCATTCTGCCGTACGCTTCATTCGTACCTTCTGCAATATAGCTCAAAACAGATAATTCAGTCAACATGATTTAAAAAAAATATTATATTTTTTGAACTCATTGAAAAATTGCAACAACAGCATGTTTAAATAAATGACTGGTATATCGTTGCTATTGAAAAAAACTCCACCATCTGAACCATATCTCATTTGTTAAAGCTTAATAATCTTTTATATACTATGCTCGTTATAATTGGAGGAAAAAATGTCCAGCTATATTGATTCAGTCTATCAGGCTCCACTTTATGCATATGTTGCTGTTGTTTTAGGTTTTGTAGCCGTCTGCTGTGTGCTATTCATTTTAAAAAGCTATAAAGAAGGAATACGGATTGGAATGGATAAAGCAATACTGAAGAAGACAATAACCTCTTCTGCCCTATTCACAGTACTTCCAGCTCTTTCCATTCTTCTTGGAGTGATAGCACTCTCTGGCTCTCTAGGTGTACCAACAGCCTGGCTTAGACTCTCTGTTGTAGGTAATCTTTCATATGAAGCTATAGCCGCTGAAGCAGCTGCGCAGGGTATGGGGGCAACTCTAGACACTTCGGTCATGACTGCAGATCATCTTGTAACGATAATTGCTGTGATGACAGCAGGTATTTGCTTTGGCTGTCTCATGTCTTTGTTCTTTCTTAAAAGATACTCAGAAAAATGCACATCAAAGCTGAATACAGAAAATACAGGAAAAGGCGGTTTTGCAAACTGGGCAATGTCTGCCATGTTCATAGGAATGTGTTCAACATTCATAGGCTCTTATACAGCAGATCTTTTCCTTGATTTCAACTATATTCCACTATTCACTGCAGCGATATCATTCATAATCATGTTCGTGCTTGATTACCTATCAAAAAAGAAGAATATAAAAATGCTTGATAATTTCTCTCTAGCACTCTCAATGCTTCTTGCAATGGCTGCATCTGTCCTGATTTCACTATAAGGAGGCTGAGATGACAGATTATTCAGATTTTAAGAAATATGAGAAAGAAATACATAGAATGGGACGACTCATGATTGCAATAGGTCTTTTGCTATTATTCTCTGTTCCATTTGTTTTTGCACTTATTCTTGGTGCAAGGGTCAACCTGAAAGGTTTCATCAATGGCCTTATCAGGATTGTACCTATATATCTTCCATCATCAGTCGTTGAGTTCCTTGTGTATGTTCCACTGTTCGGAGCAGGAGGATCATACCTTGCCTTTCTCACAGGAAACATAATAAACATGAAGCTTCCATGTGCATTCAATGCAAAGGAGATTGCCCATACCGATGCAGGAACTCCTGAGAATGCAATAATCTCAACGCTATCAATTGCTACATCATCCCTTGTAACAATGCTTGTGATTTTTGCAGGTGTTCTTCTTCTCATCCCATTAACACCTGTATTAGAGAATCCAATCTTGAAGCCTGCATTCAGCAATGTACTTCCAGCTCTTTTCGGAGCTCTTGCTGCACAGTATTTCATAAAGAGCTGGACAATAACAGCAATAAGCCTAATTCTTATGACAATTCTTACAATCGCAATACCTGCTCTTATGAGCCAGACAAGCCTTATGATGATTCCGATTGGAGGCATTTCAATCTTAATTGCATGGATTCTTTTCAAGAAAAACAAATTAAAGGAGAACAGATAAAATGAATGAAAGAGAACAGCTTTATGCTGAGAAATTATCCAAAATGATCCAGTGTGAGACTGTATCGGTAAAAGATGTACCCAATAAAGAGAAATTTGACCATTTCCATGAGGTTCTAAGAGATTTATTCCCAAATGTCTTCACACGTGGCGAAGTTGTAGAGATTGACTCTTCCCTTCTGATCAGAATCAAGGGAAAAGGCAAAGGTGAACCTATCCTGCTTATGAGTCATCAGGATGTTGTTGCAGCTGAAGGAGAATGGGAACATAAGCCTTTCTCTGGCGATATCGATAGCGATGGAAACATCTGGGGACGTGGAACTGTAGATACAAAAGGCTCTCTTTTCTGCATTTTCCAGACAGCTGAAGAGCTTTTAGAAGAGGGATATACCCCTGATGTTGATTTCTATATTGCATCCTCTTCAACAGAAGAAGTAGCAGGATCTGGAGCACCCAAAACGGTGGAATATCTCAAGAACCACAATGTTCATCTTCAGTTTCTGATGGATGAGGGTGGCATGATCAAAGAAGAGCCTATGAAAGGTGTCAAAGGAAGATTCGCAATGATCGGAACTCTCGAAAAGGGAACTGGCAATATACGATTCATTGCACGCTCTAATGGTGGTCATGCATCAGCTCCAGGTCATGAGACACCTCTTGTAAGACTCGGAAGATTTATGACCGAGATTGAGGATCATGATCCTTTAGAGGCAAGAATGAGTCCTACAGTACAGGAGACTTTCAGACGATTCGGACCATATACAGGAGGTTTTCTCGGCTTTATTTTCCGCCATGTGAAATTCTTTACTCCTCTCCTGAATAAGCTTCTGCCTCGCGTCAACCCGCTAGGAGCTGCAATGATTAAAACAACATGCGCATTCACTGTAGCAAAAGGCTCTGATGGACTTAATGTTCTTCCTGCTGAGGCTTATGTCAACGCAAATATAAGATTCATACAGCATGAAGGAGTTGAAGCCACAGAAGCAAAGCTCAAGAAGGTTGCAGATAAATATGATATAGAAATGATGCCTCTTCAGTGCAAAGAGCCGCAGACACCGGTAGATTTCAATGGAAAGGCTTTCCGTTTAGTTGAGGAAACTGTCAAGGAGATATTCCCCGATGTAATACCGACTCCTTATGCTATGACTGGAGGAACAGATGCTTACTTCTACTATCCTGTAACAGAGAATGCAATAAGATTTGCTCCTCTTGAGATAAATGAGCAGCAGTACAAGAGCATTCACGGACGAAATGAGAATATAAACGCAAAATGCCTGCCTAGGGGCGTTGATTTCTATAAAGCAATAGTAAAGAAAGCTAAATAAAAAGATAAAGGCTCCAATTGGAGCCTTTGCTATTAGATTATATAGATATTCTTCTCTTTTGCTTCCTTCAAGATCTCATCTGGCCATATAGATGCCTGGACTTCTCCTATATGAGCCTTATGAAGCAGGAACATGCAGAGCCTTGACTGGCCAATTCCTCCTCCAATTGTCTCTGGAAATTCTCCACCAAGAAGCCTCTTGTGCCAATATAAATTCTCTCTGTCTTCACAGCCTCTTATCTTAAGCTGCTTTATGAGAGATTCCTTATTTACACGTATTCCCATACTGCTGAGTTCAAGATTAGCACCTCTTACCCTATCCCATACAATAATATCTCCATTTAGGCCATTATAGCCAGGAGCTGTTTCAGTAGACCAGTCATCATAATCAGGTGCCCTTCCTGAATGAGGAGGATTACCATAGCCTATTCCAATAAGGAAAACTGCACCATATTTCTTTGCAAGTTCATATTCCCTCTCATTTGGAGTAAGGTCTGGCCATTCTCTGGCAGCATCTTCAGTATGGATGAATGTAATATTCTCAGGAAGATAGTCATCCAGCTCTGGATATAATTCAGATAATAGGAATGCAGTTCTCTTGATTGCAAGGTAGATTGACCTTACAGTATCCTTCAGATAATCAAGATTCCTATCTTCATTCCTTATAACCTTCTCCCAGTCCCACTGATCTACATATATTGAATGGATTGCATCTACATCATCATCAGGCCTCAATGCATTCATATCTGTATAGATGCCTTTTCCTGCTTCTACGCTATAATCAGCAAGTGCCATTCTCTTCCATTTTGCAAGAGACTGGACAATTTCCATCCTTGCATCACCAAGATTCTTCACAGGAAATGATACAGGACGCTCAATTCCATTGAGATCATCATTTATTCCGCTTCCGGCTTTTACAAACAGTGGGCTTGTGACTCTAGAAAGCCTCAGTGCACCTGAAAGCTCTTTCTCAAAGATATCCTTTGCAGCTTTAATGGCTTTTTCAGTCATATGAGGGTTAAGAACCGATTTGTAGTTTTCTGGAAAATTCATAATATGGACATTATCATTAAATTGGTCTACTTTGTCAGTAATAATCATAATAATGAGGTAGAAAAAATGTCGGAAAAAAAGAAAAATGGCTTTTTCGCTGAATTCAAGACCTTTATATCACGAGGCAGTGTACTCGACCTAGCTGTAGGCGTAGTTGTTGGCTCTGCCTTTACAGCAATCGTTAATTCTTTTGTTGGTGATATCATCAATCCATTGATTGGATTGCTTACAGGTGGTGTTGATTTTGGAAATCTTGCAATCACATTAAGAGAAGCAACAGATGCAAAGCCTGCTCTCACTCTCAATTATGGAAACTTCATCAATGCAATCCTGAACTTCCTTATCATAGCATTCTTCATTTTCCTGGTTGTCCGTGCAAGCAATAAGATGAAAGCTGCAGCAGAAGAGAAAAAGAAGAAAGAGGAAGAAGTCAAGACAGCAGCTCCAGCACCAGTTGATCCGGAACTAGAGCTACTGAAGGAAATCAGAGACCTTCTGAAGAAATAATCAGATTTCCTGTTCATTCATTACAGCCTCTTTTGAGGCTGTTTCTTTTTACCAGCCTCTGGAGCCTCCTCCAGAGAAGCCTCCTCCAGCAAATCCTGAGGAGCCAAATGAAGAGAATGAGCTTCCGCCTCTATGGCCATTGCTACCTGCGGAAGAAGCCATGAACATATCATTGCGATATGCATTTTTCCATTTATCAGCAAAATGGGAGAAGACAATATAATCAAATACAGGATCTGATGAATAATACCAAGCTGGAGATTCGACATACAATCCACGGAACTTATCTGCCCATTTATCAGCTAAGCCGAAGACAATTGCAAAACCTAGCACATGATAGAATACTGAAGGATCTTCCTCTATCATGATTTTCAGCCTATCCTGCTCTACTGTTCTTATAAAGTCTTCATAGCCAAGAATCGCCTCAAGGCTCTTATTGTAGAAATCGCTTCGCCTCTCTGTTACATAGCCAAGGAAAATAAGCAATATATAAGAGATTGAGAAGATAATGCCATGAACAATACCTAGAAATGATGGTCCGAATACAAGGTCAAGATTCAATGAAAGGAAGATGAACAGAATTGAACATAAAGCATATGCAATAATCAGACCTTTACCGCTCTTTCCTTTTGAATCCTTCTTTGAAAAAGCATCTGCGATAAGAGATAGCACAAGAAAAGCACCTACATTCAGTATCAACGACATAATGAATAGGAGTCCAATATATCTGATACTTATCACAGCTGCATTAATCACTCCAAACAGAATTGTTAGAGTGAGCACGCTGACCCTTCTGCTTTTTGAAACAGAATCAAAAAGAGCTTTTTCCCTAGAATATTTCTTTTTCATATACTGAGGGAGCTTTGCAGCAAATTCAGAGGGGAGATTCTTCTTTCCTAAATCCTTTACCGTACGCTCAGATGGAAAAACATTGCCAAACATAAGAGAATAAAGTCTAGTCTCTTCCTCTGAAGCATTCGCAAGAGGCTTCAATGCTCTTATGGTAAAGTCATTCTTCCTTCCGCCTTTATCGATTATTTCAACATATCCCTTATCTGCCCAGTAAAATAGCATTGCTACCGTATCATTTTGTCCATTAAGAGAAAAATTCTTAAGATATTCCACATCAAGCGGTGACATACCATCTGGAGCTTTGAATCTGACCGGTGAGACTATCTGCTCATCAACGCCATATCTTTTATATGTAAGATAACCATATGCCAGAAGAATAACAGAAAGAACAGCTGTAATGATTTTTGCAGGAACTGTATAGTCTCTCTTTGCATTCTGTCCTACATAATATCCCTCAGGAAATTGTATCCTAACACTTATTGCCTGATATGGTTTAATATCATAAGCTTCACCGCTTATTGTTAGACCATCATCAGAAACAGAATAAGGAAGAGGTTTATCAGAACCATAATCACCAAATGTAATCCAGAGATTGTCAGTTAGATCAGTTTTTTTCGGAAGCTTCACTGAGAATGCCATATGCCGGATATAAAAATCATTAGCAGAGCTCAGCATATTCTGATAGAATTCATCGAAATCACTATATCGATCCGGACCAAGATAGAAATCATATGAAAAAGAATATTTCTGAAGCCCTTCTACTACCTTATCTGCAGAGCCAAATCTTATTGAATAGAACCCATCTGCCTTCTCAAGCTTAGCTTCTGTATCTCCATAAACCATTATATTGCTAACATCTGCAATTATAGGATAGAAAGGATCAGCTTCATCAAAAAGATACTGGATATCCCTATAAATGCCATGCATTGGAGATGTGAACCTCACAAGGATATCTTCCCTGTAATGCATAACACCATTCTCTTCAAGCTCAACATTTATATTATAGTCTTCATAGTAGTAATTCTCAGCTGCTGATATAGCAAACAGAGCTGAGAAAAACACAGAGATAAAGATTAAAATCCGTTTCATAGGAGCATCAGAACTTTACTTCTACTCTTCCTTTGGCTTCTGCTTCAGCTTTTACATAAGCAAGCTTCTGGAAGTGAGCGATATTTGCAATCATGGATGCAGGAAAAACCATCATCTGATCGTTATAGATTCTTGCAGCAGCATTATAGTACTTGCGAGCAGATAGGAGTTCCTCTTCTACTTCTTTCAGCTGATTCTGAAGATTTCTGAAATTCTCATTTGCTTTCAGCTCTGGATAACTTTCAGAAAGTGCAAAAAGAGACTTAAGAGCTGTGCTTACAGCACCATCTGCCTGATCCTTTGCTTCTGTACCTGTTGCACTGATTGCACTGTTCCTTGCCTTGATTACAGCCTCCAGCGTTGCACTCTCATGCTTAGCATATCCTTTAACTGTCTCTACAAGATTAGGAATGAGGTCATAGCGCTGTGTAAGATGTGCATCTATTCCAGCTTCAGCCTCTTCTGCTTTGTTTTTAGCTTTAACAAGGCCATTGTATACACCAACACCCCAAAATACGATTACAAGTAAAATTACAGCTATAATGATTAATGCCATCATATATACACCTCCGTTTTTCAGAGTATATAGCGTTTCTCCTTCAATTGCATTATTAAAAAAAGCGATAATTAAAGTCTCTTCAGCAATTATAGTATATGCTCTTTCTGACTTCATCTGCCTTATCCTCTGAAATCAGCTTTGAAATGAGAACAAGAGCAAGATCAGCAGCATAGCCTGCACTCTTTGCAGTAACTATTGAACCGGAATCTTCTACTCCATTTCCAGAGAAATGAATATCCGGAGCATAGCTTTCGCATCCAGGATAGCAGGTTGCACTCATACCTGCCAGAATTCCAAGTGGAGCTAAGACAACAGCAGGAGAAGCACAGATTGCACTTATGATAGCACCATCATTAAGACCTCGAATCAAGGACTCATTAACAAACCAAGACTGAGCTAGATTGACAGCGCCAGGCATTCCACCTGGACAGAAATAGCAGTCGAAACCACTGAGAGGATCTCCAAGAACGATATCAGCCTTAACAGTCACATTATGTGCAGATGTTATGTATTCTTTTCCAATTCCTGCCATGATAACATCAATACCGGCACGTCTCATCAAATCTATTGGAAACAGTGCTTCTACATCCTCAAAACCATCAGCTAGGAATACCACAGCTTTTTTCATAATACCTCCTCATGCCATCCATTATCTCTGGCTTTTCTCAGAAGATCTGCGGCATGCAGTATGATCCGCTCAGTCTCATCCCATCCAATACAAGGATCTGTAACAGATACACCATACTTCAGAGAACTAATATCATCGGTCAGCTTCTGAGATCCCTCATTGATATTTGATTCAAGCATGAAGCCCTTAATTGCACTTGCCCCCCAGCAGACCTGATCAACAACATTCCTCAGAACACGCTTCTGCTTAGTATAGTCCTTTCTTGAATTTGCATGAGAACAGTCGATTATTATTGCAGGATTAATCGAAAGCGCTTCCATCTTCTTTGACGCAGATTCCACGCAGTCCTCATAATAATTAGGACCACTATCACCACCACGGAGAATCAGATGGCAGCAGTCATTTCCTGTTGATCTGAATATAGCATTCTGGCCATTCCTTGTAATACCTATGAATGACGCAGGCTTAGATGCTGACTTAACAGCATTTATTGCTGCAGTAAGGTCTCCTGAAGTTGAATTCTTAAATCCGATTGCTACAGATAGACCACTGGCAAGAGATCTATGCGTCTGGCTTTCTGTTGTGCGTGCGCCAATACTGGACCATGACATAATCTCATCTATGTACTGAGGAATAATCGGATCCAGGACCTCACAGCCAACAGGTAGTCCTATTCTCGTAATTTTCAGAAGAAGAGCTCTGGCCTCCTCAAGACCTTTTTCGATATTATAGCTTTCATCCATATCAGGATCGAGAATAAGGCCTTTCCAGCCTAAAACAGTCCTAGGCTTCTCAAAGTATGTTCTCATCACAACAAAGATCACATCCTCGACTTCCTTACTCAGCTTCTTTAAGCGCTCTGCATAATCTACAGCTGCATCAGGATCATGAATAGAACATGGTCCGATTATCCCGAGAAGCCTGTGATCACGTCCCTGTATTATCCCATTAACACAGCTTCTAAATGATGAAATTGATTTCTTATCCTGATCAGAGAGAGGATAAGCTGAGGCAATCTCTGCTGGAGTCTTAAGACTATCTATCCTCTCAATTCTGACATCCTGTGAGTTTCTGTCTATATTCATACCATTCTATTTTAATCAAAAGCATGGTAATAGAAAATAGTCAAGACTCCTTATTATCTTCATTATTCTTCTTGTTCTTCTTTGGGTATAGGAATCTCTTTATCTTCTGTGTCGGTGTTCTCTCAAAATCCTCTTCCTGAAGCTGTATTTCATCGATTTTAGAAAATGAAGAGAGCTGTGAATTTACATCCTTTCTCATTGATAGAATATATTTCTTAGCTTCTTCCCTAGCCTCATCAATACCAATTGCCATTTTATCAGCAAGTCCCTGCAGATCGATTTTCACAAGAGCCAGCAGTCCCCCATTCTCAGGTACAACTAGAGACTCAAGAACAAAATCCTGATTATTGAATAGACTCTCAATTGATTCAGGATAGATATTCTCTCCACCTGGTCCAAGAATCATAGTCTTAACCCTGCCTTTGATTGCAAGCCTGTTCTTTTTATCAAGGAGGCCAAGATCTCCGGTTCTGAAATAACCATCAGCTGTGAAAACCTCCTTATTCAGCTCTTCATTATTGTAATAGCCATTCATGACATTCGGGCCTTTTACAGCAATCTCACCTACACCGTCATCTCTCTTATCAAGAAGGATAACGTCATCATCCTCAACGACTTTGCCTATCCAGCCTGTCCTCTGCATGCTATGTTTCGGTCCGCAGCCAGCAATAAGCGGACTTGTTTCAGTCAAGCCATAGCCAATCGCATATGGAAAATGTGCTCTATGCAGGAATAGCTCTACTTCCTTATCAAGTGCAGCGCCTCCGATTCCGAAGAACTTAAGGCGATGTCCAAATGTTGTCTTAAGCTTTCGTCCAATCATCTTATATACATATGATCTGAGAGGACTATTCAGAAGCTTCCTTATCTTCCCATTTCCATTTATTGTAGGAAGAACAGCTGATTTATATACCTTTTCTATCAGAAGAGGAACTGTCAGCATTATCTGCGGTCTTACATCCTTTAGTGCTGGAAGCAGAATTGAAACAGCTGGTGGCTTACCCAGAAATGTTATATGCGCACCTCTCATCATCGGTAGAATCTGACCGATTGTGAATTCATATACATGACTCATCGGAAGGATCGAAAGCGCGTTGTAACCAGCTTTTATCTTCACATATACGTCTGTTGACAGATCTGCGCATCTAAGGATGTTCTTATGAGTAAGAACAACGCCTTTGCTTGTTCCTGTTGTGCCTGATGTATAGATTATTGATGCTATATCGTCTTCTTCTGGCTTTGAAAAAGAAAGCGCAGATGATGCTATCTTTGTCTCCTTCATAGGAAAGCCTGGAGCATTTATATACATATAGCCTTCTGGAATCTCATGAATATTAAGCAGGTCCTCTATTCTGAAGATATCAAGAGATGGTTTCTCAGTCTTATAGTCCTTAATCTTCTGATAGCTTTTCGCATTGACAAGAATTCCCTTTGCATTGCTGTCTTTCAGGATGAAAGTAGCCTCACGTGCTGTGAAATCAGGCAGAATAGGAACAGCAATTCCTCCAAAATATGTTATTGCAAGATACATTACCATCCAGTTAGGACAGCTTTCTGCAAAAATGGCAATCTTATCGCCCTTAACATAGCCATGGCTGAGAAGATATGATGCAACAGCTCTAGAATAGATTGAGAGCTGCATATATGTAATGTCATTCTCTTCTCCTGCTTTATAGATGCTATAGCATACCTTCTTAGGCCACCTAGATGAAACAGCTTCGACAAACTGAGGAAATGTATAGCCTAGAACGCATTTTGGCCTTAGTCCATCAGATCTTCTGACTTTTCTGCATTTCTTAAATGTTATTTTATCCTTTTTTGCTTTCTTCTTTACTCATTGAGAAATCCTTCTGCCGATTCTCCTCGCTCAAGAACCTTCAGGAATATTCCAGAAGGTATTGCCTTATAAGCAAGGTCTCTGACAATCTCACTTCTATTATTATTTTCGGATAGATGTACGAAATATATATGCTTTCCTGCTTTTGATGTTCGAGCTGCAAAATCAACAGCATCCCGATTATCAAGATGGCCATAGATTCCCTTCACTCTGGCCTTAAGCCAATCAGCATAAGGGCCGTTATCTAGCATAGACTCATCATAATTAGCTTCAATGAACTCGATATCAGCTTCACGGGCATAAGCAAAAGCCTCTGATGGAATAATTCCACTATCGGTCAAAAGAAATACAGAAGACTTATCTGTCTTTATGAAATACCCAGAGGAGCCTTCACTATCATGAGATGTTTCAAAAGGGATTATGCTGAAATTCCCTATCCTAATCTCCTCCCCATGCTTGAATGTATGCAGTTTCTCGTAATCAATCTTCTGTTTCTGGATAACGCTCTTAAGTGCTCTGTGGCTTCTTGCGGAAAGAAACACAGGAAGGCCTGTCTTCCTCATGAATGTCCCTACACCCTTTGAATGGTCAGGATGCAGATGTGTAAGAAAGAGCGCAGAAACGCTATTCATTGCAATTGAATGCAGAGCCATGGATTCAGATAGCTTCTTATAAGTAACTCCGCAATCGATTATGATTGACTCATCACCTTCATTGAAAATATAGCAATTGCCGCAGCTTCCAGTTGTAAGCACTAGATAATGCATCAGTTTTTTTCCTCCATAAATGATGGATCAAAACCAGCTACAGCTCGCCCGCTCTGTCTAAGAATCGGCAGAATAAGAAGCTCTGGATGCATGATAAGCTCTTCGACAGCATCATACTCACGCCATTCATATCCATTCTTTCTGTAATATGCTGACGTTTTATCTATAAGGAGATCTGGATCTGATACTGAAGATAGAATGCTTTTCCATTCTTTTTCTGAAAGATTCTTTATCGATATATCAATAAACTGATAAGGAAGCCTCCTCTCTTTTGCAAATCTCTCAGCTTTTTCACTTTCCCTGCTTTTCTTCGTACCAATAATCTGAAGCATCGCCTCTCCTTTTTATTCATTAAACAATTATTCACAGTGTGTCAAAATAATCAATCATTACCATTTTCAGATTGAAAATAAGTCTAGTTACAATTAACTATCTGGCTATTCTTGACCGATAAAGTACAAAAAGCAATAATTAAACGTATTTAAGGAGATTTTGTTTATGGAAAAGAGAATTAAAGAGCTCTTAGCTTTAGAACCATCAGATGCGATTCTAAAGGCTGAAGGCTGGGTTAGAACAAAAAGAGACAGCAAGAATGTCTGCTTTCTAGAAATCAATGATGGATCCTGCTTAAAGGGTCTTCAGGCTGTAATTGATAAGACTTCCTTCCAGAATAATAATCTCCTTGATTCAATCTCAACTGGAGCAAGTGTTATTGCTGAAGGCAGAATAGTTAAGAGTCAGGGTGGCAACCAGAACGTAGAGATGCAGGTTACAGATCTTACCCTTGTTGGAGAATGTCCTACAGACTACCCTCTTCAGAAAAAGAGGCATACTATTGAGTTCCTTAGAGAGAAAGCATATCTCAGACCAAGAACAAATATGTTTGGTGCCGTTACAAGGGTAAGAAACACAATGGCATATGCTGTCCATCAGTTCTTCCAGGAAAATGGGTTCATGTATATCAACACTCCGCTGATCAGTGCATCAGACTGTGAAGGTGCAGGACAGCAGTTCCAGGTTACAACTCTTGATCTCGAGAATGTTCCTAAGACTAAAGATGGAAAGGTCGACTATTCAAAGGACTTTTTTGGAAAGCTTGCAAATCTCACAGTTTCAGGACAGCTTGAGGGCGAGACTTATGCAATGGCAATGAAGAATATCTATACATTCGGACCTACATTCCGTGCTGAGAATTCAAACACCCCAAGGCACCTTGCTGAATTCTGGATGATTGAGCCTGAGATGGCATTCTGCACACTTGAGGGTGATATGGAGGTCGCTGAGGCTTTCCTGAAATATATCTTCAAAGCTGTTCTTGATAAGAACCAGGAAGATATGGACTTCTTCAATAAATTTGTTCTGCCAGGTCTGACAGAATCAATTGAGCACGTAATCACAAGTCCTTTTGAGCATATGACATATACTGATGCAATTAAGCACTTAGAGAAGAACAATGATAAATTCGAATTCCCAGTGCACTGGGGCAGTGATATCCAGACTGAGCATGAGAGATATCTCACTGAAGTCATAGCAAAGCGTCCTGTAATAGTTACTGATTATCCAAAGGAAATCAAAGCATTCTACATGAAGATGAATGAAGATGGAAAGACAGTAAGAGCAATGGACGTTCTTGCTCCAAGACTTGGTGAGATTATTGGAGGATCAGAAAGAGAGTACAGACTTGATGTCCTTCTCGAGAGAATGAAAGAGCTTGGGCTCAATGAAGAGTCATACTGGTGGTATCTTGATCTCAGAAAATACGGTTCTGTACCACATTCTGGTTTCGGTCTTGGCTTTGAAAGAGCTGTTAGATATGTAACTGGAATGGATAACATCAGAGATGTCATTCCTTATCCAAGAACAGTCAACAACTGTGAATATTGATCTTATCTGACAATAGAGCATAAATAGATAGCTGCTGCAATGAGAACAGTCCTGTTTTCTTCAGCAGCTTCTCTTTTATCCTCCGTGCACTTCTATCTGTTATCTTCATTGAATGTGTCAGCTCCTGCATGTTCAGTCCATATGCGAGATTCTGCATAAAAACATACTCTAGGTCTGTGTATGTTATTCTAGTATTCTCCTCATCTATTCGTTTTTCCAAGATATCCTTCACTTCTTTCTCGATTTCTCTTTCATCTTCAGTCAATATAAAATCAACATTGAAGAACATTGAATCAAGCATTCTTATCCTATAGATATCGGTTATGATAGCAATTCTGTATCCGAATCCTTTTGCAGCTCTAAATCTGATTTCATCTGAAACTTCCCTTAAGACTGGCTTATTGAGAATTACCAAATCCGGCTCTCTGTTTGCTTCAGATCTCTTTTCAACTGCAAAAAAGAAATCCTCATTAAAAAGAAGCCTGCTCATGCACGGACTATAGCTACGTGAAATAACAATCTTGCTCATACATTATTATTCATAAAAACATCATAACTAAGCTAATTACAAAAAATAATATTCCTAAATAAGAACTATAGTTTAAATCAATAAAATTATTAAATAAATGTTCATTTTTAGGATAAATATCATTATTGGCAATAAATTCGTTTTTGTTATAAAAAATAAATTTACTATATTTTTTGTTTTAAGTTGTTTATTGCTTTATCAAAAGCTGAAGAGAACCTGTTAAGAATAGACTGATCAAATCTCTTTGATTTATCTGAAGATATACCCATCTCTCTGAAATCGCTATTAATGGCTCTGATTGAAAGCCGTTCTCTGATATTATCCTTTGTAAGCGTATTTCCTCTATCATCAATTACAGTAATACCTTTCTCAATCAGACGAGCTGAAAGCGGAATATCATGGGTAATACCAAGGGATTGGGGAATTGCAATCTCAACAATCATATCATCTGCTGAATTTGCGCCAGTCTCAACCACTATCATCTGGACTCTGCTCTTTATCTTACGGAGCTCTGCCTTATCAATAGAACCTCTATATGGATTCCTTAGCTCTTCCGTATTCTTTGCAATTGCATCAATGACATCAGGAAGAGATCTATCGGCAACAAAATAAGCTTCTGCATTTTCCTTTAAAGCACGATTGAGAATTATCGTCCGATGCTTTTCCGTCATAGAATCTGCATCTATATATATACGCAACATATTGTAAATAGTATCACATTGCATTCTGTTCTTATAGACCTAGCAATAAAACGTTACTCTCAACAGTAATAAACAGAGTAATAATATATGGAATTCCAAATCGAATTTACCTATAATATATAAATACAAGGAGGATTCGGGGAATATGGATTTATCTCCACTGCAGATTGCAAGATATGAATATAAGCCTAAGCTTCCAGCAATGCTTAGGAATCCGATTGATGAGATTGAGGCTATTGAAGGGGAAACAACTGAGAGCGCAGCTGATCAGGCTCAGGTAAAGGAGCTTTTTCCTAACACATATGGAATGAAAGAGATCTCATTCAGAAAAGGTAAAAGCCATGCAAGCAAAAGCAAACAGATTGTTGGTGTCATTCTCTCCGGAGGACAGGCTCCTGGTGGCCATAATGTAATCTCCGGTCTTTATGACGCATTAAAAAGCGCTGATAAGAACAATGTCCTTCTTGGCTTCAAGAAAGGACCTTCAGGCCTGATTGAAGATGATTATATTGAATTTACAGGTGAGATAATCAACGAATACAGGAATACTGGCGGTTTCGATATCATCGGTTCAGGCAGAACAAAGCTAGAGAAAGAAGATCAGTTCAGAATTGTATCTGAAGTGGCAAAGAGGCATGGGCTAAATGCTATTGTAATCATTGGCGGAGATGACTCTAATACAAACGCAGCTGTTCTTGCTGAATACTTCAGAAAAACAGGCAGCAGCGTTCAGGTAATAGGCTGTCCTAAGACAATAGATGGCGATCTTAAAAATGATGATATCGAAATCTCATTTGGTTTTGACACTGCAACAAAGACATTCTCAGAGCTCATAGGAAATATAGAGAGAGATGCAAATTCAGCTAAGAAATACTGGCATTTTATAAGGGTAATGGGAAGATCGGCATCGCATATAGCTCTTGAATGCGCACTTGAGACACAGCCTAACATCTGCCTGATCAGTGAAGAAATAGAAAAAAAGAGCATGTCACTTTCTGAAATCGCAGATTACATTGCTGATTCAGTTGTAAGAAGAAGCAGCAAGGGAATGAACTTCGGTGTTGCAATAATCCCAGAAGGACTTGTTGAGTTCGTACCAGAAGTCAAGAAGCTAATAGATGAGATTAATGATATTCTTGCACGCCAGAGCGATGAATTCTCATCTCTTGATGCAGCTGAAGCTAAGATCTCTTTTATGCATAAGTATCTCAGCAGAGAGTCAGATAGTGTATTCTCTATCCTTCCAGAGGAAATAAAGGAGCAGTTGCTGATGGATAGGGATCCGCATGGCAACGTTCAGGTCTCAAGAATAGAGACAGAAAAGCTTCTCTCTTCAATTGTAAACTCTAAGCTTGAGGAAAGACGCAGAAATGGCTCTTATAATGGAAAATTCAATCCACTCCACCACTTCTTCGGCTATGAGGGACGATGTGCATTCCCATCAAATTTCGATGCAGATTATTGCTATAGCCTTGGATATAATGCATTTCTGTTAATTCAGAATGGTCTAACAGGATACCTTTCTTCAATAAAGAATCTATCTAGACCTGCAGAAGAATGGACAGCTGGTGGAATGCCTATAACAAAGATGATGAATATTGAGAAAAGGCACGGTGAGAATAAGCCGGTAATCAAGAAAGCGCTTGTTGATCTCAGTGGAGGCCCTTTCAGGTATTTCAGTGAAAGAAGAGACAAATGGGCAGATGATACCTGCTACACATATCCTGGTGCAATACAGTACTATGGACCAGCTTCTGTCTGTGACATAACAACCAGAACACTGATGCTGGAACACTGATAATAGAGGCAGGCATAGCAACGGGGCTATGCCTGTCCTTTTCTAAGTCTTTCCTTAAGTACTTTCCTTGTATTCTCAAGGTCTGGAGAACATAGCACAGGAAGGATATCAACAAGCTCATCTCCTTCCAGATTCCACCATCGGAACTCAAGGAGCAGTGATGTAAGCTCTTCATCAAATCTGTCCTTGATGAATGCTGCAGGGTTTCCTCCATATAACGTATAAGGAGGAACATCTTTTACAACTATAGAATAAGCAGCGATAATCGCACCATCACCTATCTTAACGCCGGGCATGATCACCGACTCTCTCCCAATCCATACATCATTTCCAACCACAGTATCTCCTTTATGCGGAAGCTCTGTGATATGAGAGGGTGTAACTTCTGACCATTTGCCACCAAACACATTAAATGGATATGTCGTAACACTTGATAGCCTATGATTCGCTGGCCCCATAATGAATTTCACGCCAGAGGCAATAGCAGAGAAGCGTCCGATTATCAGCTGGTCTCCGAACTCTGGATAATTAAAAAGCACATTATTCTTCTCAAAGCCAGCTGGATCTATATCACTATCATAATATGTATAGTCACCAATATGGATATTAGGTGCTTTTACAACATTCTTTATAAAACATGAAGTTCCATAATCATTAGGAAAAACTGCATCTGGATCTGGCATATTCATCATTTCTATTTCCTCAATAAAAAAGGACACCCTAGCAGGATGTCCGATAAAAAGCTATGAAAGAGAATCAGATTATATAGATTCTCTCTGGGTCTTTTTCATCCTGTCTGAAGAAAACAGTTGTAAAGCCTGTTGTTGCTACAATTACAGAACCAGTCTTTTCTTCCAATGCTCTGGAGATCTCCATGACTTGGTCCTTCGAATTCTGGAATCTGACCTTTACAAGCTCATGGCTCTCAAGGGCAGCATTAAGGTGCTCAACAACTCCATCAGTAAGGCCTTCCTTACCTACATTCACTACAGGATTCATAGTCTGCGCTTCTGAACGCAGAAATGCTCTTTGCTTGCTATTCAATTTCATATCTTCAGCCTACATCAGATAGTAAAGTAAGACAAGAAGCCTCAGAGTGCATACTTCTTTGCCGCAACGAATCTTTTAACCTTCTTTGTTGATGTCATCTCAAGTGGCTCATCGATTACAGTGACCATTGTGATCTTCTTGTAGCTCTGAAGCTCTCTGTTGACTTCGCTTACAATCTCTTCAATCCTCTTCTGCACTTCATCCTTTGAATGAGACCTTGAATACTTCTCACTAGGATATGCTAGAAGCCTTATTCCCTCAGTTTTCATTGCCTTATCAATCGTGTATCCGATAATGCACACCTGATCAAGCTCATCATAAAGCTGGAAATGATCCTCTATCTCTTCAGGGAATACATTCTTACCACCTTCTGTGACAATGATTGACTTTGCTCTGCCAGTAAGATACAGATAGCCATTCTTATCAACGTGACCTACATCACCTGTATTCAGCCATCCATCCTTATCAAGGACTGCATCTGTAGCCTCCTTGTTGTTATAGTAGCCCTGCATGACTACAGAACCTCTGATATAAATAACGCCATTTCCATCTGCATCAGGATCTACAATCTTCTGCTCCAAGCCTGGAAGAATCTTACCTACACTTGTCTCAATATATGCTTCTACAGGATTGAGATGGGTAATAGGACTTGTTTCAGTAAGGCCATATCCCTGCACGAAGTCAATTCCAAGCTCATTGAATCCCTTGAATGTAGATGCAGGAAGAGGACCTCCTCCACAGATACAGATTCTATTGTTATCAAGAGAGAGATTCTTCAATAGGAAGCCGAACATCTTCTTTCCGATATTGATTTTGAAAACCTTCTTAACAAAGCCAGAGAAACCCATCATTGCATGGATAAGACCATTAACGAATGGACTTTTCTTCTTGACTCCATCCATAAGAGCTGCATACATCTTGTTGAAAAGCATAGGAACAGCAAGGAACATAGTGACTTTGCCTTCCTTAAGCTCTCTGAGAATCTGAGAGACAACAAGCTTCTTTCCAAATACACAGCTGGCACCTGTGCACCAGGTTTCAAAGAAGACAGCAAGCATTGTATATGCATGATGAATCGGAAGGATTGCATAGAATACATCTGAAGGCACAACTTTCAGATTACACTGAGCAATATAGCAGTCACTGATAAGATTCTTATGAGAAAGCATTACACCCTTTGGTGTTCCAGTTGTACCGCTTGTAAATAGAATAGCTGCAGTCTCTGTGCATTCAGCTTTCGGAAGCTCTGTCTCAGCTGCTTTCAGATCAAGAATATACTTATATCCTTTGCTATTCTCTTCAAGAGATATCTTCTCTATAAGATTCAGACTGCCATCCTTATCTATATTCTCAATTCTCTCAGCATCAATAAAGAGCCTTGATACTCCACCAAAAGCCACAAGATGCTCCATCTCTTTGTCTTTAAGGGAATAATCAAGAGGAACAACAATAGCGCCTGCGAAAGAGATTGCAAGATAAGCAAGTGCCCACTCCGGACTGTTCTTTCCAGTAACGCCTACTCTATCACCTTTTTTTACACCTGAAGAAACAAGATAATACGCAATATCGAGAATCTTCCTATATGCCTCCTCATATGTGAATGCTAGCTTTTTAGGTGCGAATGCAATGAAAAGAGGATTCTTTGCAAAACGCTTATATGAGATTGTGAAGGCCTCTGGTATTGTAGGCCACTCCCCATTAAAGTCCTTACCTTTATAATCATCAAGAAAAGCCCAAGGCTTCTTATCTGGTTTCAATGCCATTGTAATATGATCCTCCCTAGAATTTCAGAACTATTTTTTTAGACATTATTTCATTTTCTGTAAACAATCTTTATCCATTTTCAGTTATTACTGATCATGCGTCAAGATTCAAAAGCCAAAACCAATAGGCTTAACCATCATTTTTATATAGAATAGCTAATTATGGTTATGGATATTAAGAAGCTTGATTCCTTTTTTGATGGTTATGCTCCAATGCTTGGAGGAGGACTCCTGCGGGATAACAGATTAGAGAGAATGGAATTGCTTCTGTCTCATCTTGGCAATCCAGAGAAATCATTCAGAGCAATCCACATAGCAGGAAGCAAGGGAAAAGGCAGTACTGCCTTCTTCATTTCAAGGATGCTGACTAAAAGCGGAATCAAATGCGGTCTATATCTTTCCCCTCATGTATATGATATAAGAGAAAGATTCACAGCATCTGGTATATTCTTCAGCAATGAGGCATATATGAAAGCAGCAGAAGAGCTCTCTCAGAGGATAAGCAGTTTCCAGCTTCCTCCAGAACTTGGTCCTGTGAAGCCAACGACTTTTGAGCTATACACTGCATATGCATATATCCTATTCAGAAATGAATGCTGTACTTATGCAGTGATTGAAACAGGACTTGGGGGCAGACTCGATGCAACAAATACTCTTTCACCAATAGCTGAGATAATAACAACGATTGAGCTTGAGCATACAGAGATTCTTGGCCCGACAATAGAGAAGATTGCAGCAGAGAAATCAGGAATAATAAAATATGGATCAAAAGGCTTTGCAGGAAACACATCAGAAGAGGCTCTAGCTGTCATCAAGAAAAGATGTATGCTGCTGAATACTGAGCTTACTCTATTCAATGATTCATATAAGGATATAAAAATAAATGGGTGCATGGTATCTGCAAAGCTTGCTGATAAGACAATCATGCTAACGCTTCCTTTTCCTTCTGAAAAAGAAGGTGAAGATGCGCTGCTTGGTTACCTTGCACTTGATAAGCTTAGACTTATCAATGACAGTTGCTTTGATTTATCAGACCTATCTCTTCCTGGACGATATGAACATGTATCAAGATTCATATTTGATGGTGCACACACAAAGGCAAGTGCTGAATCTCTCAGGGACACACTGCTATCAAATGAGGATCTAAGCAATAGCACGCTGATTTTCTCAGCAGCTGAAGGCAAGGACATAAAAGATATGCTCCTAGCACTTGTTCCTCTATTTGATAGGATTATCATTTCAAAGCCAGATAGCTTCAAACGCTCAGATCCCAAAGGGATATATGCATTATCCAAGGAGCTTTTTCCGGATAAAGAGACTTATCTGATAGAAGACAGCAGAGAAGCTGTCATAAAAGCAGAGGAAATGAGCGGAATCATCCTTGTCACTGGATCTTTCTATCTAGTATCAAGAATAAGGAGAGCTATTAATGAGCATTAACTGGAAAGAGCTGGAACTGCTGCTATCAGAGCTTCCTCTTGAAGGCAGCTATATACAGAAGATAACAGAGCATGATTTCCATTCCTTCACTCTTCATCTCTTTTCAAAGGAAGAGAAGAGCTGGCTTTTATATTCAGAGATAGCAACACCCAAAACAAGAATCTGCAGAACAGATAAGATCAGGGAGAAAAGCAGGAAAAACCAGCGCTTTGTTCAGTATCTGAAAGCTCACATAATAGGAAAGAAGATAACAGGTGTCAGGCAGGCTCCGTTTGACAGGGCATTCACGCTACAGCTCAAAGGCTCAGAAGAAGAGCTATACATGATATTCCGCCTTTTCTCCGGGCCAAGTGCAAATGTGATAATAACAGATAGTAGCATGAAGATCCTCGAACTGATGTTCAGAAGACCAGAGAGAGGAGAATGCGAAGGCAATACACTGCAAACAGAGGAAAGAACAGAAGAAGGCACAAGGCATTTTACTGTCAGGGATTATGATACTCCGACTTTCAATGAATTCATAGATTCTTCTTTCGATAAAGCAGAATACCAGGACAAGAAGTCTGATGCCATCAGAAGCCTAGAAGATAAACGAGACAAAGAGATTTCCGATATAGAGGAAAGATTGAGGAAACAGAGAGAAAAAGAAAGCAATTCCTCTCATTACGATGAGGATAGAAAACTTGCAGATCTGCTTCAGTCCAATATCTATATGATAAAGCGTGGCATGGACCATGTCACACTCAGAGACTGGAGCAATGACAGGGATGTGACAATTTCCCTCGACCCTGCACTATCTGCAAACGAGAATCTCGAAAGGTTCTACCAGAGATATAGAAAGAATAAAAAAGCATTTGAGCTTTCAAAAGAAGAAATTGCTAAGCTGGAGAGAGAACTAGAGGAAAGAAATGAATATTACTCCGCTCTGCTTTCTGGGGATTCATCTCTTTCCAAGCTAAAAAAAGCAATACAGATGAATGAGAATAAACCATCACATCTCAGAGATGGAAAGCCTGGACTCTATGCGGAATCTGAAGGATGGACGCTTATCATTGGCCGCAATGCAAAAGAGAATGATGCAATTCTCAGAACTGAAGCAAGAGGTAATGACATATGGCTTCATACAAGGGATTTTGCTGGAGGCTATATAATAATAAAAACCAGGCGCGATAAGACTGTGCCACTATCAGTGCTTCTGGATGCAGCATCTCTTGCTATTCATTTCTCTAAGGCAAGATCAAGCAATAAAGCAGACCTCTACTATACAGAGGTGAAATATCTTAAGAGAATAAAGGGAGCAAAAACAGGACTGATCATTCCTACACAAGAAAGGAATCTGCATGCAGTTCTTGATGAAGAGAGAATAAGGAGGCTTCTAGGCTGATGAGACAATTATACCATGGTGCAATATTCTATCCAGAAGAACTGGATGAGCTAAGTTCGATGACAGACAATATAGAAGAGCATACAGAGAAGGCTTCTGCCCTGATTCTTCCGCATGGGGATTTAAGGAAGTTATATAAGCTTTATAGCTCAGCTTTCGGATATATACCTAAATCTGCTAAGCACGTCATAATAATTACACCGATACATTCAGAGCTTTTAACTGAAGATGAGGATGAGATTGCTTTAGAATCATCTATGGGAACTCTAGAGACCTTCTATGGTGATATTGCCATCAAAAGCCTTGGCCTGAAAGTGAATGAAGCGTATGCAGAGGAAGAGAGCGCACCTGAGATCATTCTTCCATATATAAAGAGAATGCTTCCTGATGCATCGGTTTCTATCGTGTATTCCAGAATTGACACTGCCGATGAGTCAAAAAAACTCTCGCATATGATAAGAAAATGGCAAGAACCAGATACATTCTTCATAATCTCTTCAAATCTCTCTGGCAGAATAAGGAAAGAGGAGATAGATAAAGTCAGGGATGAGGCTGCATACTATATAACAGAAGGAGCGCATCTGCTAGATGTTAGAAATAAGCATAAAGCTGATATATGCGCATCTGGGATTATCGATAGCATGAATAGAGTAAGCAATAAGCCATGGCATCTTATTGCATTCTCAGATAATGATACTATTACAGCACATGGAGCTTTTTATAAAGAATGAGAGATAGAATTTCAGAGATTACAGTAGGTGGTAACAGATATTATGGAATTGAAATCGGAGATGATAAATCCGGCGTTCCAAAGCATATCCTCCAGGGAGTCAGAGAACAAGGCCTCATAATAGATGACCATAACATATCAAAATGGAACTGGAATGGCGTAACAACTGTCGGAGACAGGGTTTATGTCTATTTTGATCCATGCAATATCGAAGGACTTGAGACAATCGCAACATCAAACAGGAAGAATGCATTGATTCTAATTGAGGAGATTGCTTATGGAATCCTCAATGCAGATAAATCATTCCTTTCACTTGATGGAGATATCTTCCCTCTTTATAGGATATTCATCATTGATAAGACAAAAATCCTTCTTCTGCCTCCAGACTTTGGCATTTTCCTTGCCATCGCTAGAATCGGGGAAAGAAGGCGTGAAGAAGTCGGTAATCTTGTGAAGGAGAATATACTCCACTCTTATGCCCTGGTACTTGAAATGGCAGAGCTTATGTACTTTGCTGCAACTGGAATGTTCCCATATTCTCTTCATGAGGTCAGAAGCAACCACTTTCAGGAAGTTCCCATAGAGTTCTTCAATACAGGTCTTGATAGCAGAACGGAAGCATTCATAAACCTTGTTCTCAATGCAAATAATAAGAAGATGCGCGAAATCAGCGGAAACAGAAAAGGATGGGAGAATCTTGGATGGTTTCTGCAGGAATCAAATTCACTTGCATGGAATCTTGAAAGCATAAAAGAAACCGAAATGGAAAAGCGCCTTGAGGAGACTGAAAGCAGTGATGAGTATAAAGAGTTCTTTGAGAAGTCTGCTAAAATTGCTAAACGCAGGGATTTCTGGCGTGTAAAGGGAACCTTGATTGTCACAGCTTCAATTATTGCTCTGATTGTGCTATCAGTGTTCTCATCAATTCTTTATAACTCCCTGAAGGCCCCTACCACAAAGGATATGGACCAGGAAGAGATGCTCTATCATTTCTATGAAGCGCAGAATGCTCTCGACATAACAGAGATGAGTGAAGGCGTCAAAGCTTCAATACCTCAGGAAAGTGAGGTTATGAACCTCTTTGTTACAAGACAGACAAGAATGGCTTATGAAAATACAAACACCCAGGTAGAGGCTTCAGATTGGGTAAATAAAGGAAAGCCTGCAATCGAAGAGACCAGCTATGTCTATGGTACTATAGTTGAGAAAGCAGAGCTTATTGCAGATGATAAATGGCGTGTTGATGCTATATGGTATACACCATATCCATATGAGAAGGATAAAGAAGATGAAAGCGTTGCCATTGAAGGAAAGTCACCGATCTACTCTTATAGGGTCACTGAAACATTCCAGTTCAAATGTAATAAACGCGGCTGGTGGAATATCACAGACATCGAGATAACAGGCTATGAATTCCTTAATCTCGAATATGCTGATACCTATAAAAAAGAATCAAGCACGCTCTTCAGTGCTACATGATCATCGGGGTGAATGAAATTCACATCCTTAAAGCTCTTAAAGAAAGTCATCTGGCGCTTTGCATACTGCATTGATGTCCGGGTGATTTCTTTTTTAAGAAGAGAAAGTGATAATTCACCGCTCTCCCTATAAGACAGAAACTCTTTGTATCCTATTCCCTGCATTGCAGGCCATGTTTCATTTGCACCAATAGAGAATAGTCTCTTAACTTCATCGTAGAGCCCTTCCTCAAACATGATATCAACACGAAGCTTGATTCTTTCATCAAGTTCTGCCTTTGGTCTAGTAAGGCAGATTGGCAGAAAAGATATATCTGTTCTAGGCTTATCAGAAACAGCAAATGAAGACAGAGGACACCCTGTCTGATAAATCACCTCTAAAGCTCTGGTGATTCTATATGTATCATTGACTGATATCTTGGCGGCAGCGGCACTATCAAGAGAGCATAACTCTGAATAGAGTACAGAACTACCCTTTTCCTCAAGCATTTTCCTGACTTTCTCCCGTATATGCTTATCGGCCTCTGGGGTATTTGCCTTTCCATATATGAGCTGCTTGAAATAATATGCAGTACCACCAGTTATAAGAGGAATATTGCCCCTCTCATTTATCTCTGAAATCAGGCGTTCTGCATCATTACAGAAATCCCCAACAGTGTATTGCTGATGGGGATCCATTATATCGACAAGATGATGAGGAATCAGAGACTGAAGCACCTTAGAAGGTTTTGCTGATCCAATATCAAAGCCTCTATAGACCTGTATCGAATCTGCATTTATTATCTCATAGCCTTTATTGAAGAATTTCTCTGTTAAAGCAGTCTTGCCTACTGCTGTTGGTCCAAAGAGCGCAATAGCGCGTCTTTTACTCGTCACCTTTTGTATACTCGATTTCGTCGTTGAGAGCTCTCTCTAAGACAACTGAAACAATCTTCTCACCTGCATTCTCGATTTCCTTTTTCTTATCTGTTGCAGCATAGATCTCAGCTTCTTTGATTGCTACGCATGTCATCTCGTAAACATTATTCTCTTTATCAATCAGTGTATTAAGTGGAATGCTCATAGCCTCTCCTTCAAACTATATTATATTAAAGAATTACTCTATTTAAGACAAGAGTCCAGTTCTTTTACCTTATCAAGAATGATATTAACAATCTGATCCGGTGTCTTATCATCAGTTGATATCACCAGATCTGCAACAGACTCTGCACTGCTGTTGTCAATTCCATAGATTCTCATATAGCGGGCAGAGTCATTCTGGTCTCTCTTTACAGTCTCTTCATAGCGCTGCTTAAGAGAGCCCCCCTCTCTTTTATATATTCTTACAGCTCTTGTCTCTGCCGATGCAGTAAGATAGACCTTTAAATCTGCATCTTTTAACATCCATATAGCAAGCCTTGATCCAAGAACACAGTTCTTCTCGGCCATTGCCATATCAACCTGACGTCTATCGAGCTCTCTATCGATATCGTCATTGCTCTCAGCTAGGCGGCAAAAATCCCAGAACTCCATATTCCGTTCCTTAGCCATCTGCCGGAATGTGAAGTTAATCATATCATATCCGAGAGCCTTTGCTACCATCGTCGTAACAGTAGTATTACCACATCCGGATTTTGAACTGATTGCTATTCTCATTATTCTATATTCCTTATCTGTTCTCTTATATTCTCAAGGTTATCCTTCATCTTCACAACAAGAAGATTAATCTCAACCAGCTGGCTTTTTGAAGCGATTGTATTGCATTCCCTATTCATCTCCTGACACAGGAAATCGAGCCTCTTACCTACAGGCTCATCAAGCTCCAGAAGCCTCTTGTATTCAGCAATATGCACTTTAAGCCTTGAGCATTCTTCATTGATAGAGTATTTAACAAGAAGGGCAGCAACTTCAGCAAGAAATCTAGGATCATCCTTGCCCTTCTCTCCGAGAAGCTCCTGATATTTATCAAGAAGCACTTTCTTGAAATATTCTTCAAGTTCTGAACTTCTGCTATCAATTTCAAGCAGAGCATCCTCGAACCCATGTCCTAAACGTACTAAATCGTCATGAGTTCCGTCGCCATCGCGCTTCTTGCTTTCCCGAAGAGCATTCATTGCTTCATTTAAGACAAATTCAACACCATCTGAATAAGCAGCAGAATCAGTAATTCTCTCATTGCTCACAAGCCCTTCTATTGAAACATAGTCGCTAAATGAAGCCTTAACACCTGTAGCAGCTTCTATTTCTCTGAATATTGCTTTATAACCGTCGAGAAGTGATTGATCAAATGATAGCTTCACATCATTCTTGAGGACTTTCAGCCTGAGGCTGACATCCAGATGGCCTCGAGCTGCTATCTTCTTTATCTCTTCATCAATCCTCATCTCATATGAAGAGAGAAGAGGATTAACTGAATGGGAAATATCTAAAAAGCGGTTATTATAGCTCTTTATCTCAAGCTCTACGATATACTCATCACATCTATATATTGAGTGGCCATAGCCAGTCATTGAAATCATATTAATCACCTCACGAAAACAGTTATTATCTGACAATCAAACGGCAGAGAAGACAGGACTCTTCCAGCCTCCTCTTCATTCTTTGCCAGAAATGATCCGGTAATCTTTTTTGGAACAGGAGAGAAAACAATCCTATCAAGAACCTTATAGAATTCTCTCGAGGAATAAGAATTGTCTGGGATAACTGCAAAAGATGCAAAAGAAAGAGCCCTCGCCCAGCTATTCATATCAGATCCAGATTCTGATGGATAAAAAAGAACAGCAAAAGAATCCTTTGAAAGCTTCTCTTTCAATTCCTTTGAAGCTGATACAGAGAAAACTTCTCCTATAGTTAAAGAAAATGAGGGCGCAGCACACTGCTCCCTCACTCTGTCTTTTCTAAATAGACTCATTCTTACTTGGAAAGCTTAGCGTTGCATTCCTTGCAGACTTTTACCTTTGCACCATCTACTTCTTTCTCGTAAAGGCACTTGATAGCAGTTCTCTTGCAAACTGGGCATTCTGCTCTACCATTGTTGAACTGGTCTCTGATACCTGTTCCTCTATGTGCTTTGGACATGGCTTACTCCTTAATTAAATTCAATAAGATTATTCTACAATCCATCGTGCTTTATAGTCAATATATGAAGAAAAACATAAAGACTGCAGATAAAAGCTAAATGAAATAACGGACAGGTCGAACATTTAGTTTTCTATCTCTTTGATAGAAGCTAGATGAAGAAGAGGGGTTATAACGGTAAAGAGTTTTTCCTCCTGAATATCTATAATCATATTCAGTACTAGACCAATACCCACTATACTCTACTGCATCAAATAAACCAATCTCATTCACGCCTAAATTCTTCAGCATATGATAAAGCTCATCATCGCTAGGAAGAAACCAGTCATCAAATGTTATTCCGTCATTTACAATGCTATAATCCATACACTCCTTAGCAGCATATTTTTCTGTGGTTTTATTATTCCCATAAACACTATATGCAAGTCCATCAATATCCATTTTCTCTACGATTTTTTCTGTATTTGATTTTCCAAGCCCAACTCCATCTCTTCTAGAACCACTGAATACCTGTGTATCAGAAAGCCTATCCCCATTGCTGAAGTGAGTCATCTGCTTGTAAAATCCATATATGAGTTTATCCGACAGATCCTCAGGAGCAGCTTCAATGAATCGCCATCCGCACTCACTTGAAATCAAGCCATCTTTGTTACCTGATTCATTATCAGCATCACAGTCATAAAAAACATAACCTCCAGCTGGACCATTAGTGAAAAGACCTCATCTAGCACATCTATAATCAACAAATACATGCTCTCCACCTAATGCTGTATCTTCACCAATAAATGTATCACTACTTTTTCTCCCACATGAACTGCAACTTAAATAGTATGTTCCATTCTTTTTGCAGGTAGGTGCGAGTTTTACATTATTTTCAGAAATTATCTCTATAAAATCATGAGGAAGAAAAGAACCGGAGAATTCTTCTGAAGCGGACTTTTCACCACATTTAATGCAGCTTTTATAATAAACTGCACGAGTAGTGCATGTTGCTGCTGTTTTCAGATATTCTTCAGATTTTACCTCTCCGGAGAAATCATGGCCTAATGCCTCTATTTCAAATGTATCAGAAGATGATGCAGCTCCACATACACTGCAGCTCTTATAGTAAACAGTGTTTACAGTACAAGAGCCAGCATCTTTCATATATACATCTTCTGCTTTTTCCTGAGAGAAATCATGATTGCTCTTTGGTACAGCAAATTCACTTGTCTGATCCTCAAATTCTTCTTTTGTGAAAACCGCTGTATAATCTGCGCTTCCTTCTTCCGCACAAGTAGAATCAGACTTTATAACAGCAGAAGCAACTGATTCTTCTTTCACGGTCACATATTCAGGGTGATATTCACAGACCATTGCAGCATTGCACTTATAGCCATCTCCGGTCTTCTCCCATGAATATGATGGAACCATCTTATGATTAATCTGATATTCACAACTTACAGTATCAGATTTCTCAAAGCCTTCTTTAACTGCATATGTGTAAATTGTTATTGATGACTCTGCTTTTATGATCTTCTCAAAATCAATTCCCGACTCTGGATACAGAGAGAAGCTTTTACCATCGACTGAATAATAGATTTCTGTGTCATCATTTGTTGAAAGAGTTACCGTAAGAGTGCAAGGCACGGTATTGGCCGATGGAATCTCAGATTTAATCTTTACAAGTTCATAATCGGTACTCTGAACGGCATTGCACTTTACTCCAACACTTATTGGATCAGCCTTTGCTATAAGCCTATCCTCATCATCATATGCTTCTACAGAAACTTTCCATTCTCCTGGAATAAGATCAAGAACAATCTTCTTTCCTGTAAATATTTTTTCAATAGAATTTCCAATTTCATCCTTCAATAAAGATGTTTCAGCATGAATCTTGTAATATGCTGCATCATCAGCACCGGTTAAAGCAATAGAGACTGAACCCGTCTTAATATCAGTAAGAGGTTCATCCGTACATGATGTGAAAATGCAAAGCAGCAAAGTAATGCAAATGAAAAGCCTGAGTATCTTTCTCATAATTTCCCCCCACCAAAAGTCCAAAAAAGCAAAAAAATGAAGGTTAAAAATTATCAGAGCAGGATACTTATAAGTAAAATGTAGTGTTAAGCTTTAATCTAAAAATTAATGTTATTCTAGCTATAAATTTCTTGTATTTTAGACTGTTATCACCATTTAGTAAATGATTCAGTAGTGCAAAATTGTTGTTTTCTCAAAAAAAAATGAAATTACAAAGCTGTTCTATCTTTTTAGGCCAATAACTGTAACAACGCTGTAAAGCTCTTCTATTGCATCTCTTTCAATCATCTTAATATCAAAGCCTATGAGATTAAGAGATCTTACAACATCATCTGCCATATAGTATTTCATATATACTTCCATCTGTTCATCATACCAAGCTGGAAACTTATTCTTTTCAATTACAGTATGAGCTGCAGCTTCTGGAAAAGAAAGATATAGCACTCCTCCTGTCTTTAACAAGTCATACAAATTGAAAAGATAAGGTGTCAATTCTCTTGTGTTAAGGCTCTGGATCTGGAGCGCAGATAAAACAGCATCAAATGTGTCTGCCTCTAAGAACTTATCGAATACATCATCAATTTCCATAAGAGACGCACATTCGAGTTTAGCTTCAGCTCTCGCATTGCTATCAGCAGTTACTGCAATAATATCCGCACTGCTATATAGTCTCTTCATCAAGCCTGCTAGATACACAGAGACATCTCCAGAAAGAAGAACCTTATCTGCATCCTTTTTATATAAAGGAAGTTCTGCTATATATCTGAAAAGTTCAGCCCTTGATTCAATCCATAGTCCAAGTTTTGTATTCATAATGCTTAAGTATATCAGAATCTTTAATTAAAAATCATTTACACAATATACAATTTCTCTTATAAAGATTGTGGTATCAGAAACCTGGTTCAGGAGGAGATTATGCAGACTCTTTCAGATAAGCCTAAGAGAGGCGTAGCTGTTACGGTTTCTAATGTTTCCAGAGGATATGAAGATGGATTCAAAGCACTGGATAATGTTAGTATGAAGATTGAAAAAGGCGAATTCTTTTCACTCCTCGGACCTTCTGGATGCGGAAAGACTACCCTTCTGAGAATAATTGCTGGCTTTGATAGCCCAGACTCTGGTGCTGTTCTCTTTGATGATAAGAATATCTTGTCACTACCACCTGAAAAACGTGATAGCAACACAGTATTCCAGACCTATGCACTATTTCCACATCTTTCAGTCTTTGACAATATTGCTTTTCCACTGAAGCTGAAGCATATAGACAAGGCAGAAATCAAAGAACGCGTCGAGAAATATCTCAAGCTTATCCAGCTTGAAGAGCATAAGGATAAGAAGCCTTCCCAGCTATCTGGAGGGCAGAAGCAACGCGTGGCAATTGCAAGAGCACTTATTGACGAGCCATCTGTTCTGCTTCTAGATGAGCCATTATCTGCACTTGATGCTAAACTCAGGCAGAATCTTCTAATAGAGCTTGATGAGATCCATGATAAGGTCGGAATAACCTTCATATATGTTACTCATGATCAGTCTGAAGCGCTTTCAGTATCAGATAGGATTGCTGTAATGAATCATGGAAGAGCGCTGCAGATTGGAACGCCCTATGAGATTTATGAGGCCCCCGCTACTGAATTCGTAGCAAGATTCATAGGAGAGACAAATATCTTTGACTGTACAGTCTTATCTTCAGAGAAAGCTGGTGATGAATACATGGTGTATGTTGATGTTCCAGAGCTTGATGCCAAAGTATGGGTTACTGATTATGACGATATGCCTATAGGAGCAGAGCTGAAGTTTACAATAAGGCCTGAAAAGATACAGATTGTACTCACAGATGAAGCAGTTGCAACAAAGGATGACCACAGAAATGTCTTCCATGGGATTGTTGAAGAGCCTGTTTATTCTGGTTTCCAGTCAAAGTTCTATGTTAAGCTCCAGAATGGAACAATAATAAAAACATTCAAACAGCATACAACATACCTTGATGATGGTCCTGAAATCGAATGGAAAGACAATGTTACAGTAGCATGGCGCGCTGTTGATGGATATCTTGTAAAGGAGAAAGACTGATATGGGTTCTCGTCAGGACAAGAAGAGAAGCCAGAGACTTGGTACGCTCTATTCTCTTCCAATGGGACTATGGTTTACTGTATTCTTTGTCATTCCCCTTCTTATAATCATTTCCTATTCTTTTCTAGCTAAAGGATTATATGGTGGAATTGTATGGCGCTTCAGCCTCAAGGCTTATAGAGATATGTTTAAGAAGAGCTTTCTTCTTGTAACACTTAGGACTCTATGGATCAGCCTTATCTCAACACTGGTCTGCATATTCATTGCTATCCCATGCGGCTATGCAATGGCAAGAAAGAAAAAGCATCAGACAATGTATCTTGCTGCAATAATAATCCCATTCTGGACAAACAGCCTGATCAGGATCTATGCATGGATCAACATATTATCAACTGAAGGATTCATAAACAACCTTATGCTGAAGATTCATCTAATCAGTGAGCCTCTGCATCTTATTTATAATCAGGGAGCTGTTATCTTGGTTCTTGTTTATATGTATCTTCCATTTGCGATCCTTCCTCTATTCACGATAATAGATAAATTTGATTTCTCACTGCTTGATGCAGCAAGGGATCTTGGAGCAAACAAGCTTGAATCAATCATTAAGGTAATGCTTCCAAATATAAAAAGTGGAATCACAACAGCATTAGTATTTACATTCATTCCAATATTCGGCTCATATACTGTACCGCTCTTAGTTGGAGGAATGAATTCAACAATGATTGGGAACATCATCGTAGATCAGGTACAGAAGACAAGAAACTGGCCCCTTGCTGCAGCTTTCTCTGTTGTACTCACAGCTCTGTCAATGATTGGTGTGCTTTATATGATGAAAGCTGGAGCTAAAGATGATTCAAAGCAGAAGAGCATTCCGAACTCCAAGAAAGTCGCATTGAATGTAAAAAGGCATCACATGGTTAAGAAGGAGGCTGAGAATGCATGATAAGAGACATATAAACTACTATGCAACAAATAAGACAGGCATTTTCTCATATTCATCCCTAATGCTATACTTCACACTTCTATTTCTTTTCCTTCCTCTCATTGTTGTCGTTGCATATTCATTCAACAGTACAAAAGGAACAGTATGGAATGGTTTTTCCCTTAAGTGGTACAAGGATTTATTCACATCATCTCCGGATCTCTGGAGAGCTTTCTTCAATTCTGTGATGATTGCATTGTCCAGCTCTGTTCTGGCAACAGCGCTTGGCACACTAGCTTCTATAGGAATCAAATGGTATGACTTTCATGCCAAGAAATACATATCACTGATCAGCTATCTTCCGATGATTCTGCCAGAAGTAATCATAGGAATCTCAATGCTGATCTTCTTCAATGCTGTCAATTTGAGGCTTGGAAAGCTGACAATCTTCATTGCCCACACAACATTCAATCTGCCTTTTGTTGTAATGATGGTTTCTGCAAGGCTTGATGAATTTGATTATTCAACTGTTGAAGCTGCTAGAGACTTAGGTGCAACAGAGCGGGAAACACTTACAAAGGTAATCATACCTTCAATAATGCCGGCAATCGCATCATCACTGCTTATAAGCGTCACAATGAGCTTAGAAGATTTCGTAATAACATTCTTTGTATCAGGTCCTGGCTCATCAACGCTGCCTCTCTATGTCTACTCTTCAATCCGATATGGAGTCAGCCCTGTAATAAATGCTCTATCCTTTGTAATGATCTTAGCCACACTTGCACTTACATGCATTTTCAGGAAATTCCTTAAGACAGTTGCAGCCTCAGCATAGTCTCTACACATAATCTACATGTTTGTTTTTGATCTATCCGTTGACCTCTCTGAAATATAAATCTACTCTTAGAGAAGAATCAAAAAAAGGATAAATCCATGAAAAAAACAAAAACAATCGTAGTAATGCTTGTCATGCTTCTCGCTTCAGCTTCTCTTTTCGCTATGGGTGCAAGAGAACAGGGACCAGATGAAACTTTAATCAAAGTTGAATCTGTCATCAAAGACGGTGATCATTTAGATATTATCGGCTTTAATGAATACAGCCAGGAAGTGCTTTACCATACAACTGATGATACATCATCACGCTTCAGCATCGATGATTTCTGCAAAGACGACTATCTCCTCATCAAAGACACAGGAATAATGACAATGTCTATCCCTGCTCAGCTGACAGCAACTGAGATCAGACGTGTCACATTCGCTGTAAATGTAGGACTCGTTGGCTCAAGAATTGAATCTCCTGCACCAGCTACCGCAGTAGCAACAGAAGAAGAACCAGCTGCTTCCATTGATTCAAATGTGCTTGTTGGCTCATTCAACGCAGATGACATGATTGAAAGATTCAACTACTCATACGGCTATCTCACAATGAAGAGCCTTTACAGCCAGAACATCACACCTAATGCATCTTACTTTGCAAGAGGTGCAGTTGATGCAGCTGAATCACTCGAGCCAATGTATGACCTCAATAATCTCAATACATATATCGATGCATATGTTAATGAATACTATAATGCAGGAATCACAACTGAACCTGGTGACATAGTTGAGACAAAGGATGAGCTTCTTACTCTTGAAGCTACAGAGGATACAGTCAAGAGATTCTCTTATGCATATGGCTACTACACAACATTTGAGCTACTTTATTCAGGTATTGATATTGTAGGCGATGTATATGCTAATGGCCTTCTTGATGCTGCTTATGGTGCACCTTCACTCTATACAGAGGAACAGATGCAGTCAAACATCGAGGTATATGCACAGTATCTTGAAGATAACTACAACAAATATATTGAGCAGATCGCAAGTGAGAATCTTGCAGAAGCTGAAGCATTCCTCAATGACAACAAGGCAAGGGAGGGAGTTGTTGAACTTCCTTCAGGTGTTCAGCTTGAAGTAACATTCAGTGATGCTACCGGAGATGCAAAGCCTACAGATAAGGATACAGTAATCGTTGACTACACACTCCGTCTCCTTGATGGTACTATCGTTGACCAGGGTGAAGCTGTAGAATTTCCTCTAACATCTCTCATTCCGGGATTTGTAGATGCAGTTATCAATATGAACATCGGTGATAGTGCAACAGCATATATCCCACCAGAGCTTGGATATGGTGAGAATGGTGCTAGCACAATCGAGCCTAATACCCTTCTTATCTTCGATATCTCTCTTAAGGGAATCAAAGATGCAGAGTAATTGATGCAGAAATGAAGAAAGCTCCTAGGGGAGCTTTTTTCATGTACTTTTTCACGCTATACTCAGAGAGATGAGAACAGTTAAAGAAAATCTTACAGAAAAAAATATAGAGGAAATCTTAGGTAGGCTTTCTGATGATGCCATGTTTTCTGATGGAACCAATATTCTTTCTGCATCAGAGATTGATTTAAGCAATATATCAGAATTGCTGATCAGCACTGATAATAAATCCATCACAGTAAAAAAAGAGAATAACTCATATAGATATGAAGAAGAAGCTGATGATGAGGATTCTGATGTCGAATATGCTTACTCTCCATATGCTGATGGAGATAAAGATCCATCTAAGAGTTTCTGCGATATAACACCAGAAGGAGCAAAGCTTGAGGAACTGCTCAATATAACAATAGGAGATATTCTTTATCTAAAAAGAGAAGATCTGATCAGCAGGTTCAATGCTAATGCTGAAGATGATGGCTCTGTCATTATGCAGCGAGTTCCATCTGTAATATTTGAAGCAATGGATATAACTAGAGTCGAATACAGCACGCAAGGGCGGATAAGCCTTGCAGAAATACTCATGATACTGAAAAAGAATCTCTCAGCTGCTGACAGATTCTCTATACTCTCAATAATAAGCACAGCTGTTACAGATACACTTGAGATGCCTGGAGACTTCACAGACGATTCCTATATCTGGAATACAGATCATTTTGAAATTAAAGCTTCAATAAAGACAATAAAAGAGAGAGAGTTTGCGGCTCTCTCTTTCATGCGCAGATAAAAACCTATAAGAAGAACCTTACAGCCTTGAATGCCTGAGGAGTGGAATACATCACTCCTCTTTTTACATCCATTTTCCCCTCATAGATAAGGAATCTTCCAGGGGCCATACGGAATACAGAACCATCTGTGCTTATTATCTCCTCACCTTCCAGGCAGATTTCAAGGACCATGCCCTCTGTTTTCGGTGCTGTAAATCCAGCACTTGACGAAACAAATGTATCTATAATGTACTTTTTACCGTCTTTTCCACCTGTGCTGTACTCACCAGGTCCCTCATCATAAGGTCTAGAATGATCGAGAACATCTATAACAGACAAGAAGTCCGGTATAATCTTCTCATAGCTCTCAAGCTCATCAAGAGTATCAAAGACTAGCATCAGATAGTCTCTCCGAGTCTCTCGATATGAGCATTACGCATCTCTGCGAATTTGATAAAGGTATCAACACACCCTTCAATGCCTATCTTTGCAGAATCAAGGGATAGATCATAAGTACGGCACATACCCCATTTCTCATCACTGTAGTAGTTATAGAAATTTGCCCTTGTCTTATCATTCTTCAGGCAGACATCCTTAGCTTTATCAGGATCTGTATCACCATATTCAATCACTCTCTTAACACGGGCATCTATAGGAGCATGAATAAATGCAGAAATCACATTGTGATTATCTCTCAGAATATAGTCAGCACAGCGGCCGATTATTACACAGCTCCCCTGCTCTGCAACCTTTCTGATTGTATTTGAAAGGATAAGAAACAGCTGGTCATTCAATGGCATTTCCTTAAAGCCTATAGCACCTGAAGCAATTGGATAATTACCCATAACCAGAGAATAAAGCAGAGAGGATGTTGGCTTCTCATCTGCATTGTGGAATAAAGCTTCTGAGTATCCACTATCTTTAGCTGCAAGCGCAAGAAGCTCCTTATCATAGAATGGAATGTTCAATCTTTCAGAAAGCATCTTACCAACTTTTCTTCCTCCTGAACCGAACTGTCTTCCTATTGTATAAATTGTATTACCCATATCGAGCCTCCTGTTTTTATTTTAAAACAATCTATCTTTAAAATCATAGGCTTTTTGATAAAAAACCGAAAACTGTAATAAAAATCAGATTGAAACTTCAAAATCCTCTTCTATAACCATATGATATAGAATATCAATCTGAGTTGATACAGGAATATCGTATAAAGCATCTAGTCTCATAAGCTCATACATAAGCTCACTAAACGCAGAATCTTTTCCGTCCCCTTCTCTTACCGTCTTGCTGAAAAGGACTTTATTATATGATGATGACAAGAGAAAAAGAGAATATACAACATCAACATTTCTCCTATCTACAGATAGATATAAGCTAACTCTTTCTTTTCCTGCTTCCAACATTCTCCTCCATCATTAAGATAATCAAATAAAACATGACTAGAAGAAAGCAGAAGCGAAATACATGCAATCTACAAAAAAGGGGGTGTTGCAAAAGTCCTATTGGAAAAGGATAAGCAAACACCCTCTTTCTCATTTATGGCATTTTTTATGCTTATGGGAATTTCTGGCTAATTCATTGGGCTGCTTTTTCCTCTTTCTCTCAGCACTGTTCTTCAATCTTTTTGCTGAAGGCTTTCTGAATTCACCATTTTTAGTACCTTCGGGCATTTTCCAATATGAGAATTTCGCCTTGCTTTCGATGAACCTCATGTATTTTCTCAGATTGTAGCCCAGACAGCTGAGCATCATCTCTGTATCTACCTTATCCAGGCTTGTCCGTCTGGATCGGTCATAAGACATGTTGCTCTTCAATGAGCCAAAAGCCCCTTCTGCCTGGCAGCTTCTATTGACCCTGATCTCAATTCCTTCCGGTGTTAGAGTCGGAAGAAAAAAGCCATAGAAAGCCGGGAGAAAACAACCAAAATTAGTCGAATAGAAATAACCAAAATATTAAAGATAAGGCATAAATTCCCTAATATTGAATTCAATATCGTTAATCCAAGTATAGGAGAAAAATATGCCTACAAT
>CAKQRI010000008.1 GCA_934271365.1 uncultured Spirochaetales bacterium
GGCATCTCTGCCTTCTGATTACTTTTTCGATTATATTAGTACGCATACTATTATATTCGATTTAATTTGTTTTTCTGCTAACTTTCAAAAAGGCAATTTAAACTAATATCTGCACAATATTGATGAAAAGGACACTTCCCTATAGAACAAAGAATGCGCATAGATAAACCTTTAGGTCTTTAAACAGATATCTAGTTACAGATAAAGTGCTTCTCAATTACATCGGATATAAAGCCATAAAAGAGTGCAAGGCCTTAAATCCTAACGGGAGTATAGTTACTTCAGAACCATTAAGCACAGCAATATACTCATCAGAAATCACAGTGCTGCAGGATGAGCACTCAAGGCATCCATTCCCCGCAATGCTTAATGAATGCTTATGTTTTCAGGCTTCGGCTTATCAATAGATGAACTACACGAAACAACCAGAAAGATCAGTGTAAAAATAATACCAGATAATAGACTTCTCTTTTCTGCTTTCCCTTCTATAAGAAAAAAATACCCCGTAAAATGTTATTATCACACGAGGGACTATAAGAGCTAAGGAAAAAGCTGGCTCTGTTTATAAATACCGAACAGTTCTTCTTGACCAAAGAAAACCTGTAGTACATTATTGCATTGTTAATTTAAAGCTCGTGTGGAGGCCTTTTTTGAAGAAACGAATCTTCCTGGCAATTGCTCTTATTGCTGCCTCACTTCTGCTGTTTTCTTCCTGCAGCAAAGATAAGAGGAAAATTCTCTATGTATATAACTGGTCTTATTACACACCAGATGAGGTCATTGAATCATTTGAAAAGGAATATGACTGCAAAGTAGTCATGGATTACTTTGCATCAAATGAAGAAATGTTTGCTAAGGTTATGGCATCCGGAGGCGGTGGCTATGATGTGATATTCCCTTCAGGAGACTATACATCGATAATGATAAAGCTCGGAATGCTTGAAGAGATTGACCTTACGCGCATTCCCAATTCAAAGTACATAACAGAACTCGTAAGAGATAAAGCCTCATATGATCATGAGATGAAATACTCTGTTCCTTATTTCATGGGAGCTGCAGGAATAGCGGTCAATAAGAATAAGATCAGTGACTATGAAAGAAGCTGGTCTATCTTCTCCAGAAAAGACCTCAGAGGCAGGATGTGCATGATGGATGACATGAGAGAAGTAATCGGAGATGCCCTGATCTATCTTGGCTACTCATGCAATACATCTGATGATAAAGAACTTAAAGAAGCCTTTGAACTGATCAGGAATGAGTGGAAGCCTAATCTTGCCAAGTTCGATGCTGAAGGCTTTGCAAAGGCTTTTGCATCTGGTGAATATGCAGCAGCGCAGGGCTATGCAGAAGCATTCTTCGAAGAGCTTCCAGAATCCAGATGGAGTGAAGTTGACTTCTTCATACCAGAGGAAGGAAGCACTATGTATATAGATAATATGTGCATTCCTAAGAAAGCTCCGCACTACGACCTAGCTCTTGATTTCATCAACTACATGACCAAGCCAGAGAACTATGCTAAATTCCTAGATAGATTCCACTTTCCTTCCTCTGTGAATACAGAAGCTGATCAGTACAGGACAACTATTCCTTTCTATACTACAGAAGACCTTGCAAACTCTGAGACCAAGGATGATCTTGGAGTGAATATCTCAAAGTATAATGAACTCTGGGAGAAAATAAGGTATGTTAATTAACAGGAGCAATAGATAATGACAGAATTCTCACATGATACATATATCAGTCCATATACATGGCGCTACGGTTCAGAGGAGATGCATAGAGTCTTCTCTGAGGTACATAAGAGAAAGTTATTAAGGCGTGTATGGATTGCACTTGCAAGAGCCGAGATGAAAGCAGGGCTTGTAAGTGAAGAACAGGTAAAAGAGCTTGAAGCACATAAGGACGACATCGACATTGAGCGTGCAGCAGAGATTGAGAACACAATCCATCATGACTTAATGGCAGAGATAAAGACATATGCTGAGCAGTGTCCGAAAGCAGGCGGGATAATCCATTTAGGTGCAACTAGCATGGATGCTCTAGACAATGCAGATGCAATCAGATTCAAAGAGGCAATGGATATCATAATAGATAAGACCATATCCCTTGCTGATTTATTTGCTGAAAAAGCCAGAGAATATAAAGCCACAGCTACAATGGCATTCACACACATACAGCCTGCTGAAGTCACTACAATAGGCTACAGGCTCTCGCAGACACTTCAGGATCTCTCGGATGACCTTGAAGAGCTGTTTTCCGTCAGAGATGGAATAAGAGGAAAGGGAATGAAGGGAGCTGTAGGAACAGCTGCAAGCTACCATGAGCTTCTTGAAGGCTCAGGCATGACCTCAATTGACCTTGAGAATATGGTAATGGAAGAGCTTGGGATAAAGAGCTATGATGCTGCGACTCAGATCTACAGCAGGAAGCAGGATCTCAGGATAATCGCTGTCCTATCTTCGCTTGCATGCACTCTTCATAAGTTCAGCCAGGATTTCAGGATTCTGCAGTCTCCGCCGATTGGTGAATTCTCAGAGCCTTTCGGACGCTTTCAGGTAGGCTCATCTGCAATGCCTTTCAAGCGCAATCCGATCAACAGCGAGAAGATTGACTCTCTCTGCCGCCTGATTGAGAGCTCTTATCAGAGTGCATGGATGAATGCAGCTACAACAGTGCTTGAGAGATCTCTCGATGACAGCGCTAACAGGCGCATATTCATTTCAGAGGCTTTCATTGCAGCTGATGAGATACTTTCCACAGAGATTAAGATAGTAAAAGGCATGAATGTCCACTCTGATGCAACAAAGCGGCTTCTTGGAAACTATGGGATATTCGCAGCAACTGAAAGACTCCTGATGGAGCTCGGAAAGCGCGGTGCAGATAGACAGGAAATGCATGAAGTAATAAGGGAAGAGAGCCTGAAGTCATGGAAGATTCTCCAGGAAGGAGGAGAAAATCCACTGCTTTCCAATCTCATCTCAGATAAGAGAATACTTCAGTATATGAGTGCTGATGAGATAAAGGGCCTTCTTAATGCTGACTCTTATGTTGGAGATGCAGAAGAAAGGACTGAGATGGTGATCAGCACCTACATCAGCAGAAGGCCTGCTCTGAATAATGCAAAATAGATAGCTGCATGCACAAACCTCAGAAGTATTGATGGCAGAGCCTTCTTGAAAGGCATATGCACAGCTCCAGCTGCAGTGCATATCGTCGAATATGGAAGAGGAAAGATTGCAGCCATGCTAAGGAATGGGGAGCCATATACATTTATGTATGGGCCCCATTTTTCATTGGCTTTGCCTGTCAGTTTTCTGATAACAGGAATCTTATCGATGAGAACGCCAATGAAGAATGAAGTGATTCCGCCAAGCGCAGATGCACCTCCGATCAGAGGTATTACGATATACCAGTCAAGCGATGCAACAATAGGCCATACCAGATCTGGGGAAAGAGGCAGGATCAGTGTATCCACAATATATGCATATAGAAAAACACCAAGCAGCCCGAAGTGCTCAGAGAACCATGCTATTATATCTGTATATCTCTCAGTTCCAAGGTTCTTAACAGCAACAATATAGCTTATGAATATGGCAAATAGTGGAATAAGCCCGATAAGCACAAGCTTCTTCCATTCAAGCTTCACATCCCCTTCCTTACAGTCTTTCCTATATTCATCTTTTTTCATATTCAGCCTCTCAGAATATCTGAAGCAGCGCTTATTATATCACCACCGAAGGAATAGCTTCCTCGGAACATTGTGCTCTTTCCACCACCCCGGAGGGAAAGCTTTTCTTTAAGAATAAGGAACCTCTCCTTAGTGCCCTGGTACAGGAATGTACCATCGCCAGCAATGAACACCTCTCTCTCCGGAGAGACTGCAGACTGGAAGAGATCAAGAGGAAGCTCAGTTCTGAATATAATAGCTCCTTCTGCATTATTTTCATTGTCGCAGTACTCTCTTTCAGCAGTTGCTTCCGATAGCGCTTTCACCTTATGCTTAAGCTCATTATTCAGACCAAGCATCCTTTCTATTTCAGAAGCGAGATTCTCTTTTGTTGAAGATAGAAGCCTGCATGCCTCTTTTATGACACGCTCACTCTCCCTGCGTTCCTTCACAGCTTCATCAGAGACAGCCCATATAGTCCTCACATGACCTCTTATGAGCTCCTGTCCCTTATAGTGCACTTCCCCAATCTCTCTTGTATTTGCTACATGCACACCACCGCAAGCAACAACATCAATGCCTTCAATGTATACAAGCTTGACATCACCGTCGACTTTGATCGAACGCCTCATGCTAAGACGCTCTGCACTCTCATGATCAACTTCCTTCTGATAAATCCGCACGCCTTCCCTTACATGGGCATTCACGCTGTCCTCAGCTTTCAGTAGGACATCATCAGGAATTTCTGCTTTATCAGTCTCAATGGTAAGGATTCTCTCCCCCTGATGGACAGATACCGTACCTATAGAAAAATCATTGAAGAGAGTTGCCGAGATAAGGTGCTGGGCACTATGCTCCTTCATGTATTTATAGCGATGATCCCAGTCTAGTGTAAGAGTGAATTTATCCCCTACTGCTGGCATAGCTCCATCTATTATATGAAGAGGAGTGCCATCCTTACCCTTCTCTGTATCTACAATCCTGTATAGACCGAATGTGCCTTTGTCGCCAGGCTGTCCGCCACACTCTGGGTAGAATATGGTCTTATCGAGTATTATGGCGTTCCCTAATACTCCTATGACTGAAGCATCAATGCTCTTTCTATAGCCATCTACATAATACAGAAGCTCTGTCATCATACCTCCCCATGCATTTTTGCAACTGGCAGGGAAAAATGCATCTTATATCCGATTATCCTAAGTGCAATTGTGAATATTATCGTTGAGATGAGAACATAATCACCCGGAATGCCAAAAGAGGATAATATCAGGTAGAAAAGACCTCCGAAAATAGCAGCAGATGCATAGAAATCTGATGCAAATATCATTGGGATCTCATGAACGAACACATCTCTCAGGACTCCGCCGCCAACTGCTGTCAGTGTTCCAGAGAAGACAATGCCTACCGCACCAACTCCAAGCTCCGAAGCCTTAGCACAGCCCAGCGCTGTGAATACACCGAGGCCTATTGCATCAGCATAGACGATAATAGACCATCTTCCGACAGCTTTCGGCGCAAATACAAATACAAGGACTCCTGCTGCTAAGCAGACCACAATATATAAGCCATTCTGATAAGCAGCTACAGGAACAGTTCCGAGAAGGACATCTCGGATCATTCCACCTGCGCAGCCTACTGTCATAGCAAACACAAGAACACCTAGGAAATCCAGTCTGTTCTTAACAGCTTTTACAGCTCCTGTGATTGCAAAGACAAATGTACCAAACAGATCCAATGCATAAAGAAACTCATTTTGCATAGCTACAGGATAATCAAAAGGCAGAAAAGCGCCAACATGGTTGATGTTAAATCAGAAGATTCAGCTGGTAGTCTTATACATCAATATCAGCACATATAAAGACTCTTATTAAATGTTAAAACCGGACAATCTAAACACAATGCTAAATGAAATGATCACCTATTCCAGCGCGAAGAAATGTATTATATTAATCACATGGGAAAAATCAGAAGTGCTTGGGAAATTGCCCTTGAAAGAACAGAGAACATTGAAGTTGACGAGAAGAAGATCCGTCATCAGAACACAATAGATAAGATCCGCCGCATTGCAGGCTCATTCCTCATGCAGGACACTTGTGATGAGGAAGCACTGAGAAAGAATCTCAGTGAATATTCTGCAGAAGATCTCAGAGAAGCGCTTGCGCAGAGCATATTGAATGGTCTTGGTCTTCCTCAGGAGGAAGTTGAAGACGATAGATACGAGCGTCTCAGAGTTCTTCTAGAAATCGCAGCTGGCAGCAATCCAGATGCAGAGGCCCTCTTTGACCAGATAACAGGATTCCTGAAGCAGTATCCTGTGCACAGAAAGCAGCTTGTTGAACAGCTGAAAGCTCAGGCTGAGCCTATGCTCAGGGAAAAAGAAGCCCAGATGAAAGATAAGTATGGTCAGGATATACACCTGAGCTTAGAAACAGATAAGGACTTCATGAACATCCTCGAGCAGAACCTCAAGAGACTAGATGACCAGTATAGTCAGACGCTTTCAGGTGCAAAAGAGCAGCTGGAATCAATTCTTGGATGAATAGAAAAAGGCTTTCTGGCAGCCCCGGAAAGCCTTTGCTTTTTCATAAGCACTCTATTTTTCAAGTGCAAAGACCACAGAAACGCTGTCTCTTACAGTTATCTCCCCTGCATAGTACTCTGTTGAAGTGCTATCAGATGCAGATGCCGCTTCAGATTTGAACATCATAGGGCTATTATATCTAGGACTTATAGTGGAATATGAATCTGTTCCGTCAGATATGGTGATTGCAGCTCCAAGCTTCAGACCAAGAGATAGCGCATAGGCCTCTGCCTTCTCACGTGCATTGAGAACAGCTTCTCTGCGTGCTTCGCTGATCAGTGCTGTCTTATCACTCTTATCGAGGGCTATTGATGATACAGAAAGCCCATCAACCGAAGAAAGACGCTCGAAAGCAAGACCTGTCTTATCTATATCATTCAGCTTCACACTGACGCTCTCACTTGCGCTCTGCCCCTTAAGAACGCGTGCTCCTTCATTCCATTCATAATAAGGGCTTATTGATATGTAGCTTGTCTTGAGGTCCTTCTTATCAACACCGAATTCATTTGTAAGGATATCAATAGCATCATTGATCAGAAGGCTTGCTTCACTTCTTGCCTCTTCACTTGTAGCTTTCACAGCATCTGCGTGGATTGTGAAGGAGGCAACATCAGCCTCTGCTTTCACTTCACTGCTTCCAGTAACACTCACTGTTGAGATGTATTCCTTATCATTATTTATGCTCTGACATGATAATAGAAGAATAGATAGCAGAAAGACTATTGCAGAAAATCTTATCTTGTTATTCATAGACAACTCCTTTTCTATTGATAAATAAAATATATCATGCACTTCAATGAAAAAGCAAAATGATCTACACACTTCATATTTCTGTTGACAACTCAAAGAAAGCAATAGAGAATATTTTTGGTTAAACGTTTAATTATTTTTAAGAATATTTTTTTGATAATTTTATATGTAGTAGAAATAAAAGTTTAGTTAATCGTATAATTAACGGAGAATATTAATGCTGAAATCATGCCTGATTATGACACCACTAGAGAATGATAAGAGAAGAATTGCTGAGTCATCTATAAATTTTCTATCATACATCAATTCCTACCTTGAAGAAAAGATTGAATTTGCAGGAGCTGATGAAATCAAAGACCTCCCTTATCAGCTTATCTTTGTTGGTTCAGGTGGAACAGCAAGAGAATTCAAGAAGATCTTTGAGATATCAGAAGGGCCTTATATTCTGATATCTACTCCAGACAACAACTCATTAGCTGCATCTATGGAAGAGATAAGCTATGTGAATGACCATGGCAGAAATGGAGAGATTCTCCATGGAACGGCTGAGATGATTGCAAATAAGATCAAGGTCTTAGATAGAGTATTCAAGACAATCGACAAACTCAGACATACGCATTTCGGCGTCCTTGGAAATCCTAATATGCTGATAAACAGCGAATATGATGAAGACCTTCTATTGAAGACTACAGGTATCAGGACAACATTAATCGGAATGGATGAGGTAAAAGCAGAAATCGAGAAGAAAGCTTATGAGCAGAATCAGTATACAGAAATGCTACTAAGCTCTGTCTATGACAAAGAAGAGATAAAGAAGTCCCTATATATCTATGGAGCAGTCAAAAGGCTTATTGGAAAATATGGCTTTGATGGGATTGCACTCCGCTGCTTTGATCTTCTTGAGCCTTACAAGACATCGGGATGCCTAGCACTAGCTATACTGAACAGCGAAGGGATTCCAGCAGCCTGCGAAGGAGACACAAGATCGCTTCTATCGATGTCAATCCTGTACTACCTGACAGGAGAACCTATTTTCATGGCAAATCCTTCCAGAATCGATATGGAAAAGCATGAGATGGTATTCGCACATTGCACACTGCCTATCACAATGGTCAGCAGGTACAGTCTTACTACGCATTTTGAAAGCGGAATAAGCGTTGCTGTCAAAGGCTATTTCGATGATGGAGACTATACGCTTTTCAAATGCAGGGAGAACATGAAGGACTATGTTGTGCAGAGGGCTGAATTCATTGAGAACCCAAATGACATGGCACTATGCAGAAGCCAGATAAAACTCCGTGTTCCAGATTGCAGCATATATCTCACTAACCCACTCTCAAATCATCAGATGATTGCTAAAGGCGACCACACTGAAATTGTAAATGAATTCTTTAATTGGATAAAGGAAATAAATAAGGAGATCAGAAGAAAATGAAAAAAATCATTTCTGTATTATTGGCAATATGCCTGGTTTTCACCGGATGTTCTAAGAACTCACAGACATCACAGTCATCCCAGCCATCATCCCCAGAGACAAAAAGCGAGGCAAAGAATGAGGTCGTTATCGGACTTGTTGCAGAAATATTCGGCACACAGAGCTTCAATGATGACATTCTCTCAGGAATAGAGAATCTGAATGCTAAATATGGCACAAGGTATATCACTCTTGAGGTTCCAGAAGTAAGTGACCTTGCAAATAGCTATAGAACGCTGATCTCTCAGGGCGTGAACCTCATCGTAGTAGGATCTGCAATTTATGAAGATGCAATGATAGAGGTTGCTGAAGAATATCCAGATGTCAAGTTCCTATATCTAGCAGATGCACTTCCAGGATACAAGAACATTGCATCAACAGTATATGCTGAGCAGGAAGGAGCTTTCCTGATCGGAGCTCTTGCAGGCCTTCTTACAAAAACTGGAAATGTAGGATCCGTTGCTGCAATTAAAGGCGATACTGTACAGGAAAGATTCACATATGGATTCACAGCAGGTGCAAAATATGTAAATCCATCCATTACAGTACAGAATGGCTATACAAACAGCTATTCAGATATAAACAAGGGGGGCGAAATTGCATCTGTAATGTATAAGAAAGGTGCAGATATAGTTTCTACATTTGCTGGTGCATGCAATCTTGGCGTATTCAATGCTGCAAATGATGCAGGAGATGGAAAGTACTGTTTTGGTGCAGCTAAAGGCCAGTTCGACAAAATGCCAAACAAGATCATCGCATCTCTTGTAAAGCCTGTAGATCAGACAGTAGAGACTGTAATTGGAGAGTACATAGAATCTGGAAATCTTGAGACAGATGATATCCTTTCATTAGGCCTTTCAAATAACGGTGTAATCGTTAAGTACACAAACATGAATGATGAGCTGCTGAAGCTAATCACACCAGAGATTCAGGCGAAGCTTGATGAGATCAAAGCTGATATATTAAGCGGGAAGATTGTCCCTCCTCAGACAGAGCAGGAATACAAAGATTTCAGATTCTGATTATCAATAAATATAAAGGTGGGGAGTAATGGCTGCCAAGTATGCTATTGAACTTAAGGATATTACAAAGAGATTTCCAGGCATAACTGCCAATGACCATATCTCTTTCAAGGTTGAAAAGGGAGAAATCCATGCGCTTGCAGGAGAGAATGGAGCTGGAAAGTCAACCCTGATGAATATCCTATTCGGATTATTGCAACAAGATGAGGGTGATATAATAATCAATGGAAAGAAGGAACGCTTTCTAAGCCCTAGAGATTCAAATAAGGCAAAGATCGGCATGGTGCATCAGCACTTCATGCTCATTCCGAAAATGAGCGTCTTCGAGAATGTAATAATCGGAGAAGAACCTGGTACATGGTATAGAGTTGACAGAGAGACAGCAAGAAAGAAGGTACAGCAGATTGCAGATAGCTATGACCTGAACCTTGATGTCACAAAAATAGTCGGAGACCTATCAATTCCAGAGCAGCAGAGAGTAGAAATCCTGAAAGTTCTTTACAGAGAAGCCGAAATACTGATCTTTGATGAACCTACAGCCGTTCTGACTCCTCACCTTATTGATGAATTCTGCGAGATTCTCTTATCACTGAAATCAAGAGGAAAGACCATCATATTCATAAGCCATAAACTTGCAGAGGTAATGAAGGTATCTGATCACGTCACTGTGATATGCAGGGGAAAAATAGTCGGAACAAAGAGAATAGATGAAGTCTCTATCGATGATATAGCTAGGATGATGGTAGGCCATAGCATCGACACAGGCAGAAAGCCAAGAAGCAATGAAAGTCCAGGGAAGGTCATTCTTGATGTAAAAAATCTTCACTATACAGATAAGAATGGCATAGAAAAGCTCAAAGGACTGGATTTATCAATAAGAGAAGGCGAAATACTTGGAATTGCAGGTGTTGATGGCAATGGTCAGGAAGAATTAGAGAAATGCATTCTCGGAATTCTTTCCTCAGATGATGGTGAAATCATAATAAATGGTGAGCCTATGAATAATCTATCTGTAAGGGAAAGAAGAGAAAAAGGGCTTGCATATGTTGCAGAAGACAGGCAGAAGGAAAGCCTGGTGTTATCCTACTCTGTTGCAGATAACCTGATCCTCGGACAGGAAAGGCATGAGGAATATTCAAAGAATGGATTCTGGCTCAGGCATAAGGAAATAGAAAAGCATGCAGAGGAAATGAAGGATAAATATGACATAAGATTTGCTTCTGTAAATGCTGGTGCTGGTACATTATCTGGTGGAAACCAGCAGAAGATCGTAATTGCAAGAGAAGCAGAATCGAATCCATCTCTTTACGTTGCAATCCAGCCTACAAGAGGTCTCGATATAGGAGCAGGAGATGCTGTGCAGGAGACTCTCATGAAATTAAGGAATGGAAGAAAGGCTGTCCTGCTTGTTTCTATGGAACTTGATGAAATACTTGCAATCTGTGACAGAATCGCTGTCATTTCAGATGGAAGGATCATAGATATAGTAGATGCGGCTTCAACAGATAAAGAATCGCTGGGATTCCTCATGCTAGGATCGGAGGCTAAAAATGAAAAATGAGAAAACTGCAGAGATATTGCAAAGCATAGCAATCTCATTTGTTTCTGTAGTGCTATCACTGCTAGTTGGAGCAATAATAATCATTGCTATGGGCTATAGTCCAATAGATGCATACAAAGCACTTATAAAAGGATCAATGGGATCGCTTACCGCAATGACGATAACACTGAAGACTTCGGTGCCTCTTATACTATCAGGACTTGCTGTAGCTGTTGCATTCAGAGGCTCGGCATTCAATATCGGAGTTGAGGGACAGCTGATGGTCGGGGCTCTTTGTTCTGCCATTGTAGGAATTTATGTTCCACTTCCTGCAGGATTGCATCTTGCAACTGCCCTTATTGCGGGAATAATTGGAGGAATGCTGTTTGCATTCATCCCTGCAATATTGAAATCAGCATGCAATGTGAGCGTTGTAATCAGCACAATCATGCTGAACTATGTTGCGCAGTTCACTGTGCAATACCTTGTGATGGGACCTCTTCATGGAAGGACATCAGCAGCTGCAACAGATAAGATATTATCCACAGCAATGATGCCTTCCCTTCTTCCATCCCCTTATCAGATAAATTTAGGCCTGATCATAATGATAGCTGCAATAATCGCTGTCTACATATTCCTAAATAAGACAACTTATGGCTATGAGATGACGGCTGTCGGGATAAATCCTGTAGCTAGTGAATTCTGTGGCATAGATGTCAAAAGGAATATGTTTGTAGCGCTTCTGATCAGTGGATCCATTGCAGGATTAGCAGGAGGAATCGAGGTTACAGGAACACTGAAGAGAATGGTCAATGGATTCTCTGCTGGCTATGGATTTTCGGGAATACCTATTGCATTGATGGCAAGAAACAATCCATTTGCAATCATCATAACAGGATTATTCTTTGCAATAATGCGTTCTGGATCTCTATTGATGCAGGCATCTGTCGGAGTCTCATCAGATCTTGTCGGAATCATTCAGGGCCTCGTAGTCATATTCATCTGTCTTGAAAACCTATTCAGATATTACCTGAATAACAGAAGGAAAGGAGACGCAAAATGATTGGATTTCTTTCATATATAATACCGACAACACTCAGAATGGGTACACCAATTGCCTTTACAGCACTCGGTGGCGTTGTGTCAGAGAGATCCGGCGTCAACAACATAGGCCTAGAAGGCATTATGATTGCTGGAGCCTTCTTTGCTGTAGTCGGATCCTATCTAACAGGAAGCCCTTACTTCGGAATTCTACTAGCAATGCTCATGGGCATAATGATAAGCGCTATTCACTGCATTCTTACAATAACAATCGGAGCCAAACAGGCTGTATCCTCGATGGCTCTCGTCCTACTTGCAGAAGGCATGTGCGGTGTAGGTGTCCAGGCTATCTTCAAACAGGGTGGAAGCACATCGCAGGTCAATAATCTGCCTAGGTCAATGTTTTTTGCAAAAGTACCGCTTATCGGAGGATTTCTCTCTTCCCTATCCCCTTTTGTATATTTCGGAATCATTGCATTGATTCTTGTCTCCCTTTTATTCAGATATACAAAATTCGGCTTTCATATCACAGTAGTGGGTGAAAATCCGACAATGGCAGAAACTGCAGGGCTCAATGTACACAGAATAAGATATATTTCAGTATTACTTTCTGGGCTTCTAGGTGGACTTGGAGGTGCAATGCTTTCAATCGGCCAGATGAATCTATTCCAGGAAGGAATGGTTGCAGGAAGAGGTTATCTTGCCCTCGGTGCTGTTACTATGGGCAGATGGAATCCGATAGGAGCATACTGTGCAGCAATGCTATTCGGCTTCTTTGATGCACTCCAGCTATATCTGCAGACAATACCTTCAAATCCAATACCAAGCGACATAATTCAGATGATTCCATATGTTGCTATTCTGATAATCCTGGCAATAACATCCAGAAGAATCAGGTTTTTCGGAATCACGTCTGCAGGCGAGCCATTCACAAAATTCACTTCAAAAAGATAACAGGAGAAATAATTTATGCCAATCAGAGTAATTATAGACTGTGATACCGGAATCGATGATGCACTTGCACTTACACTTGCACTCTCAAGTGATAAGCTCGACATCCTTGGAATCACAACAGTCACAGGAAATGTTGACTGTGAGAATACTACAAGGAATACATGCAATGTCTGCCATTTCCTTGATAGAGATGACATAAGAGTTGCAAAAGGGGCTTCTAAGCCATTCGAAAGAGAGCCATTCAGAGCTAGCGGTGTACATGGTGTTACAGGACTCCGAGGATGGAGCTTCGCCAAAGATTATAAAGATAATCTAGTGAATGAAGATGCTATTGAATTCATGAATAAGACAATCTCTAAATCAGATGGCAAGGTCACTATAATTGCAATCGGACCGCTCACAAACATCGCACTCCTTTTCAGGAAATATCCAGAAATCAGGCTGAATATCGAGCGTATAGTTTTCATGGGAACATCCTATCACTGTGGGAATCCTACTTCACTTGCAACATTCAATGTTCTGGCAGACCCTGAGGCATTCCGCGAAGTGATATTCTCTGGTGTTGAATTCATCTCATGTCCTCTTGATGTGACAAAGACAGCAGTCTTCAGAGATGAAGATATTGAAAAGCTGAGGCAAATAGACAATAAAGCCGCTGAATTCTGTGTATCAATAATGTCAAATTATGGAATTGCATTCATAGGAAAAGAAGAAAAAATAAGCAGCCAGAATGAAGAGGTGATTACTCCTGAGAGAATTGCAAATTCCAAGGCTGAAGGAGTAACGATGCATGATCCTGCAACGGTTGCTTATGTTATTGCTCCAGAGCTCTTTTCTACAAACAAGTATTACTGTGATGTTGAATGCAGAGGCGAGCTTACAACAGGATTCACATTAATCGATAAGAATAACTATTACAGAAAAAGTGAAGCAGAACGCAACCTGACATTAATTGAAAGCATAGATAGAGAAAAATTTGTCAGTCTATTCATAGAAGCTGTAAAAAGGTACTCAGAATGAATAGAAAGCCAAATATAATCTACATTCTTCAGGATCATCAGGCCTTTTATGGACATGGAATGTATGAAGGCGGCGTAAAGCCGAAGAGACCCTGCTTTGAAGCTTTCGCAAAAGAGGGAATCGAATTTGAAAATGCACGCTGTGTTTCTCCTATGTGCGGTCCTGCAAGGCGTTCGATGCTTACAGCTCTTTATCCACATAGCCATGGACAGATTCATAATGAGAATGACCCGCCATATAATGATGAAGTCATACTTGACTCTCTTGCAGATAGCGGATATGACAGCTATTACTATGGCAAGTGGCATGCGGGTCCAGGCGCTGCATCTGACCATAAAACAAAGGGCTATTCATATACAAGCTATGGAAATCCATATCTTACAGAAGAATACAGAAACTATCTGCAAAGGAAGGGCCTTCCACCAGCAGAGCATTATATAGAGCATGCATTCATGGCAGATCAATACTATGCTAAGAACTATTTTCCGAAGCTGAAGGAAGGATCACTTTATAAATGCGAAACAGACTGGTGTGGTGAACATGCAACAGGAATCACAGTTACGCCCAAAGAGACACACGAAGCATTCTTCCTTGCAAGCCTTGCATGCGATAAGCTAGAAGAGCTTGCAGCTGAAAGCTCTGATAAGCCATTTTCAATGCAGATTCATTTCTGGGGTCCGCATCAGCCATTCTTCCCAACAAGAGAATTTGCTGATTTATATAATCCTGAGGATATCGGTGAATATCCTTCATTCAGAGATAATCTTGAAAAGCAGCCCTATGTCTTCAAGATGGAAGCAAGCCATCCCATGACAGAAAACGGCAGGACGATAAAGATTCCATCTGTTTTTCCTTGGTCTGAATGGCAGAAGATCCTTGCACGCTGCTATGGACATATAACAATGATAGACAGCGCAGGTGGCATGATTGTTGATAAGCTCAAAGAGCTTGGACTTGATGAGAACACACTGATCATATGGACAACTGATCACGGAGATGCCATCGCTTCTCATGGCGGTCACTTCGATAAGGATTCACATATGAGTGAAGAAGTGATGAGAGTTCCTCTTGCTATAAACTGGAAGGGCATTATCCCTCCTGAGACTAAGGATAATCATCTTGTTTTCACATTGGACATCCCAGCAACGATGATGGATGCAGCTGGTCTGAAGTTCAGAAAAGGATGCGAAGGACGCAGCCTTATGGATCTTGTAAAAGACAGAGATGACTGGAGAGACAGTCTTATGTGTGAAAGCTACGGCCATGGCTATGGAGTAACGATAATAAGCAGAATGATTATCAAAGGCGATTACAAGTATGTAATAACCGAGAATGATTTAGAACAGCTATATAACCTGAAGAAAGACCCTTTTGAACTTGATAATCTTGCAGTCACCCCAGAATTCCATGGTAAGATCATTGAGCTTCGGGAAGAACTCAGAAAAAGGCAAAAGGAAAACAATGACCCTATTGAGCTTGACTATCTGATAAGTACGGTAAAGAAATGGAAAGCAAAATAAAGATACTGCCTACCCTAGCCTGTGCTGACTATCTTAATCTAGCATCACAGATAAGAATCCTCGACTCATATCATGTCGATAGCTACCATATAGATATAATGGATGGGAATTTTGTTCCAAACTATTGTCTTAACTGGGATTATGTAACGCAGCTCAGAGCTTTTACCGATACAGAAATAGATGTCCACCTGATGGTTGAAAATGTTGAAAGAGATATAAAAAGAGGAATTAGAACAGGTATCAATTCTCTGGCTTTTCATATTGAGTCAGATGTGGATGCAAAAGCTATGCTCAGTATAATCAGAGAATCTCAAGTGAAAGCAGGCCTTGCAATAAGCCCTGAGACTCCACTTGAAAAACTCAATCCATATCTGGATACTCTTGATTATGTTATAATCATGGGTGTAAAACCAGGTTTTTCTGGACAACAGTTCAAGATACAGACATATGAAAGAATATTTGATCTTAAATGCATAAGAGATAAACAGAATCTAGGTTTTGAAATATGGGTTGATGGGGGCATCGACTTTGTGAATGGCAGGGAATGCAGATTGCAGGGAGCCGATGGCCTAGTTGCGGGGGCGCTCTGCATTTTCAAAAAGGAAAAGAGTCTAGAAGTCCTTACAGAAAAATTCTTATCAGCCTTATAACAGGTAGGCTATATGGTTACAATTAAGGATATTGCAGAGAAAGCCAGTGTTACTACAGCGACAGTCAGTCTGGCACTTAACAACAAGGGTAATATATCTACAAAGACCAGAAAAAGAGTTCTGAAGATTGCAGATGAGATGAATTATTATCCAAGCAATGCTGCAAAGATGCTTAAGACAAACAGAAGCAAGACATTAGGCATTATTGTTGGTTCTCTTGCAAATGAGTTCTTCATCGAGATGATCCATGGTGTCGAATCTTACATCGCAAAGCTTGGTTACAGCCTCTTAATCTGTGATGCGGACATGAATAAGGACAAAATCCTAGAGCTTACCCATACGCTTATCGCAAAAGGAGTTGATGGAATCATATTCACATTCGGCTTCTATATCGACAGCTATGTAGTTGAAGAACTTGAAAAGCTTGCAGAAGATGGCATAAAGATGCTTTCTTTCACAACAGCAATACAGACACCATCCATTCCGTTGATTTCATATGATCAAGACCGGGAGATAGAGGCAATAATGAAGCGTCTAAGCCGTCTTGGACATAGAGATATTGGGATAATCGCTGGAGAAGAAGGATCGTGGATAAATGATTTCAGGTTCAAGAATACAGGATGGTGCCTTTCTCCAGGCAGAATATTTGACAGCATTGCAATTGCCAATTCTCCTATATCAGCTGATGAAAGCAAAGCGGCAACACTGAAGATGCTCAAAGATAATCCAGAAATCACCGCTATATTTGCTGTTACGGATATACACGCTGCAGGAGTAATGCAGGCAGCTGGGGAAATGGGGCTGAAGATTCCAGAAGAGATTTCAGTAGTCGGCTGCGATGGAATATCTTTTGTAAGCTTCATGACTCCAAAGCTTACAAGCATAGGAGTTCCAAGAAAGGAAATGGGACAGCTTGGAGCTGAGTTTCTGATCAATTGGATTGAAAATAATACTACGATAACTGATGAGCTGACACTTCCCTGCAGGATAATAGAGGGAAACAGCGTAGCAGAAGCAAGAAAGAGGTAGATTATGAATCTTATAATAGGATGCGACCATGGAGGATTCCTCCTGAAACAGGAATTAATCAGAAGGCTTGAGAAAGAAGGCCATAAGGTAGAAGATGCAGGCTGCTATAGTGAGGATATGGTTGATTACCCAGATATTGCAGTAAATGTCTGCAACAGGCTTCTTGAAGAGGAATATGATAGAGGAATACTTATATGCGGAACAGGCATCGGAGTCTCAATTGCCGCAAATAAAGTAAAGGGGATAAGAGCGGCACTCTGTTCTGACTGTTTTTCTGCAAGAATGTCAATGGAACATAATAATGCCAATGTAATCACTCTTGGAGCAAGGACGCTCGGCATAGAGCTCGCATGGGAAATTCTGAAAACATATCTTTCATCTGAATTCATTTTCGGAATCCATGAAAAAAGAGTTGAGAAGATAAATATGATTCTGAAGTAGCAAATGAAGAGGAGCAACAAACCAGGCAGCTCCTCCTCATTTCCTTAATAATTGGAATTTATTTCTTTCTTGAAGGACAATTAGATGTACATGATGCACATGCAGATGGTGCACAGCTAGCAGTTCCAAGGAAAGATGTATCACGGCTTGTTGAGCATGCAGTGCCATTGTTGATTGCATTGGCAATTGTCCTGAATGCCTCTCTTGAGGGATGCACTCCGCCTTCCTGGCTCCAGTCCTTCCCTTCATCTTCCGCTTTGCAGAGATCGACTTCCATTGGGATAGCACCTAAGAATGGGACATGCATCTCACTGCATATCTTCTTTCCGCCATCCTTTCCAAATATGTAGATTTCCTCTCCGCAATTCGGACATTTTAGCCCGGACATATTCTCAATCACTCCGATAATAGCCATTCCGCACTTTCTTGCAAAAGTAACACTGCGCTTAGAGTCCAAGACAGCAACTGCCTGTGGTGTAGTTACTATGATTGCTCCAGTAAGTTCAGGAATAGACTGGATTACCGTAAGCTGCTCATCTCCAGTTCCTGGAGGTGTATCTATAATAAGATAGTCTAGGTCTCCCCACTCTGTATCTCCCAAGAACTGCCTTATTGCGCTGTTCTTCAGAGAACCTCTCCAGATTACTGGGGCCTCAGGATCTTCAAGAGCAAAAGACAAGGACATGATCTTAAGTCCCTTCCTGACTTCAACTGGATACATTGTAACGCCATCAGGACTTGATAGCTCCATGCCTTCAGCTCCGAACATCTTAGCAACATTCGGTCCATGAAGGTCTACATCAAGCACGCCCACAGTACATCCCATATCAACAAGCTCATTTGCAAGGTTGACAGTAACAGTTGTCTTACCGACTCCGCCCTTTCCGCTCATGACCATGATCTTGCGTCCGATTCTGTCCATGCGCTCTCTTATTCTTGCACTCTGAGCCTCATATTCATCCATTTGGTTCTCACCCGCCATTTGAATCTCTCCTTAATCATAGGATAGCACAAATAGCCATCAATTTGTAAACTTAGCCAGTTTTTATGTAAACCTCACAAGGCAAAGAAATTGCATCGATGTTTTTCATATCGATAAAAAACTAGTAATTAGCTAGTATTTACCAGTGTTTTTTATTGAATCCGATTTTATCTTTCTGCTATGATAGAAATTGAAAGCTTAATATTTGATAGGAGTTTGATAATGTTAGCATTACTAGTAAATCTGCCAAAAGATCAGCTTATACAGCAGATCAAAGATGGCGGAGTATTGATGTTATTAGGAATGTGCACAGTATTCGTCTTCCTGGTCATTCTCATATACGCAACAAAGCTTATGAGTAAGATTATCAGTAGGATCAAGCCGAGTGCACCTGAGACAGCAAAGAAAAGTGCAGAATCAAAAACAGCAAGTCCAGCATCGGTAAACAACGATGCACTGACAGCTGCAGCTATTGCAGCAGCCTGGGACAAATCAAGCAAGTAAAGAGGTACAGAAATGAGTAAGAAAAAAGTAAACTTCATGTGTACAGCATTCCGTGACGGATTCCAGTCTGTTTTCGGTGCTAGAGTTTTCACAAAAGACTTCATGCCTGCTGTTGAAGCAGCTAGAAAGGCAGGAATAACACATTTTGAAGCAGGCGGTGGTGCACGTTTCCAGGCTCTTTACTTCTACACAAATGAAGATGCATTCAAGATGATGGATACATTCAGGGAAGTTGCTGGACCTGATGCTAATCTCCAGACACTTGCAAGAGGCGTCAATGTCGTAGGCCTTGATTCTCAGCCAAGAGACATGATCAAGCTCCATGCAAAGCTTTTCAAGAAGCATGGAATGACAACTATCAGAAACTTCGATGCTCTCAATGATGTAAATAACCTCATTGATTCTGGTAAGGCAATTGTAGAAGCAGGACTCAAGCATGAGGTCACTGTTACAATGATGAGCCTTCCAGAGGGTGTCACAGGTGCTCACAACCCAGATTTCTATGAAAGGATCCTCAAAGAGATTCTTGATGCTGGCATTCCATTTGATTCACTCTGCTTCAAGGATGCTTCAGGCACATCAACTCCTTCTACAGTATATGAAACAGTAAAGAGAGCTAGAAAGCTCATTGGTGATAAGAAGACTATTGTATTCCATTCACACGAGACAGCTGGCGTATCTATTGCACAGTATCTTGCAGCTCTCGAAGCAGGTGCAAACCAGCTCGACCTCTCAATGTCTCCAGTATCTGGCGGAACATGCCAGCCTGATATCATCACAATGTGGCATGCACTCCGTGGCACAGACTATGATCTTGGCATAGATATCAAGAAGATCCAGGATGCAGAGCATGTATTTGAGCAGTGCATGACAGATTACTTCGTTCCACCAGAGGCAGAGAAGGTCAATCCAAACATTCCATTCTTCCCTCTTCCAGGTGGAGCTCTTACAGCAAATACACAGATGCTCAGAGATAATGGCCTCATGGATAAGTATCCTCTTATCGTTGAAGCTATGGGTGAGACTGTAGCTAAGGGCGGATTCGGAACTTCTGTTACACCTGTTTCCCAGTTCTACTTCCAGCAGGCATTCAATAATGTTATGTTCGGACCATGGAAGAAGTTTGCTGAAGGCTACGGCAAGATGGTTCTTGGTTATTTCGGAAAGACTCCTGTTGCTCCAGACCCTGAAGTTGTTAAGCTTGCAGCTGCAGCTCTCAAGCTTGAGCCTACTACAGAGAAAGTTGTAGACATCAATGACAAGGATCCTAACAAGGGTATTAAGGCTGCAAAGAAGATGCTTGCTGATGCAGGTCTTCCAGAGACTGATGAGAACATCTTCATTGCTGGTGCTTGTAAGGAAAAGGGAATACTCTATCTTACAGGAAAGGCAAAAGTCAATGGCGTAAGACTCAAGAGCCAGATGGCTGAGAAGAAAGCTGCATCAAGCGCAGATAAGAATGGTGAATACACTGTAACAGTAAATGGTGCAGAGTATGGTGTTAAGCTCAATGGCGACAAGGCTATTGTCAATGGCGTTGAATACCCACTCAGCATCGTAAATGGACTCAAGGCAGCTTCTGCTGCTCCTGCAGCTGCTGTAGTTACAGGTTCAGAAGAAGTTAAGGCTCCAATGCCAGGTCTGGTTCTCCGCATCAATGTTAAGATTGGTGATACTGTAAAGAAGAATGATGTAATCATGGTTATGGAAGCTATGAAGATGGAGAACGAGATTTATGCTCCATGTGATGGAAAGATCACTTCTATTGCAGTTACGCAGGGTCAGCAGCTCCAGGCAGGAGATAGCCTGATCACAATCGGAGGCACAGTTGTAGCAGCAGCTCCAGCAGCTAAAGCTGAAGCTAAGCCAGCAGCAGCTCCAAAAGCAGCAGGCGGAGAGAAGATTCTTGCTCCAATGCCAGGCTTAGTTCTCCGCTTTGCAGTAAAGCAGGGACAGACTGTAAAGAAGAACGATGTTCTTATGGTTATGGAAGCTATGAAGATGGAGAATGAGATTTATGCTCCATGCGATGGAACTGTAGCTTCAATCAATGTAAACCAGGGTGATCAGCTTCAGGCTGGCGACCTCTTAATGGTTATTGCTTAAGGAGTACTGAATGAGCGCAATTACTAGTGGTCTTGCTTCCCTCTGGTCAACAACCGGTATCGTCGGTTTCGCTGGGCCAGAAGGCTGGAAGAATATTATAATGATTCTGGTTGGTTTCCTTCTTCTGTATCTTGCAATTAAGAAGGGCTTTGAGCCACTCCTGTTAATCCCAATTGCAATGGGCTGTATTCTTTCGAATATTCCTTTTGCTTATATTGCAAGCGTGGATCCATCAAGCGGAGATGCAGGCTTCATCAAGATTCTCTATGATGCAGGTATTGAGTCTGGTCTCTTCCCTATTCTCATTTTCATGGGTGTAGGTGCTATGACAGACTTCGGACCGCTGATTGCTAACCCTAAGACACTGCTCTTAGGCGCAGCAGCTCAGCTTGGCATCTTCACAGCTCTTATCGGAGCACTCCTCCTCTCTTTCATTCCTGGAATCAACTTCAATCTCAACATTGCAGCATCCATTGGTATCATCGGAGGAGCTGATGGTCCTACAGCAATCTATGTAACAAGCCGCCTGGCACCTGAGTATCTTGGCTCAATTGCTGTAGCAGCTTACTCATATATGGCACTTGTACCAATCATTCAGCCACCTATCATGAAGGCTCTCACAACAAAGGAAGAGAGACTTATAAAGATGCAGCAGCTGAGACCTGTTTCAAAGACAGAGAAGATCATATTCCCTGTTCTTGTAATCTCACTCTGTGCACTTCTCCTCCCTTCCGCTTGTCCTCTGATCGGTGCTCTGATGTTTGGAAACCTTGCAAAAGAATGCGGATGCATCACACGTCTTTCTGACACAATGTCAAATGCTCTCATGAACATCGTAACAATCATGCTTGGACTTTCTGTAGGTTCAAAGATGGCTGCTGACAGATTCCTCAATCTCGAGACTCTCGGCATCCTTCTCCTCGGAATGGTTGCATTCGGTGTTGGTACTGCTGGTGGTGTTCTTCTTGGAAAGCTTATGAACAAGTGCTCAAAGACTCCTATCAACCCACTCATCGGAGCTGCAGGTGTTTCTGCTGTTCCTATGGCAGCTAGAGTTGCTAGCAAAGTCGGTCAGGAAGAAGATCCTCAGAACTTCCTTCTCATGCATGCAATGGGACCAAACGTATCTGGAGTTATCGGATCTGCAGTTGCAGCTGGTGTACTTCTCTCTGTAGTACCTAGCATGCTTGCAGCTATTGTATAACAGGATAGAATAACAATCATGAATATAGGCTCTCGGATAACCGGGAGCCTATTTCATTCAAGAAACACATAAGCATTCTAATTTCTAAGACTTAGCAGATATTCATTTCCGCAATTACCCCACAATTATACCCCTTCCTGTTTTATAGGGTATAATAATCATCCCATCAAAACATTTATATCAAATAATGCATAATTTATAAGTTTCAGAATATTTTGATAAAAGTTTTTTCATCAATATTGATTTCAGGCTACATATCATATAAGGAACAAAAAACCATCCACTAAATGGATGGCGAAACCCTTACACAGGGCATTTTGAACATGTTTTTATTTGGACATGCTGTGTAACAGGTTTAGAATATTGCTATATGGGGGTTAAGTCAATATGAATTTAAAGGATATTCCATACTACATTGGACTGGACTGTGGAACAAGTTCTGTAGGTTTTGCTGTCACTGATAAAAGTTATAATCTTCTTAGAGCAAAACATAAGGATATGTGGGGCTCTCATTTATTTGATGAAGCACAGACTGCTGAAAACAGAAGAATACAGAGAAATGCAAGGAAAAGACTTCATCGTCAGAAAGAAAGAATAAAGCTATTACAGTCAATCTTTGCAGAAGAAATCGGAAAGATAGATCCTACATTCTTCTTACGACTAAATGAAAGCTCTCTGCTTCAGGAAGATAGGAGCAACAATAACAAACAGCCATTCACTCTATTCAATGATGATGGATATACCGATAAGGAGTTCTATCAGAGATATAAGACAATCTATCATTTAAGATCTGCACTCATTGAAGGAACTGCAGAAAACGATCCTAGACTTGTTTACCTTGCACTGCAGCATATTATCAAGAATAGAGGACATTTCCTTTTTCCAGGAGAGAACTTTTCTGCAGTCAATGATATCAATAGCATTTTAAGTGCTCTTAAGGATAGCTATTATGCTATCTTCGAAGAAGAACTGACTATTGACAACACAGATAGTGCAATTGAGCAAGCTTTAATGGAAAAGAAGAAAGCAGACAGACTCGAAAAACTCAATGAGAAAATCTCAGCTACAGATGATAAACGCAGAAAGCAGATTACCAGAGCTATGATTGGCTATAGCGTATCTGTATATAATATATTCTCAACAGATGAAAATGAATGCGAAGAGTATAAGGAACTTCCAAAGCTTGATTTTTCAAAGTCATCATTTGAAGAACAAAGCCTGCCTACCCTTGAAGACAGCCTAACAGAAGATGAATATAAGCTTGTAGAATCACTGAAGGCTCTTTATGACTGGTCTCTGCTTGCAAGCATAATGGCGGGAGAAACTTCTATATCTAAAGCAAAAATCAGGCAATATGAAAAGAATAAGGAAGATAGAGACAGGCTCAAGCGAGTCGTAAGAAAATATGCACCAGAAGTTTTTGAATCATTTTTCTACTCAGAAGAAGATGGAACATTCTCAAGATACACGGGTTCTATACATTCAAATAAATGCACAGAAAAGAAAATAAAACATTCCAATACAGATGATTTCTATAAATCAATAAGAGCAATCCTAAAGAATGCGGATCCAGAAGACCTTGATGTAAAGCAGATTCTTGAAGACATTGATAATGACAGCTTCATGCCACTGCTGCGCTCTTTCAGAAATGGTGTTGTTCCTTATCAAGTAAATCTATGTGAACTGCGGCAGATTCTGACAAATGCAGCTAAAACAATGCCATGGCTACTCACCAAAGATAAAAATGGATTTACTCCTGAAGAAAAGATCATCTCAATAATGAAATTCAGAATTCCATACTATGTGGGACCTCTCACTGATAATGCAAACAACAGAAATGCATGGATGGTACGAAAAGAGGAAGGAGCAATCCTTCCTTGGAACTTTGAGTCCAAGGTTGATATCAGCAGATCTGCAGAGAATTTCATACAGAGGATGACAAATAAGTGCACATACATACCAACAGAAGATGTCATCCCTAAGCAATCACTGCTCTACCAGAAATACATGGTTCTCAATGAAATCAATAATATCAAAATCAATTCAATGGATATAACAGTTGAGCAGAAGCAGGTAATATTTGAGCTTTTCAAAGAAGGAAATGTAACACAGAATAAAATCAAGAAGCTTATAGTAGCTAAAGGCTGGATAAAAAAGGGAGAAAGCATTTCTCTTTCCGGAATAGATACCACGATAAAGTCTAATCTCTCATCATATATTGCATTCAGGGAGTACTTGGAATCAGGGAAGCTATCAGTAAAAGAGGTTGAAACTATCATCAGATGGCTAACACTATTCTCAGATGGTGGAAATATTGCCAGGGAACGGATTGAAACAAGCTTTAAAGATAAGCTAACGCCCCTTGAAATACAGAGAATCTGCAGAATGAAATTCGGTGGCTGGGGGAATTTCTCTCAAAAGTTCCTTACCGGACTTGAAGCTATGAATCCAGAGACCGGAGAGCTTACAAACATCATAGATATTCTGTGGACAACAAATCTCAATCTTATGGAGGTTATCCATCATCCAGCAATCGGAATAAAAGAGCAGCTTGATTATAAGAGACCTATAGAATCTCTTTCTTATAGCATTATTGAAGATCTCAGAATATCTCCAAAAGTCAAAAGACAGATATGGCAAGCGCTTAAGATAGTAAAAGAGCTTGAGCATGTCATGGGACATAAACCAGAGAAAGTATTCATCGAAGTTGCAAGATATGAAGGTGAAAAAGGAAAGAGGACTAAGACCAGAAAAGATCAGCTGCTGGATTTATTGAAGAATGACAAAGATCCAGAGACAAAAGAAATCATCAAATCTATTGAAAGCACAGATGCATCTCTTATCACAAAGAGAGATAAGCTTTATCTATATTACACTCAGCTTGGAAAATGCATGTACTCAGGAGAGCCTATAGATCTGGAAGATCTTCTTACGACTTCTCATAAATATGATATAGATCACATCTATCCTTACTCAAAATCAGATGATGATTCATTGGATAACAAGGTCATCGTCAAGTCTACTCTGAATAGAGAGAAATCCAATGTTTATCCACTTACATCAGACATTCAGACAAATATGGTGCCATTCTGGAAAAAGCTCTTGGATATGAAATTAATCTCATCAGAGAAATTCCATAGGCTTACAAGAAGCACTCCCCTATCTGAAGATGATTTCAATGGATTCATCAACAGACAGATTGTTGAAACAAGCCAGAGCACTATAGCTCTTGCAAGGATACTTGAACAGTATTTTGGAGATGAGACAAAGATTGTCTACTCTAAAGCTGGGAATGTGTCTGAATTCAGAAAGCTATTCGAACTGCCAAAGTCTAGGATAATCAATGATCTTCATCATGCAAAAGATGCATATCTGAATATTGTTGTTGGAAACACTCTGAATACAAAATATACAGAGGCATTCTTCAAGAGAACACCTAACTTCAATAATAAATATAAGTACAATGTAGCTGGTGCATGGATTGCTGACAATGATGAAACAATCACTCTTGTAAAGAAAACATTGGATACAAACAATATACTATTTACAAGACAACCTGAAATGAGAACAGGACAGCTATTCGATCTCAATCCTGTAGCAAAAGGAGCTAAAGCTGGAATGCTCCCTGTAAAGATCACTACGCAGTTAAAAGAAGCACTGAAGACCTCTTCCGATAAAGATGCGATATACAAAGCATGGACAGATAAATATGGTGGATACAATAGCATAGCAATAAGCCATTTTGCTCTGATAAGGCGAAAAGACAAGAAGAATACTGTTTATACATTTGTAACTATACCTATGATAAGAAGAAATGAACTATTAGATAAAGAAAAACTTTATTCTTACTGTACTAATGAGCTTGGCTATAAAAATGTTGAAATCGTACGAGTAAAAGTATTGTTCAACACCCTACTCTCTGTAGATGGATTTTTAATGACAATAACAAATAGTATGAATAGAGGTGCAACTCTAGGATTAGAATTAGCAGTGCCTTTGTTACTTGATAATGAAGCTACAGCATATATTAAGAAACTAGAAAAGTTCAATAATAAAAAGAAAATAGATAAAAATCCCTTAGTCGATGAGAAATATGATGAGATTTCAAAAGAAAAGAATATTGAACTTTATAACTTAATTGTAAAGAAAATAAAGCTTCAGATATATAAAAATAGGCCAGGCAGTGCTCTAGATATAATAGAAAAAGGTAAAGATGTATTTTTAACACTAACTACTGAACAGCAAGTAAGTATCCTAATAAATATTTTAGGAAACTATACAAGCATGACAAATGGAACAACAGATTTAAGATTAATTGGTGGTGGAAAAGCAAATGGAACATTAACTCTAGGCACATCAATCAATCCTCAAAAAAAGAAAGTCATCCTTATCAATCAGAGCATCACCGGAATCTACGAGGAAAGATTCGAGCTCAAATAATGAGTTGGAGAGTTATAACAATCAGTTCCAGATCAAAGCTGGAACTGAAAATGAACTATCTAGTAGTTAGAGGGGAAGATAAGACAAAGCGTATTTACCTTGATGAGATTTCTACCCTCATCATAGAGAATACTGGATGTGCATTAACAGCCTCTCTATTAGAAGCTTTATGGAAGAAGAAAATTAACATTATCTTCTGTGATTCTCATAGAAATCCAGGAGCTCAGCTTCTTCCATTCAGCTGTAGATTTGAATCTAATGCAAAGCTATTTTGCCAAATAAAATGGGATGAAGAGATAAAGAATCTGGTCTGGGCTCATATAGTTGAACAGAAGATTAGAAATCAAGCAGAAAACTTAAGGTCTATCAACAAAGAAGTGTCAGAAAAAGTACTTTCATATAGTTTTGACATACAGCCTGGGGATTCTACAAACAGAGAAGGTCACGCAGCGAAAGTATACTTCAATGCCCTATTCTATCCGGAATTCTCAAGGGATCTGAGCTGTTTTGAAAATGCAGCATTGAACTATGGATATGCAATTATCCTATCTGCTATAAATAGGCAGATTGTTGCCTGCGGATATACAACGCAGATTGGAATATTCCATAAGAATACATTCAATCAATTCAATCTAGGCTGTGATTTAATGGAACCATTCAGACCTTTAGTAGATAACATTGTTACAAAAATCCCAATCAGTGATGAACTATCGCAAGACTCAAAATACGAACTGCAGAACCTTCTCAATAAAGAAGTATATATAGATAACCAGATAACAACCGTACAGAATGCAATGCAAATATATGTATACAGCGTTCTATCCGCTCTAGATGAAAGAGAGCTTTCTCTTATCAAAGATTACAGTTATGAGTTTTAGATTTATGAGAGTATTTGTCTTTTTTGATTTACCAGTCCTGACAGCAAAAGATAGAAAAGAATATAGGAGATTCCGAACATACCTTATTAAATCCGGATTCATAATGCAGCAGGAATCTGTATATTCCAAACTTGCTCTAAATGGAAATGCTGCACAGGCTGTCGCATCTAATGTGAAGAAACATGCCCCATCTAATGGTCTTGTCTCTATGCTTATTGTAACAGAAAAGCAATATGCAAATATCACATATATTACAGGAGAAGAAGATAGTGAATATCTCGCATCAGTAGATAGGATGGTAATATTATGAGCATTTTAAAGCATTTCAACTGGGAACACCAAATCATATTCAATGACGGATCAATCACTAACCTTTTCATTGAAAACCCTATAACTTTCAGAGAATATGCAGGAGAATTGCTCAGTCAGATAAATGGCGAGGAAGGAAACTTTATCCTCTCATTGAATAATGAAGAAATCTCTATTCCTAAAAATATTGCGATAATACCAGATCCATTAAACTTACAATTTGATGAAAAGAAGATTAATGCAAAGATAAATAAAGACCTTCTCTTTTTAATTGCAAAAAATGCTGAAATACAGAAGAATTCTTTTCCTTTGCTATCAATGCTTGAACAATATGCTAATACTCTAAAAGATAGCTATGGATATAACATCAACTATGAAATACCAGATGATTCAACATTAATAAAATTGTTAAGTTTCCATATAGATGTAGAATTTGAAGAACAAACAGACAAGATCTTAGAATGGATGAATATAACCCATGACATTTTGAAGATAGAGAATTTTATAATTCTTAATATGCAGACTTATTTTAGTACAAGTGAAATTGAAACAATTTGTGCAGAAGCCTCTTCCTCAAAACATAACCTTTTATTAATAAACCAATTCAATACTTATAATAAAAGTAACTCAATACTAATTGACAATGACAATTGTGAGTTGTTTAAATCACCTATTTCATAGTAAGATAAATGTGTTACTAAGCATAAACCCTTATTTCAACGCATTGTTGAGGTTTGGTAGCTGTGTAACATTAAATATCTACTGAACGAAACAGGTGAGACTGCAGATCTATCAGAGGTTTGGTAGCTGTGTAACATTAAATATCTACTGAACTAACGAGAATAAGATTCTTGAATATATACTGTTTGGTAGCTGTGTAACATTAAATATCTACTGAACGAACGGTTAAGTTCCGCGGAATGGCGATTAGTTTGGTAGCTGTGTAACATTAAATATCTACTGAACTAAGGGTTATTTTCCGATATCGGATTAACTGTTTGGTAGCTGTGTAACATTAAATATCTACTGAACGATTTGGAGATTGATTGGGATAACACCCAAGTTTGGTAGCTGTGTAACATTAAATATCTACTGAACACTTCTCGTATTTCTGCTGAGAATTCCGGTGTTTGGTAGCTGTGTAACATTAAATATCTACTGAACTATAGCTTGATACTGAAAATCGAGACGGCAGTTTGGTAGCTGTGTAACATTAAATATCTACTGAACACACTAAGGTGGGCGCAAAATTTCCAGCCTGTTTGGTAGCTGTGTAACATTAAATATCTACTGAACTAAAATATGATCTAGAGAATGACATAAAAGGTTTGGTAGCTGTGTAACATTAAACAACTACCTAATTATTCTCTCTGATTGCAATAGAATGAAACATGGTTTAAAGATTATTTATTAAAAAGATTGATATACAAAAATTACTCAAATAAATGGGGAAACATTAGGCATCACATTATCAAGGATTCGTTTCAAGCACCATTGTATTCTAGTCCTAGCCATATGCTCTGCCTTATCTGGATTTTTTTCGAGAATTGCTCGAAGAACAAGTATTCGTTCTTGAGTTCCAACATCAGGATAAACAGGAATGATATGACATATCTTATGAAGAGAATATATTTTACCCTGAATTGAAATATAAAGTTTAACAAGCATTTTATTAGGACAGAAGTTCATGAAAAACTGCTTATATTGATTGTCATTTATTTCATCTAAAATCTGATGGCGCTTTTCTGCATCCTGAATCTTCATTGCTTCTTCATATTCCTTAAGAAGGTTTTCAATTGGAGAGGTAGGAATAGAAGGTGCACACAAAAGCCTTGCCATCATTCCTTCTACTGCTTCTCTTGTCTCATAAAGATCCTTTAACTGATTCAAATCAAAAGTAGAAACCATAGCCCCTAAATGAGGGGTTATGGTAACAATCATATCATCTGATAGCCTTTGCAGCGCCTCTCTTATAGGAGTACGGCTTATGCCCAATTTGTTAGAGAGTTCTATCTCTGGGAGTGCCATCCCTGGCAAATACTCCCCAGACTGTATCAGCTCTTTTATCTTTTCATAAGCTATATCGCTTAATTTTCCTTTAGCCATATATCAAAGTATTCTATCAGATTCCTATAATAAGGCAATTGCTGCCTTCCTTTTTTCATCAGCTAGTCTAAGTTTATCAGACTGGTTATGTATCCATTTAAGATTGTTCTCAATCTTAGACTCAGCATGAATCAGCTGTTCTTCCATCGCAGAAAGAGCAACGCCTCCATACACAGTTCTTATAGACACAAAATGTTGGGGATCAAGACTTAACCTTATTTTTTCATAGTTACCAGTAAAGTTCTCCCCCATAACAGAGTAATAAACAGAAGAGAATAAATCAGGGCCAACTGTCTTGATAGTAAGGTTCTGCTTCTCAGCTTCTTTTACAAATCTAGATACAATCTGATGTGCTTTTCTGAATGGAATCCCACATTCCCGAACTATTGTATCAGCCATTTCTGTTACAACAGAAAAGCTCTCAAATGCTCGTCTCTCTAAAAGTTCTTTATTTACATCCATTGTAGCAATAACAGCATTGAACAGATGATAATTTAGCTTCAGAAGATCTATTGCTTGTAATAAAATCGGTTCAATATCCTCATGATCAGAAATATCACCATAAGGGGATTTGAAATACCCATCAAGCACTGAAGATGCAAGTCCCTTCACAATTGATAAAGAAGACCGAAGATGTTCAAGCGCTATTGGATTTCTTTTCTGAGGCATAATAGAGCTAGTTGAAATATATCCATCTGCCAGTCTCAGCATATCCATATCCTGAGTAGCCCATGTCACCATATCCGTAACAACTCTTCCTAAATCTATAGCTGCTTGCATAATAGCAGATGCTGTATCTGTATTGAAATCAATATTGCCAATTGAATCAAATGAATTCTCTATCACGGAAGAAAAACCCAATAACTCTGCGACCCGGAAACGATCCACAGGAAAACCTGATGTCGTAATCGCAGCAGCACCCATAGGTGACTGATTAACTTTCTCGTATGCATTATGGAATCTTTCAATATCTCGTCCAAGCACATCAAAAACACCGAGGAAGTAATGGCCGAACACACTTGGCTGAGCATGCTGAGCATGAGTAAATGCTACAAATAGTGTATCCTTATGCTCTTTTGCAAATAATCTGACAGTATTACGCACTTCTGTTGCAAGTTCTATCAAGGAAATAAGTCTTTTGCGCACAACCATATGATCCATGCATAGGCTCATATCATTGCGGCTTCTTGCAATATGAATATTACCTGCTAGACCATCTGTAAGATTAATTAAATCATTCTCTATTTCAAAGAATAAATCCTCAAACTCTCCTGTGTACTCATGTGACTCATATTGTTTATAATCTAGCCCTTCTAAGGCTTTAACTATTATATGACCATCCTCTTTTGAAATAATACCCTGCTCTACAAGCATCACAAGCTGTGCTTCATTAAGAGCAAGCATCGGCCCAATTCTGTTTTCTTTAGCATCTATATATCCTGGACGCAGTTCCATATCAACAAGCGCTTTTCCAGGATATTTCCTTCCTTCTGTTTTATAAAGCCTTTCTCTATATTCTTTAAGATTATTATCCATATCACACCCCATGTTTTACTGATCAAATACAGATCCATCTTCAGCAAGCCTAGTTACATACTGTCTTGGAATTGCAGGATATTTGTCTTCTATTCCATCTACAAGTTCTATTCCTATACCAGGAGCATCTGGAACTATAAGATATCCATCTTCAAGCTGGATTGTGCTCTTTACAATCTCATTTTTAGGAGCTTCGGCCTCTCCTAGCGGGAATTCCTGAATTGCAAAGTTAGGAACAGATGCTGCTATCTGCATACATGCTGCAGTGCTTACAGGAGAAAGAGGATTATGAGGAACGACCTGAACATTATAAGCCTCGGCAAGCGCTGCTATCTTCTTTGCATTTGTAATACCTCCACACATACATACGTCTGGTCGTACAAAACGGCAGGCATTCCTCTTTATCAGCATTCCAAATTCCTGAAGAGTATGGAATCTCTCACCCGTAGCAATAGGAATTGCTACTTTTTCTGCTACCTGTGCCATATCATCAAAATTATCAGGACGCACAGGATCTTCATAAAATAAAGGATTGTACTTCTCAATTGCTCTGCCAAAGATTACAGCCTCTGCAACAGTTAGCTGTCTATGCATTTCTATGCATAAATCAACATCATCTCCTACTGCTTCCCTGTACTGCCGGACACTCTCGACTCCTTCATCTATTTTTCTTGCAAAAGTCTCTAAAGGAGCAATCTTTGTCCTTTCCTCGTTTATGAATGGTGTCAGATGCCCAACAGCCTTGAAGCCCTGATTCTTAGCATTTATGCAGCCTTTTATCAACTCCTCTCTTGAAGAGCCGAATACATGATAATAGACTCGAGCTTTGTTCCGGACTTTACCACCAAGTAATTTATAAACAGGAACATCATAATACTTTCCTGCAATATCCCATAATGCAATATCTATTGCAGATAGAGCTCCCATAATTGCAGCGCCTCTGAAATGATAGCATCTATACATGCACTGCCAATGCTGTTCTATCAAAAGAGGATCTTTGCCTATTAGATATCTCTTGAATGTATTAACAGCTTCCCCGGATGCTTCAAGAAAAGCCCAAGCACCTGATTCGCCTATTCCTTTTATTCCCTCATCCGTATATATTTCAACAAACATGAAGGCATCAATAAACCTTGTCTTTACATCTGTGATTTTCATTTTAACTTCTCCTTTATTCTTAAGCTTTTACAGCACCATTCGTAAGACCACCAACTAAATACTTCTGAGCAAATAAGGCAAAGAAGAATGATGGAACACATACAATGAGTGAGGCTGCAAGGACATCTCCCTGAAGCATGCTATCTCTTGATGCAAAATCTGCAACGATAACAGGCAATGTCTTCTTTGATTCATCGATGAGAAGAGTATTTGCCAGCAGGAAGTTATTCCATATTCCGATAAATGTCATGATTCCAGAAGCTGCAAGTCCAGGCAGCGCTACTGGCAGGAATATTTTAGGCAGAGTCTGGATTCTCCTCAGACCGTCAATCTCAGCAGCGTCTATAAGATCACGTGGAATTGTTTCAAAGTATGACTGCATAGTCCAGACGCAAATCGGCATTTCAAATGCAATATAACAGATAATAAGCCCAATCCAGGTGTTAATCAGATGCAGACGGCTCATCAGCAGATAAATCGGAATGATGATAAGAATCTGAGGAAACATATGAACAAATAAAACCATCTTTGAAAAATATTCTTTTGCTTTATATTTGTAACAGGTATAACTGAAAGCGGCTAAGCATGCGATTGTCAAAGTCAGAAATGTTGATAGAACGGAAAGCATTACACTATTGAATAAGAATTTTCCGATGCCAAACTGAGAGAAGACTTTTTTTAGGAATTCCAGAGAAAAGTCATTTGGAAATAACTTCGGTGGAATTTGTATTATTGATCGTGGACTCTGAAGTGCTGAGATGAAAAGCCAATAAACTGGGAAAATAACCGGAATCAGACATATTATGGCTAATAAATTAACACCAATATCTTTAGCTCTTTCTTTATTTCTTCTATTCATAATTATTCAAGCTCCAATCACTTATAGATTTTTTCCTGCATTCTCTTTGCTCTGAAATAAACAAGAGCAAATAAGATAAGCACAAAGAAGAGTATAATTGAGACAGCAGAGCCTTCACCTAAGCGATAGGCACTGAATGCAGATCTGTATGCATATACAGGAGTCGTCTGAGTTGCATCTGCAGGACCTCCCTGAGTCATTACCCATGGAAGATCATAGAAATTGAAAGTCCAGATGAATCTGAGGACTCCTGAAACCATGATAACAGGAAGAAGAAGTGGAAATGTGATCTTTCTGAATGAATACCAAGCATTTGCTCCATCTACAAGTGCTGCCTCATAATAATCATTAGGAATTCCCTGCAAACCTGCTAAGAACATTGTTATCATGAGAGGGGTGCCTCGCCATACGTTTGCTATAATAAGGATTAGCATAGCTGACCATCCATGGCTCATCCAGGCATAAGGCTCATCAATGATTCCAATATTGACAAGCATATAATTGATTATTCCATACAAATCATTGACCATCCATTTGAAAATCAATGCAACAGAAACAGTTGGGATAAGCCATGGGGTTATTGCAAGCCCCCTGAAAAACATCTTACATCTAAGCCTCTTGTGATTCAGCAGCTGGGCCATTGCCAGTCCCAGCACAATCTGCAGCGAAAGCGAACAGATAGTAAAGAAGAGAGATTTTCCCATTGCCTTCCAGAATTTCACGTCACTCAGAATGCGCTTATAATTATCTAAGCCAATGAATGATACATGTTTAATTGTTGGTTTATAGTTTGTAAAACTCATTATCAACGCATAAAACAAAGGAAAAGCAATTACCAGGAATATCACAGCTAATGCTGGAAGATAAAGAAGAAGACCTTGCCTCCCCATTCTATCTTCAAGATTTCTCTTTTCCCCCTTAGAAATATCTCTCTTCATGAAAATCTCCTTATCTGAAAAGATTGTTCAATCCTGAAATAGCCTCATTAACAGCTTCTTCTGCTGTAATGCCATTAGTGAACATCTTTATAAACGGATTCGTAAGAACACCACTCTGCTCTACTTCTCCTGCATAAGGGAAAGGTCCTGCAGCAAGAGCTATTGAAGCAGAATGAGATAGAATCTCCACTGCCATATCCGGAACCATAGGCTTCAGAACTTCAGGAAGACCTTCCTGATATTTCTCTGAATGGAATATATCAGCTTTAGTTGGGAACATTGCATATGGATAACTTAGATAGAAATCAAGCAGGTTCTCTCCTGTATAACAGTATTCAAGGAATGCCTCAGCAAGTTCTGTGTTTCCTTTTGCTGGTACAGAGAATCCGACCCACCCCATATACTGAGAATTTGTCTTTCTTGGTGGAATCTGGAAATACTTGACATCATCTATGGATTCAGGGGATATCTTCATTACATTGTAATATATTTCCGGAGTATCAATCCTAGACATGATTGTTCCATTCGCAACAAGCTCTCTGACATTTGCCTGGGTATAGCTCAGAATACCCGCAGGAGCACAATCTTTCACCAGCTTATACAGATAGTCGTATGTTTCAATCATGGCAGCTTTATCTTCTGCATCTATATCAACATACCAATTTCCTTTAGCGTCAACATTTACAAGGTTGACACCATTCCCCTGGAGAAATGACCAGATAGTCTTAACAGCATGATTTCCTTCACCAAGAGGAATGCCAAAACCATAGCGATTCTTTGCAGGATCTGTAACAGCTTTACATAACTCATAATACTCTTCCCAGCTTTCAGGCAGCTTTTCTATTCCAGCTTCCTTAATCCAGCTTTCTCTGTAATATGCAACAACAGGTGTTATATACAGAGGAACAGCATATATTCCACCATCTGTACTTGATCCAAGAACAGATAAGCTAGTTCCAAGGAACGAATCCTTACCGCCTATTCTATCTATGAAAGAAGATAATTCTGCTAGACCGCCGCTTTCAGAAAGAGTCTGATGAGTGCCCTGTCCAACGACAGTTAGATCTGGCGGATTGCCTGCCATAATAGCTGCCATAAGCTTATCTAGAACACCACTCCAAGGCATAACAGAAATCTCTACTTCAACACCTGGATGCAAAGCTTCAAACTGCTTTCCAAGTTTTTCTAGTTCAGTAGCTCGTTCTTTCTGAGTCAATGTTGACCAGATTTTAAGGGTTCCCTTAAGTTCACCGCTACTAGCTGCAGTTGCATTTTCTACTGTACCACCTGCAAATACCAATCCAGCAGCTAACAGAATAGTAGCCACACAAGTGAAGATGCGTTTCATATCTTTTCTCCTTTTGTTTTCCAGTAAAACTGGTTTATTGATTCTTTGGATAAGTCTGAAAGGCTTTCAAGGCTTCAAAATCGATTTCAACTCCAACACCTGGACCAGATGGGGCAGAAATCTCACCATTTCCATCTAACTTTATATGCGTCTTGAACATTGCATTCAAAAGCGAATTAAGATTCGTATCGTAATATTCTGCAATAAGGCCATTAGGTATTGATGATACTAGATGAGAATGAATCTCCTGATCTCCATGAGGTGCAATAAGAACATGACATGCCTGTGCATAATCTGCTACCTTCTTCCATTCTGTGAGGCCGCCTAAAACTAGGGCATCTGTATTATAGACCTCTGCAACTCCTCTATCGATTAATTCCTTAAATCCCCATTTCGTATATTCGTTTTCTCCTACAGCAATCGGAGTATCAATTCTTCTTCTTAATTCAGCACATCCTTCAATATCATCAGGAGAAAGCGGTTCTTCAAACCAGAAAATATCTCTTTTATCAAGTTCTCGTCCCATTTTCAGAGCAGTTATTCTGTCATAAGCGTTGTTGGCATCAACCAAGAGCTTGCAATCTGGGCCAATGGCTTCTCTGACAGCATCAATTCTCTCAATATCCTCTGCAACAGAGACTGCACCAATTTTCATTTTGATTGCTTTGGCACCCTTTTTGATATTATCACTCATCTCATTCTGAAGTTCTTTTAAGCCTTTGCCTTCTTCATAATAACCACCAGCAATATATGCAGGAATTGCATCTCTATAACCACCCATAAGCTGTCTGATTGGTCTATTGGCAACCTTTCCCATAACATCCCACATAGCCATATCTATTGCGCTAATCGCTCTTGTTTCGAATCCTTTGCGTCCAAATATCTTTGGCAGGTACATAGAATTCCATATACGCTCAGTATTGAAAGGATCCTGCCCAAGTATATAAGGCTTTAAATTAAGCATCGTATGGTAAACTACTTCAGTCCCATGTGCCCATCCAATTCCTTCGATACCACAACCAGTTATCACTCTGCAGATACATATATCTGTTGTGGCATATGTATATTTTCCATTTGAATATGGACGTCTATGCCTTCCCTGATAAGCCGACACCTGTAAATCAACGATTTTCATCTGCACCTCTTATGTATACTTATTGTATACAATGAGTATACATCACATAGTCACCTAGTCAAGAAAAAAGAAGATAAAAAAGGCCTTCCGGAAGAAGACCTCAGACTAAAAAGCAATCACTTCACAATGATAGAATTGTATCCCATACTCCAGGATCTACAGGTATTCCATTCTTAAGATTCTCATCTCGTATCTCATACATCTTCTCTCCCGTATAGATTATCTCTTTTGTTCCATCTGCTTTCTTAGAGCTTTTCAGGTCAGAAATAGCAAAATCAATAATCTCATCAACATCACTTTCTGGAGATACTTTTCTATAGTCTATTGCCATGAATAGCTGAGATACACCATGCTCATCACCTTCTAGAGTACCAACCTTCGCCACAGAATTGCCATCGGAAAGAGCGGATGCAAATATGTCAAGCATAAAGGACATTGCAGCACCTTTCCAATATCCTGTAGGCAATATCCTCTGGCTCTTTATGACTTTATCAGGATCTTTAGTAAGATTTCCAGCATCATCAAATCCTGCATCAATCGGCATCTTTCGACCTTCTAATCTAGCCAGCTCCAATGACCCATATGAAAACTGTGACATAGCACTATCAACAACCATATGATGTCCATCTTTCTTTGGAAATGCCATCATGAAAGGATTATTTCCTATTCTAGAATCAACCGCTCCCCATGTTGGCATATTAGGGATTGTATTTGTAAAACACATAGCAGCATAGCCTTTATCGCAGGCCTGATAGCCATATGTAGCAGCTCGGAGCCAATGATTTGTATTCCGTAAAGCAACAGTTCCTATTCCATAACGTGAAGCCAGCTCCATAGCCCGATTCATTGCAAAGGTTGCATTTATGATTCCAAGACCTAAGCAGCCATCATAGTTTTCCAAAGCATTAAAAGATGAGATCAGCTTTGCATCAGATTCAGGTTTAACTATACCTTCATCGATATTCCTGATGAGCCTTGCAAATCTATTGATTCCATGGGTATAGATTCCCTCCAATGAATTTCTTGCCATCTCATGCCCTACAACCTTTGCTTTATCTTCTGGGCATCCATGCTTTTCCAGCTTTTCAATCAAAACCTGCTCTACTTCATGAAAATCAATTCTCATTCTCAAAACTCCTCATAAATGGTACAAATTTCGAGATTGAATCTTCAAAGGATATCCCTTCATAACCGGGAGATGAAGGTTCCCATTCCAATGAGAAGAACCCACTATATCCATTATTGATACCATGATTCACAATCTCTTTTACTGGTATTACACCAGTTCCTATCTCACAATAATCATGCTTTGGTTCAGGCAGTTTCTGACAAACATCCTTAATATGCATATGGAAAACACGTTTTCCAATCAGATTCCAAGTCTCGGTATATGGCTCTCCCATGTACCATGGGTGAATAATATCCCACAAAACACCATAGCACTCCGGAGCATCTTTCAAGATCCTATTCAAATCTGCGCCTGTCCTAGCACTATCATGTGTTTCTATTGCAATCTTAACAGGAGAATCCTTTGTCCTTTCCATAATCAGCGCTCTATTTGCTTCAATTCTTGAAATATCAGAACAAGGATCAATCTTTCCCATGAATACACGTATGGTCTTAGCAGATAGATAATCTGCCAGCTCTATTACATGAAGAAGAGAATCTGCATCCTTTTCGGCATCTCTTCTATTTTCATGATTCAGCTTCTCATAGCTTGTCAGACATGGAACAGCAAGACCTGCATCAGCTAGCATATGCTTAATATCCGATACATAGCCAAAAGAGGAAGAGCATGAGACATGGCTATCTGCCATGCCTCTCAGCTCTATTCCATCAAGCTTATTCCTGTTTGCTATATTAATTGCTTCCTGGATGCTCTTATCTTTAACAGAAAGTGTAGTATAGCTCAGCTTCATAGCACCTCCGAAAGAAATACACAGTTATTCACTCTTGTCATCTCATCACCAACATGGTCTTTATCTATGACAATTGAGCATTTAGAGAGATCTATACCACGCGTCCATAATGGAATCTCCATTTTCTTCGGATATAAATCATCAGGTGCAGGAAGAGGAGGAATGAAATTATGTCTTATCTCAATTCCATTTTCATCTAAGAGAGATAATCTGACATATGCAGATTCTGCCCCACCTATGTTGTGCACCATAACACGCACACAGTCATCCCTGATTATGATATCACCTGCGCTCATTGCAAGATCAGCTTTTCTCTTATTCTCTTCTTTCTTCACAAGATTCAGGCTAATCCTGTTATACCCTGGCTCAAATGAGATAACCTCGCCTTTCTCAAAGCGATTAACATGTATCATTTTCTCTATACCATCATGCTTAAGAACCCATTCACCATTGATTAGCCCATCATAATCCATTCTTGCCTTCACTGGAGAATCTGATAGGTTATAGGCCACAAGTTCTACTTTATCTTTCTCCCCATATCTTACCAATATTGCAACATCACACTCAGAGCCACTGATAAATGTCCATCTGATATTATTTCTTGGATATAAAGCAAATCTGACATGTGCAACTCCACCGCATCTATCTTCCTGGATAGGTCCCACATCAATAACACAGCGGTCAACCCATAACTGCGCATCTGTATTAATGTACTGTCTAAGATCAGCCTGCTTAATCAATGCTTCGTATTTTTTTGCAGTGTAATCAAAGGCATCTGCTTCAGACTCTGGAAGTCTATCCTGCTGCCTCTTATACCATTCATCAGATATTGGCTTAAGATATTTTTTATCTCCCGTAAGATCATAAGCACAGTAGAACAGATGCCATTCTCTAGTCCTTTCATGAACCTGGTCTTCTTCTGTTACAGTATCTACAAGCACATGCAGCCTTCCGTCATAATAATGCTCAAGCATTGAATCTGCTAACTCAAGGATAAGCTTCTTTGCCTCAGGAGAACCATTGTACCGAGCAAGCATATATGTAGGATGCAGGATATGGAAGGAATCAGAGGCTGAATACCGCCAAGGCTTTTCCATAGCAATCCTTGTCCCTGAATAATAACCAGATAATACATGCCTATGTCCCTTATCTGTATATCCAGTCACAAACTCTGCGCCTTTTACATTCTCCATAGCTCTCTCTATGTATAATGGATCAGTTGGGAAAAGAGTAAGGCATTGGCCAAGAGCCTGGATTCCATCTTCAAGCGTATGCAGCTGATCAGTCTGTATTGCACATAATCCATTAGCAAACATTCCCTGATCATAAAATGCTTCCATTTCCCGTCTCAAGGATTCAGATATCTTATCTGGCATGCAGCCAGCAATAGCAGGACCTGGACACCATGCTGTCAGGTCACCATCATCAGAAAGACCTCCTCCGAACTCTCCATTTGAAACCTGACGCTTGTCAATCCACCATCTAAGGAAGCGTTTGACATAGTTCATATATTCTGTCTGGCGCCATGCCCAGTCAGGAACCCCCTCAGGACATCTTGAAAGCTTGAATTCAGGGGCATTTTCCTTAAACTTATCAAAGTAATATTCCTGTGCTAGCCTGTTGTCAGGATCCACAGCTAGAAGATCAAGAAGATCTCCCTTGAATCTATTGAACATATTGAAATGCTCATTGGATGGATTCTCCTCTACAAGATTTGCATAGTTATCCTTCACCTGTATAAATCTATCTGCAATATGCTCTTTCTTTGCCTCTTCCCTATTCTTATATACAATAGAGAGCTTCAAGCCAGAAAGGAATTCTGAGCTGATATCTGCAGATGCAGCAATTGTTACATAAAGAGTTCCTCCTACAGGAAGAATCCTATCTCTTGTATCAAAGAAGATGACTTTTTCCTTATCTCCCAGAACAGAGAAGTTTACATTCATCAGAACTCTGTATTGCCAGAGAGGATCCTTAATCTGCACATTGTAGAAAACTTCGCCAGAAGAAGATGAAACAGGAGGAATTGTAATCTCCACACCATCCATACCCCATTCTGTTCCGGTTCTGTACTTAGCAAGAAGATTCACAACAGGAAGAGATGGGGCCGTTTTTACTTTTACTGGATCAGAGCAGCCATATAATGTAAAAGCCTCATCTGGAAGCATCCGCTTATTTATAAAGCCTATCATTGCACTATAGTCTTCGCCAGATGCGTTCTCTAAGAAATAGAAATCTTCGCGTTTTTCTCCTTCTATTGCACCTGGATGTATATTGAACAAGCTGAAGTCTCCAATAGGCTCTTCAATCTGATCATTCTCAAATGTTATATCAATATTTCTGAATGGCTCCTTGAGATTCAATGAGCTTCTCTCCGAACTCTCTCGTCTTACATCAAGAACAGTCTCATCGCCTACACCAGTAAAAGACATATGACCAGCAGCCGACCCTGAAATCTGCACATTATTGAATTCTTCATCTCTCAATGGGACAAACTTTATCTTCTTTCCTGATAGCGAATAGCAATCCCAGTCTGGAAGTACGAAATAATCGAGCCTGCCAGGAAGCCTTGATCTGTTGTAAACGCCAGGCCATGTCGTCTCTCTTATTCCATCATTTGCCTTCCACCACCATCTTTTATGGTCCCACGCATCATGGATTTCTACCTTTCTGATTATATTCATTCTCTGTGATAGAAAGTAAGGCTTTGCATCTTCATCAAAACCATACCTATCAAACCACTCATCCTTTATCTCAGAAAGAGTTCTATCCGGAATAGATGGCACATCTATATCACGGTTTTCAGCTATCGCTTTGGCTTCTTTATCAGTAACAGCCCTATCATAAATTCTTATTTCCGCAAAATCTCCGGTTCTCATATAGTTATAGCTTGACTGAACCTGAGCATTGCTGATTATTCTTGAATGGGTGCCAAACTGATCAAGTGCAGAATAAAGCAGTGCCTTCTGCTTTATCTCCCCTGCTTTTTCACCATTGATATATAAAGTGACGCCTGAATTTTCATCCCATGAAAACAATATATGTGTCCAATCATCTTTATCTGGAATAGCAGGGAACGAATAGCTTATCCTAAGCCTTGACAGATTGATATCTGTAACAAAAGCATCTATGCCTGATCCATTATAATCAATCCTTATGAACAACGCATCCCAGCTGCTATGATCTGCAAATGATACGCGGAATAATGGAAATTCTGTTTCTCCAAGCTCTTCTCGGCTTCTCCAGAAAAAAGACAGCGAACCACGTTCTGCATAAATATTGCCTGGAGCCCAGTAAGCTAAGAGCTGAGTCGGCTTACATCTGAGAACAGATCCGAATCTGTCATCATGAATTGAATCTACATCCCTTAAGAAATTAGGACTGCTGTTTCCATTTGCCACTTCAGGCTTTGCAGGATTCTTACCCGATAATCTAAAAAGCAAACTCATGTTACTACCCCTTTATTCCAGAAGACGCCATGCCTTCCACAAAATATTTCTGGCAGAAGAAGAAGAGAAGGAACAAAGGTATTATTGAACATACAGACATTGCCATCACTTCATTCCACTGGACAGTTTCAGTTGATGAATCAATTGCAAGGCGAAGGCCTAGCGCAATAGTGAACTTCTTTGGTTTATTGATGAAAATCAGCTGATTATAGAAATCATTCCATGTCCAGAGGAACTGGAATAAGCCTGCAGAGAAAACTGATGGCTTAAGAAGCGGCATCAGAATGCTCCAAAGCGTCCTAAGAGATGAACAGCCATCCATCTTAGCTGATTCATCTAGAGATATCGGAATATTTCTCATAAACTGGATAATCATGAATATGAAAAATGGATAACATGCAAAAAGCGCAGGAACATAGAATGGATAATATGTATCAAGCCATCCCAGACTTTTGAAAAGCATGAACCTAGGTATTATTATTACTGTATTTGGAAGCATTAATGTAGATATCATTATTGGGAAAAGTATTTTCTTTCCAGGGAATGAAAAACGTGTAAATCCATATGCTACGAGAGTACATGAGATTACAGTCAGGAATACAGTAGGAATAACTAATGTGAATGTATTAATAAAATAATTTGTGAATGTAATAGATCTAGAAGCCCCAGCCTTCCATCCATTAGCAAAATTCTCAAAATGATACTTTTCAGGAAAAATGCTAAGTGATGTGAAAACCTCATTTGAATCCTTAAAGGCTGCGAAGATCATGAATGCCACAGGGTACAGAAGAATCATTCCTACAATTATCAGAATAATATGTCTCCATATGCTTTTCTTTAACTGATTTCTCATTTTTTAGCTCCTTCGTCTGCGTAATATACCCATGCTGAAGATGACTTGAATACAAGAAGTGTCAGAATGAGAATGACCATGAATAGAATCCAAGATTCGGCGCAAGCATATCCCACGTTGTAATATTTGAATGCATCATCATACAGCTTCATTCCAATGATGTACGTCTTCTTCATTGGACCACCATTTGTGATTACAAATGCACTTGTGAAATTCTGCAAAGCCTGAATTGTCTGCATAATGAGATTGAAGAACAGAACAGATGAAACCTGAGGCAGGGTAATCTTCCAGAATCTCTTCCAGCTAGATGCTCCATCTACTTCAGCTGCTTCATACAGCTCTTTAGGAATCTGCTTAAGTGCGGCAAGGAAGATAACCATTGCTGATCCAAACTGCCATACCTGAAGCAGAGACAATGTGCAGAGTGCAATCCGTGGATTTGTCAGCCAGTCCACTGGAGGAATATGCAGAAGTGACAGCTTGTGATTTATTATACCATCATGCATGAAGAGCACACGCCATAACACAGATACAGCAACAGATCCTCCAAGTATTGATGGCAGATAATATAGTGATCTATATATACCTATTCCTCTAACCTTGGAATTAAGAATCATAGCAATAACAAGGGCAATCGCAATCTTAAGTGGAATTGCCATGAGAGTATATAACCCAGTAATTCCCATGGAAGAAAGGAATTGCTTATCAATTACAAACAACCTTACATAGTTCTTAACTCCAACAAAAGCTGGTTTATTAAGAAGTGTATAATTAGTAAAAGAATAAACGAATGATGCTATAAATGGATAAAGCTGGAATACAAGAAATCCAATCAGCCATGGAAGCACATAGAAAAAACCAGTCCATCGGCCCTTTTCCTTCAGGCTTTTGGTCTTCTTATCACATTTCATAAGAACCTCAATGAGTTTGAATATAGAGGGAATGAACTATACACTCCCTCTTTTAAAGGATTGAATTAAGCTGCTAGTTTTTGGCACTGACAATCATTCCGATTCTGGAGATTGTCTCATCAGCTGCCTCTAGCATATTCTTATACTGACCATAAGCAATCTTCTCCATAATTTCTGTAAAGAGTGCTTCTACTTCAGAATTTGATGACCAGTCATTCAGCTTAGAGCCTGCATTTGCGAGAGAATACTCAACATTCTCAACAGCACTAGGATCAAGAACTCCTGATACCCAGGCTCTTGATTCTTCCCTTGCAGGTACAGAATAGTTAGAGCCGATATACTCTGCACCTTCCTTTGATGTCAGCATAAATGCAAGGAAGCGAACAGCAGCATCTGGATTAGCAGTGCTTTTATTAATTGCGTATAAGCAGGAAGGTCTTACTTCTATTCCGGTTTCCTTCTCACCTCTGAGCTGTGGCATAACATACCCTGTAGTAGTTGGCTTACCATCAACTGCCCTACGGCTAGCTGTCTCAGTCATCACAGAAGTTCTTCCGAGAATCATAAACATCTTACGATCAAGCCATGTAGGATTCTGTGTCATTGTATTATTGTATACTGCACTTTCCTGAATTGGCTGGAATACCTTTTCCTTATAGCATCTGTCGACAAGCTCGAAAGCCTTAGCAAGTTCTTCCCTGCTGCATCCCATAGTACCATCATCATTGATCAGCTGGCGACCTGTAAGCTGTCTGAGATAAACACGGGCATAATATAAAGCTGCCTGCTTGCTATCTACGCAGCAAAGATAATTTGTTGGATCATCAGCCTGGACCTTTGCAGCAAGTTCAAATAAATCATCCCATGTAAAATCCTTATTGCTGATATCAAATCCATACTTTGAAAGCATCTCAACATCAACCAGGGAACCCATGCCATTAATACCAGCAGGAAGGAATAATGTCTTTCCATTGAAAATACTGTAATTATCAATCATGGATGAGTCGAAAGAATCAAGCTTAAGCTCAGATTTATAAGCATTAAGATCCAGGAAGAAATCACCCTGCTTAACAATTGCATCACACCAAGGCTGATCAACAGCCATTACATCAGGAGCTGCGCCAGATGTAAGCTGGATTGTAAACTTATCTCTATACTGAGCAAAAGCAGAATATTCTGGCTCTACTTTCACATCTGGATTTGCCTTCTCGAATGCATCAATAACATTCAGAAGGGCCTTATGCCTTGCATCACCTCCCCACCAAGACACACGTATAGCCTTCACACCTGAATCAGCTGCTTTTTCAGATGAACCTGTAGAAAAGACCGGCAAAGCTGCCAGCATCAATGCTAAAAGAACAATAATAGTCTTTTTCATTTTTACTCTCCTTTTTTCGTCATCTAAAATTCTAAAGGCCATTAAAAAAAGCCAGCAACATGGTGATGCTACGAAAAAATATCATCAAATGCTATTTAAAAAGGCTTTCTCTTCTTCCGTTAATATGTATTTATCTGAATTCAAATCAGAAGTATCAGAGTTCTCTATGATAAGAACTTTAGTATTCTCATCCCATTTATGAACATGCCATTCATTCTTTTCCACTGTATAAATAACACCTGGAGAAATCTCATGCCAATCAAACAATAGCTTTCCTTCTTTTTCTTTTGCTGTAATGATATATCCAGAACCTTCCAATAAGATGAACGACTCATCTGTCTCTAAATGCCTTGATATATCCTTAACTATCTCCTTTTCTTCAGAATTGCTTATAGCAATTTTCCAATAACCTGAAGAAAGCAAAGTACTATACCCTTTTTTCTGTGTTATTTCCGTCTTCTTCATTTATTTCATATCTCCTTTTTTTTTCAGCAAATCCAATTGGAATGCTTATAATTATTCTTATGAGAAAAGAATATACACTCATTATAGTTGATGATGAATGGGCTATCAGGTCCAATCTTTCAGATTTATTCCCATGGTCAGAACTAGGCTTTTCTGTAAAAGGAGTTTTTGAAAATGGATTAAAGGCTCTATCTTATGCATCATCAGAGAAAGTAGATGTGATTCTTACAGATATCAGAATGCCGATCATGGATGGGCTGGAGCTGACAAGAAGAATAAAGGAAATAAACAAAGACATCTCAATAATCCTCTTATCTGCATATGATGATTTTGAGTATGCTCAGAAAGGAATAGAGTATGGGGCCTATGATTATCTGGTAAAACCCATTTCCTATAATGAAATAATAGAATGTTTTAAATCGCTCCATCAGAAATTAGAAGAAATAGAAGATGCTGATTCCGAGAATCTCACCAGGAAAGCATTTGATGATTATATCAGAAAGAATATCATTTCATTTTCCATTAAAGAAGCATCTGGACATTTCCAGGTTTCAGAAAAAGCACTGAAAGAATGGGTTAATGCAGAATTCAATCACTCTATTCAGCATATTGTAAATGAGATAAAAATGAACAAAGCAAAAGAGATGCTTGATATTACTGGAATAAAGATATTTGAAATTGCCCAAGCTCTGGGATATACAAATTCAAATAATTTCACACGTGCCTTTCTCTCATATTTCAAGCAAAGCCCAACAGATTACAGGAAACACATATGAATGCATACATAGTAGATGATGAAGCTTATATACGAGAGAGCCTTTCAATGCTAATTGATTGGAAAAAACTTGGATTCAATAATCCGATTTTATTCTCTGATGCAGAGTCTGCACTTAATAGAATTGAATCTGATAATCCCTTTCTCATAATCTCTGATATAAAAATGCCGAGAATGGATGGACTGGAATTCTTTAAATCAATTAATGAAACGAATAAGAAAACAAATCTATTCATTCTTTCTGCATATAGCGAATTTTCCCTAGCAGTAAAAGCAATGCATTATGGTGTGAAAAGATACTTCGTAAAACCCATTTCTGTTTCTGAGATTTATGATGCAATTGCCAGCCTTACTGCACCTAAGCCGAAAGAGATGACAGCAGAGCACATATCTGATTATGTAATTAAATATATTGATTCAAACATATCAACAGCAACAATAAAAGCAATAGCACTTGAACTAGGAATAAGCCCTAATCACCTATCCCTTTTATTTCATAAGGAAACCGGCAGGACATTCTCAGAAGTTCTAATAGAGAAGAAAATGGCATTAGCTGTTTCTCTTATGGAAAAGGGTGCTGATAAAAAAGCTACAGCAGAAGCAATTGGTTACCAAGACATTCCATCTTTCAACAAGGCACTCGCTGCATATCTTAAGGACAAACTATGAAAAAACTGTTCCAGGACAAACTGATCAGAAAGCATTTTCAGAAACTATTTATACAATTTCTCAGCATTAGCCTTCTGCCTCTGCTTCTTCTATATGCAGCCTTCTCTTTTATTCTGATTCCAAATGAGCGAAAAAACATGGAATCTTCTACTCTAACCTCACTTAACCTGATCAAGGAAAATGTGAATCTGCTGTTCAATGATACATCAAAGATAATGAACATTATTGATTCTTCAGTTTCAAGCTATGCTTTAATGCAGACCTTTGAGTCTGATATAGAAGGATATATAGGTTCATACATTGAATTTCTGACATGCAAGCAGATAGCTCAGCAGATGAATGCAATTGTTAATACAAGAGATTATATTGAATCCATTTATGTTTATCTGCCAAACAGCAAGAATGCCTATATAACAAACCAGATGAATATATACCATATAAGCACATCCCCAGATAAAACATGGATAGAAGACGTGCAAAGCATAGCACAGAATGATATATTCCGCAGGCATATTGCAGGACATTATTATGATACGATAACAATAACTGAGCAGAATTCAAAAGGATATATTGTTGCTATAAATATAAATGCGTCTTATTTCGAGAGAATGCTCAGTTCCATGTCCATAACAAAAGGACAGAAGATGCTCTTAACTAAAGATAATGACAATATCATAGCTTCCAGTTCCCGCAATATAGACATAAATGAAAGAAACAGCACTCTGTTTTCCACTCAGATTGATAACTACAATTGCCTTCTGACATCAATAATCCCCAATAAGGAATTATTCAGCTATGAATATAACCTGCTCCTTGTAACAATTATCATATCAGTCATCTGCATTATTATATCGTTATCGGCATCCATATATTGCTCATATAGGATGACAAACAGAATCAATGACATAATCACACTATTAAAGAATTCATCAAACAGCCACATAACTGATAGAACCAAACCTTATAGAAATGATGTCTATGGTTACATAACAAACCATCTGATTAAAACATTCCTGCAGAATGACTACATGAAAATTGCGCTTAATGAGAAGAAAATGGAGCTTAAAGTCCAAGAACTATCAGCACTGCAATATCAGATTAATCCCCATTTCCTATCTAACACGCTGCAGATGATTGACTTTGAGATTCTTAAAACAGTAAAAGCGCCATGCCATGCAAATAGCATGATCGAGCATCTTTCCAGATTTCTTCAATACTCTCTCAGATCTCCAGACCAGTCTGTTCTTCTCTGGCAGGAAATAAAGGCTACAAAAAATTATACAGAGCTGATGCATGACAGATTCCAAAGCCAAATAGAGTTCCAATGGAATATAGATGAAAAGAGCCTTAACATAGAAGTTCCAAAACTAATACTACAGCCTTTAATAGAGAACTCTATACAGCATAACGCACAACGGCTAAGCACTCCATTAATAATAAAGATAAAGGCAGAAAGCACTGCTAATGAAACAGTTATTTCTGTCTGCGACAATGGCATTGGAATTACAGAAGAGCAGAAAAAGGAGATTCAGAATAGAATCAAGCAAAAAGATTTCAAAGAAAACCATATAGGCCTTGCCAATATAATAAGGCGTCTACAACTTAAATATGGAGAGAATTTTTCATATTCCTTTAATTCAAACAAGGATTCCAAATCAGGTTTTATTGTATCATTAAGGCTAATTGAGAACACAGCATACACAGATTCTTAATTCAATAATTTCAGTTCATTCAAGAAGTTAAAAAATAAGGCTATTCTTCTGATGCTATGTAAGACATGCTGGATTATGAATGGCATGATAAAAAGAATAAAAGAAGCTTAGAATTATCAAAATCTGGAAACCTCACAGCAGCTGGTATATTTCGTCAGAATATTCTTATCCAACAACTTCTCGATTATTCATTATTCATCAGATTTTGCTTACTCTTTTCTTATATTCGAAAATATAATACTACTTATAATTAAATACCCCTGATTGCATAGGAAATAATACGTAAACTACTAGAGAGAGATAAAGGTGCTGAAAGATATAGAACTTCTGATGGAGATTGCAGAAGCTAAGAAAAGTCCTAAAAAAACTGATGTATTCATTGAGAAATATACACCTTTCATCAGGAGTGAAGCCTTGGGTTTCGGTATAGTAGATGATCATTATGATATAAATGATAGGATTTCCATTGCGATGTTTGCTTTCTATGAAGCACTGATGAACTACGATGTGAAGAAAGGAGCATTCTTTTCTCTTGCTAAGATCTATATCAGAAATAGGCTAATAGACTACTTCAGAAGAAATGAGAACAAAGAAAAAGACCTCTCACTTGATGATAAGGTTCATGATGATAATGAAAAAACGCTTCTGGATTTAATAGAAGATGAAAGGAGCTCAATTGAATACATACATGAGAAAGAATGTACTAGACTAGAGATAGAGGATTTCCAGAAGACACTGTCTGAATATGACCTTACTCTCTCAGAAATTGCAGAAAATGCTCCTAGGCAGAAAAGGACAATGGATACGTGCTTAAGTGCATTGGAATATGCAAGAAGCAATCCAGATATTCTAGAACTACTCATACAGAAGAAGAGACTACCGATTTCAAGATTGCTAAAACATGGGCGCCTCGACAGAAAGACAATTGAAAGGCACCGCAAATATCTTGTTGGAATATTTCTGGCATTCACTAATGGATTTGTGATTATACGCGGACACCTGTGCCAGCTGAGGATGATAGAAAATGAAAGAATCTGAATATCTTATCCTAGAAGTTCATGAATCATATGCTATAGTGCTTGAAAGCAATGGCAGAATTGTAAAAGCGGCAAACCTTGGCTATCAAGCAGGAGATAGGACCAATAATATAATAGAGTTCAGATATGAAGACCGAATACCATTCTGGAAAGTATTTCTAGCTAGATTGAAAGTCTATTTGACATCAATTATTGCGATAATGCTGTTTTCATGGCAGATGTTCTTCTATCCTGTAGGTGCTGTAAGAATAAGCATTAATCCAAGTGTTGAATTGACAGTCAACAGGATGAATCATGTACTCAAGATAGAGGCCCTGAATGAGGATGGAAATGTTCTCATTGATGGCTTTAATCCGCACATGAAAAAAGTTGAAAATGTGGCAGCTGATCTCGCAATAAAAGCAGAGCATGATGGATTTCTAAAAGAGCATGGGACTATAGAAATAGATGCATCTGGCCACAATACAAAATGGAAAGAAAAGACAGAGCACACTGTTTATGAAAGACTATCTCTTGCAACAGCAAATAATATCAATATTGTAATAATAGAAAAAGAAGATTCTTTTACTGACAACATTTACGAAGTTGATGACGACGATTCTGATGATGACGACGATTCTGATGACGACGACGATTCAGATGACGACGACGATTCAGATGACGACGATGATTCAGAT
>CAKQRI010000009.1 GCA_934271365.1 uncultured Spirochaetales bacterium
CGGTGTGTATCCCATTTCCACGACTCCTTCTCTTTGTCCACTTATTCATTATATTGCCTTCTTGTTTCATGTCTACTATTTTAATATAAATCCAAGAGAGAAGTTGTAGAGAAGAACAAATGGTGCACAGATGAAGAGATTCTTGACTACTTTGCTGTAGGACAGTGCACGCCAGGAATCATCGCCGTGAACACAGCAACCTTCATAGGATATAAGACAAGGGGAATAATCGGTGGAATCATAGCAACACTCGGCCTCGTATTTCCATCTATTGTCATCATATCAATCATTTATAACATCCTGGCAATCTTCCAGTCCAATGTATACGTGCAGTATGCTCTCTCAGGGATACAGGTATCAGTTGCAGCACTGATTACAGTGAGTGTAATCAAGCTTGCAAAGAAATCGATTGTTGATTATATAACCGCGATTCTTGCAGTTGCATCATTTCTGCTGATGATCCTATTCGATCTATCCCCTATTCTGTTTGTAGTCGGTTCTATTCTCATAGGAATTGCGGTATCAGCAATTAAGGCAAAGAAAGGAGAGGCAAAATGACATTACTTCTTTTATTCTTCGAATTCTTCAAAGTAGGCCTTTTCGCAATCGGAGGTGGACTTGCAACACTTCCCTTCCTAGTAAATCTGAGTGAGACGCACCCTGAATGGATCACGATGCAGGATATCTCAACAATGATTGCTGTATCTGAATCAACGCCAGGACCTATGGGCATAAACATGGCCACATACATAGGAAACAAAGTCGGCCAGATCACATTCTCTTCGCCAATCGGTGGAATATTAGGAGGAATCGTAGCAACTCTTGGTGAAATAGCACCATCAATCATTATAATAATACTGATTGCAGGCATCCTAGATAGGTTCAAGGAAAACAAGTATGTGAAGTGGGCATTCTATGGACTGAGAGCAATCGTAATAGCACTCATTGCATATGCTGCATGGGGTGTTTATAAAGTAGCCTTGCTCTCTGGCAGCTCAATAAGAATCCCTGAAACAGTAATTTTCGCTATATTCATTGCTCTTATGCTCAAGTTCAAGAAGATATCACCAACGCTGTGGATATTCATTGCTGCAATCCTTGGCATTATCCTTAAGATGCCAACAGCATAAAACTCTATCCAGATGCAAAATTGCAGGAAAGCTCCCAATTTCAGCTTTTGAACAGGGAGCTTTTTCATTTAAAATTGAAAGCAGCCTCTGGTATATAATGTCAGAGGCTGTCTTGATCCTAGAATGGCACACCGGATGCAAGAGGCGCAGAGCTCTTTTTGGAAGAGAATATAAGCGCAATCAGCGTTGCAACATAAGGGAATGCGCCAAGGACGCCCGTCGGGATGCTGGCAACGCCAGGAATTACCCTGCCCATATTCGCTATAGTCATGCAGAGTCCAAAGAATGCGGTTGAACCAAGAATTCCAAGAGGCTTCCACTGCCCGAATATAAGAGCAGCAATGGCAAGGAATCCAAGTCCGTTTATTCCAGCACCTGCATTGTATTCACCTGCATATGTAATGAGGATGACTGCACCGCCAAGGCCAGAAAGGAGGCCTGATGCGAGAACTCCTATATAGCGCATTCTATGCACATTGACTCCTGCAGATGCAACTGCTGAAGGATGCTCTCCACAGGCTCTGAGCCTCAGGCCGAAGCTTGTCTTATAAAGCAGGAACCATGACAATCCCCATATAAGGATGCAGATCCATGTAGTCCAGTACGTCTGGGAAAAGAACAGGGGACCGATGAAAGGAATCTTTGACAGAAGCGGAACGTCCTGTCTGATTACACCTCTTACAACTGTTATATTGCCACTTCCTGTTATTGTCTGAGCAAGGAACAGGGAAAGAGCAGAAGATAGCATGTTGATTGCTGTTCCGGAGATTGTCTGATCTGCTTTAAGATTAATGGCCGCCAAAGCATGCAGAAAAGCAAGAAGCGTAGATGCAGCCATTGCAACAAGAATTCCTATTACAATTGCTGTATTATAGCCAATGCCTGCAGCCTGAAGCTTAACAATCGTCGCCGCTGAAGAGAAGCATCCGAAAAGCATAAGGCCCTCTATGCATAGATTGGTGACACCGCTTCTCTCTGAATAAAGACCTCCAAGTGAGCCCATCAGGAGAGGCATGGTATATGCAATAGCACCTGGGATGATTATCTGGATAATACTCCAAATCTCGCTCATATCACTTACCCTCCTTTCTGCTCTTAATCAGAGCCTTTCCCTTTGCGATAAGCGCTTTACGCTCTTTGCTATAAAGTGACTCTATAGGCTTATCTATAGAATCCTCTTCCATTGCAATGCGTATAGCTTCTTCCTTCTTCTCATAAGAGTTCTTGAACATGTTATTCCAGAAGGATGCGATTATAACATTTGTTGCTGTGAAGTATATGATTACTGCAATAATCGTATCAGCAAGCTCTGTAGGGATACCCGTCGCTGCAAGTGAGCCCTTTCCCATCTTAAGCGCGCCAAAGAAGATTGCACTGAAGAAGACTCCGATTGGAGAGCAGTTGCCAAGGAGGCCCACTGCTATTCCATCGAATCCTTCATTAGGCATCTTGCCCATTTCCATTATATTCGAGTAACCACAATAGTAAGAAAGGCCTGCGAGCCCTGCAAGAGCTCCCGCAATCGCCATGCTTACCATTATCGATCTATTGACCTTGATTCCTGCATATTCTGCACAGAATCTGTTTGATCCAACAGCTTTGAGATTGAATCCAAGCGTGGTCTTATCCAGAATGAACCAGATTACAATGCATGCGATTACTGCAAACAGCAGGCCAAGATTGAGCGTAGACATTCCGGTGAGCTTCTGAAGCCATCTGAGACCAAGCGTATGATTGAAATTCAGAGGCTTTGACTTTACCACGATAGTCGGATCAATCACATAGCGCGGAATGCAGTCATATACAATCCAGTATGCTGTCCAGTTAAGCATTATTGAGGATACTACCTCGTGCACATTGAATCTTGCCTTAAGGAATCCTGATATAAGTCCCCAGACAGCACCAGAGACAATAGCTGCAACCAAAACTATGATTATATAAAGAGGTTTAGGGATAGATAGAGGGAGATAGTGCCCAAGTATTGTGCATGTGATTCCACCTATGAGCATCTGCCCTGATCCACCTATATTAAACAGGCCAGTCTTATAGGCAAAAGAGAAGGAAAGCCCCATGAAAATAAGCTGAGTTGCCATTCCAAGGGTATTCCCGATTCTTCTCTTATTTGAGAATGCCCCGAACAATATCCTATCAAATCCCTCTATAGGGTTCTTTCCTACAGCAAGAATAAGAAGTCCACCTGCAATAATGCCCAGGATAACAGCAGAAAGCGAAACAAGCAGAGGAGATGCCTTTCTTGCTTCAAGAGGCTTATTGATCTCTTTATTTCTCATTTCTTCCTCCTTCAGCCTTTATTCCAGCCATCATCAGACCAACTGAATGAACATCTGTATCCTCTGTCCTTACTATATCGATAAGGCGGCCTGAGTTTATTACTGCAATCCTATCTGAAAGATTGAAGATCTCATCAAGCTCAAATGAAACAAGGAGAACAGCTTTGCCCTTATCCCGCTGTGAGACAAGCTCCTTATGGATGAATTCTATTGCACCGACATCAAGGCCTCGTGTAGGCTGAACTGCAATCAGAAGCTCTGGATCTGCAGAGATTTCACGGCCTATTATAGCCTTCTGCTGATTTCCTCCAGAAAGCTTTCCAGCAAGGCTGTCTGGCCCTTCGCCAGAACGCACATCAAAATGGCTGATCACATTCTCCGTATATTTTCTTATCTCATCCTTATTCAGCACGCCTTTTCTGCTGAATGGAGCTTTATCGAATTCCTTTATTACCATATTTGTTGTCAGAGGAGACGATAGGATAAGACCGCGCTTCTGCCTGTCTTCAGGGATATGTCCAAGTCCCATATCATTGCGTTCCCTGATTGATAGATCTGTAATATCCTTTCCAAGGAAGACGATTTTACCGGATTCAGTCTTTCTCAAGCCTGTTATTGCTTCAATCAGCTCACTCTGACCATTGCCATCAACGCCTGCGATGCCGACAATCTCTCCGGAATGAACCTCAAGAGAGAAATCCTTCACTCCCAGCACACCTTTGTTATTCTTTATATTGAGATTATAAAGCTCAAGGATAGGTTCTTTAGGCCTGCAAGGTGCTTTCTCAACCTTGAAAGAGACCGGATGGCCTACCATCATAGCTGCCATCTCCTCAGCGCTTGTCGATGCAACATCAACAACACCGATGAATTTGCCCCTTCTTATTACAGTGCAGCGTCTTGCTACAGCCTTAATCTCCTCAAGCTTATGCGTGATCAGGATGATGGACTTACCTTCCTTAGCAAGATTCCTCATTATATCCATCAGCTCATCAATCTCCTGTGGAGTCAGAACTGCTGTAGGCTCATCAAAGATTAGGATATCTGCATCACGGTAAAGCATTTTGAGAATCTCTACTCTCTGCTGCATGCCAACTGTAATATCCTCTATTACCATATCAGGCTCAATAGATAAGCCATATTTCTCTGAGATTTCCTTGATTTTCTTACTGGCAGACTTGATATCATACACAAAACTGCCTTCTTTTCCGAGAATTATATTCTCTGCAACCGTGAAGTTATGGACCAGCTGGAAGTGCTGGTGAACCATGCCGATGCCAAGATCAAAAGCATCATTAGGATTTTTTATAGAGACTTCCTTCCCTCTTACCTTTATGACTCCCTTATCTGCCTGATAAAGGCCAAAGAGAATGCTCATCAATGTTGACTTACCTGCTCCATTCTCACCTAGGATTGCATGGATTTCTCCAGCTTCTACCTGCAGTGTAATATCATCATTGGCTACGATACCTGGAAACTCCTTCCTGATACCGATCATTTCAATTACGTGACTCATTCTTTCTCCAATGAGTGCGAAAACCGCATTGTCTTCACTTTTTCAAAAGGCCGCCCAGAAAGAAGGCGGCCCTCCGAATTCAATTAGCTTTTATCTTATTTGATAAGTCCGTCAGCTGTATCCTGAACCTTAACAGCACCACTCTTAACAAGTGCTGCAACCTCAGCTACCTTAGCCTCAATCTCTGGAGTCAGGTTCGGGTTAGAAGCAGGGATTCCTGCTCTTCCCTCTGGAACGCCAAGAGTAAGAAGCTGTCCACCCTTATATGAGCCAGAAACAGCATCCTTGACCATATCATAAGCAACACCTGCAACGTCCTTCATTGCTGATGTAAGAATACAGGACTGGCCATTTCCCATGTCGCCAACAGAATACTGGTCAACATCAACACCTACAGCCCATACGTCCTGGCCTGAGAGCCTTCTGTTCTTAGCTTCATTGATTACGCCAACACCTGTACCACCAGCTGCTGCGAATATTGCATTTACACCCTTGTTATACATTGCTGTTGCGAGCTGCTGTCCAAGAGCAAGATCTGCAAATGATCCTGAATAAACAAAGTTAGATGGATCCATAGCGATATCTGTTCCAAGGTTGCTGTTAGCATATGCTATGCCCTGCTGGAAGCCCCAGTTGAATTTCTGTACAGCTGGAATCTCGAGTCCGCCAACAAAACCTACTGATCCCTTACCAAGCTTAAGAGCTGTTGCAATGCCGGCAAGAAATCCTGATTCATGCTCTTTGAATACTACAGCTACTGTATTTGCACCAATACCTGCAGAAAGGGAATCATCAATAATGACAAGCTTGAGATCCTTGTACATTTCCTGGCACTGTGATACAGCTTCAGCAAAGAGATATCCAGGACAAGCAATGAATCTATAACCAGCATCATAGAGATCAGAGATTGCTGTTACATAATCAGTTGTAGTTGTTCCGGATGGGCGGAGATATGTTGACTCGAGGCCAAGCTCATCAGCAGCCTTCTTAACGCCTTCCCATGTTCCCTGGTTAAAAGAACGGTCATCAATAGTACCAGAGTCTGTTACCATACCGGCTTTAAGCTTTGCAGCAGCCTTATTTGAACTAGCTGCCTCGTTAGATCCCTGTGCGAAAAGCGCAACAGAGAGAAGAAGCACTACTAAAACTGTAAATAGTTTCTTCATTATTGTTTTCCTCCTCAGAGAGTTTTACCATTACTTTTGATTCTAGCTTCACTATCAACAGCTGTCAAATTAAAGAATCAGAGAAGAGGATGCTATGGATTTCAATTAATCATTATAATTAAACAAAATAACCTAATTGATTAAAAATCAGCAATCAGCATAGAAACAACAAACAGCAACAGGATAGCCTGTTGCTGTCTGATTTCTGCATCAGAATTGCTTATCTCTCGCTTTCTGTGAGTGCAAGGATAAATGGTCCGACGCCCTTGAAGTCGTCAGTTGCAATCTTTTCCTTTATATAATACTTGAATGAACCATCTCTATATGGATTTCCACCAAGTCCTGCAACAGAGCATATTCCGCCGAGGTGCAGCTCTCCATTATCATCCGTCAGGTACAGTCTCTTAATTCCGTCTATTGCCTTAAGACCATATTCCCTGAAAGAAGAATCGAGATAACCAAGCCTTACACCCTTGAGATAGGAATATGCAAACATAGAAGAGCCGGATGTCTCCAGGTAATTGCCTTCCCTATCCGGAAGATCTGGGACCTGATACCATAGCCCGCTCTCATCCTGGAATGCAATGATTGAAGCAGAAAGCTTCCTTACAATATCAATGAGGATGCTTCTCTTCTTGTGATTTTCAGGCGTGAAATCAAGCACATCAATCACAGCCATCAGATACCATCCGATAGAACGTGACCAGAAATGAGGAGAAAGACCTGTCTTCTCATCTGACCATCTCTGACCTCTGGATTCATCATATGCATGGTAAAGAAGACCAGTCTTCTCATCTTTAAGTGTATTATATGTGATCTCTAGCTGGTTTATCACATCATCAAGAGCATCCTTATCATCATGGCGGACTGCATATTCAGCATTGAAGGGTCCTTCCATATAAAGGCCATCAAGCCAGATCTGCCAAGGATAGATCTCCTTATGCCAATAGACGCCATTTAGGCATCTTGGCTGGTGAATAAGCTGGCTCTTAAGACGGTCTTCAGCTTCCCTGAATCTATTCTCACCGCTCTTATCCTCAAGTGTGAACAGTGCTCTTCCAGCATTAATCTGATCAAGATTGAATTCACCTTCTCTATAAGTGGCTATTGTCCCATCCTTTCCGATAAGACAATCATACATTGAATAGACCCATGGATAGATAGTCGGATCATTATGAAGCTCTGCAGCCTTAAGAGAAGCAAACAGCACAAGACCATGCTCGTAGTGCCATTTCATCATTCCTGGACGATAGCGCTTTCCAACGCTCTTTGTCATCTGAAGTGAAAGCGGAAGCTTATCTGACATTTTCTTTTTCCTTATTATTTCCAAAACATTACCGCCTCCCATAAGAAAGGCGGCAATAGAGAATATCCTGAATCAGATTAGTGAATCAGATTGTTGTCCTTCATCCAAGCAACACCGCTGTCATTCCAAGCCTTACCACCAATAGAATTGAACTGGTCAAGGAACTTCTGCCAGTTATCTGGAGTAAGAGCCTTTGAGCCTGTGAGGAATTCAGCAAGAGACTGCTCATAGTATCTTCTGACATCTGCATTAGGTGTAGGCATTGTACCAGCACCAATGTTAGGAGTCCAGGTCTTTGACTGCATCTCTCTGAGAACCTTAAGAGCAGACATCTCCTTCTTTGAAGTCTCTGTGATGTATGTTGGATACCTTGAAGCAAGCTCTGTATCTGAGCTGTAGAATACCATGTTTCTGAGCTGAGTATAAACCTGGCCCTTTGATCCTGTGAATGCATTATCGCCAAGATCGCCAGCTACAGGGATTCCATTAGCATCAAGAACATAGTTAACACCTTCCTGACCCCATCCGCAGAGATAGTAGCCATCTGTTGACATCCATTCAAGAAGCTTTGCTATTGCTTCCTTCTTTCCAGCCTTCTCTGCCTTTGCAGAAACAGCATAGATTCTGAAGTTCATATCATATGCACCGATAGAAGCCTTGCCATCCGGACCTGTTACAGGATCCATGATTGTCCAAGAGCCATTAGGGAAGTTCTTATCAAATGGTGCATAGTTTGAAGTTGCAGCATAAGCAGCATTCTGCTCCTTCATAACACCGAACTTACCCTGCTTCCATGCAGCTCTGAAGTCATCCTTCTTATATGAAAGCCAGTTTGGATCGATAACGCCGTTATCACAACACTTCTTCATGAATACCATGAAATCATAGAATTCTGGCTTATAGACATTAAGACCTGCTGTCTCAGCATCGAAAGACCACAGACCTTCAACTCCGAATGCACCCATAATCGGGAAGAGCCTTGCTCCTGGATAGCCTTTGAGAGTTGCATCTGCCTCAACATATGCACCATAGCCATATGTGTCGTTCTTTCCGTTGCCATCTGGGTCATTATATGTGAATGCATAGAGAACATCATAAAGCTCATCAAGAGTTGTAGGCATTGAGAGTCCAAGGTTATCAAGCCAGTCCTGGCGGATCAGAAGACCTTCGTTCTTTGCAATTGAACCAGGAGAAGCAAGACCATAGCTCTTGCCATTGATTGTTGTGTTAGCCTTAGATGTTGCATCGTACTGCTGAGCAGTTCTCTCTGGCATCATTGCATACATATCATCTACGCTTGCTACGAGTCCCTGCTTTACAAGATTTGTAAGAACAGGACGGCTTACCATGAAAAGATCAGGAAGGTTGTTAGCAGCACCTGCAGCCTGAATCTTTACATCCTGGTCAGTCTCGTTTGAAGGAAGAGCTGTAAGCTTGAGATTGATGTTGTACTTATCTTTAAGAATCTGATAGCCAGCCCAGTCATCTGGAACAGCACCAGCCTCTGTAATAGCAGCACCATACCAGAGCTCAATTGTAACAGGCTCATCAGCCTTAGCTGCTGGAGCTGTCTTCTCTGCGCCTCCCTGAGCAAACAGAGCAAATGCAGCAAGAAGAACAATCAGCATAAGAGATAATTTCTTCATTGTTTATTCCTCCTTGTGAATAAAATCTTAATCCCCAATATATCAAGCCCCAGGAAACTGGGGCATCAATAACAATCAACCCTTAACAGAGCCAGCAAGAGTACCCTTTGTGAAGTACTTCTGGATGAAAGGATATGCAATAACCATAGGAATAGCACTCATGAATACAGATGCAGCCTTAATAGCACTTACTGGTGCATTGCCGAATGCATTTACTTCTACGTACTCATTCATGCCGGAAGCCATGAGAATATTTCTCAGAAGAATCGGGAGTGGGTAGTTATCATTAAGGTAAAGCATTGCATGGAAGAAGTCATTCCAGAATGATACGCCATAGAACAGACCTACAGTCATGATAATTGCCTTTGACAATGGCATGATTATCTTGAAGAGAATCTGAGTCTCATTGCATCCATCAATTCTTCCGCTTTCCTTAAGCTCATTAGGAATGCCCTCAAAGAACTGCTTCATGATGATACAGTTGTATGTTGAAATAGCACCAGGCAGGAATACTGCTGGGATGTGGTTGATAAGTCCAATGCTCTTAACAAGTAAGTAAGCAGGAATCATACCTACATTGAAGACGTAAGGAATCATGATGATGATATTGATCCACTTTCTTCCTGGCAGTGTATGGACTGAGAGTACATAAGCCATCGGAATTGTGAGAACAAGAGCACATATAACACCACCAAAGAGAATCTTGAATGAATTAATGAATGCATCAATAAATCCATTATTTCCGAGGAGTGCGCTATAAGCATCTGTTGACCACTTCCAGACTGGGAGGAACATGCCTTCAAGGTTTGTTCCGATATAATCTGCAGGTCTGAATGAAAGCGTGATTGTAGACCATAGAGGAATCACAATTATGATAAGCATGAATATCATGAAGATATCCACACACACATTAAATGCATGGTCAGCTGCTGTAAGCTTAACCTTCTTATTTGCTGGCTCAGGTCTTAAGTTCCTTGGAGCCTTAGCTGTTTTTTCTTTTGCCATCTTACTATCTCCTTTAGAACAAGCTGCTGTCGCTGAGCTTCTTTGAAATGAAGTTCGAAACAAATACGAGGATCATTCCGAAAACACCCTTGAAGAGGCCGACTGCTGTTGCGAGACCGAACTCAAATTCAAGAAGGCCCTGTCTGTAAACCCATGTATCGATGATATCGCCAACTGAATATACCTGAGGAGAATACAGCATGAATATCTGGTTGAATCCTGCATCAAGAATTGTTCCAAGCTTGAGGATGAGAACTGTTACAATAACTGGTCTGATTGAAGGTAGAGTTATATATCTTACTCTCTGCCAGCTATTTGCACCTTCAACCATTGCGGCTTCAAAAAGAGATCCATCAATGCCCATCAGAGCTGCAATGAATATGATTGCTGACCAGCCCATCTCCTTCCATGCATCAGAGAGAAGAACAACCCATGGGAAGGCCTTGGTATTTGAGAGGAAATCCACAGGCGTACCGCCACATGCCTTGATAATGTCATTGATTACACCATCACCAGGAGCGAGAAGCGCAAGAAGGATACCATACATGATTACCCATGAGAGGAAGTGTGGGAGATATGCAAGTGTCTGAACAATCTTTCTGAGAACAGGACGAGTACATTCATAAATGCAGATTGCAAGGAGAATGGAAAGAGGAAGAGATATGACCAGCTTTCCAACACTGTACATAACTGTATTTCTGATCAGCTGCCAGAAATAGAATGAATGGAAGAAAGCCTTGAAGTTCTTAAGGCCTACCCAAGATGAGCCAAGAACACCTTCTACAGCCATGAAGTCCTTGAATGCAATCTGTGCATTCCAGATTGGGACATATTTGAAGATAATGTAATAAACAAGAGGAATGAAGCCAAGCATGTAAACACCAGCATGCCTTTTAATCTCATTCTTCAGCTTAGCTTTGTTTCTAGCCTTCAGGATAGCAGCTGCTTCTGCACTTGCCTGAAGCCCAGAGCTTGAAGCAGATGCTTCCAGCTTCTTTTTTTTGTTCATATCGTCCACCTTACTATTAAGTATTTGTTCGGTTTTAAATAAGTTTACATACGACTTTCTGCAAAAAAACGACCTGCAGAAAGCATATACAACTTTATTAGATTGCAAAAATCCAGGCTCAGAAATGAGCCAGCAGAATAAAATCTAAAGCAGGTTTCAGGAAAAAAACAAACTTCATTCGGTACAATTCATGCTTTCTTGCAGAATGCAAACACAAATCAAGAAATATAAGGTACTTTTAATATCCTTTTTTGCACAATCAAGAACTCAAAAGGAAAATTCTGACATAGAATACTACATTCTGGCTCTCAGATGTCCAGGAGGAAATCCTTTGACTTTTTTGAATACCCTGCAGAAATATGCCTGATCCTGGAAGCCAATATCCCTAGCGATCTCGTTGACACTGGCTCCAGTCTGAGTGAGCATCTCAGATGCAAGCTGGATTCTATATCTATTAAGATAATCCCATGGAGATATGCCAATCTCTTTCCTGAATATCCTTGTCAGATAGTCTTCGCTTATGTTAACAGCCGCTGCCAGCTGCCACCTTGAGATCTGAAGTGATGCATTCTTATTAAGATATGCAATCGACTTCTTCACAAGCGCACTTGTAAGAGGAGGGAGAAGCTCCCCTCCTCCAAATACGCTTACAAGCCTTGATACAAAATCATCAGATTCGAGGATACATGTGTTCACGATTAGGACATTCGGAGTTTCCTTGAGAGCCTCTGCTTCAGAGGAATCGAAAGAATCCTTTATTATAAGGACAGGAGAATGCAGGAACTTCTTAGAGCTCCGGATTCTGCCAACAAGAGACATATCAAAGCCATATAGGATAATAAGGCCGCTTTCTCCATCAGAAGAGAGTGCTTCATCTAAGGTTCTGACTTCCAGAACATTCCCGAATTCAGCAAGCTTAGAAAGAGATTCTGGAAACTTCCCAAATGATATGATAGATGCCTTATCAGACTTCGCGGATGATAGCTCTAGCGCATTTGAAAGAGAGATCATCTCCTTCTTCAGACCGAAGAACAGGAAAGGAAGTTCCTTTGTATCTTTATGGTTTTTAAGAAGATTGAGGATTATATTGCCTTTCTTGTGCTCATCACTTCCATCCCATGCAATGGCTACAGCCGAAGTTGGAAGGGAGAACGACTGGATCAGTTCATCCTCTGGCATCTTAATTATATCCAGCTTCTCTAAAGCCGGAGGTACAGGCTTTGAGAAATCAGATGCTATATAAAGCACGGATCCATTTCCAGAACCTGCAGAGCAGCGGCCAGAAAGTGTTGGATACGGAAGGCACAGCCCTATTCCATTTGAAGAGAAACTGAAAGAACCTGAATGCATCAGGATTATACGCTCAAAGAGAAGAAGGGATGGCTCATTTTCCATCTTTGCTGGCTTCCAGATATTATTGCGCCCAGAAATCCTTATTGAAAAGTATGCAGGCTCAGCAGAGAATGAGACCACAGCCTCATCTCCTGAATGCTTCACATAACCTATTATTATATTGAGTGCATCTGCAAGCTTCTTCTTATCTGCATAAATTGCAGGAAGCGGATCTGATGCAAGCACTTCTGCCTTAGCTTTAATCTCTGAGATTATGAGAGATGGAGATATAATAGAGCAGTCAATCATCTCTTCTCCCCTTTCTGTAATAGAGAGCTCAAGAAGATGCTCAGCCTTAAGGACATTTGCAAGCAGAGCTTCCTTATCTACAGATGGAGCTTCAACAAGAGAAGCCAGAGCTGAAAGAGGCTCCTTAAGTCCTTCTGAGAGATTAGCATAGAATTCACTCACCTTCTTCTCTGCTTCTTCTGCAAGCTCACTGCGTTTTGCCTCATCCTCAAATAGGCTCACACCCTTCAGTGATGAAGAAATCGAAGAGCGGACATCCTCTAAGACAAAGCCCTCTGCAGAAGAAACCTTCATGAGAATATAACCAAGCTCCTGATTAAGGTAGTTGAGAGGTTCAATAACAAAGACACCTGGTCCAAGATCGGCCTGATGAGCCTCATCAAGCAGCATCAATCTTGAGAAATCAGTGCATGTCTTTATTACATGATCTTTATCAAAACCACCGCGCAGAGTCGTATAATCATCATCTTTATACAGAAGCAGGAAAGCCTTTTCTATTCCTAAAGGAGGAAGAGAAACCGAAATAGAATCAATAAGCCTGTCCAGAGTAGAGACTGAGAGGAGTCCATTCTTGAATGAGTTAAGCTTCTTAGTAACCTGATGCCTCTCATAAGCCTTCATCGCACTGATTCTTGCCATCTGCTGCATTGCAATTGCATAAAGCCTGTCTTTTGCCTCCGCATCCTTCATTGAAAGCCCAAGAATCCGCTCCGTCCATTTGATGCTCTCAAGAAGAATCGAAGATGTGCCACCAGAAGAGAAATACTGCTCAGAAAGATCTCTCAGTCTCTCTTCCCTGATGAATCCAGGCCTCATATATAGATTCTCAAGTATCGTCACGATTGCAAGATATGCTGGCTCACTATCAATATTGCGGCTAAGCCATGACTTAAGAGAGTCAAAGTCCGTAATGACTTTTCTTGCATTCTCTTCACCGCCGAATGAATCTGTGCATCCGCAGCTCCCTCTAAGAACCAGAGTTGATGGCAGCATCACATCAGACAGAGACTCATCACTGTTCTCTACCATAGATAAAAGCATAGTGAAACTTGTAGAGACAAGTGCCTTTATCGGCATCTTGACTGTAGTTGCAGCTACACTATTGAGGATATTCTCCTCACTGTCATTAAAGCCTGCTGTTCTCAGCTGGTCCGGAATCAGAACGCACTGTTCTTCAAGATATTTAGCAGCATGGAAGAGCATCATGTCAGATGGGGAAATCAGAGTATCGAAATCAAGGCCTGGCCTAAGCCCCCTTTTCTCAACAAGCTCCTTAATTGCCTTCTCTCCATCACTCCATGGATATGGCGATGAAACAAGCTTCGCATCATATGCAATGCCATTATCTTTCAGCGCATCCTTATAAGCCTGGAAACGGCACTCAGCACTGAGATGGTACTCTGGCCCACGCAGGAAGGCTATCTTTTTCGAGCCATGCTTTCTTATGAAGTGAAGCATAAGATTATACAGGCCAGAATATGCATCGAAATCCACAGACGGGATTCCCTCGATTTTCTGACCGATTGAGACAACAGGAATCCTATTTGCCTTATTCTTTACAAAAGCAGCACTTGAGTCAGATGATACAGCACCTGTGAATGTTGATGACCAGATTATGGCTCCATCTAGATTATGCTCATTAGCCAGTGAATAGATCTGGTTTTTCAGGTATTCATTCTCTGCTGGAAAATCAAGGCGCCCGCCAGGGAATAGAAAGACAGAGTCATTCTTATGCTTCAATGCTTCATTAGCAACCAATTTCCACACATTAGCACCAGATCCCTGATGCAATGTAGCAAGCAGAAAACCAATTCTATTACCCACATTGCTCTCCTTAATCGCGAAGCCTTTTTCTGATTATGCCAATAAACGGTTAATTCTTTCAAGAAAAAACAAATTGATTTGCAATATTCAGACATTGAGAGAATCACTCTCAACGGTTTAGTACAAAGATTTAACGTTGACAGATTATATTGGCAAAAGATAAAATGAAACAAAGTTCCGTTTTATGAAAAATATAAGATTAACAAAGCTAATTTTTACTTTTCCATAAAACAGCAAAAATCAGATAAAACGGATTAATTGCAAAGGAGAATGTGCAATGCAGAACATTCAGGAAACAGTAGTAAAGACAGAAAGACCTGTTAAGGTACTTCAGTTCGGAGAAGGCAACTTTCTTAGAGCTTTTGTAGATTGGATCATTGACCAGCTCAATGAAAAAGGCGGGTTCAATGGTGATGTAATGATGGTACAGCCTCTTGCTCAGGGCATGGGAAAGATGATCAATGACCAGAATGGCCTCTATACAACTGTTCTTAGAGGCGTACAGCAGGGAAAGCCAGTTGAGGAATTCAGAAAGATCACTTCAGTAAAGGGCTGTATCAATCCGTATGATGACTTCGACTCATACATTGCACAGGCAGAGAATCCAGACCTCAGATTCATCATATCAAACACAACAGAAGCAGGAATTGCATACCATGAGGGAGATAAGCTTGAGGACAGACCTCAGGTAAGCTACCCAGGAAAGGTAGCAGCCTTCCTTTATAAGAGATATAAGGCATTCTCTGGAGCAGAAGACAAAGGAATCATAGTCATTCCTTGTGAGCTCATTGACAAGAATGGAGACAACCTTAAGAGAATTGTTCTGCAGTATGCTAACGAGTGGAAGCTCGAGAAGGAATTCATTGACTGGGTTGAGAATGCATGTGATTTCTGCAACTCTCTCGTAGACAGAATCGTTCCAGGATATCCTAGAGCAGAAGCTGCAGCTATCTGTGAGCGCCTTGGCTATCAGGATAACCTTCTTGACAGCGCTGAGATATTCCTTCTCTGGGTTATTGAATGCCATAAGAAGACTCATGAAGATGAGCTCCCAACTGCAAAAGCCGGCGTGAATGTAATCTGGACAGATGATATGTCATTCTACAGAACAAGAAAGGTACGCATTCTCAATGGTGCACACACAATGAGTGTTCTTGCTGCTTATCAGGCTGGTCTCAATACTGTTGAGGAGTGCATCAAGTCTGATCTTGTGTTTCCAATGATGAAGAAGGGAATATTCGAAGAAATCATCCCTTCTATGGATGGAGACAAAGACCAGCTTGTACAGTATGCTAATGATGTTCTTGAGCGTTTTGCAAACCCATACATCGTACATCTTCTACTCTCAATCTCACTCAACTCTGTATCTAAATATAAGACAAGAGATCTTCCTTCCCTCCTCTCTTACTATGAAAAGAAGCATGAGCTTCCAGCTGTTCTTACACTTGGACTTGCAGCACTGATTTCCTTCTACAATGGAACTGAGACAGATGCAACAGCACTTAAGGGCAAGAGAGGCGATGATGAGTACATGATCAAAGACAGTCCAGATGTTCTCAAGGCATTTGCAGATCTTTATAAGGCAGATTACTGCTGCAATGGCAAGAAGAGCCAGAAGATTGCTGATGCTGTTCTTTCTAAGACAGAATGGTGGGGACAGGATCTCAGGGAGATTCCAGGACTGATAGATAAGGTTGCATCATATCTCAAGTCAATCTGGGACAATGGAATGGCAGAGACAATCAAATCAGCACTATGAGGATCGGCTAATGGAAAACAAGCTCATAAAGATTACTCCACGTGATAATGTCGCTGTAGCAATACAGACCCTTCTAAAGGGTGATGTTGTCACTGTTGAAGGCGATACTTTCACACTTCTTACAGATATTCCAGCAGGACATAAAGTAGCTCTTACTGACATCAGGAAAGATGAGCCGATCATCAAGTATGGATATCCAATAGGTGCAGCCAAAGAGGATATCTCTAAAGGCTCACATGTACATGCCTTCAATATCCATACTCTCTTAAGCGAGAGCGCAAGCTATAGCTATGATGAGAAGACTGCAAAGGAATATCTTGCTGAAGCTGAAGCTGATAAAAAGAGATGGGAAGGACACATTCCTGTAATTCAGGCCTACGAAAGAGCTAACGGAGCTATCGGAATAAGAAATGGTCTCTGGATTGTTCCTACTGTAGGATGTGTCAACCAGATTGCAAATAAGCTTGCATCATGGGGCAATGAGGCCCTAGGAATAGAGGATGGAGTCCATGCCTGGACCCATCCTTATGGCTGTTCACAGATGGGCGAAGACCATGAGAATACAAGAAGGATTCTTGCAGATCTTGTCCATCATCCAAACACAGGCGGAGTGCTTGTTCTTGGATTAGGCTGTGAGAACAATACAATGTCTAGCTTCAAAGAGCTCATTGGTCCTGTTGATGACAAGAGAGTCAAATTCCTTGTCTGCCAGGAAAGCGAAGATGAAATCAGAGATGCAAAAGCATTGATGACTGAGCTTGCTTCTACCATAAAGGAAGACAGAAGAACAACTGTTCCTATGTCAAAGCTGGTTGTAGGCTTCAAGTGCGGAGGCTCTGATGGATTCTCCGGCATTACAGCAAATCCTTTAGTAGGCCGCTTCTGCAATGAGCTTACAGCAATGGGTGGCACAGCAATTCTGACAGAAGTTCCAGAGATGTTCGGTGCAGAGCAGATGCTGATGAACAGAGCGAAAGATGAAGCTACTTATGAGAAGATTGTTAAGCTGATCAATACATTCAAAGAGTATTTCGTCTCACACAATCAGGTTGTATATGAGAATCCAAGCCCAGGAAACAAAGCTGGTGGAATCTCTACACTTGAGGACAAGTCCCTCGGCTGCGTGCAGAAAGGCGGAAGAGCTCCTGTAAATGCAGTTCTAGGCTATGGAGAGAGAGTGCATGAGAATGGCCTCAATCTGCTTCTTGGTCCAGGAAATGACATAGTATCCACAACTGCACAGACAGCTGCAGGTGCTCATATAATCCTCTTCACAACAGGAAGGGGAACTCCACTGGGAGCTCCTGTTCCAACTGTCAAGATTGCAACAAACAGCACTCTTGCAGAGAAGAAGGCAGACTGGATTGATTTCAATGCAGGAACAATGCTTGAAAAGGATCCAAGAGCTGTTACAAACGAGCTCTTTGATCTGATCACAGCAATTGCAAACGGAAAGAAGACAAAGAATGAGGAGAATGGCTACTCGGAGATTTCACTCTTCAAGGACGGTGTCATTCTCTGATAATGCAGGCATGGCTTTGATGTCATGCCTTTAATAGTTATAAGGAGATTATTATGAAGGAATTTATGGATAAGGATTTTCTCTTAAAAAACGATACAGCAAAGAAACTCTATCATGAATATGCAAAGGATATGCCTATTTTCGATTATCACTGCCACCTGATTCCATCTCAGATTGCAGAAGATAAGAGATTCACCACTATCTCTGATGCATGGCTTGGCGGAGACCACTATAAGTGGAGACAGATCAGAACAGCAGGATTTGATGAGAATCTCATTACAGGAGATGCTGATCCTTTTGATAAGTTCATGGCTTGGGCTGAGACAATGGAAAGCCTTGTAGGCAACCCTCTCTATCACTGGACACACCTTGAGCTTCAGCGCTACTTCGGCATCTATGATGTTCTTAACAGAAAGAATGCAAAGAAGATCTACGACGAAGCAAACAGGAAATTCAAAGAAGATCCAGAGCTTTCCGTATTCGGTATCATGAAGAAATTCAATGTTTATGCAGTTGGAACAACAGATGATCCTGCCGATGATCTTAAGTACCACAAGATAATAAAGGATGAAGGCAAATGCCCTGCAAAGGTAATTCCATCATACCGTCCAGATAAGGCTCTGAATATCGACAAGCCTGATTTCAAGGAGTATGTTGAGAAGCTAAGCAAGGCTTCAGGCATTGAGATCAAGAGCGCAGCAGATCTGGTGAAGGCACTAGAGAACAGACTCGACTTCTTCGTTGAGATGGGATGCAGAGCATCTGACCATGCTCTTGTTACATGCCCTCATACATTCTGGAGCGAAAGTGCTGTTAACAGCGTATTTGAGAAGAAGATGACAGGGGACACAGTAAGCGCTGAAGAAGCTGATGCATGGAGAACATATGTGCTCTCAGCTCTTGCCAGAGCTTACAATAAGAGAGGAGTTGCAATGCAGCTTCACTTTGCAGCGATCAGAGACAACAATCCCGGAATGTTCAGAAAGCTTGGACCTGACACAGGATATGATGCATCTCATGATAAAGAGCTTGCTTCTGGAGTTTCTGCTTTCATGGGAGCTCTCTCTGAGACAAATGAGATTCCTAAGACAATCTTCTATTCTCTGAACCCTAAAGACTACTACACTCTCGGCACTCTGATGGGATGCTATCAGGGCGGTGGAATCAGAGGAAAGATCCAGCTCGGATCTGCTTGGTGGTTCTGTGATCATAAGGATGGAATGGAGGAGCAGATGAAAGTGCTTGCAAACCTCGGGCAGCTTCCAGCATTCATCGGCATGCTTACAGACTCAAGATCATTCCTCTCATATTCAAGACATGAGTACTTCAGACGCATACTCTGCAACCTTCTTGGCACATGGGTAGAGGATGGCGAGGTTCCAAATGATGAAGAGATGCTTTCAAGAATAGTAAAGGACATCTGCTTCAACAACGCTCAGAGATACTTTGAAGGTTAAGATGGCAAAAGAGAATGATGACAAGCAGCTCAGTGCTGTAGAGAGAACAATGAGCATATTGGAAGCGATTTCCAAGAGCGCATCCAATCTTGAGTTGCTCTCTAAGACGACATCTATTCCAAAGGCGACTCTTTTAAGGTTTCTATCCTCCTTGTCTAATCTCGGCTATGTCTATAGAGATGATGCAGATAGATATCATCTTACTATGAAAATGTTCTCAATCGGATCCAGAAGCCTAAGGGATCTGGATCTGATCTCCATAGCAAAGCCTTTTACCAAGAAGCTTTCAGAAGAACTTGGTGAGACAGTGCATATGGGAATTCTTGAGGAAGATCAGGCTGTCTATGTTCTGAAGGAAGAATCCTATTTCACAATCAGGATGTATTCCAGAGTTGGAAAAGCCATTCCTCTATACTGCACAGCAATCGGAAAGATATTCCTATCTGAGATGTCAGAGAAGGAACTCGATAGCTATCTCAAAACTCACGAATTAAAGCCATTCACACCCAAATCCATAAGAACTGAATCAGCGCTTAAAGAAGAGCTTGCAAGGATACGGGAACGTGGATGGTCTATAGACGATGAAGAGCATGAGGAAAATATCATGTGCCTAGGTGCTCCTATCAGGGACTACACAGGGAAGGTGCTTGCAGCAATCAGCGTATCCTGGCCTCTGTTCCGCTTTGATGAAATCAACTATGAGAAAGCACTTGAGAAAATAAAGGATGCAGCAGCCAGAATCTCAGAAATCTATGGATCTGAAAGATAATCAATAGGGCCAGAGGCAATCACCTCTGGTCGTTCTTTTCAAGCATATGGAAAATATAAACAATAACAGCTACTGAAAGAATGAAGGTAATTACATCAGAAACCGGCATCGAATACAGAACTCCATCAAGTCCGAAGAAGATAGGAAGAATAATTGCAAAACCTACTCCGAATACAATCTCTCTTGTAACTGATAGCATCGTAGATAGGAATGCTCTGCCAATTGCCTGAAGATAGATGAATGTAGCTTTATTGATGCAGGCAAAAATAATCATAGATAGAAAGATTCTGAATGCACGTACTCCGAATTCTGTATAGTGAATGCTCTCTCCTGAAGCTCCGAATATGGCAATGAGAGTCCTTGGGCAGAATTCCACAATGAAAAGCGCAATGATTCCGAGTACTGTCTCTGCAATCAGAAGATATTCAAAAAGCTTTCTTACCCTATCATTCCTGCCCTTTCCAAGATTATAGCCAGCAATAGGGATGCATCCAGCAGCAAGTCCTACAGATATAGAGATGACAATCTGGAAGAACTTCATGACGATTCCTACAACAGCCATAGGAATCTGAGAAAGAGATGGATCACTGAAGACCTGATCCAGCCTGCTGTATTTATTAAGCATCGAATTGATTGCAGCCATTGCAGCAACAAGTGATATCTGCGCAAGGAATGAGGTAAGACCAAGAGATAAGAATCTTGTGCATATAGGAAAAGACAGCTTAAAGCTCGCCCTAGAAAGACTTATATTCTTCATCTTCGATATCCTAACAGCAGAAAGAATCGCTGTAACAATCTGGCCGGCTACAGTTGCAACTGCAGCCCCCATCATTCCCCAGTGGAAAGCAAAGATGAAGATAGGATCCAATATGATATTCACAGCTGCACCTGCAAGCGTTGAGACCATAGCAAACAGCGGAGATCCATCAGATCTGATCACAGGATTCATAGCCTGCCCAAAAACATAAAATGGAATGCCTAGAGTTATATAGAAGAAGTATTCCTTAGATAACCTGAAAGTCTCTTCATTAACATGACCTCCAAAGAAAGCGAGTATTGCATCTGAGCATATCAGGTAGATTGCTGTGATCAGAAGCGATGAGATAATAGATAGAACAATGGCATTTCCAACAGAATGCGAGGCCTTATCGTGTTCGCCAAGTCCCAGCGAAATGCTTACGAAAGCACAGCAGCCATCACCAATCATCACAGCAATTCCAAGTGCAACAACAGTCAGAGGAAAGACAACTGTATTTGCAGCATTGCCAAAAGAGCCAAGATAAGATGCATTTGCAATGAAGATCTGGTCTACTATATCATAAAGCGCTCCAACAACCAGAGATATGACACAAGGCAACGCATAGCGCTTCATAAGATGAGAGACTCTCTCCTCTTCCAGATAATTATCAGACATATTCACCTCCAAGCTGGACTTACGCCAAGAGGCAGCACGCTTACAAAAAAAGCAGCCTTAACTGGACTTATGCCAAGGCTGCTCGTTATCTAGAAAGAATTTTTACATTCTTTTCCAGTTTTTTTCAAGCGATAGATTATGCAATTGCATCAACAATAATCTTCAGAACGAATAGAAGTGCTACTACGATTGTTGGAATGCCAATAGACTTGAATTCCTTCTTGCAGAGCTTGATGATCACATAAGAGAGAATACCGAACATAATACCATCAGAGATGGAATATGCGCAGAGCATGAACAGGATTGTAAGGAATGCAGGAATACCCTCTGATGCATCTGAAAAATCAATATCCTTAACAGGGCTCATCATGTAGAAGCCTACAAGAATGAGAGCTGGAGCTGTAGCAGCTGATGGGATAGAGAGGAACAGAGGAGAGAGGAACAGTGAAAGGAAGAACAGAAGAGCTGTAACAACAGCTGTAAGACCAGTTCTACCGCCTTCAACTACGCCTGTTGAGCTTTCTACGAATGTTGTAACAGTAGATGTACCAAGCATAGCACCTACAGTTGTTCCGATAGCATCTGCAAATAAAGCTTCCTTACAATTAGGAATAGAACCATCTTCCTTGATCATATCTGCCTTTGTTGCACATCCGATAAGAGTACCAACTGTATCGAACATATCAACAAAGAGGAATGTGAACATGATTACGATGAAATCTGCAGAAAGAACATTTGTCCACTCGAATTTCATGAATGTAGGAGCAATAGATGGAGGAAGATAAGAACCGCCACTATACTTTGTTACTCCGAATGGAATACCTATGATTGTAGAAATGACTATGCCAATCAGGAGCGCACCCTTAACATTATATGCAATAAGTACAGCAGTAACGATAAGACCGATCAAAGCAACAAGAGCAGCTGGAGATGATGTCCAGTTAGAAAGGCTTACAAGTGTTGCACCGTCATCTACAACGATTCCTGCATTCTGAAGTCCGATGAATGCAATAAACAGGCCAATACCTACGCTGATTGCCTTCTTAAGGTTAGCAGGAATTGAATTTACGATTGCCTCACGTACATTGAAGAAAGTCAGAAGGATGAAAATTATACCTTCAATGAAAACAGCTGTTAATGCCATCTGCCAGCTATAGCCCATCTGAAGAACTACAGTATATGCAAGGAATGCATTGAGTCCCATTCCTGGAGCAAGTGCAAATGGGAGATTAGCTATCACACCCATTACCAATGTTGCAATTCCAGCAGATAGTGCTGTAGCTGTGAATACCGCACCAGCATCCATTCCAGCAACTCCAAGTATTGAAGGGTTTACAGCAAGAATGTAAGCCATTGCCAGGAATGTTGTGATACCTGCGACAATCTCAGTTCGAATAGATGTATTCTTTTTAACCAGATCTTCTTTCTTATAGGTAATAAATTCCATCTATATTCCTCCTTTTTGAATATCATCTTTTATTTTACGGACTATTTTCTATTTTGTGCTAAAAAAGTTGCAATTTGTTGTTTTTTTCAACATTACGCAACAAATAGACAATTTTTTGAGTTATTCAACAATTTGCAACATTTTCAACCAAAAACACATGAATATGGATATATAATAAATGCTGGAGGTTCAGAATGGACAGGAAAACAGTAAAGACTCTTATTGATGCCTCAATGGGCATGACTGAGGCAGACCTTGCTATAAAGAATGCGAAAGTAGTAGATGTATATAATCAGAATATATTCGAATCCACAGTATATGTGAAAGATGGGTACATCATCGGATTTGATGGGAAAAGGAAAGCAGAAAAGGAAGTCGATGCAGAAGGAAAATATCTGATTCCTGGATTCATCGATGGTCACTGCCACATAGAAAGCAGCCATCTCTCACCTTCTGAATTCTCTGATGCTGTAGTTCCATGCGGAACAACAACAGTGATAGCCGATCCTCATGAGATCTGCAACGTAGCTGGACTAGATGCTCTTTCGTATATGCTGAAGAGCGCAGAGCATGCTCCTCTTCAGATCTTCTACATGTTCCCATCCTGTGTTCCAGCAACCCCATTTGAACACTCAGGTGCAGTTCTTGAGGCGGACTCAATAGAAAAGGTTCTAGATAATCCGAAGCTTCTCGGACTTGGAGAGATGATGAACTATCCAGGAATAATAAATGCAGATGATTCTGTTCTTGCCAAGCTTGAATGTGCTTATAAAAGAGGAAAGAGCATTGACGGACATGCGCCATCAATTGTAGGACAGGGACTAGATGCATATATTCTCACAGGTATAACAAATGACCATGAATGCGAAACACCTGATGAGCTCAGAGAGAAAATCAGAAAAGGAATGTATGTGCTTCTAAGACAGGGAACAGCATGCAAGAATGTTCTCAACCTCCTTCCTGGAGTTGATGATTCAAACTACAGAAGGACAATGTTCTGCACAGATGACAGACAGCCGCAGTCAATAACCAGAGAAGGACATATAAACTATGCGGTTAACCTTGCAATAAATGCAGGGCTCAATCCTATTAAGGCAATAACAATTGCAAGCCTGAATGCTTCTGATTGCTTCTCTCTCCATGACAGAGGAGCAATCGCACCAGGAAAGCGTGCAGACTTCTTCTTATCTGAATCAATAAATGAGATTAAGCCTACAGATGTATTCATTGGCGGAAAGCTTGCAGGTAAAGATGGGAAGGCCGTAATCAAAGCTCCACATGTCATTCCTGAAGGCGTCAGCGGAAGAATGGATATAAAGGACTTCTCAAAAAGCCGTCTCTCACTGAAGCTGAAGAGCGACAGAGTACGAATCATCGATATAATCCCAGGTGGCGTTGTAACTGGAAAAGGTGAAGCCACTGTAAAAAGAGGAGAGGATGGAGAATGGATACATAATCCAGAGGACGATATCCTGAAGCTTGCCGTAATTGAACGACATCATGGAACAGGAAATGTCGGCGTTGCTCTGATCAGAGGCTATGGGATGAAGCACGGAGCTGTAGCGACTTCCATTGCACATGATTCGCATAACATCATTGTAATCGGAGATAATGATGATGATATGTTCTCTGCAGTGAAAGACCTCGAGGCCATGGGTGGCGGAATAACAATCTTCAAAGATGGAAAGAAGCTGGGCTCCCATCAGCTTGAAATCGGAGGTCTGATGACAGATCTCCCGCTAGAGAGAGTCACAGAATGCCTTGATGAGCTTCATGACATTGCAGATAAGGAGCTTAAGGTGAACAAGGAGATAGATCCGTTCATGACACTCTGCTTCATGGCGCTTCCTGTAATCCCAAGCTACAAGCTAACAGACTGCGGATTATTTGATGTAACAACATTCAGCTTTGTAGATATAAACCTATAACAGAAATAAAGACCACATCGGTTGTGATATGAACCCCTCTTATTGGAACATAAATCCATAGGAGTGGTCTCTTCGCTTCTACTTTCCCTCATCCATCAGAGAAAGCTTCTCCAGACTCTCCCTATGAGAACCTGAAGCTTTCAGGAAAGAAGGAACTGGATCAAGCTCTGAAAGCTTTTCTGCAGCAACTGATGCAATCCATGCAGCACCTTCAGGTCTTAAATGTGTATTATCTTCCTTGCCATCTGGATAGTTCTCGTAGATACCTGCAGGAAAGTTCATGAAGTACCTGTGGCTCTCTTCATCACCTATTCTCTCAAGCTCAATCATAGTAGGAATAGTGAGATCAATAACAGGAACACCAGCCTGGTAACCTGCAGCCTTCATTGCAGCTGGATAATCCCCATGGGTATCTTCTATATCCCCATCAGAAAATCTTCTGCGTGCAATGGATGTTGCAAAATATACAGCTACGCCCTTCTTCTTAAGTTCTGATGCCATATATACAAGATTTGCAATATAGCTGCTCCACGGATCACTATGGCGCTCGGCATCAGGCTTTGAATCATTATGGCCAAACTGGATTATAGCAGCATCCCCATCTTCTGCTACAAGAAGAGCGCTGGAGAATATGCCACTTAGAATAGCAGACCTTGTTGATAACCCATTCCTTGCCCTGTTATCAATAACCCATCCATCATTTATATAAGCTGAAAAAGCCTCGCCCCAGCCTGTTTCCGGCCTAGCCTCAGGCATCTTTACAGCACATGTAGAATCACCAAAAAGAAATAATCTATTCATATTCCGGAATATAACAAAAAAGCGTGACCGAAGCCACGCTCATAGAATCAGAATACAGAATTAGCGCTGTACTCTTCCTGATCCATCACCCTCGCAGAGAGCCTTTACCTCAGAAAGACGAGCAAGGTTGAAGTCGCCAGAGATAGAATGCTTCAGGCATGATGATGCAACTGCAAAGTTGATGCAGTACTGCTCATCCTCAAAATGAGAGAGCGCATAGATAATGCCAGCAGCAAATGAGTCACCACCGCCAACTCTATCAATGATATCTGTGATCTCATAATGTCTTGAAAGATAGAAGCCTGTCTTTCCTGAAAGTGCTGCAGACCAGCCATTGTGGTCAGCTGACTTTGATTCACGGAGAGTTACAGCAATGATCTGGATGTTAGGGAATTCCTTCTTTACCTTATCGCAGAGTTCCTTATAAACATCTGTATCGAGCTTGCCGGATGTAACATCAGAATCAGCCTCAATGCCAAGGCACTTCTGGATATCTTCCTCGTTTGCGATTATTACATCAGCATACTTAACGAGCTCTCTCATTACCTCTGGAGCCTTCTTGCCATAGTTCCAGAGCTTCTTTCTATAGTTAAGGTCAATAGAAACAGTTGCACCTGCAGCCTTTGCAGCCTTCATTGCCTCAAGAGCACAGTCTGCAGCTTCCTGAGATACAGCTGGTGTGATTCCTGTTGTATGGAACCATGTAGTACCTTCCATGATCTTCTTGAAGTCGAAATCAGCTGGAGTTGACTTAGCAATAGCTGAATCAGCTCTATCATAAACAACAAGAGAAGGTCTCTGGTTTGCGCCTGTCTCAAGGTAGTAAATGCCAAGTCTTCCGCCCTTAACCTTATTGATAGCAGATGTATCAACACCATACTTCATAAGCTCTCTCTCGCAAGCCTCACCTACTGCATTATCTGGAAGAGCTGAAACAAATACAGCCTTCTCACCGAATACAGAAAGAGATACTGCAACATTTGCCTCTCCACCACCGAATGTAGCCTCAAGCTCTGGAGTCTGGAATAAGCGATAGTGCTCTGGGCTTCTTAAGCGGAGCATAATCTCACCGAATGTAACATATTTCTGATTGGACATATAAACCTCCATAAATTACGCCTGTATAGTTTAAGTTAGGTAAATATCTAAAGTCAAGTTTTTTTGAAACAATGTTTCACTTTTGTAATTCTTATGATATAATCAGGTTATCTCGCTAAAAAAGGATGGAGATTAAGATGACAAACGAAGAACTCTTTACTAAATTCCATGACATCGGCATTGTTCCTGTTGTCAAAATTGATGATGCAGATAAGGCCGAAGGACTTGCTAAGGCAATGATTGAAGGCGGACTTCCATGTGCAGAAGTCACATTCAGAACTGATGCAGCAGAAGAAGCAATCAGAAGGATCACAAAGGCATTCCCTGAGATGCTTGTTGGTGCTGGAACAGTAATCAACCCAGAACTTGCTGAAAAGGCAGTAAATGCCGGAGCAAAATTCATTGTTTCCCCAGGATTCAATCCTGAGACTGTAAAATGGTGTATTGAAAGAGGAATTCCTGTTACTCCAGGCGTTCAGACTCCTTCAGAGATTGAGAAGGCACTCTCAATGGGACTTAAGGTTCTTAAGTTCTTCCCAGCTGAATCATCAGGTGGAGTAAAGATGCTCAAAGACCTATCTGGTCCATTTCCTCAGGTTAAATTCATGACAACTGGCGGAATCAATCAGGACAACCTCGCTGACTATGCAAAGGCTACAAATGTACTTGCAATCGGTGGATCATGGATGGTTAAGGCTGATCTTATTGAAGCTGAGAACTGGGCAGAGATCACAAGACTCTGCAAGGAAGCAGTAATTAAGCTCCAGGGCCTGACACTTGCTCATGTTGGAATCAACCTTCCAGATGCTGAAGCTGCAGCAAATGTTGCAACAGACTTCGCAAAGCTTGGCATGGAAATCAAGGAAGGCAACAGCTCTATCTTCATGAACAAGGAAATCGAGGTAATGAAGAAGAACTATCTTGGAAAGAATGGACACCTTGCTTTCAGATGCTATGATCTTGAGAGAACAGTATACTTCCTTAAGAGCAAGGGATTCACTGTTAACGAAGAGACAGTATCAAGAGATGCAAAGGGCAAGATGAAAGTCTGCTATTTCAATGAGGAAATCGGCGGCTTCGCATTCCACCTTGTAAAATAATCATTGATATCTATAGATGGTAAAGGCCGAGCTCAAAGCCCGGCCTTTCTTTATTCTATAGCTATTGCTTCAAGCAATATGTATCAGCCTATTGTCCCATTCAGGAAATTAACAGCATATGCAGCATGTAAAGCCGCTGCAACAACAAGCGCATCCTCATCTATATCAAATCTGTTATTGTGATGAGCTACGCATGTATCAGGCTTAGCCTTATTGCCAGATCCGACATAAGCATATACACCAGGTGTGTGTATTATGAACTCTGCAAAGTCATCACCTCCAAGAGAGAATGGCCTATTCCTGTCGACCTTATCTGCTCCGAACAATCTTGCTGCGACTTCTGCAGCCTCAGCGCTTGCTTCTGGATCATTGACCAATGGGCTTGTGAAATCCTTCCATTCAAAAGAGACATCAGCACCATAGATTGATGCAATGGCTGCAGCTGTCTTCTCAATATCAGCCTTAACATTCTTTCTCACATCAGAGAGCATGCATCTGAGAGTCCCTTCCATATATGCATCTTCAGCAACAACATTATATGCAGTGCCTGCTTCCATCTTTCCGATTCCAATAAGAACTGCATCTGTAGGATTATTGCGCCTTGTAACGATAGACTGAGCAGCTATGACAATCTGAGATGCGATATAGAGTGCATCAATGCCAAGCTCCGGCGTTGATACATGGGCAGCCTTGCCGTGGATGTTTATCCTGAACCAGTCAACAGATGCATTATTCGGGCCTGGTGTAAGAGAGACCCTGCCTACTTCTCTTCTGCTCTCCATATGGACGCCGAATACCCTATCTGCGCCATCAAGATAACCGCCATCAACAAACAGCCGTCCACCATAGCCAATCTCCTCACCCTGCTGGAATGCAAGTCTCACTGTACCTGAGAAGAGATCTTTATGTGCAGCTAAAAAGGATGCCGCTTCAAGCAGCGATGCTGTATGGGCATCATGGCCACAGGCGTGTGATATTCCTGCATTCTGACTCTGATAAGAGCATGGAGCGCTATGCTCTTCAAGAACAGGAAGGGCATCAATATCCGCACGGAGAAGTATTGTCTTTCCCTCGCCTTCTCTTTCTCCCTTTATCTCAGAGTAAACGCCTGTCTCTCCTACTCTCTCGGTCTTTAATCCTAGGGAATGAAGATACTCCTCAATCTTAGCTGCAGTCCCGAATTCCTTTGCAGAGACTTCAGGATGCATATGGAAATAACGTCGAAGAGCGACAAGGTTATCCCTGTCGCTCCTGATGCTCTCTAAAATGAAATCCTCATACATGTCAGTTCTTCTTTCCTACTAAAGCCTTAAGCTCATCAAGAGTTGCGGCCTTCTTTGAGTATAGTGCAAGAGGTGCAATAAGTGTATCTGCAATTGGCTCAATCTTGTAGCCCTGAGAAGCGACCTCTTTATTAAGATATGCCTTATGCTGGAATGCATTGAGGTCAATATCTCCATTGTTGAGAGCTTCATTAGGAAGGTTGTAAGCATCAAACTCTACACGCTTGATGTAAATGCCTGCATTTGCCTGATCAAGCACATACTGAACAGCATTGAAGTATTCATTCTTGCTTCCGCATACACCAATCTTCACCTCTGTCTTTCCTTCCTTTGAAGACTTATAGCCATCTACGAAAGCTACAACAGTATCAAGTGAATACTCACCCTTATCGTCATAGCTGAATGCTGGGAAGTATGCTTCATTGTATTTTGCAATGAGGTACTTTGCTACGATCTCTGTGTGATATGCATCAACAATTGCCTTATAGAGCGGATTGTCCTTATCCTGAGAACGGGCAACGAGAATGTTTACATATGGGTTGTTTCCGCCTTCATCCTGTGTCTCAATAAGAACAGAGTCACGAGAAGGAATAAGGCCTGCTGATGTGGCATATGTCCCATTGATTGTTGCTGCTGCAAAGTCATCGAGAGTAGATGTAAGTGTATTTGCTGTTGTAGGCACAATCTCGATATTGTAAAGATAAGATGTAACATCCTTAAGCTCTGGAGAATAGCCAACAGCAGGATCAACTGTGATCAGTCCTGCAGCTTCAAGGAGCTTTATTCCTCTAGCCTGGTTTGTAGCATCATCAGGAACACCGATCTTATATGCAGCAGAGGATTCCTTAGCTCCACCTGCAAAAACTGATGCGATAGCGAAAACTGAAACGAGTAAGATAGCAAGATATTTTTTCATAGTATATTTTCCTTTAATGGTAATCTGTTTTTAGAAAGAGAATCCCTTCTGGGATATTTTAATATTCTGATTTTATTGATGGAGTTAGTGAAATAAAGATATTATGCCCGCTTGGGCATCATCATAGAGGACATGCACATGAATCTGATTGATGAATTTAACATAATACGTATCCTCCTATAATTGATGTTCATAATCTATAACAAAACATTCATAAAATGCAACATGTTTGTTGCATTTTTTATCTTTTCCTTGAAAAAAGCGCTCTATTTGTTGTTTTTCTAGCCAGTATTGCACCAATGGCCTGCAGAATGCATACAACAACAAGCAGGACAATAACACAAGCATTGACTATATCCTGATGATGCTGTCCCTGACCATAGTTAATCGCAAAGCTTCCGATTCCGCCTGCACCTACAGCACCAGCCATAGTAGTAAGACCTACAAGAGATATTGCGGTTATCGTTGTAACTCTGATCAGCTCTGGAACAGCCTCATGCAGATAGACCCTGAAGATTATGCCAACAGTGCTAGTACCCATTGCCCTTGCAGCTTCAATCTTGCCTTTATCGAGGTTTACAAGAACAGTCTCTACCTGCCTTGTATAGAAAGGAACAGTGCCGAACACGAGAGGAACGACAGCACCTCTTACTCCTATCGAGGTTCCAACAAGAAGCCTTGTGAAAGGAATCAGGAAAATCAGAAGGATAACAAATGGGATTGCCCTGAATACATTTATAAGAGTATCAACAATTCGGAACAAGATGCGATTAGGCTTAATCCCATCTTTTCTCGTAACAGTCAGTACGACACCGAGAAACAGGCCAAGAACAAACGCAATTGCGCCTGGTATTATGAAAAGCAGAGCTGTCTGCCCGCAGCTTAACCAGAACCTCTCTCTATATGCATATAAATTAGGAGCTATGCTCTCAATGAAACTGCTCATGCAACCACCTCCAGCTTGACGTTATTATCTCTCATATATTCAAGAGCCCTTTCAACATTGACATCATCACCGCTGATCTTCACAATCATTGCACCAAGCGCCTCATTGCCTATCACCTCAACATTTGCAAGCACAATGCTGCAGTCAACATCAAAATTCCTTGATATTTCTGAAATGACTGGGCGCTCAACGCTCTTCTCGAAGACGAGCTTATAGAGCTTCTCGCTGCCGGATGTAGCAACAACCTTGCTATTTGTGCTAATCAGCTTATCAACTTTGCCAAGTGATGAAGTTGAGCCCACGAACTTCTTTGTTATCGGAGCCTTAGGAGATGCGAAGATATCATAGACAGGGCCTTCCTCAACAACGGAACCATTCTCCATTACCGCGACCCTGTTGCATATTGTCTTTATCACAGCCATCTCATGGGTGATTATTATGATTGTAAGGCCTAGCTTCTTATTCAGCTCTGCCAACAGATTCAGAATAGACTCGGTTGCTTCCGGATCAAGCGCTGATGTTGCTTCATCAGACAGGAGAATCTTAGGATTATTCACAAGCGCACGAGCAATTGCAACTCTCTGCTTCTGTCCTCCAGAGAGCTGAGATGGATAGACATTGATCTTATCACGGAGAGACACAAGATCCAGCATCTCGAATACCCGTCTTGAAATCTCTTCCTTCTTCAGCCCCTGATGCTTAAGAGGATATGCAATATTATCAAAGACTGTGCTTCTATCGAGAAGATTGAAGTGCTGGAAGATCATTCCTATCCCCTTACGCATTTTATTCAGCTGCTTCTCACTGAGCTTTTCTCCATTCTTATAGAGAATGCCATTCTTTATATCAATCTCCTCTCCATCAATCGATAGATGGCCTTCATCTGGAATCTCAAGGAAGTTTATGCACCTTACAAGAGTAGATTTTCCTGCACCTGAATACCCAATCACGCCATAGGTCTCTCCATCTTTAATCTCCAAAGAGACATCATTAAGAGCATGGACCTCTCCGCTCTTCAAGTGGAATGTCTTGCTATAGTTCTCAATCTTTATCATCAGAGCCTCACAAAAAAAGAGGAGCTTCTGAACTCCTCTCTGTTTTTATCTTCAAATAGAAAGAGCCCATTATCTAGTGATATGGTTCATCATCATATACATTGACATGGACATGCTTCTATTCATCATTTCTGTATATTCCTGCTTAGAATATCTTCTTTTGGTTTCCATTTGTCAATATGAGATCAGGCCAAAGATACTCCATCCTCTATAATTATGCCATCACCTTCACACTCAACAGAAAGCCCCTCAAGACTGACATCATTTGCATATCTGATTCTGAAGCCCCTGGACTTTGGCGTAGGAATTCCCTTGTACATATCAGACTCACTTATATCCCTGTTGTTCTTATCAGCAACAGAGAACTCAGAATTTCTGATCTCTACACCTGCAACCGGACGCTCTGGAAGCCCGACAATCATGCCTGCAGAGCTGAGACAGCCGGTAGCTGTACATGAATCAATATAGACACCATAGATCTCAGGAGTCTCTTCAGTAACAGGAAGAGATGATAGTGAGAAGAGATCCATATCCGTTGCTCCGCACTTATAGAACATATTGATCACAAAAGGACAGAGATTATCTACCATCTTTATATTCTTGAAGAACAGATCATGAATAGAGCCGCCACGGCCTCTTCTTGTCTTTATCCTTATCCCTCTATCTGTCCCATCAAAGAAGCAGTCCTCTACATGGATATTATGTATTCCAGCTGCAGTCTCTGAGCCTATTACAGCACCACCATGAGCCCACTTAACATGACATCCCCTGATCATGACATTCTCAGAAGGAACCCCATCTCTGATGCCTGATATTCCAGAACCAGACTTAAGCGCAATGCCATCATCTCCGACTTCTACCAGAGAGTTCTCTACAACAACATCAGAGCATGACTCAATATCTATTCCATCAGTATTCGGAGCATCCTTTGGATTCCTTACATGAATTCCATCAATATGAAGGTTCTTTGAGAATAGAGGATGAATTGTCCAGAATGGGGAATTTGTAAAGAAAAGCTCTTTCACTGAGACATTATTGCTATCCTTAATCTGAAGAAGAGGAGGTCTCAAGAACTGGATCTGACGGCCTCCGCCACCACCAGGCTGAGATTCATAATCAGGGTTCATTGCCTGGAATCGGAGTTCAATTGGTGTTGAAGGGCTGGAGATTCCCTTTTCTTTCTGTCCCTGATATTCCTTCCACCAGACATCACCGGATCCATCTACCGTGCCTTTTCCTGACAGCACTACATTCTCTGCATTATCAATAAAGATGCATGGATGCATGCACCAGCATTTAACACCTTCCCAGCGTGAGTAAACAGGACCATATTCACTGAATTCCGGTATGAATCTGAGTGTTGAATCCTCTTCTAATCTGAGCTCTGTATCAGAAGGGATATCAATCGGGCCCGTTTCAAATATGCCACCTCTTAGGACTACCTTCCTAGCAGATAAAAGCGCATCCTGAATAATAGCCTGCATATTGCCATTCTCTGGGCTTAGTTCAATGATATCCCTGGTTTTAGAATCACACATAAAAACTCCAATATAATAATCAGATATTCTGATTGTAAGAGATTATTGTGCTATTAAAACAAACATGGTTTTGCAATTTAGCGTTATCTGTTCACTTTTAAAGCGATTTATCATAGACTTCAGACATGATCAGAATCGGTTTCAGAGCCCATGATTTCGGCTCATTCAGCTCAGTAGAGGAATTAGCATCTTATATTGAAAAGGACTTCAGCTCATCATTCATACAGCTAGCACTTAAGAAGGTAATACCATCATCCAAGCCATGGCAGGAATGGGATGAGGAATATATATACAGCATCCGTGAGACTCTTGAAAAGCATGGAGTGAAAATTGCCATAGTCGGAGCCTATATACAGCCGACTCATATAGATGAAGAGAAAAGGAAGAGCGAAATCGAACGCTTCAAGAAAGCTCTTTCGCTCAACAAGGCATTCGGAACCAAGATTGTAGCAACAGAGACAGGGACAAGAAATCCAAATGGTGGATATAGTCCAGATACAGCAGATCCGAAGTACATTGAGATGTTCTACTCTGGACTTTCAGAGATGGTCGAAGCTGCAGCAAAATATGATGCATACTGCACAATTGAAGCAGTGAACCATCAGCATACAATGTCATCTCCTGAAAGAATGGCCAGAATGCTTGAGAAGTTTCCATCAAAACACCTGAAGGTCCTATTTGATCCTATAAACCTTGTTCCATATGAAGGGATAAGAGAAGCTGATGGAGTTCCACTCAGAAATCCAAGCCCAGAGGCAATGAAGGCATTCTACTCTCCTATTCTTGACCTATATGGAGATAGGCTTGTTGCTATCCACTGCAAGGACTACAGGCTTGACGAGAATGATGGCCATAAAATAGGAAACATTCCAGCCCTGACTGGAGTATTTGACTGGAAGGGATTTGCAGAAGAGATCAGAAGAAGAGGAATAGATGTTCCATGGACTCTCGAGAACCTGAATCATGCAACAGTCAAAGAAACTGTGAAAACGCTAGAGGCATTCTAGAATTACAATAAAGACTGATATGCTCCCCTTAAACAGGACAATGAATATACTGTTAAGAGGAGCATTTTCATGAGCAGAATATGTAAAGTCAACCCAGAAATAAATCTGGAATTATAAGAACAAGTAAGATCTGAAAAACCTAACATTAGTCAAACAGCAGAATAGCGCTCAAAGAAGATACGGCTCATCAAATGAAACAGGATGCCTGTTCTCAAAAAGGACCTTCTCAAGATATTTTGAGTCAAGCTGAAGATCGCTGACAATCCGCTGCAGCAATATATCATTAATGAGATTCTGCTCACAGAAAAGATATGCAAGCGCCTTCTCTGCAATATGTCCAGGCTTTACTGAATTGAGATATTTCTCACCATCTTCATCATCACCATAGCGTGTAATAAGGTTCTTATACAGCTCTGACTTCTCTATATTCCCACTAAGCGCCTCAAGCTCTTTATAGAGAGCATCAGTGTTCCCATTTCCAGCATCAAGGCCAAGAGGCTTCAAAGTGAAGAATGTATATTCCTTGCCTGGAAGATAGTGGTGAAGATCACAGCGAGAAGCATAATTCGGCTCGAGTGCACTATCCTTGAGCTTATCGCCACCAACAACGATAAGAGGATCGAAATAGAGAGCAGGACACTCAGAATCCCCTATCTGATAATAGCGATACGTATAGAATGCATCGGCCATGCAGTCAGGATGCTCACAGTAAGCTGTAAGAGGGATGACATCTGTCGCAATATCCAGCATCAGGCGGGCTGTTGAGTTGAAGAATTCACGCCTGAAATTCAGAATCAACGTCGGAAACACAAACATGCATCCCTTCTCTATCGAATAGTTCCTTGCAACATATGCAAGCCTTTCATCAAAGAAGGAGGCCTCATCTATTATATAAGTTCCAACATCAGGATTATCCCTCAGGACCTGCTCAAAACCGAAGCTGTCACGGATTCTTGCAATATTATCACCGCATCTTACATATCCTGATCTATAGCACAGAGCATCATCTGGATAGTCAGAGAATCTTGCACCATCTATTTCCGATCTGATGAAGAACACTTTTCTTCTATCAACACCATTGGTACTTGTAAGCTCGCGTATCTTATCACTCTTCTTCTCCGCAATAGCAGCATCACGCCATACACGTGCAGCAAACTCTGTCTTCCCAGAGCCCATTGGCCCAATCAGAAGAACACGGCGGCCTGGAACTGTGAAATCAAAATGAGAGAAAGTCTCATGGACATCCAGGGAAGGAAATCCAAGAGACTTAAGAAAATCAGCACCTGGTGTTGAATTCTCAATATTCGGCATCAGATGAAACTCCATTCATGATAGCAATGCCAGCACTGCATCCAAGTCTGGAAGCCCCAGCCTTAATCATTGCAGAGGCTGTCTCTGCATCTCTGATTCCGCCAGAAGCCTTAACTCCAAGCCTATCACCTACAGTCTTTCTCATAAGAGCAACATCATGAACATTAGCTCCAGCCTTTGAGAATCCTGTAGATGTCTTTACATAATCGGCTCCTGCTTTCTCTGAGATCTCGCAGGCAAGCACCTTTTCCTCATCGGTAAGAAGACATGTCTCAATGATTACCTTGAGGAGCTTTCCATCACAGGCCTCTTTGACCTTTCTTATATCATCTTCTGCTTCCTTGATCATTCCTGATTTGATATAGCCTACATTGAGAACCATATCGACCTCATCAGCACCATCAAGAACAGCCTTATGAGCTTCAAAAGCCTTGCTCTCTGTTGCCATAGCACCAAGAGGAAAGCCTACAACAGTACAGACATTGACATCACTATTCTTCAGCAGCTCAGCGCACTTTGCTACCCAGCATGAGTTCACGCATACAGATGCAAAATCATATTCCCTTGCCTCACTGCACAGCTTCTCGATTCTCTTCTCATCAGCATCTGCAGCAAGCAGTGTATGGTCAATAAACTTATTGATTTTCATTATAAACTCCTCCGTCTATAGTTATCTTACCATCAAACCAACCAAAAACTATCATTTTTGAATTGTCTTTTAAGAGATATAACCTAATCGAGCAAAAGAAAACAAGAGCAATAGAGAAGATTATCAGCTTGAATTAACAAGACTAACAATTTAGTCTAGGTAACATGATTTTAAATGCACTCAATAAAGCCTTTACCTGGATAATAGTAATCGTTCTTTTAATCACGATGAATCAGCGGAAGATGAGAAATAGCGATAAGAAGCGCAGAGCCATACTTCTTATCACTACAGATATCTTTGCATTATATGTGCTTCTGATCTTCAGGGATCACTATGGACTTCCAGACTGGACCGACTGGAACCTGCTTGCAGCAGCAATTGCTGTTCCTGTGATATTCCGGAAGACGTTCTTTCCTTTTGCTCTGCACTGCAGGGAATGCGGCAATAAGCTTGAGTGGCGGGAAATCATAGGAAATGATGATAATATCTGCAGGGATTGCTACATGAAGAAGAATCCTGAGGAGAAGAAGAAAGAAGACCTGAAGAAGCTGACAAAGGAAGACCAGATTGCAATCAGATGCCAGGAAGCAAACAGCGTAGATGAAGTGCCATGGGGAAGCTGGGAACCAACAGAAAGATGCACGCTTACATACCTATTCAGGGGAGATGAGGTTCTTCTTATCGAAAAGAAAAGAGGAATGGGCACAGGGTACTACAATGCACCTGGCGGACACATAGAGCTTGAAGAGACGAAATATGAGGCTGCAGTAAGAGAAGCAAAGGAAGAGACAGGCCTTAATATGTCAGAGCTCGAAGAAGTCGGAACCCTTTATTTCCAGTTCAAGGATGGAATAAGGATGATCGGCTATGTGTTCTTCGCCCATAAGGGAGAAGGAGAGCTTATCAAGGAATGTGATGAGACAAGGCCTTTCTGGTGCAAAGTGAAGGACCTCGACTATAGCAAGATGTGGGAAGACGATAAGCTCTGGCTCCCTATTGCACTTGAAGGCAAGAAGTTTGAAGGCTATTTCCTATTTGATGATTTAAAGCTTCTAGATAGCAGAATAGTAGTCGAAGAGGATGAGTAAGAGAATACTCGGGCTCTGGAACATGGGAGATGGGAGCTTTCACAATAAGCTATCACCAAAAGATTCCAAGAACCTGATCAAAGCTGCAATCAGAGATGGTATAACATCCTTTGATACAGCATTCTCATATAAAGAAGCAGATAGCATGCTCTATTCTGCATTGAAAGAAGCCGGATGCCAAAGAGAGTCCATTGAGATAATCTCGAAGATAATGCCTGTCCCGACACTGGAGAAAAAAGCAGAGACTGTGCTGAGACGGCTGAATACCGAGTACATTGACATACTTCTTATCCACTGGCCATCAGATGAAGAGGCTGTATATAGCTCTCTCAGAAAGCTAGAAAATCTAAGAGAAAAAGGGATATGCAAATCAATCGGTGTCAGCAATTTCCCATATGAACTACTGAAGAAGACCTCAGAAGACTTTCCCTTAAGCTTTCACGAGCGTCCATTATCGCTGATCTGGAATAAAGACTGGAAAGAAGAAAGAAAGCTTGGGCTCAAGACGCTCGCGTATGCCCCTCTTGGGCTTGGTCTTCTGACACTTAAATACAAAAAAAGAGAAGAGATTACTGATGCAAGGAAAGACCTCTATGTATGGGAAAGCCCTGCCTTCAAGGATCTTCTGTCTTATATGTCCACTCTCCCATACAGCGCAGCAAGCATTGCAATGAACTGGGTAAAAAGAGAAGCTCCATATGGAATAATCCAGGGAGCATCAAGGCCTGAGCAGCTTCACTTTGGCAGTATAGAGCTGAAGGATGATGAGATGTCTAAGCTATCTGAATATGCAGATGCAATAACAGCGTCATCATCTTCTGACAACATATTCTCCCATAATTATGCTACAATCGCGCCATGAAGGTTTTATTAGAGACAGCCAAGAGTGAGATTGAGGTAAAGAAATCAAGATTCATATCAATCGCAATACCGACAAGGACCTTAGATGAGGTTAAGGCGGCTGTCTCTGAGACAAGGCATGAATATCCAGATGCAACGCATGTAGTGCACTCTGCTGTTGTTGGAGACAGTGGCACTATGTTCTCATCGTCTGATGACAAAGAGCCTAAGAATACAGCAGGACGGCCATCTCTTGAAGTTCTGAAAGGCTCCGGAATCACAAACATAACAGTCTGTACAATAAGATACTTCGGAGGGACTCTTCTCGGAACAGGTGGCCTTGTGAAAGCGTATGGCGACAGCACAAAGGAAGTACTAAAAATAGTCAGGACAGAAGAGCTCATTGAGAGGATAGACTTCGCTCTGCTGCTTCCCTATGAGCTGTATAACAGAGTAAAGAGGCTTTTAGACGAAAGCGGAGCAACTTCGCTTAATGAATCATTTGAAACTGGAATAAGGATAACAGGCCAGATTCCTCTTGAGAATAAAGAGCTATTCAATTCCGGAATCCTAGACATAGGACAAGGCCGCATACAGCTATCACTTGGTTAATCTGTATTTCTTCCCATCTTCCAGGAATGAGACCTTCTCCTCATCTACTTTAAGCTCTACCCTATCCTCATCTTCAGCAAGCTTTGCTCCTATCGCAATAGATATAGCAAGTGCATCCTTCTCTATCTTATCCGAGGTATCATCAGCACTATGAGCAGGAGTCTTCAGCTCAGGCTTCATAGAAGTAAGAGTCGTTGCTGGGATTCCGCATCTAGCGGCAGATACAGCATCTGTCTCTCCTCCTAGCATTCCAAGCTTTCCAGTTGGGACATGATGTCCCATCATAGATGCAAGAGAAGAGCACTTTGCTGCAAGATGAGCATCCAGCTGTATAAGGCCATTGCCATCCTGGGTAAGAAACGCAAGGTCCTCTGCTTTATACAGTCCATCAAAATTAACCATCTTGGCACTTGTTAGAAGATAGGAATTATCATTGAACCATGCAGCACTGCCCTGAGCTCCACACTCTTCTCCATCAAAAGAGACAAATACAAGCCTTGTATTAGCAAGTCCTTCCCCTCTCTTCTTCTTGAAAGAGAAATATCTCAGAAGCTCCACAACTACAGATACTCCGGAAAGATTATCACCAGAGCCAGGAGAATAAGAAGACCCCACCTTGAAATACATGAAAACGGAAGCTGAGGCAGCAATGAGAGAAATCAGAGAAAGGACAATGAAAAGCATCCTGGAAAAACCAGGGATGAAGTCAAGCCTGACTATCATCTGAACCAGTTCAGCAAACGCTGTCAGTCCCATAAGAGAAAGAGCTGATGCGGGAATATACAGAGATAGAAGCGAATGGAGATCAAGTCTTTTACGCTTATCTATAATCTCTGCGCTATCATGATGGGCAGAGAATACGATTGTACGGAGAATAACATCCTCCGGCTCAATCACAGCATGGACATTCGCACCTTCATTTGTGGAGAGAAAGCGTCTCAGAAAGCTCTCTTCCTTCTTAACTTCCTTTGCAATTCCCCATAAATATATTCCAAGTAGAGCCAGAGATATATAAGGGAGGCGGAAAAGAGCAAAAATGAACATCAGGAGAATCAGCAGAACAAGAATAATCAGGAATCCCTTATTTATGCTCGGATAAATACGTGCAGATGTTATCGTCACATCATCACTGTATTTCTCAAAAATGGAAGCAATGCGTCTTGCCGCCCTGCGCGACTCCTTGGTAGCGGCTGGCCTTGGCCCTAGTTCTGCTTCAAGCTCTTCTATTATTTTATGTGCATCATCTGACAGGTTTGAGGCAATCATTGTATCTGCATCTTTCTTATCTTCAGATGCTTTATTATCCTTCTTGCCTAAATTAGAAACAAAACCTTTGATCAAGCTGAGAATCTTTGCCATAACCAATTTAATATAATGAAAAACATGCCAAAATGAAATACAGCAGAGAAAATTAGCACTATCTTTATTGACAAACATTAAATGCATCTGTAACATACATAAAGTGCGTTCGGCGCAGATGGAGAGATGGTCCGAGTGGTCGAAGGCGGTTGCCTTGAAAGCAATTGAGGAGCAATCCTCCGGGGGTTCGAATCCCTCTCTCTCCGAAAGCTCTTTACATAGTAGAGAGCTTTTTTTTGCCTTAATATATTCCTTTATATAAATAACGATGTGAACTACAAAGCAGAATCTGCTTCTGGATTAGTCTGACCATCTGCCACTGATAATTAATGGTTACTCTATAGATTCTTAGTCAATGAAATACATCTGAAAAACAAATTTGTCGATTATGTTCGACAAAAAAGCCGATAAAATGTAGAATATGTTCGACAAAACAAGGTGAAACAATGAATCATAACATATTGAAATCAGTTATACTCGATCAGCATAATGTCATAGAAAAAACAAAAATCATAAATAGAGAGTACGTTTTTGATCTGAATGCCAACTATGTTGTAGTTGGGCTCAGAAGAGCAGGAAAATCCACTTTGCTATATAAAATAGTCAAGGACCTCATTTCATCAGGCATTAAATGGGAGCAGATTATATACATAAACTTCGAAGATGAAAGATTAAGCGAATTCTCAATCAATGACTTCAATGATATCCTAGAGGTCAAATCTGAGATGAGCAGTGAGCCGGGATGGTTCTTCCTTGATGAAATCCAGATCATAGATGGCTGGGAAAGATTTGCAAGACGCATGGCTGATGCAAAAGAACATACATTCATAACAGGCAGCAATGCGAAAATGCTATCAAATGAAATTGAGGCAAGGCTTGGAGGCAGATATCTCACGAAATACATATCTCCTTATAATTTCAGAGAATTCCTGAAGGCTAAAGATATACCTTTTAATGAGAACAGCTTACTCGGAACTGAGAATAAAGGCAGGATTAAGAAGGAGATGAATGAATATATACATTTTGGTGGATTTCCTGAAAGTCTGAATTTAGAAGATAAAAGAGAATATATATCAAGCATTTACCAGAAAGTGCTGCTTAATGATATCGCAATAAGAAACGGGATAAGAAATGCAAATGGCCTTAAGATAATGATGAAGAAGCTAGCGGAAAGCGTAAAAGATGAAATGTCTTTTTCCAAGCTTCATAATATTCTCAAGACTATAGGAATATCTATAAGCAAGGATTCCGTAATTGATTATATAAACTATACAAAAGATTCATATCTTATATTTGCTGTTAGAAATTACTTCTCAAAATTCGTAGATTCTGAAACTACACCTAAATACTATTTCAGTGATAATGGAATCCTTAATCTCTTTCTGATAAATGAAGACTCACGGCTTCTTGAAAACTTAGCAGCAATAGGACTGAAAGGCAAGAACAGAGAATTCTACTATCTGAAATCAGCCGACATCGATATTGATTTCTATGTTCCAGACAGTTCAACAGCCATTCAGGTAGCCTATTCCATTAATAATATATCAAACAGAAGGGAAATTGATGGACTCCTCAAAGCAAAGAGAAAGCTTCCAGAGATAAAGAAATACAAAATCATAACATATGAAGAAGAAGCAGTAATGAATATAGATGGTATTGAAATTGAGGTAATACCTATCTGGAAATGGCTGATAAATTCCATCTGAAGCAAAAGCACCTCAGCAGTTCTGAGGCACTTATGAAAAGGTCATTCAGATTGCAGCCTCCATCCCGATAAAGCCTGCATATGAATTCTTAGAGAGCGTATTGTTATAGCTATAGATTCCGCCAGCTTTGAACTTGACGCCATCAACAGCCAGAAATTTCAGAGATGCCTGACATAGAATGCCATTATAAGCAGAATCTGAGAATCTGTTTATCACAGCAAGATATACTGATGTCCTATCTCCAGGATTGATAGAGAAAGCAGACATCACTTCATACTGCTTCTTATAGAAATCAAGCTCAGATGATAGATAAAGCCCAATAGAGCATGAAGAGCTCTCTCCATCTATAGAATACTGCTTCATCATATTTACTGCTGCTCTATAATCATCATAGCCTCTGAATGAGCTCTGAATGCCTAATGTGACGTCAAAATATATGCTGACATCAGCAGCGGCTGCCACAGTATGGACATTGTTCTCATTATATGAATAGAAGCCATAGATTCCCTTCATAAAATCTGACGAGAATGTCTTTCTCAGGGTAATGCCTCCTGAGAGGATCTGATCCTCAAGAGGAATAGAAAGAGCAGCATCTGCCGCAAAGCCTGATCCGAAATTCTGAGAGAGCTCAAGCATCCAGATATTCCTGCTATCGCTCTCACCGGCTTTTTCGTTATGAGATAAAGATGAGAGCAGGACATCCCCTATTCTATAATATGAACCAAGCCCCCATGAAATCGGGGCCTTGCCCACAGTCACCGTCATCTTTCTCTTGAATGGAGATGGAAACCTGAACTTTATATTAGCTTTCTCCAGAGAAGCTGCTACCACATTCTGATCATCCATCTTTGCAAATGAGAACGCACCTTTAACCTCGCCCTTCAATGCAGATGAAGAAGTCTTAAGATAAGTCTTGACCTCAGATGAATAAAGCGGAATATATTTATCTTCCTGAAGAGAGCTCTCACCAAGAAGCGCATCCTCAAAAGAGGATATATCCATACTGGTAAACGTTCCACTGAAGAAAAGCCCCATCATATCGAGAGAAGCTCCCAGTTCATAGTCAGATGCTGAAAGAGTAAAAGCAGTGGCTAAGACAACAAGCAATATTGCAAGCTTTTTCACCATGAGATCTCCTCTTTATCGAAAATAGACTCATCAAGCTTCTTATTGAAAGCCAGCTCAGTGATCAGAAGCTCGCTATGATTGCTCTTCTTAACAGCATTCTGCGTTCTTATCGATGTAGGATAAAGAGGCATGGAGTCTGTGTAATCCGAATAGTAGATATCCTTAAGAAGCTTTCCGCTTCTAGAGAACAGGCTCTGCTTCAGCGGAACATAGCGTTCTTTATCTATAAGCATCTCCTCTCTCTGGTATGTCTCTGAAAGCTTCTTTGCTGTGAAGAGCACTCTGTAGCAGTCAATTCCATCAAACTGCTCTTCTCCTATAAGCTCATAGTCATACCTTGCATCATAATCATCATCTCCTGTCAGATCCTCATATGAGAAATCAGAACCTAGAAAAGAATTCTTCAGTCCAGAATCAGACAGCCTGATCACTTCATCAGCATCTGGATAGTAGATATATATCTCATCACCGAGCCGCAGGATCTTCTGGCCTTTATCTAAGCCGGATGTAACAGAAAGGAGAGTATCACCATTCTTGCGCTGGCTTGCATCAAATGAAAGCGATGTAACGCCGAGCCTATCTGTATTCTTCATTGTTCCTGAGAATGTCATGGAATCAAAATCCATAACATCTTCCATCTTATCTATGATTGCCTTGGCATTCTCTGAATATGCTGAGCATATAAAACATAGAAGACAGACGAGAATAACTATTGCCTTTTTCATGCTTCCTCCCTCAGAGCTTCTGCAACCTCAAGCTTTCTGACTTTCCGAGTTGCAAGATAGCTGGCTACTGCAGATACTGTGACTTCTATTGCAATCACAGCAAAATATAGATATGACGCTAAATGAGTATAAAGGATATTCGGGAATCCCCAGCCTTCCACGGCATCTGCGCCGAATGGAGTGAGGTCCAGCCCATGATAGCCATAGAACGTCACAAGGGCCTTTCCGATTATAGCTGCAATGGATGAAGAGATGAGTGAGATCAGAAGCCCCTCGACTATGAGCAGGATAATCACATAAGAGCGCGAAAAGCCAAGCGCAATCATCGTGCTTATCTCCTTCTTCCTCTCAAGTGTAGACATCATCATCGTATTGAACACAAGTGTTGATGCAATGAAGAAGAATAGAATGATTATGATGGCGACCATCAGTTTATAAAGTGGCAGAAGAGGATAAATGGATGAAATCTCCTTCCAGCCTTTCACTTCAAGACCGTCTCTCCCCAGAGATGATGATAGCTTTTCTGCCATAAGAGCAGGATCCTCATCATCTTCAAGCCAGACATGCACCTCAAGTGCACCGCCATCCATGTGGATAATCTGAGAGAGAACAGATGAAGAGACTACTGCAAGCGACCCATTATACTCTGCGCTATCATAGCCTACAGCGCCTACAATAGTGAAAGTCGCAGCATTTGTGCCACCAGAGGCAGTCTTGAATATGATAGTTGCAGAATCCCCTACAGACAGTCCGAATTCTTCAAGAAACCTAGGAGTTGCCATAAACTCGCGCTTATTGCTATCAAGAAGCCTTCCTTCCTTCAATATAGTATCTTCGCCTATATAAACAGAGCCAGGATCAGCTGCAATCACAGAAACAGCCTTGAGTGTTCCGCCTGAATACAATGAGCCATATACTCTAGCAACAGATTCAACGCTCTTCACACCATTCTGCTCTAATAGAGCCTTCTTAAGGCTATCATAGTCTTCTATATAGAACTGAAGAGGCATCAGGCTCTCATATTCGCTATATTTCTCCATCCGGATTCTGACATCTCCGATTGAGAAATTCCTCTCATTGCCTATCATGTCCTCAATGCATGAGAACATGAAGCTCATGCAGATTATCACTATGAGGACCGCAACCAGGATTGAAAGACCTGTAATAACTGTTCTTTTCTTATTTCTCAGGCAGTTTCTCAGTGCAAGCTTTATCATCACGCCCTCCTGAAGAGTTCAGCAATCTCTTCACGCCCAGATCTGAATACCGGGAAGAATGCAGAGAGAGCTGAAAGAATAACAGCCAGAAGCGGGATTACAGCAAAGGACTGCCAATAAAGCCCTGACCTTAAAACAAGCGGGACTCTATAGCCTAAATCAACATCTGATGATACCCATGCTGTTATATCAATGCCGTTTTTTGAAAGGGGATATAGAACAGCTGCAGCTAATGCCGTGCCTATAACAGCTCCAATGAATCCTGCTATCACACCCTCATATACAAAAAGCGATGTTATTCGACCTCGTGAAAAGCCAAGAGAGCGTAGCATTGCACTTTCTTTCTGGCGCTCCAGAGCTGCCATTATCATCGTGTTGGAGATTCCAGATGCTGCGATTATGAAAAGGAATATCAAGATGAGATAGGAACTTCCTTGATCTCCATTCATTATAGCCATGAGATCATCATTGACATCCTCATAGTAGTAGGCTTCTAGGCTGCTTCCATCAAGCAGCTTTGCAATTCTCTTCCGCACAGCAGGTGTTGGATCTGATACTCTTCCATCTGTTGCTGAGATCTCGCTTACTGCTCCATCAAGGAAAAGATAATCATCAAGGACATCAAGGCTCATGAATACCTCAGAGCCATTCACAGCAGGATTCTCTGAATTGAGTATTCCTATTACCTCTTCATCCAGTGTTTCTGCAAACCCTCCCCTTCCTGTTGTGGATACAGTGACAAGAGAGCCAACAGAAAGACCAAGCTTCTCTGCAATCTTGCTTCCGATTACAATGCCATCAAGGCCTCTCTCAAGCCATGAGCCTTCGCTTACAGCAGATGGGAGATTGAATACAGATGCATCTTTTTCCGGGTCGATTCCAACAAGAACCGCATTGATATCAAACTCAGAGTCCTCTTCCTCTCTGTAGAAGATGATGTCTGCAGCTGTCTTGTACCTCGGAGCGCATTTGATACCAGCCTTCTCAAGCTTTTCCTCAGCGGCCTCAAGCTCTGAACCTGAAATCAGGTGCTCTGCAGGATATTCTGTTCTCTTATCAAAGTAACCTTCCTCATATATTGTCACTTCAGAGCTTTCATATGAGAGCAGATTGTATATTGACATATTGAATATGCCTCTGATGAATCCATCAACAACTGTAGAGACCAGAACTGATACAAGCACAGCTATCACGGTAATTGCTGTTCTGGTCTTATATCTTGCCAGATTCCTCAGCGCAAGGCTAAGATTTCTCAGCATCTCCTATCCTCCAGAATCTTGCCATCCTTCAGGATTACGACACGCCTGACATTCTCAAGAACTTCCTGGTCATGTGATGAATAGATTACAGTAATCCCATATTCCTTATTGAGCTTCTCAAGCAGCTCCAGAACAATCTTGCTGTTCTTGCTATCTAGATTTGCTGTAGGCTCATCCGCAAGCAGAAGCTTAGGCCTTCTTACTATTGCTCTTGCAATCGAGACTCTCTGCTGCTGTCCGCCAGACATCTCTCCCGGTTTTCTCTTCTCATAGCTCTCAAGCCCTACTGCCTTAAGTGCTTCCAGACTTGCTTCTCTGGTATCCTTTATGCCTGTCTCTTCCATCTCCTTCTTTGTCAGAGGCTGAAAAGCAAGCTCAACATTCTCAAGTGCAGAGAGAACCGGAATCAGATTATAGCTCTGGAATATGAATCCAAGATTGAGTCTTCTATATGAGGTCTTCTCTTTCTCACTCATCTTCGAGAGGCTGTATTTGCCAAGTCTTATATCACCTTCAGTAATTGAATCAAGAGTTCCAATAAGATTGAGGAGCGTTGTCTTTCCAGATCCTGAAGCCCCCGAAAAAGCTACAAGCTCACCTGCTTTGATAGTGAGATTGATTCCATCAATAGCCCTTACTTCCTCTTCTCCTGTCTTATAGATCTTAACAAGAGAGGATATTTCTATCTGATTTGAGTTAGTCATAACAAACTATTACTTCGTAATACAATTCTATGTCAATAGTTAGTCAATCCAAACCAATAGGAAATGAAAATTCTTTTTTCCTGATTAAATCAAACAGCATAGCTTATAAAGGATTTCCATATTACCTCTTGTCAAGACCGGCGAAAATATTGCACAATGTTTATTGCTCTAGTGGGATTCTCACCAAAGCTTAAGGAGAGGTGCGAGAGAGGCCGAATCGGGCTCCCTGCTAAGGAGTTGACCTGGTAACCCTGGGTCCGGGGGTTCGAATCCCCCCCTCTCCGATCAGTCCTTGAAATGCTCAAGGACTTTTTTATTTACTGCTACGAATATTTTCCACAGTACCTATAATATATTCTCTCTCTTTATCTGTTAAACCAACTATGTCAAATAATTGAGAATTCAAGTCTTTAGAAAAATCTAATAACGTATTTGAATTGGAATAATCACTAATATCTATTACTTTTTTCCCTAAAGAAGTAAGTGACTCATCTGTCATTAAAAATAAGAATTTAATCAAATAAGTTTTTGCATAATTATAGAAATTCACTGCTTCTTCTTTTGTACGAAAAACAGCCAAAGCCACTCGTGATCTACCAAAAGCCGACATGTTATCTATAATCTCCATTTGACTATCTCTTTTCTGACCACCAGCATTAGCACTTGAAACAACGACTTTCCACTGATCAATATATTCTTGCCCAGATGGGATATTTTTCCTATCAGTTATATACCATTTCGCTCGTCCCATTTTTCCTGCTTTGTCATTAGTTAATATTTTTATTTCATCAGGATAATTGAAAAGGTCACCCTCTTCGTAATCTCTAACAAGGTTAGGATTCTTTTCTACATAATCACTCTCAATTGCAAATAATTTTTGCGACAATATTCTATTTGAAATGTAATTTAACTTTTTTTCATTTACAAAATTATCTGTTTTATTTGTGATTAATGAATCTGTAGGATTTAGCATTAACAACTCTTTTCCTGGGTTATCAACATAAGTCGAAGTTGTTTTTCCGGCTTTATGATATCTGTAATTAAATCCAGGGGCCTTTTTATTACTATTTTTTAAGACAATAGACAAACCATCAGCTATTGCAACCTGCTGAAAAATCTCATGTGAATCTGGATAATAGTCTATCTGTTCCAGTTTGACATCGTTTATTTGGTTTAATCCAAAGACTTCCATTCCTTTTCCTGAGCGATGTATCCATCTAGCTCCAGGATAAATCAACGATGAATACCCCCCCCGCTATAATAGCATCTGCTGCCATCTGAAAATAGGAACCTTTTCATTATAGTAGACAGATAAGAGCAAGGGTATAATGACCCCTATGGAGGTTCATATGCCAAAGAAG
>CAKQRI010000010.1 GCA_934271365.1 uncultured Spirochaetales bacterium
AAATTGGCTGTTTTCTCCCGGCATATTTTGGTTGTTTTTGCCTGTCTCAAAATGGTTATTTTCTCCCGACGCTAACACCGGTGTAAGCAGCAGATCCCTTGCCTGCTGCTTGAACTACATATACTCGGCATCAACCTCGAATACCCTGGAGTCGGCTTCAGGCTCTTTCATATAGCGTCTGCAGTATGGCATGAACAGACAGCCAGTGCAGCCTTCTATGAGAAAAAAGGCAGTTCCCTTCTTCTTGGGATGTCTGCTGCTGATCTCTGTCTTATACCCGGTTCTGCTGCCAATGCATGTGATGGTGTTGTTGCCATTGTATCCGTAGATAGCAGGCCTGCGGCCGCTGCTTTCTCCTTCCCATGTCCCATATTTGATGAAGGCCTTGATCCCATTCGCACTGCAATATCTGTAATTCGCAGTGCACCCATAACCAGCATCCGCTCCGATCCTATCCGGATATGTGCCATACATAGCATGGAACTTATCAACAGCAGCTATGAAATCATTCATATCAGCTCTTTCCTGTGAAACAAGATATGTGACTATCATGCCGCTGGATACCATCAGCTGGACAGAGTAGGCTGCATGCATATTGCTGCCCAGTCCGCTGTAATAATCCTGCTTCAGGCACATTGCTGTTGCGTCATGGTCTGTCTTGTAATACGAGTTCCTGCCTGGACCGCAGATTGACTCCTTCTCCTCATACTCAATGGCTTTCAGAAGATATCCAAGCAGGTTCGATTTCATCTTGTCCAGGGCCTTCTCTGCAATGCCTGCATCATCCGGATCTATGCCTTCTGCTTCCATGAGCTTTCTCTGGATGATTGTGGAGCTGATGATTCCCTTTTCCGGTACATCATCAGGGATTCCCAGGACTGAGAGAAGATTCCTTATCTTTGCACATAGCTTCTCATGGAACGTGGTTGGCTTCCAGACGAATCTGTATTTATTGGGCTTCGCTTCCTGCTTCGTCCCATCAATGAAGCAGGTATCCATTGTCAGAGAGCATAGCCTGAATATGGCTCGCGTGATGCCAGTGAAAATCTCGGCCCTTCTGTGATGAATCTTGAGATCGTCGTATGGTCTGGGATCTTCCCTTTCAGGATGTATATGAACCTCAGATCGTTCCTGCATGACGACTCTATCTCCCTCAGTGTTGGCTTGCCTATTGTGAAGCCAAGCAGTATAGCAGCAAACAAGGCACAGCAATCATAGCAAGGCCTTCCTGCCTGGACCTGTTTTTCTTCTTCTGGTTTTAGATATCCTGCAACTCCGGAATATTCCAGCAGCTCAATGATTCCATCTATCCTTTTCTTTTCCTCCTCTGATATAGGGAAGGAATAGAACAATTGGGGGGCAATTGTGCTAAAATGCTTCATGTAGATGTTCCTCGACAAGAACATTCTATCATTGCATGCACGGGGTTAGAGTCCCTATGCATGCTTTTTTTGCATTCTTAACTTCATTCCTTGAGAAAAAGAAGGGTTCGCCTCTCTTTTTATATATGATGAGTTTTGCAACACCCCCTTCCACATTTATTAGAGTAGCATCATGCTTTGATGCTTTCTGCTATCTTATCAGCAATCTCTTCTAGAGATGCAAGATCTGAGTCCTTTAAAGAACTCTTGAAAGAAGCGATAGGAGCAACAAGACGAATATCCTTCATTGAAGACAGAAGCTCACTGATCTTACGACCTGCAGAAAGAGCCCAAGACCCAGACTCCACAACAGCAGTATCCCTGTTCTGCCATGCATGCTCTTTAAGGTCAATAAGCAGCTGCTGCATTTTAGGGAATATCTCTGCATTGTATGTAGGAGAAAGGAAAACAGAAGCTGAATACTTGAAGCATTCAGATACAAGATATGATGAATCCGTAACAGATGCATCATACATATGGATATCTGAAATACCTTTATCTGCAAGAAGAGATGCAAGCACAGAAGCTGCGTTCTCTGTATCTCCATATATTGAGGAATAGATTACAACAGCTCCCTTCTTCTCAGCTTCATAAGATGCCCAGATCTTATGCTTCTCAATGAAATAAGAGAGATTTTCTCTCCAGATTGGACCATGAAGTGGACAGATCATCTTTATCTCAAGAGAAGATGCCTTTTTAAGGAGGTTCATTGTCATATTGCCATATTTTCCAACAATATTGATATAATAGCGCCTTGCATCATCAAGCCAGTCCCTATCAAAATCTACTTCATCAGCATATATATTTCCAGCTAATGCTCCGAATGTACCAAAAGCATCTGCAGAATAAAGAATCTTCTCATCAATATCATATGTGACCATCACCTCAGGCCAATGCACCATCGGTGCCATCACAAATGTAAATGTATGGGTACCAGAAGAAAGGGTATCACCTTCCTTGACAATATAAGCATGGCTATCTACATCGAAAGAGAAGAACTGCTTCATCATCTGCATTGTCTTTGCATTACCGACTATCTTGATATCAGGATATCTCAGAACAATCTCTTCAATAAGGTATGCATGATCTGGTTCCATATGATTGACTACAAGATAATCCAGCTTTCTTCCATCAAGCACATGGATTATATTCTCAAAGAACTGGCGAGATACTGAGTGGTCAGCAGTATCAAGCAGTACAGTCTTCTCATCCTTTACAAGGTATGAATTATAGCTTACTCCTCTAGGTATTGGATAGACATTCTCAAATAGTGATAAACGTCTATCACTGGAACCTACATAATATGTATCACGAGCAATCTGTTTAGTATTGTGCATATAAAAACTCCCAAGTCAAATATAGCAATCAAGGATATTCTCTTCAAGCTATTTCAGATTGAGATCCCCCATCATCTCCCTGAACTCAAGAAGGACCTTCTCATCTGCATTCAAAAGCTTTGTCGACTCCCCTATCGAATCAGAAGAATAAAGATTTATAATGCTTCTTCCATTCATATTGCTGATGATATAAACATGTTCCTTGCTGAGATTTGCAACAATATATTCAGAAGATACAGAAGCAATCAGCTGCCCCTCAGCATCCTTATCCAGGGAGCTGTAAATGCCAAGAAGAATCTTATCAGAAATGCCAGAATCTGTTGCATCTATTATAACGGCCTCTCCCATCAAAGCAGTCAAGAAAAACGGAAAAAGCTCAGTAAGCCTCTGAATGCCTTTCGACTCACTGGATATAGGAATGCTTATGCCATTCTTATCAAACCATAATTCATAGCATTCTCTGTTTCCAGCTATATATGTCCTGTAATAAGCTCTTGAATGAAGAGGAAGAACATATGGAAGATAAAGATTTATCATCCTCTCAATATCCTTTCTTTCTTTTTCCGGAAGCAAATCTGAATAGCCCTGAGCAATATCTGCCCTTCTGAAAAGAGAAGAAGGGACTATACCCTCTTCTGATACAATAGATATATCTGAAAGAAAATCTATAGCAGAAGAAAGATCTTCTGAGACCTTACTTCTGAAATATCTTGCACTCGAGGACATAAGCTCTGAATACAGAATAGCCATGAATGTATTCTGGCCATAATATCTATCAATCTTATCCAGCAGTTCTTTCTTATAGTTATTATCTGCAAAAGCTGCAGGAGAAAGGAATATATCGTCAGGAGAGAATGAGAAGAGCTTCAGCATCCTATCTCCATATTCAGAAGAGAGGCTTTCTCTGACAACTCCTCCCTCATCAAATGAAGCAGCATAAATGAATCTCTTATCATTCTTTCTGAATTCCATCTCAAAAGATGGCCCAGATGCTGCAGAAATTGCTCTGCCTCTCCTCAGAAGCTCAGCAAGGCTTTCCTTACTGCGGCTTAGCTGAAAAAGCATCTCTTCTGATTCCAGCTCTGGATATAATCCCTGTACACGAGAAGGAAGCGAATAAATTCTATCATTATCAAGCAGCGTACGCATTGTCCTCATAAGAAAGTACATTGCATCCACAAAACTTGACTTTCCACTTCCATTCTCTCCATAAATGAATCCATTTTTGTCATTAGGAGAGAATGAAAAATCATATAATCCTTTATAATTTCTAATATTAATCCGTGAAATCATATAAAACCCCTCCATTGCTAAGAATAATACCAAAAATGTAATTTGTTAAATAAAACACTATGATTAATATTATTATTTTTAGTTATAATGAGCATTTTCTATGAAATTTTTATTATTTGACCATTAAAAAGATTCATCTACAAAAACATAGCAATCAAGAAGCATATGCAACATATTGCATTTTCTACATTAGCGAACCTTCGCTATTTTTCAATTGAATATGAAATATTTTTCATATAAATAATAAATTCATTACTTATTATCATTGCTATAATCTTACTTAAAGTCATTTTGCTGAGGGGGATTTATAGCAGATATGGCAGCTAATAATAAGAGAAAATACTCTTGTATTTTTCCTATGACAATAGAAGATGATGATGGCAATATCATACCTAATCAGATGCATAAGAATATAAGAGACAGAAAGTTGACAAGAAAAGATGACTTCATAATCCAGGACTTCAGTCCATGTATGCTTCCTGACAAAGACGAAGATATTCTGAATGTTCTAATAGAAGCAAATTCAAACTATTCAGATTTCATGATTTGGGTCGAAATGATGTTTTCAAAATGGAACAAGATGAATCCTGATAGGAAAATGAGAATTTCAATAAAAGGCGCATCATTCCTGCATCTGCAGAAAAAATTACTGAAATACATTGGAATAGATATATTCTGTTTCTTATGCATGTATATAAATGGAGTCAATGAATGGCCAGCACCTGTTTCTGAGAAAAAACCTGTAGTAACAAAGGACAAGTATTACATCTTAGCGATTATCGATGGATTCAGGAATGAACTTGGAATAAAGAAATACAGGCTAATGAAGCTTCTCAGGCTTCAGCCTTCTGATATATCATATATTGAGCTTTCATACACAGAACGAGCTCAGAGAAGACAGGATATAACCATGTACAAGATATTCCAGATTGTACATGCACTCCATATTCCACCTATCCAGTTTCTTGAACATTTATACAGAATCTGCCGAGAAGATGACAACAACAATGACATTCAGGATTATTACAGTGATTTTATAAAGGCCTAGCCTTGAATATTCGAGGAATATGCTCCTTTATGAAATCATCACGACCCACCGTATAAACATCACTATATAGCTTCCTATATTTTGAAAGTGCAAAATCAATAGGATGATTCTCTTTTGCAAAACCTGCAACCTTTGCTCTGAAACTATCAAAAGATGCTGATTCTGATTTGACATGGACAACATATAGAACGCACTTCTTCCCTAGCTCTTCAAGGCTCATGTATTCAAAGGCTGCTCTCTGAAGCAGATACAGAGTGTCAAAAGCCTTTTTATGAAGCACTTTCTTATCTATATTCATCATTCTCTGATTCTTGAACTCAACAAGGTATATCTTGTCTGTCAGTATCAGGCCATCGCAAGAAGAAAGGTTCTCTCCCATTCTCCACTCTCTGCATATTGCGGTTGTAATGCTATCAAAGTTATAAACAGGATAATAATCATCATTTATCAGAGATTCTCCCTTCATCGGATCCCAGCTTGTCTCCTTAAATGATGAAAGGTAAGCAGAGATATCAATCATAGATCCTCCAAAGGTTGATAAAGTTCACGATAAATCTGCTCAAGATCATCTGTAACATCGCGTGACGAATAGAGATGACTCTCTTCTGACTGCACCATCATATAGAATCGATGTCTTTCTTCCTGCTCTTCTGAAAGAGCAACCTCCAAAGCCCGTATGAAATAGATATTATGTGATGATAATAAGAACCTGATCTGATGATTCACAGCAAGAGATACAATGATCCTTGCAAGTGCAACCTGTTTTTCTGGATGCAGATTAGTCTCCGGCTCATCGATTATAAGCGTTGTTCCGCTTTTTATTGATCCATTATCGATGAGCCTTCCAATCTCAGCTAGTATTATTGCTCCTGATGATGCATTTGAAAGCTCTATATAGAAATCAGGATAATCAGCATCTACATAGTAAAGCTTTCCAGCATGCTCTTTTATAGTACCTTTCGCATATTTCTCTATTAAGCTTTTATAAGATTCCATAAGAGATGATGGAGTTCTGAGAGATGGACGATACAAAGCTGTTTTAAGCTCTTCCGAATCACTATCTATCCATCTAGATGGTGCCCTGAAATAAATGGCATTTCCATTATTTCCAATTGGATAATATGAATTGATTTTCAGATCATCATCAGATAGAGAAAATGATATTACATTTTTTCCATCTCGTAGTGAGATTTCGCTTTCTATTCCTTCATTATGATGAGTCACAGCCTGAGTACTGTAAAGTCTCAAGATCTCTGACGATATAAAAGCATTATCCAGTTTATCTCCAGATGAGCATCGAAGCATGCCATATAGGGCCTTGCTTACTGTTGTCTTACCAGAGCCATTATATCCTGCAACTACTGTAACGCTATCTACAACTATATCTGCAGAATCAACCTTTGCTATCCTTCTTAGAAAAAGCTCCATATGCACCTCGCTATATACATAGTATATTCCGGAATATGCATGATTCAGATGAAGAAATCATGGAGGACATATACATATATATTCTCGATATTGTAAATACAATCTGATAGCAATGAAAAAAGGCCCACCTCAATGAGATGAGCCTTATTTCAATCCAGAGAAAAGCTTATTTCTTCTTCGGGAGCTCTCTTGCGACAGGCTTATTACCTTCGAGATACTTAATTGCTTCAAGGACTGCTGCTGCAGCTGATGTGGTTGTTGTATAAGGAATATGGAAGCGCATAGCCTCTGATCTTATATCATCGTCACTTGTCCTTGAATGGAAGCCCATTGGGGTATTGATTACAAGATCGGCTTTCTTAGCACTTATGAAATCAACAACATCAGGATGGCCTTCATGAACTTTATTGACAATTCCTGTAAGGATGCCTTCTTTATAAAGATCCCTAGCTGTGCCTCTTGTTGCTATCAGCTCAAAACCAAGCGCTCTAAGCTCTTCTGCAATAGGAGCAATTGTCTTTCTATCCTTATCATTGACGCTGATTATCACTCTGCCCTTTCTTGGAAGTCTATTACCAGCAGAAGCCTGGCTCTTTGCATATGCTTCACCGAATGTTGCACCATAGCCAACAGCCTCTCCTGTACTTCTCATCTCAGGACCAAGTGCAGGGTCAACATCAAGGAACCTGTCAAATGAGAATACAGCTTCCTTAATTGCCCAGCCGCAGATTGAATGGCCTTCTCCTATGGATTTATCAGCATCAACAAGTCCCTGTTCTTTGAGGCTTATTCCATTCCATACCTTAACAGCAGCCTCAACTAGATCCACTCCACTTGATTTTGAGATAAATGGAACAGTTCGGCTAGCTCTAGGATTGACCTCGATTATATAGAGCTTTCCATCTTTCTCTGCGAACTGGATATTCATAAGGCCTTTGATCTTAAGCCTTCTTGCCAGCTTAAGAGTCCATTCTCTCATTTCTTCAAGAATCTCAGGCTTTGATTTATAAGGAGGGAAGACAGCAGCACTATCACCAGAATGGATTCCTGCTGCCTCAATATGCTGAACAATTCCTCCGATATATAGATTCTCTCCATCTGATACACCATCAAGATCATACTCAAAAGCATCTTCTAGGAACTGATCAACAAGTACTGGTGCTTCTTTTGATATAAGAAGATTCTGGTTTCTCTCTAAGAAATCTTCAAGACCAGCATCATCATAAACAATGAACATTCCCCTTCCGCCTAAGACAAAAGAAGGACGAAGCAGCACTGGATACCCGATTTCATGGGCCTTAGCTTTAATATCCTTTCTATCTGAAGCGCTTCTGTTCTCAGGCTGTCTAAGACCGAGCTCCTTTACAAGAGAAGAGAACATGCCTCTATCTTCACTCTCATCGATAGAACCAAGGGAAGTTCCGATGATTTCTGCCCCATTTTTCTCAAGCTCTGCTGCCATGTTAAGAGGAGTCTGACCTCCAAGCTGCAGAACAACTCTATTACACTTCTCTTCTTCCATGACTCTGAGAACACTCTCACTAGTCAGAGGTTCAATATAAAGCCTATCTGATGTGCTATAGTCAGTAGATACAGTCTCTGGGTTGCTGTTGATCATGATTGTCTTCTTACCTAAACGGCGGAACGCATGAGATGCCAGAGTACAGCATGTATCAAACTCAAGGCCCTGTCCAATTCTATTAGGACCAGATGCAACAATGATTACACTGTCTCCCTCTACTGGTTCACCTTCCTCTTCCTCTCCATAGGTAAGATAGCAATACGGAGTTCTTGCCTTGAATTCTCCTGCACATGTATCAACATAATGTCTGACACTGTTCACTCTGTAGGCATCATGGCCGGAAAGATCCTTGATCTTCTTATCTGAAAGACCAGCTCTCTTAGCCTCCAGATACAGGCTTTCTGTCAGAGGCTTGCTCTCCAGCCTCTTCTCTAGCTCTGCCTGTTCTTTCAGCAGATATAGGAAATAGACATCATAGCCAGTTCTAACTGAAAGCTCATCAAGGTCATCATAACCTTCTTTGATAACTGTATACAGAGCAAAGAGACGCAGAGGATGAGCGGATACCAGCAGCTTATCAACATCATACCTTGATCTATCAAGAACCTCGAGGCCTTCTCTCTTCTGCTCTGATGCTCTTATGGCCTTATTGAGAGCCTCCAGAGCTGTACGACCAAGAGCAAGAGCCTCTCCAACACTTCTCATCTGAGTTCCAAGAGCTGAAGACTTCAAAGGGAATTTCTCAAGCTCGAAACGAGGCACCTTAACAGCTGTATAATCAAGAGCTGGCTCAAAACATGAAACACTTTCACCTGTTATATCATTCTCAATTTCATCAAGTGTATAACCGATAGCAAGCTTTGCAGAGATTCTTGCAATTGGATAGCCTGTTGCCTTGCTTGCAAGTGCACTTGAGCGTGAAACTCTAGGATTCATCTCAATTACAATCATATGCTGATGATCAGGAGAAAGAGCAAACTGAACATTAGATCCACCACAGTCAATGCCAACAGCTCTCAGGATATTGATAGATGCAGTTCTCATCTTCTGATATTCCTTATCAGAAAGAGTCTGTATAGGTGCAATAGTTATTGAATCACCTGTATGAACCCCCATTGGATCAATATTCTCGATTGAGCAGATAATGATTGCATTATCATTCTTGTCTCTCATTACTTCCATCTCAAATTCTCTCCAGCCAAGAAGAGACTGCTCAAGAAGCACCTCATTCACAGGAGAGATTGCAAGGGCATGTGAAACCATTTCATCAAACTGATCATCTCTCTCAATTATTCCACCGCCCATTCCTCCAAGTGTGAAAGATGGTCTGATTATGATAGGAAGCGGAATCTCCTGTCTGATCTGGTGAGCTTCCTCAAGGCTATGAGCGATGCCGCTCTTTGCGCTTTCCAGACCAAGTGATGAGACAATTTCCTTAAACTCTTCTCTATCTTCAGCTCTCTTGATTGCCTCAGCAGTAGCTCCGATGATCTTGACGCCATATTTCTCTAGGATTCCTTTCTCAGCGAGATCCATTGTAAGATTAAGGGCACTCTGTCCTCCCATTGTCGAGAGAATAGCATCAGGCTTTACACTCTTGAAGATCTCTTCAATATATTCACATGATAAAGGCTCCATGAAGATATGGTCTGCAAGATCTGGTGTTGTCATCACTGTTGCAGGATTAGGATTGACTAGAGATACTTCGTAGCCCTCTTCCTTCAATGCTTTTACAGCTTGACATCCTGAGTAATCAAACTCACAGGCCTGTCCGATTACGATAGGACCAGAGCCTAATACAAGAATATGCTTAATATCATTACGCTTCATAGCTAACCTCTATAAATCTATCAAAGATATATACAGCATCCTCTGGTCCAGGGGCTGCTTCTGGATGGAACTGCACAGACATAGCTCTATGCTTTTCTGAAATAAGGCCCTCTATTGATCCATCGTTTGCATTGACCATCCATATTTCTGCATCTTCTGGAAGAGATTCAGGATCACTCATAAATCCATGGTTCTGAGCTGTAACGAAAACCCTTCCACTCTTTAAATCCTTCACAGGATGGTTTGAGCCATGATGACCGAACTTCATCTTAACAGTCTTTCCGCCAAGTGCATGTGTAATCAGCTGATGACCAAGACATATTCCGAGAATCGGTAGCTTATCAAGAAGACTCTGAATCATGCTGATCGGACCATCAAGCAAAGCTGGGTCTCCAGGTCCATTTGAAAGGAACAGCGCATCAGGATCTATGCTGAGAATCTCATCCGCATTGGCTGTAGAAGGAAACAGGGTTACAGCGACATTTCTCTTATAGAGATTTGCGATAATGCTCTTCTTGATTCCGAAGTCGACAACTGCGAAATGGCGAACAGGATTCTCAGGTGCTGCTGGAAAGCCATCTCCAAGATCTGGATTTGAAATAACATTTTTTACAGATACTCCATCAATGAGATCGCGTTCTGTAATCAGAGGGAATTCTGCAAGCTTTCTCTCAGCATCTGTTCGATCGGCTTCTCTGAATATCACACCATTCTGTGATCCATGCTCTCTTAAATGCAGCGTCAAAGCTCTGGTATCAATCCCTTCAATTGCTGTTATGCCTTCGCTTCTGAGATATTCATCAAGAGTGATCCGATCTTTCATTACAGGTCCTCTATATAGCTTTCTCACAAGAAGAGCAGTAGCTTTAACACCACTGCTCTCTTTATCTTCTTTTACAATTCCATAATTTCCAATCATTGGACTTGTTAATAAAACAATCTGTCCATTGTAAGATGGGTCAGTAAGTATTTCCTCATATCCAGGAATACCTGTATTGAATACGACTTCCCCTATCTCCATCTCTGCTTTCTTTCCAAAAGAAATGCCAGAGAATTCTGTTCCGTCTTTTAATTTCAGGATTACCTTATCCATAACCTCTCCAAATCGGGATGAATATAGCAGAATGCAACGTTTTATGCAACGGATTTTTCTAAAATGCAACATAATGTTGCAATCATCTTAAACTCTTTCGCTTATATGCATAATAGAAAAGAACCAGAATAGCAGTCACAAAAAGGCTTATAGGATAAGCTTCCATGATTGTCATGAATGTTCTGTTTTTTGGAAATACTGCATAGATCCAGAATAGCCTGACACCGCAGATTCCCGCTGTGGTGAGAATTGCTGGCATCAGTGATAGTCCGAATCCTCTAAGATAGCCAGATATGACCTCATAAATGAATGTGCATGTGTATGCACACATAATGAGAATAAGCCTTATATATCCAGTGTCTATTACCTCTTTATCTCCATTGAATATAGCCAGAAGCTTCTTTCCGAAAATCAGGACAATGGCCGCAGAAACTGCAAGAGAAACTGCAGCTTCAATCAAAGATAGATATAGGACCCTTCTGCACCTGTCCTTCTTGCCTGCACCATAGTTCTGCCCTGTGAATGTCGTACATGCCTGACTGAAGGAATTTATAATATCATAAACAAACACCTCAATATTGAATGCAGCACTTGATGCAGCAATGACAACTGTACCAAGGCTGTTGATAGAAGCCTGTATTACAATATTCGCAAATGCAAACACACCACTCTGCAGTCCTGCAGGAAGTCCTATTCTGATAATCTTACTCATAGTACCCGTATCGATTCGGAGTCTCTTTGGCTCAAGCCTGATATATTCATCCTCTTTCAGAAGCCTGCAGAAAAGAATCATTAAACTGATAGCATTTGATATGACAGTTGCAATTGCAACTCCTTCTACGGACAGTTTAAGAACAATCACAAAAAAACAGATTCAGAATTACATTTATTATTCCTGATAGTAAAAGAGCGATAAGCGGAGCTCTTGTATTGCCTATGCTTCTGAATATTGCAGTCTCAAAATTGTAAAGGAATATCACAGGCAGACCAAGCAGATAAATCCTAAGATAAATAAGAGCAAGAGGAAATACTTCATCTGGAACATTAAGCAGGCTCATAAATGGAGCTGCTATGATTTCTCCAATTACAGCAATTATGAAACCACCGACCAAGGCCAGCAGAATCGATGTATGCACAGCTCTCTGTGCTTCCTTTATATCTTCTCTTCCTACTGCCCCGGCAATAACTACATTAGCACCAAGAGCAATTCCTATAAAACATTCAGAAGAAGAGATACAATAGGACTGTTAGCACCAATAGCTGCAACGGCCGCATTGTGCAGCTCTCCTGTAAAGTTCCCGACAACAGCAATATCTGATGCATTGAAAAGCTGCTCTAGGATAGCTGTAGCAGCAACAGGCAATGCAAACAAAGGAATACACGGGACCACATAGGTCCGCTAGTCATTACAATTCTGTTCTTCATAATTACGGCAAGGATTCTAATACCATGGAATTATATATGTAAAGAATCTCTTCGTTATTTTTATGTAAGTGTCCGCTATTGTCAGAAAAGACGGAAAAAAGCCAGGTCTCCCCGGCTTTCCATTATATCAATGAATTCTTTCTTATTTTATAAGTCTCTTAATCCAGTTCTTCTCTCTGAGGCTGATTTTGCCATCAACAGCAGTGATAAGCATGATTACGATGATGATATCATCCTTCATCTCTTCTGACACAAGACCGATGACATCAACCATCTCATCTACGATCTTTCCAAGTTCCTTGCCTTCATGCCTCAGGCTTCTTACAGCTTTCTTGCAGTCTTCGTAATTTACATTATCTCCAAGGAAAAGATGAAGAAGCGGATAAATCAGAACATACTCTTCTTCTGAAAGCTTTCCATCAGCAGCAACTGCACCCATTACAAATGATGCAAAGATTTCTGCACCTGTAAGCCCGTCTTCAGATATTGCCATCAGAGCTGGAACAATCTTCAGAGATTTCTCTGCAAGCAGCGCACTGTATGTGGCAATATCAATTGTCTCAAATTCTTTACATAGCTTATTAAAATCACTCATGTCAAACCTCTTACAAAGAGAGTAACTTCATTCCATGTAATCGGCAAATTCAAATGAGCATTATTTAGACAAAAACATTACTTTGTATTACTTATATTAAGAATGCAAAAATATATAAAATTGATTTCTATGAACATAACATATACATATGAAAAAGCATTCACAGAAGAACAGGTGCAGAAGCTATTCAGATCAGTTGAATGGATCTCTGCAGAATATCCCAAAAGGCTCATTAAAGCACTGATGAATTTCTCCTCAGTTCTGACGGCATGGAATGGCTCTGAGCTCATAGGACTAGTACGGGTACTTGATGATTCTGAACTTGTTGCATATATCCATTATGTCTTAGTGAATCCTGAATACCAGGGACTTGGAATAGCAAGTCACATGCTTGAAATGATAAAGAAAAGGTACAAAAACTATCTGTACATTGAAGTCATGCCAGAAGATAGCAATAATGCCCCTTTTTATCTGCATAATGGATTCACTTTAATGGAAAAAGGAATAGCTATGCAGATATGCAATTTCAGTGATAAACGCTGATTAAAGCACCATGAACAGTGTTCCTGCACTGATAAGCAAACATCCTATTACTGATTTAACTGAGAAATCCTCATGCAGGAATATAAAAGCCAGAATGAGAGTTAGCACTGTGCTCATCTTATCTATTGGAACGACCTTAGAAGCCTCTCCAATCTGCAGCGCTCTATAATAGCAAAGCCATGATGCGCCAGTCGCAAGGCCTGATAATATAAGAAAAACCCAGCTTCTCTTACCTATCTCATTAAGCGGCATTCCTGAATGTGTGACTAGTACCATAACCCATGACATCAGAACAACTACAATCGTTCTGATAAGTGTTGCAAGATTTGAACTGACACCTTCGATTCCAACTTTCGCAAGAATTGAAGTAAGAGATGCAAATACAGCAGATAAAACAGCAAAAACAGCCCACATATAGTATTCCTCTCGCAGATTATATGCTTAGCATATCTCGTATTGCAATCATCATTATTCCATGCAATGTTAAATCTGTTTTAAATATGAGAATATCTATAAAAATTCCCCTATGCGTTTTTCAGAATTGAATTATATTAAAAGGTAGTTAGAGGTGTATAACCTTATATTTCAGATTTCAAGGAGAAAACAAAAATGGGAATGAATATTGATTTCAAAGGAAAGACTGTTCTTGTAACTGGTGCAGGCAGAGGACTTGGAAAAGCAATGGCTCTCTTATTCGCAGACTGCGGAGCAGATGTTTATCTTGGAAACAGAAATGAGAATCAGGGACTTGAGACTGTTAAGGAAATCCAGGCAAAGGGAAGAAGATCAGGATTCACAAAATGTGATGTTTCAAAAGAAGAAGATGTAGAAAAGCTTGTATCTGATGCCGTTGCATTCGGAGGTGGAAAGCTTGATGTATTCGTCAATGCGGCAGGCGTAATAACAATACAGGATCTGATGTATGCAGATGATAAGGAGCATGAGAGAGTCCTTGATATAAACGTAATCGGAACAGCAAATGCACTTAAATATGGATTGAAGGTAATGGAGGCACAGAAGAGCGGAAATATCGTAACTGTATCTTCAATAGCAGGAAGAGAGGGACTGCCGATGCTTCAGATGTATTCAGCTTCAAAGGCTGCCGTGATAAGCCTTACTCAGAGCGCTGCTAAGATGGCTGCTCCATACGGTGTAAGAGTTAATTCAATTGCGCCAGGAATCATCAGGACATCAATGTGGGAAGAGATTCTTGATGGAATGGGAACAGGCTTCAATCCCGCAAACAAGAATACAACAACAAAGGATCAGAGAGAAGCAATGTGGAAGAATTCAATCGAGAGCATGATTCCACTTGGAAGACCTCAGACTGAGAATGATATTGCTTATGCAACTGCTTTCATAGCATCTGATTATGCTTCTGAAATCACAGGTCAGGTTCTGACAATTGATGGTGGAAATACAATGGTTTAATAACAAACATTAAATAAAAAAGGCCTTTATCGTAATAGTCTGAGATAAAGGCTTTTTTAATCTAAAAATCAGATACCCTGCTCTACATGCTGTGCCTTTTTTAGCGCAGCTTCCATTCCAAAGGCTACAGCAGTCTTAAGGTTCTCCCCTAAAAGAAGAGAATGCGTCAACGCTGCAGTAAGCGTATCTCCACACCCAATCGTATTTACAACAGGAACATTCTGATTCTCTACAGTATCAAAGCCTTCGCTGCCATAAATCCATGTATCATATTTTCCTCTTGTTATTACAGTGCTTATTCCATATTCATCATAAATGGATTTCATCACATCCATAACAGCAGATTTCAGATTCTCATTATCAGAATTCTCTAATACCTTATCTGATATAGAGAAAGTTGAGCAGAATTCAGATAGATTTGGCTTGATAACAGATGGAGAATACTGAAGAGAAGCCTTGAGATCCTCACCTTTTATATCAAGAATGACAAGCTTCCCTTTCTTTCTTGCCTCCCTGACAAGGGAAGGCAATAAGGAAGCTGAGAATCCTCTGGCTTTTGTTCCTGATATCACAACAGCAGAATGCTTTTCTATCTCAGACATGAATAGCTCATAGATTTTTTCTGATGCTTCATCATCAACTTCCTGAGCCTCTTCTACGAGTTCTGTAGAAGTATGCTTCTCTTCATTTATTATTGTCAGACAGCTCCTGATGCCAGCTTTAACCTCTGTATATCTATATTCAAGATTCTCATTCTCAAGAAGTGAAATGAATTCATTCATTCTAGGGCCTCCAAGCTGCATCAGATTCACAGAAGGACGTCCAAGATTATTAAGAACCCGGCTTACATTTATCCCCTTTCCCGATACAGCTTCAAAATGTCTGGAACTACGATTAACTTCATCCTCATGAAAAGAACTGAATATCATGACTTTCTGAAATGTCGGACTTAGACTGACAGCAAGAACTGACTGCATAGATACTCCTTCTCTTAGGCCTTATTCTCAGATCCCATTACATCAATGATCTCTTCTACAATAGAAGCAACCTTAGCAATTACAAGCTTGCTAACTGCTCTAGGATCACTCTTTGATGCCGGGTCATTGTATCCAGCTACAGAAGTATCGAAAACACCATGGACCTTCAGTTCTGTACCAACGTTTATCTTTCTTACACCTCTTGCAATAGCTTTTCTGAAGTCATCATAAGGAACACCTGTTCCTCCATGAAGAACAAGTGGAGTATTAGGTAGAAGCTCATGAATCTTTGCAATACGTTCAAAATCAAGCTTTGGCTCAGCTTTGTAGAAGCCGTGAACAGTGCCTACAGCTACTGCAAGTGCATCTATTCCCGTAGCATTAACAAACTCAACAGCTTTCTCTGGCTGTGTGAACATTACAGACATATCATCAACAACGATATCATCTTCTTTTCCACCTACATGACCAAGCTCAGCTTCAACGCTTACTCCATATTTTGCTGCATATTCTACGACACGTCTTGTATCATCCATGTTTTCAGCAAATTCCTTTTTGGAAGAATCAATCATAACAGATGTGAAGCCGTTATCAACACACCTTTTGAGAAGCTCAATATCTGTGCAGTGATCAAGATGAAGAATCATATTGATTCCATAATCTGCAGCAATGCCTTCTGCCATCTTAACAACAGCCTTCTCTCCCATCACCTTGATTCCGCTTGTTGTGGCCATTGCAATTACAGGGCTTTTTTTCTCAGCTGCGCCTTTTGCTATTCCAACAAGGTTATCAAAGCTGAAAAAATTGAAAGCTGGTACAGCATAGCCCTCTTTCATTGCCTTGAACATCTCATACTTCATTGTTACTAAACCCATAATGCTTATCCCTCCATAAGAGCATTAACTCTTTTTATAACTAAATTCTTATTAACCTCAAAATCACCGGAATCCAGATAAAGGACTAATTTATCATCCCAGGCTGGGTATTCAGACTTGAGTGTTTCATAGAATCTTCTTTCATTAAATAAAAAATCCTCATCCCTCTTTGAACCACGCTCTCTGACCATTGCAAGATGGGTCTTTTCATCAGGAGCCATATAAACAAGAAGAATATCAAAATCCTTAGAAATCTTATCCTTTAGCTTATCTGGAAAATTCTTCTCTTTGATTTCTCTCGATAATGGTGCAGACGCTACTATAGAGACTCCTAGAGATAGATTCTCAGAAATCAAGTTAAACATGGTTGCATAAGATGCATCTCTCCATACTCTATAGAATGCATATCTATCACCAGTTCCAAGGCCTATTCTCTTCTCTATTTCCTCTAGGAAAGGCTGGCATGCTGTATCATAATCAATATATGGAAGAGAGAATCTTCCAGATATGTAAGAAGCCAGCGTACTCTTTCCTGTTCCGGCCTTTCCTGCAAATAGAATAAGAAAAGGCTTCATCTTCTCACCTCCTCTATCTCTACATAGGAAAGAAGCTCTAGAAATGAATTCAAATCACACATCTCTGTGCCTTCTTTCATAACAGCAGAAGCTGAAGCAGCCATTCCATATGAAAGCATAAGCTTTTCTGTTCCTTTTTCAATGAAAGCTTTAGAAACACCTGAGACAAATGCATCCCCTGCTCCCTGTGTTGACTTAACAGGAATATCAAGCGCATGAGATATCATAGTCCCATTTTCAGATACCAGCAGAGCACCATTCTTTCCTAGTGATATAAATACGTATCTGATTCCATACTGAACTCTGACCTCTTCAGCTTTTCTGATTATTGCATCTATTGAATCATCTTCAATTGCAAATGTCTTCTTGAATTCATATAAGTTCGGTTTAATAATAACAGGGTGAAAAGAAAGGCCTTCCAGCAAAAGCTCTCCTTCCGCATCCAGAATAACAGGAATATCTTTCTCTGCAGCAATTTCCATAAGCTCTTTATATGCGCTATTTCTTATCCCTTTTGGAACACTTCCAGATAAGATAAGAAGCTCTAGATCTTTAATGAAAAACCGGAAATAGCTTTTGAATTCGTTCCATTTCTCTTCGTTGATAAATTCTCCGCTCTGATTGATCTCTGTTGTTATATTAGCCGTTTTATCCCAGATTTTCAGATTCTCACGAAGCATGCCTGGTACTTCTATTCCTTCAAACTCAACTCCTTCATCTTGAAGTGATGACAGGAAGAATTCTTTATTTCCATCATAGATGAAACCACAGCTCTTAACCGGAATATTAAAATTAGAAAGTGCAATAGAAACATTAATCCCCTTTCCTGAAACATCACGCCTTGAAGAATCCATGCGATTCATATCTCCGACATTAAGATGATTAAGTGCAATTGTCCTATCAATACACGGATTAAGAGTTACTGTTCCAATCATTATTCCTTAACACTCCCTGCAACTTTGTTAATGAAAAATTCCTGTGATAAGTTGAAGAGAATCAAGGCAGGTACTGCGATAAGAACGCTTGTTGCCATCAAACTGCCCCAATCTGTCATCTCATCGCCCTTGAATGTCGTCAGACCTACTGTAAGAGTGTATGAAACCTTCTTAGTAATAAGAGATGATGCAATCAGGAATTCCTGCCAAACCTGAATGAATGTATAAACACCTGTTGCAACTATACCAGGAGTTACAAGAGGAAGGAAAATTCTGAAAAGCATCTGCATGGTTGAACAGCCATCGAGCCTTGCAGCTTCTTCAAGTGCCACTGGAACATCCTTGTAGTAACCAGACTGAAGTATTATGGAGACAGGAAGCTGAAGAGCAATATATGGAAGAACAAGAGATGTCAGTTTGTTATACATGCCCATCTTTGTACAGAATATGAACAAAGGAACAAGAAGAACGACGACTGGGAACATCTGTGTTATTCCAAGGAACTGCCTAAAGAATTTTGAGCCTTTGAATTCAAGACGCGTGAAAGCAAATGCTGCAAGAGATCCGATAATAGTCGTAAATACAACTGTAGATATAGTAACTTTAAGGCTGTTAGCAAAATATGAGAGAACATTATAACGTGAAAAAGCAGTTATATAGTTCGAAAAGTTCAAATGCTTCGGAAAGAACTCTGGAGGAATCACATAAATATCAAGAGTTTCCTTAAACGATGTGCAGATAATCCAATAGAATGGGAAAATTATGATTATGAAGAGAAGGATTGCACATAGATTAATAAGAATATTTGCTCCAAGAGAGCGTTTTGTAGACTTACTGCTCATTTTTCTTCCTCCATACTCTTGCTAGGCTTTTAAACACTATGATTACTGTAAGCATTATTGCAAAAGCAATCACACTCATAGTAGAAGCATTAGACAAAGAGAAATATGAGAAAGCCTCTCTCTGTATGAGAATAGACATAGTTGTTGTCATATCTGCTGGTCCACCATTTGTCATAACCTTCATGATGTCATATGCATTGAAAGTCCATATAAAACAGAGGAATACGCAGGATGATAATACATCTCTTATGAATGGGAGATAGATATAATGGAAGAACTGCATACCATTTGCCCCTTCCAGCTTTGCAGCTTCAACCTGATCTGTTGGAATTGTGCATAGCTTTGCATATATCATAAGAGTGAAGAATGGGAATGCACGCCATACGTTTGCAGAAATCGCAGCAAGCATTGATAGCGGGCCATTATTGAAAAACGAGAAATTCTGGCTAACTAGATGAGTAGACCTCAGAATCCATGTTATAATTCCAGCCTTCTCATTCATCATCAAAGAGAAAATATAACCAGTGATTACAGATGGAAGAATCCATGGAATAAGAATGAAAGACTTCAGAAGACTGCTGCCTTTAAAGCCTGAGAACAGCAAGAATGCTGAACCTACTCCGATAAAGATTGCAACAATAAGATTTGTTACGGTCCATATTCCGGTTCTTGCAACAGCCTGCCACATACGTGTCTCATGAAATAGCTTTTTGTAATTTGCAAGGCCAACAAAAGGCCTTGATATAGAAGCCAGACTGTAGTTGAAGAAACTAAGCACAACATTATAAATCATAGGATAAAGAAGAAATACGCCAATCATTATGAATGCAGGAGCAATCAGCAGATATGGCAGAACCTTCTGACCTGGAGTCTTTTTCATAATACCTCTAAATCTCTGTGTCCTGCAATTTAGCAGGACACAGCATCTCAATTCTGTTTATCAGTTGATTGTATCAAGGACAGCCTGAACTTCCTTGTATCCAATCTCACAAGCCTCAGCTGGTGTAAGTTCACCCATCATGCATCTTGCATATGTTCTGTTCCAAGTATCAAAGACCTGAGGAAGAACGCTTGTAAGAGCTACAGGATACTCAGCCTTAGCAATCTGCTCTCTGAACATATCATATTCAGGAACATTGTATGGTGCATAATCATATGCTCTGGAATCAGATGGAAGACCACGGCAGATCTGCCCCTGCATCTCTGGCTGAAGTGCCCATCTGATGAATGCCTTAGCTCCTTCAGGATTAGCAGCACCAGAACCAATTGACCACATATAGCCACCCATTGCTGAGCCATTCACGCCTGTTGGACCAAGTGGCATCTCAGCAAATGCACAGTCTTCTCTGTTCTCAAACTTTGGAAGAACAGATGCAATCTGGCTAGGTGTCCACCAGAGCATCAGAACCTTCCCCTGTGCAAACCATGAACGAGCAGTAGAGTTATCAAGGTTACCGTCATGTGGCATGCAAGCATACATCTGCTGAGCCCAATTCATATAATCAACAGCTTCTGGTGTATTGAGCTGGCATACATACTTGCCATTTGCATCCTGTGTATACACATTAATTCCCCAGCAGAGCATGAATCCACCCAGATCATATATACAGAATGTGCTTCTATTCAGTCCACCAGCCATTGCATAGTAGCCTTTTTCAAAGCCAGCCTTTGCAATTGCAAGGACATCATCTGTTGTCTTAGGCGCGTCAAAACCAAGCTCCTTAATAAGCTTCTGGTTGTAAGCAAGAATTCTGCAGTCTGGATCGAATGGAATACCATACCAGTGATCACCGAACTTACTTGCATCTACAGCTTTCTTTGAGTAGTACTGCATATCAAGATCTGCAACTACATCATCTAGAGGAGCAACAACATTACCAGCAACGAACATAGGAAGAGATGAATGGTTAACCATGATTACATCATAGTCGTTGCCTGTGTTATGAGAGAGAAGAGTCTGAGAATCAAGAGAATCATATTCAACCTGATCAAACTCAAGATCATACTGAGGATATGCAGCCTCAAATTTTGCCTCAATATCATTTGGAGCAAGTTTCTGATCGTAAGATGACGTCCAGACCATTACCCTGACTTTTGTCTTCCCTGCAGGAGCGGCTTCTTTCGCACCCTGTGCGAATGTAAACGATACTGCAACCAGGAGAACGACAAGAACTGTTAAAATTTTCTTCATTTGTTCCTTCCTTTTGTTTTTGAAATTTTAGTTTCAAATGCAACCTTTTTTCTTAGTTTTACACACCTTTTTTTTGCTGTCAAATTTTTTTGAAAAAAATTCCCTGGTAAAATCCAGGGGGATGGGAAGGATTATGAATATATCAAGCTCTTTTGCTTCTCTGCAGCTCTGGATGCAATCTGAGATGCGTGAAATCATTCAGTCTTTCAAGCGTATAGATATCTCGATCTTCATCATAAAGTAGTTCTGTTATACTTGTATTCTCAAGGTATTTTGAAAAAATCATTTTTTTTGAAAATGGAATGCAGAGGAGACCAGAAAGGATTGATCGGATCAATCCACCATGACATACAATTAAAATCGATTCATATTGGCTTTTCTCTATTTCCTTAAACACAGGCAAAGCCCTTTTGAAAGCCATCTCACCATTCTCACCATTGGGATATGGAACATCTTCACGTCCATCTGTCATATGATCAAAGAACTCATGATATTTCTCTGTAGTTGCAACAATATTGCATAAGGTAAAATCACCCCAATCCATTTCATTAAGTTCAGCTCTTCTTTCAATATCAAGCTGCCAATTGGAATTTAGAATATCAGAAGTCTGTATAGCCCGTTTCAATATACTTGAGTAAATCTTATCAAATGAATAATCAGCTATACTGTCTCTCAATAGTTCAGCTTGACGTTTTCCTATAAAAGAAAGATCTGCATCCTCATTGAAAAGATCAGTATCCTGCTTTCCATGTCGAACCAAATAAATATGTTTCATAGTTTAATATTCCTATATCTATCTATTGTGTTTTCACAGAGTCTTCTAAGCTCTGGATCAGGATCAACTATTCTTGTCTTGAACAGTGAGCAGATCCGCCTAAGGTCCTTATCAGAGTACGCAGACACCCCCACAAGAGCAGCTCCGAGAGCACTTATCTCTTCTGTCTCTAAAAGAGATACTGGATGATTAATTGCAGTTGCAAGATATTTCATGAAAACACCATTTTCTACAATTTTCCCACCAGCAACGAATATGAAATCTTCAGCAAGAGAAAAAGTGCATTGCAAATCAGATCTCATCAGCTCAGTTACAGAAGAAAGATATAGATACGCAGCTTCTGCAAGTTCTGCTTTGCTGGCTGTTCTGTTTAGTTCTGAGATATAAAGCTTATCAGGTATAAGACCATCACTAATGAAATCTCCATCTTGAGAGAAAAGACATGCTGCATAATCACTGCTAAGATGGTCTATCTCATCATTCATTGAATCAAAATCATCGTTATATCCTGAGATATTCATGATGCATTTCAGCATTGAACCAAACGCCCGGAATGATCTGGTAGCAATATATGATGAAGGTGTAAAAGATGGACTGATGTAGCTCTTCCTTGATGGAGATATCTCTGAAACAGATGATGAAGGAACAATAGTAGCCAAGACTTCAGATGTTCCCATTGATGAATAATAAATTTCCTTACCTGCAGATGAGAGAATCCTTTCTATACCAAAAAATCCGACGATATGATCATGACCACCAAGACCATACACAATGCCATCTGCACTGCCCAAAGCTGAACCCATAGGAAGTATTTGCTCTGGCAAAGCAATATCAAATTCTGAAAGAATAGAACTTATCCAGCATCTATTCCGTACATCAAACATTCCAGATCTAGCAGCCTGTGAATAATCCCAGGCTGCATTTCCTGTCTTTCTATAACAGAAATACGATGAAAGTGGCAGATAGAGATCAGCAGTAGAACACTCGGGGATATTACGTTTCATCCAAAGAATCTTATGAACAGAGAAAAGAGTGTTATCCGCAGTACCAATCAGCTCAGGTTTAGCAGATAAAGAAATCTTACTTCTCTCTTCTTCTGTAGATGTCACTGAAAATGCATTCCATAGAGGTGCATTGAAAACAGCTCTGCCGTTTCTTATAGGAACAACAGACTCCCCTATTGTAGAAAATCCAATAGAGGTAATCTGATATTTTTTTGATAGCTCTAATATAGTAGCATCAATAAATGCTTCAAGCTGGTTTATATCAAAGAACTCCTCTTCCTTAAATCTTGTCTTTGGAGTCTTAACCTTGTTTAGACATAAAATACTGCTATCTTCTGCTAAAACAAGGCATTTTGTATTTGTTGTACCAACATCAAAGCCAATATGAACTCTCATAAAACTCCATTATGAAAGGCTTCCAAGAACTAGTCTCTTACCGCTTTCCTTATCAAAGATGATTATTCCATCTCCAATGAAAGAGAAAGAGAGCTTTGTCATGTGCTTGTAATCCACACTTCCAAAAACAACAGAAGTAAGGAAAGAAGATCCAATCTCCAGCTTAACAGTAGTCTCCATACCTGACGGGAGAGTTGTATAGACAGCACCTTCAAAAGAACCACTTCCAAGAGAAATGAATTCAGGTCTTATTCCAACAACAATCTTACTGCAATCAGGAATAGATTCCTTTGACCTGAAATCCAATTCTCTGCCAAAGAGCGCAAGCTTACCTTCCTTATCGCCAGTCTTTCTGAATTCAGAATCCAAGAAATTCATTGTAGGATTGCCAACAAAGTCTGCAACAAAAAGATTTGCTGGTCTATCATAGACAGTAAGCGGTGGCTCATACTGCTGAAGGATTCCCTTATCCATAAGACAGATCTTTGTTGCAAGTGCCATTGCTTCCATCTGATCATGTGTTACGTAAACAAAAGTCGAATCTGTATCAACATGAAGTCTCTTAAGTTCAGATCTCATCTCAAGACGAAGCTTAGCATCCAGGTTGGAAAGTGGCTCATCCATAAAAAGGACCTTAGGACTTGGAGCAAGAGTCCTGGCAATTGCAACTCTCTGCTGCTGACCACCTGATAGCTCAGCCGGATATCTATGCTCAAACTGCTCAATTTTAAGCATCTTCATCATTTCTGAGACGCGGCTTCTGATCTTTGATTTATCCCACTTGAGATTCTCAAGACCAAATGCAATATTCTGATATACTGTCATATGAGGCCATAGTGCATAGTTCTGGAATAAGAATCCGATATCTCGCTTTGCAGCAGGAATATCGATGCCTTCCTTACTATCAAATACAACATTATCTCCTATTGTGATTTTACCCTCTGTTGGTGTCTCAAGACCTGCAATCATTCTCAGAGTTGTTGTCTTTCCACATCCTGATGGACCAAGAAGAGTAATGAAATCCCTATCCTCAATGACTAGGTTCAAATCTTCTACAGCTACGAATTTATCAAATCTTTTTGTTACATGTTCTAGTACAATCTTTGGCATATCAACCTCCAATACCTTTGTCGATACTTGCTCCTGTCAGCTTATTTGTAATGAACTGGACAAGGAGTACGATGATTATAATCAGGAAATTTATTCCATTGCTTATCTGTGTCAGGCCGTTTACTTCGAAATCCTGGAGGACTCTCGTAATAATTGAGCCTGGAGCTGCAATAAGAACGAAGAGTGACAGCTCTCTCATACACGAGATGAAAGGAAGAAGATATCCTGAAATAAAGCTTGCTTTCTGAATCGGGAAAAGAATCTTAATCATTCGCTTCCACCAAGGAACATTCATAATCATTGCAGCTTCTTCAATCTCAGCCGAAAGCTGCATCATTGAGTTTGCTCCGCTCTTTGAAGCAAATGGAAGGAACTTAATTCCACCTACAAGGATCAATAGCCAAACAGAACCTCTTAAAAATGAGAAACTCTGAGAATATGATACTGAAAGATAAACGGCACCAAAGCTCATTGCTGGGATAAGATATGGGAAGAATGCCATATTGGAAACCCAACGGGCAAGTCTTGAGCCTCTCTTTCTTGCTGCCGCATAGCCAATCATTATTCCCGCTGTTCCTGAAATGAAAGCAACCGCAAAAGATACAAGAATACTTGTACCCATAGCCTTCCAGATTGTTGGATTTCTAAGAATTCCCTGAGAAGATCCAAATACTCTGTCTTCAAGCGTATCAGATGTAATCCAATAATAGAATGAGAATGTGGAATAATCACCAGGAACCTCAAGAAGGCTCTCAAGAGCAAATGAAACAAGAGGAACAATAGCAAGGAAGATAGCAATAGCCATTACAATTACTGCAATTGGCATTCTTGCCTTTCCCAGTTTAACAAGTGAAACCTGACCTGATTTTCCACTTACTGTTGTAAAAGACTTTCTTTTGCCTGTGAACTTATTATTCAGAGTAAGAATCACAACAGAGAACAGGAGAAGAATTATTGCAACAACAAATCCCTGTCCCTGCATCGAAGATGTATTGAAGAGCGATCTCATCGTTGTAGATACAGTTGCAAATGATCCATTCTTATTGAGGAATGATGGAACTGTATAACTCGAAAGGCTGCTTGAGAATACAAGAAGAACAGTAGAAATCAGAGCCGGCATTACAATAGGAAGAGTTACACGGCGCAGAATCTTGAATCTAGATGCCTTCAGAACAGTAGCAGCCTCTTCAAGATTTGCATCCATATTCCTAAGAATGCCACCAATAAGAAGATAAGCAAATGGCGCATAGTGTATTCCAAGACACATAGCACAGGGGAAGAACCCATAAAGTGCCCATTCAGGAACACATATTCCAGTAAGGCTTTCAAGCATTCCAACCTGATTATAGCAAGCTACAATCTTGCTGTTCTTGAAGAAGTTTTCCCAGAACATAGCAATTGACCAGCTTGGCATAATATAAGGAAAAACAAATATTGTAGAAAGGAACTTCTTTCCTGGTAAATCGGATCGTGTAATAAGCCATGCAACAACACCGCCAAATCCAACAGCAATAACACAGCTACATAGAGCCATCAATACAGAATTGAAGAGAGGACGCCAGAATGTAATCTTAGAGTAATTATACATCTTCTCTGTTAGAAGAGTCTTCCAATGATACATCGTAAAGCTTCCAGCCTTTGCTCCGACATCCCTAACCTCTCCAGCATGGACTATTACAGAATCCCTTACCAATGATAAGAGAGGCAAACATACTGTTATGAAAAGCAATACAAAGAAAAACAGAGTAATGACATTTGCTGGCTTTGAAAAATAGCTCTTTGCATTATTCAATTTTCTTTTACTGCTTGTATTCTTAATATTTACGTTCATTAATATCTCCAAAGAATGCATTTAATAAAAGCATTGATTTATAATAAAGGGAGGCACGCCTCCCTTTATTTCCATTACCAAGCTTTATCAGACTGTGACAAGGCTTCTGATATATGTGCTTGCATTCTTATATGCAGAATCAATGTAATCGATATCTTCAACAATAGAGTTCTGCTTCCATTCTGTAAGTGGCTTATCTCCTTCAGCCGGAGTTACCTCAGGGTTAACTGAATAATATCCGATGTTTCCACCCCATCCCTTTTCAAATCCTTCTACTGATGAGAAATATTCAAGGAAAAGACAAGCTGTGTATGGAAGCTTTGTTGTCTTAGGAATCATAATCCACATCTTATAGAAATATGAATCAAAACCATCAAGAGATACGTTCCAGCCAGAAATTGCAAGATCTTTCTTGTAGTCATTAGTTGTAGGATAATCCTTAACCTTATTAAGAGGTCCGTATACAACCTGACCTGTTGTCATTGAAACCATGTTCTTTACAGCTGTTGTATCTGAGCTGTGCCATGTTGTTACGTTCTTAATGAATTCTGTAAGGAACTTGTATCCGATATTCTCATATCCGTCACCGCCAGCATAATCAGAACCGAAGTAATCCTTATAAGCCTTAGAAAGCATATCACATGCGCTTGGACTTGTAAGCATGATAAGGAATGACATATTAACAGTTTCATTAGCAGGGTTCTGGAAAGAAAGCTGCTTAACACCTTTAAGAGATGCACCGTCTGCTCCTGTAAGCTGCCATATATTCTGGATATAGTCCTTACCAAAATCGCCAGATACATTCCAGAATACGTTCTTATTAACATAAAGCGCAGTCAGAGGATCCTTATCCTCTTCTGCAATTTTCACTGATTTTGGAACATAGTTGTAAACATATCCTGTATCAATCAAAGATGACTTAAGAGTTGAGCCATCCTGTACCATAGCTACATCAGAAACATACTGATTCTGACCAAGAGCTGTTGTAAGCTCTGTATAAAGAGCACGATCCTTAGATGATGAGAACTTCTCATATTTGAACCATGGATATTTTTCTTCAAAGCCCGCAAGAACTTTCTTAAGACCAGAAGTAACACCACGAGCCTGGAAAGTAACACCTGCGGCCTCAAATTCAGCCTTAGCTGCTGCTTCTAGTTCAGCAAGAGTCATATTCTGAGCCTTCTGGATCGCATCCAGAACAGGGTCAACAGGAGCTGCTTCTTTTGTTCCCTGTGCAAATGCACAAAAAGAAACCAAAAGTACACACAATAGAGCAATTACTTTCTTCATTATTACATCTCCTTTTAATGAAAAAGCGTTACAAATGTAACTTTCTAATAGAATAAAATAGTGTATTCGGCAATTCAACAAAAAAAGTAATTTTTTTCATGAAGCAATATTCTTTTAGCAAATTTTCATAGAATTTACAAAAAAACGCATTTTTTAGTACTTTCCTAATATATAATAGAAATTAAGTAAGGACAGTGTGATGGTCGGAAATGAAAAGCTCTTCTCGGTTGCATATGATTATTATGAGAAAGGAATGACCAAAAGCGAGATTGCAAAGAGTCTTGGAGTTTCGCATGTTCAGGTCGGCAAATATATCAATGCAGCACTAGAGCGTGGTCTCGTAGAAATAGTGCTCAATGCACCAACAGTCCAGAAAGAAGAGCAGGAAAAGATGTCAAAGCTCTTCAGAGAACATTATGGTTTAGAAACACTGATTATAGTCCCTTCTGCAGCGAAAGAAAGCACTGTCCATGCATTTGTCATTGATGGCCTAGTTAATTATCTTCTCAAGAAATTTCCAAATGAAAATCTCTCTTTTGGAACTGGAATGGGACGATTCATAAAAGAAATATCTGAATATAAGCTTAAGGTCATAGACAGGAGATCAAAGTGGAAGATTATCCCTCTCCTGAACTATGACATACAGGATATGAACATAGATTATTATGATTTTCTATCAATTTCAGAGCAGTTCTCACAGAACTGGGGACTATCCATTGACAAGAAATATATGAAAAAAGCAACTTCAATCCTGAATGGGGAGAAGACTTCATCAGATTTATCAGGATATTATAGATCACTTGATTTCATATTAGGCGGAGTTGGTGTTCCGTTTCCAAGAAACCCAAAACTAAGAAAAGCATTATTTACAGAAGAAGACCTTGAGAAGTCTAAGTATAATGAGCTCTCAGGGGATTATCTCAACTATTATTTTGATGATGCGGGAAGGATTCTTGCTCCATCTACGCTAGGTTTCTACTCTATCGACCTGGAAACAATAAAATCAATAAAAACAAGAATTGCTATTGCAAGTGGCTATGAGAAAGTCGGAAGTATCTCATCTCTTCTTAAGACGGGACTTGTCAATGTGCTTATAACAGATATAACCACAGCCAGAAACGTCCACTCTGCAACATCCAATGAAGAACTGCCTCCGCTTATGGCGAAAGGCAGTTATATCAGATAACTATTCAGAATCACCAATTCTGCATTTAGGTGTAAGCAGGCCTAATCTATCAACAGGCTTGAACAGACTAGCCTTTCCTTCACTTCCTGTAAGATCAATCCAATGCTCTATGAATCTCTTAGCATTATCCTCAACGCCCATCATCAGTTCTAAATATCCAATTTTTGGATTATCGAGAAGTGCTTTTTTGGTGTATTCCCTAGAACTCACAAGAACATCCGTAACCATATTCACTTTATTGATTCCAGCCTTCACTGCCTTTATTATATTATTTTCCCCACTACCAGAACCTCCATGAAGAGCAATCGGCATTCCCCCTGTTGCATCCTTCACTTCAGCTATCCTCTTGAAATTGATATGAGGGATAAGACCTTCAGGATATTCACCATGGGCCGTACCGACAGCAATAGCAAGACAGTCTACTCCAGTCTCCCTTACAAACAGAGCAGCATCTTCAGGATCCGTATAGATGCTCTCATCTTTCCCATCCCCCTCTAATGCGATTCCGACATGACCAAGCTCCCCTTCAATTCCCATATCAAACTGATGGCATAGATCAGCCACTTTCCTTGTTTCCTTGATATTGTCATCAAAACTTAGAAGAGAACCATCATACATAATTGATGTGAAGCCATTCCTGAAAGCATACATAATTCGCTCGGGATTGTTTCCATGATCAAGACATGTTGCTATAGGAACAATTGAGTATTCTGCCAGAGTCTTAATCATAGGAATGATAAGCTCTGCTTTGGCATGCTGCCTCATCATATTCTGTCCTAATAGAAAGATAATCGGGGCTTTCTTCTCCTCTGCAGCTCTGACCATGCCTCTTGCAATCTCCATATTAATCGGACTTGTTGCCAGAACTGCGTAATTATTCTCTGAAGCATTCTTCAGTATTGTCTTCAGATCTGTATACATCTGAACCTCCTTTATATATCTTCATCTGTAATTAGTCAGATTAAGATAATTCCTATCAAAGTCTGGATTCTCGGCAGCAAAGCGTGAAGCGCACATAGTATATAAAGATGAAATGAGAGCTAGCTGGCCAAGCCGTGAGAAAGAGTTTCTGTCACCATCTATAAACTGCATTTCAGATGAGATTATCACCGCATCAGCTGTCTTGCAGAGAGTAGATGAAGGATCAGAAGAAATGACAGCAATCACTGCACCATTCTTCTTTGCATATTCAGCAAGCCTGATTAGATCCTCATTCTCACCTGAACGGGAGACAAAGAATAGAAGATCTGATGGAGAGAAATGAGCACGGAATGTCCTTATTGTGTAAATATCAGAATATCCGAAGACCATCTTACCTAGCCTTCTCAGCTCACTGCACATATAAGATGCCGCGATTGCCGATCCCCCAATTCCAAATACAAGTATATTTGATGATTTTTTTATAAGATCAGCTATTGATGCGAGATTATCAGAGCTAGTGCTTTCGAATGAACGCCTAAGAGAAGCCAATGCTATATCAAGTGTCTTCTGAAAAATCTCACCATCACTGTCGTGCAGTGTGCATGATGAAGCTTTACTCTCCTCCATTAACATCACTGAATTCAGGAATACCCTGAACTGCTTGGTTCCCTCAAAACCAAGCTTCTTACAGAATCTGACAGCCGCAGACTGACTTACAGAAGACGAATCAGCAAGCTCTGAAATAGACATGCTTATCAGCTTATCCTGATTTGCCAGCATATAATCTGCAATTTTCTGGTCCTGCGATGTAAATGAATCCTCTTTCTCTTTTATCAGAAGCTCTAATCTGTTATAAGTTCCTTTTGTTTTTTCTTTCATTGCTTTATTTTAAAATTAAATTTCAGATTACAATATTTCAAATATCGATTTCCATCAAAAAAAAACAATATTTATGCTAGTTTTTTAAAATTACTTTTAAAATCTGGCTTAAAACGAAACAATCAGAACAATTAAGGCTTTTGCTATTCTAACTTGCAGCTATCTCCTCTATAATAGACCGCCGGGTGAGGATAATGCAGATAAACAATTATTTCGGAATCCTGAAAAATGAATTTCAGGGTTATAATCTATCGTCTTTCAGAAACGACCTTCTAGCAGGAATAACGTGCACAGCTGTTGCACTGCCTCTTGCACTTGCTTTCGGAGTCTCATCTGGAGCAGATGCAGCAAGCGGCCTCATATGCGCAATTCTGGCTGGACTGATTATTGGACTGCTCTCAGGTGCTTCTTACCAGATTTCAGGGCCCACAGGAGCAATGGCTGCAATACTTGTATCTCTTTCAGCTCAGTATGGACTGCAGGGAGTATTTGCAGCTTCTTTTCTTTCAGGTGTTATTCTGCTTATTTTTGCTGTACTGAAAGCAGGCAAGCTTGTAAGCTTCATACCAAAACCTGTTGTTACCGGATTCACATCCGGTATTGCTATAATCATTGCACTTGGACAGATTGATAATGCATTCGGAACTGTAAGCAGTGGCTCTAGCGCAATCATGAAGATTATAAGCTATGGAAAACTTGGATTCCATCCATCTCTGACAGTCACAGCAATAACGATGCTGACAATTCTAATCATGCTGCTATGGCCCAAAAAGCTAAACAAGGTCTTTCCAGGCTCTCTTCTCGCAATCATTGTAGCTCTTGTCCTTGAATTATTATTCGCTTTTGATGTTCCAACAGTCGGAGCCATTCCTAGAACACTGCTTCCGGCTGAAAGACTTAAGCTTTCATCCCTTTCCCCCTCTTATCTAGGAGCACTGCTCTCTCCTGCTCTTTCTATTGCACTCCTTGGAATGATTGAATCTCTGCTCTGCGGTGCAAGCGGAGCAAAGATGAAGGGAGAGAAAATCGATTCGACTCAGGAATTATATGCGCAGGGAATAGGAAATGCTATAATTCCTTTCTTTGGAGGCATTCCTGCAACTGCTGCAATTGCAAGAACAAGCGTTGCGATAAAGAGTGGCGGAAAGACAAGAGTCGTATCGATTATCCATTCTATCGGGCTACTCCTATCAATGTTCCTATTGGGTCCTTATATGGCAAGAATACCGCTATCAGCGCTTGCCGGCGTTCTGATGGTAACTGCATGGAGAATGAATGAATGGAAATCAATAAAGACAATATTCTCACATAGAATCAAGACAAGCATAACACAGTATTTTGCCACAATGATTGCAACAGTCGTATTCGATCTTACCACAGCCATTCTCATTGGAATCGGAATATCAATGATCCTCTTCACGCTTAGAATGACCAAGGATCTCAACATCGAGGTGGATGAAGCAGATATTCCAGGAAGTCCTATCCCAACAAGAATCGCATATATTGATGGTGCATTATTCTTCGGCACACAGGATAGGATTCTGAAAACTGTCGAGGAGATGAAGAAGAATGGAGTGAGGAGGATAATACTCTCATTCAGGGGTGTAAGCGTGATAGACCATAGTGAAGCTGAAGAGCTTGAGGAAATCTTCAAAAGCTCAGCAAAAGAAGGTATTGAGGTTTATCTCTGCGGATTATCTGGGGACACCGCAAGAATCTTTGAACGTCTTGATATGGACTTCTATAAGTCTGCAAGTTTCTCGTCTGTAATAACATGCCTCGAAGCGTTAGGACTTCCTGGAGTTTAATTCACAGAAAGCAACGTAAGCCTCAAAGAAAGTTTCAAGCGGCTTGTATCCTGAAAATCAAAGGAAGCAAGCCACTTAATCTTATCTGAATTTATTATTGTAGTACTAGTCATACTGGTCATGAAATTATGAATGTATCCTATTTGTCTGCAGTTCCTTTGTATTAAGAATATTACAGAATTTACTGCTACAGGACATTTGCTGAGCTCAGGGCTTCGCTGTTCGAGTACATCGATGGCTACTATAATTCCAGGAGGCTGCATTCTGCCATTGGCTACAGAACCCCGAATGAGTTTGAGAAACTATATTTTGATTCTTTATGATTCTTTCTTATTTTCTGTCTACTATATTGACTGCGGTCCATAGTAGATTCAATGAATCCTCTCACTTATCACTGCTCTTCATCTCCAGAATTTCTTCAAGAATAATATCTCAAGCAGAATATGACATTATCACAGACTGCTGATAACCAGCATTATTTATGATATAAAAGCACAACGGTCTCAACAAACTCTCCACCTGGGAATAAATCCACAGGCTGTATTCCTCGTACAGTATATGGAAGAAATCTGGTTATATATCGAAGATCCCGGCCAAGTGTTTCTGGATTGCATGATATATATACAATCACATCAGCATCTGTCTTGCCTGCAGCTGCAAGGAACTCCTCTGATGATCCTGCTCTAGGAGGATCCATGAATAGAACTGAAGCTCTAAGACCTTCCTTGACAGCGCTCTTGAGATATTTAGCAGCATCTGCTGTGATGAATTCAGCATTCTCTATTCCATTGTTGACTGCGTTGAGTTTAGCATCTGCAACAGCATTGCCATTGGCTTCGATTCCAATAAGCTTACTGATTCCATAGCTAGCTGCAATCAGGCCAATCGTTCCTGTACCGCAATATGCATCAATAACAACATCATCTTCTTTTAGCTGAGCCATATTCATTGCGACTCTGTACAGGACCTCTGTCATTTCTGGATTAACCTGATAGAAAGAAGTAGAAGAGATTCTGAAATCAAGGCCACAGAGCTTATCTATTATATAGCCTTTTCCATATAATACAGAGACTTCCGGGTTCTCCGGAATCACCATGCTTGTCTTTTCTGTATTAATAACCTCTGTTATCGTCACAATATCGGGATGTTTCTGATGAAGAGCTGCAACAAAATCTGCTTTGTGAGGAAAATCCTTGCGCCCAGCAACAAGCACAACAAGTATCTCCCTGGTATTATATCCAAGACGGATCAGAATATGGCGAAGATCACCCTTCTGCTCATCTTCATCATAAGCGGTTATTCCGAATCTGTTAGCAAGCTGTCTTACTGTCTGAAGAATAGCTGTTGCTCTTCCATCTTCTAGAATGCAGGACCTGACAGGAATAAGCTTATGAGTGCCTCTTCTATAGATTCCAGTTGTGAATTTTCCATCTCTATCATAGCCACAGACAGCCTGAATCTTTGTCCGGTAGCCCATAGTATGCTTAGCTTCAATAACTGGATAGACTTCTCCAAAATGAGAGAGGATCTTCCTCTCCTTCAGATATTTATCGAGAATCTCATCCTCATATTGTTCATTGACATACTCACATCCGCCACATCTTCCGAATAATGGGCAATATCTATTCTTTCTCATAGCCTTCCAATTATCTGCAAAAGAATAAAGCTCTTCAAGTGCTGAATAGGAAAATCTAAGAATTGATGAATGCAATAAGCAGCCTTGAAAGCTCTTCTGCAACTTTCAGCCTCTCTCTGCGGTCTCTTGTGCTTAGCGCATGAAGTGAAGCTGCTATTGCCCTCGGCTTTATCAGCTCCGGGATTTTATCAGCACCGGATGAGAGTACAGAGAATATGAAATCAATAATCTCAGCCCTATCTGATGGAGATACACCTTCAAGATAGCTCTTCAGTACCTGTGAGAAATGCTTTGAATGGCTATCAACATCATCAAGATATATAAAATCATCCCCCTCTATCTGCCAAGAATATAGAAAATGCTGCAATATCCCGATTGAATCTGATTTCACAACTCTGTACTTCTCTTTGTGCTCTAAAAGCATCCCTATTATTGATGTCTGAGGAACATAGGTGATTATTCTATCAACAATATTCTTATAGCCTTCGCTTTCCAGAAATGAATCAGCGAATCCCGGACCATCATCCGAATAGACTCTGATTATCCTTTTCTGAATCTCTTCTGGAGCTTTGGCTGCGCTATAGATTCCGATATTGCCGCCTTTGCTATGGCCTCCAAGTCTTATCGGATACGGAAATGCAGAGGCTGCCTTCGTTAGATAAACAAGCGCATCATGCTGGCTTTTTATCTCATCTGAGAATGACATCTCAAAATCCTCTCTCCATCCAGAGAGTGTTGCATCCGTACCTCTGAATGAGATGAATAGGGAGTTATCAGGGAGAATTATAGAAAGTGCACCGAACTGCTCCTCTTCGCCATCTTCAATAACTGAATACATAGATAGCTCTGCACTGCCAAATCTCTGAGATGAGGCTAAAAGACTGAGAAGATGAAGATCATCTCTGCATTTCACTCTTGCTCTTGCATTCTCTGATTCTGAGGCAAGCAATGCAGCGTCAGAAAGCCTTATCGTGCTATCTCCATCTTCTGGGACAATTCCAGACCAATCAAATGATGAAAGCTTTGATAGAATCAGATTATCTGGCGGAGAGAAAGGAAATGATATAAGGCTATCAGCCTTGCGTCTTTCAAGATAATCAAGAATGTTTCCCATTGTCTGCGATGCACCACTGAGCATCATATAATTTCAGAAGAGAAAGAACTTCCATCCTCTTCTCTGCCCTGGCGAAAACAAATGTATCTGCAGCTTCCCATATAGAGAAGCCTCCGATTATATTCACGCTGTCTGTGATCACCCGATTACCGAAATGCTCAAGAAAATATGAAGCTGTAAGAATAGCAGCACCTGCAGATAAGAACATGAAGACCTTCCAGCTGAGACTTCTGAGCTCTTTAAGGCTTTTATTAAGCTCTACTGCAATATATGCTGTATATGATTTTCTGGCTCTATCAAGATCTGAATCATAAGGAAATTCTATTCTGAGATCCTCATTTATAGGAACCCTGCATGCCATAGCGAAAAGATAGTCTAGGACATCGGATGAAGGAAGATCTGAATTAACATCAGAGAATAGATCTTCAGATGTAATCTTCACAGAAAGCCTGTCTTCAATAGCTGGAAAGAAAGCACGAACTGGAGAACTTGTCTTTATTAATCTGCGAAGGTCCTTTATCTTCATAAGCAAAAAAGCCTGGGCGTGAGCAGGATTGAACTGCTGACCCCTTCCGTGTGAAGGAAGTGCTCTCCCACTGAGCTACACGCCCGACATATAAAGACTATAAAACTATCTTTGCTTTCTGGCTATATATTCTGCGATTTTTTCACTTCCATCCAGCAATTTTCTTTCAAAGGCATAGCCATTAGCACTCAATGAAAGCTCCAGAAAGCATAGGAATATGCCCATATCAATAGAATTGAAGTATTTCTTATATGGACCTTTTAAAAGGGATGGCTTTCCATTTCCTCTTGTGACCTCAATAATATTATCATGGCTCTCTGCTTTCCATGGCTGGCTATTGCATGCAGATGGAGCAAGCCTCACATCTTTTCTGACATCCTCAAAGCCATCACCTTGCCAGAAAAGAGAAGAGTCAATTCTATTGAACTGAGACCGATCCGACCTCAGTCCAGCACCTTCTCCGATATTGAGCATAATGCGGAAAGAAAGACCATCAAGCTCATTTTCCTTTGTCCTTCCAAAGCCATACCAGCAGACACCTATGCCAATTGACTCCGCATATAGGTCAATCTGCTCAAGGTAGTAGCCTGCATCTATCAGCGATAAATAGCTCTCTTCAGAGTAATAATTAATGCAGTATTCACCTCTTCTGCAGCTTGTCTGAGATGCAGGAACAATCCTTATCTTGCTTCTGATGCTGATCAAGTGGGATGCAATATCAGAAAAGGACCTAATCTTATCAAGCTTTTCCAATGGGATACTGCCATCAAATCGCCTGATTGATTTGCGGCGGTCAATCATCTGATAAAGAGAGCTTTCTAACATATGACCACCAGTGTCAGGACAGTAACAGCAAGGGATACTATGATTGAAAGAATCATAGAGCCTCTGAAATAAGAGACAAAGAATGCAGATACCACTCCGAGAAGACCTGCAATCCAGTCTTTTCCGAAATCTGTCAATGCAAGAGGAAAGATCAGAGCCCCAAGGGCTGCAACAGGAAGAAGCATCATGCACTTTCTGATAAAGTGGGGAAGTTTGGAAAGAAAAGGCATAAAGTAAGGCAGTATGCGTGGAAGCATAGTGCATAAAGCACATAAAAGAATCATTTTAAGAACATTCATACCAGACCAGCATCCTCATCAGTATAGACAAATGCACCTAGCAAAGTTGCAGCAAACATCGAGATTATAAAAGATATACCAACAGAAAGAGATAGACAGAGAATCAGGAATGCATTCAAAGCTGCGGAGAGAGAAAAGACTAAAAGAGCCTTTATATGGACTCTGGTCTCACCGCCTAGAAGAGATGCAAACATAGCATATACTGTGATCACTGATGCTTTCTGAAGCACTGCAGGCAAGAATGTTCCAGCTATGTAGCCGAAAGCTGTGCCTGAGACCCATCCTATGTATGAAGTGAATACCAGACCACTCATATATCTTATGTTAAGCTTCTTGCCTTTAAAAGAGGCAACAGTGAATACCTCATCTGTTGTTCCAAAGCCTGAGATAAGCTTCAGAGCAAGGCTATCTTGATTTTCCAGGCGTCCTAGAAGCGAAGTAGACATGAACATGTATCTTATGTTTATGAATAGAACCGAAAGCACAATCTCAAGCAGAAATGCACCCCCATTATATAGGTTCATCATAAGAAACTGCCCAGAACCAGAATAATTCGTAAGGCTAATCAGCAGCCCTTCGATAAACCTCAGGCCACTTGTGCGTGTCAGAAGGCCAAAAGCCAGTGATGTTGTGAAATAACCGAGGAAAATAGGAGAACCATCCTTTATTCCCTCCTTAAGCGTAAGCTCACCGTTCATTCATTTCCTCCAAGAGATGCATTGCTGACTCAGTACCATCAAGAGCTGCAGATACAATGCCACCGGCATAACCGGCACCTTCACCTGAAGGATAAAGCCCTTTGCCCTGCCTCATCTGGCCATCCCTTACAATTCTCACAGGACTGCTTGTCCTTGTTTCAACTCCTAGCATAAGAGCATCATTTGTAAGGAACCTGCCATCTGTCAGAGCTCCGAATTTCTTAAAGCCTTCTCTAAGGCTATATGAGACAACAGGTGGCAGTATATCATCAAGAAGCCTTGGCTCTATTCCACATGGATATGTGGTTTTAGGAAGGGAATCATTGATTCTGCCTTCAACAAAATCAAGCATTCTGTTAGATGGAGCCTTAAATCCAGGAATAAATGCCTTTCTCTCCAAATCTTCGATAAAAGAAAGCATCTTCAGAGGACCAGAGCCTGGCACATCATCACACCTCAGCTGGACAACCATGGCAGAATTGCCATAAAGCCCTGCTCTTTTTGACCCAGACATACCATTGACATTCTGATATCCATATTCAGTGGAAGATGGAACAACGACTCCACCAGGACACATGCAGAAAGAATAGACGCCTCGGCCATTCACCTGAGTCACAAAGCTGTAAGATGCAGGAGGAAGATAAAGCCCTCGCCCATTCTTATTATGATACTGTATCTGATCAATCAGATGCTGTGAATGCTCTAGCCTCACACCTATTGCTGTGTCCTTGCTTTCAAGTTCATATCCATCTTCAAGAAGGAATCTGTATACATCCTTAGCACTGTGACCGGTTGCAAGTATAACTGGGCCTCTGAATTCCTCTCCTCTTTCAGTTACTGCTCCGACTGTCTCATCTTCATGTTTTATAAGGGATACTACCTTTGTATCAAAATGAACTTCACCACCATAAGCAATTATTGTCTTCCTTATATTCTCTATAACCCGAGGAAGCACATCTGTACCAATATGCGGATGAGTATCTGAAATTATACTCTCATCTGCACCATGCTGGCAGAATATAGAAAGAATACGGCCGACATTGCCCCTCTTCACGCTTCTTGTATAGAGCTTTCCATCAGAGAATGCGCCAGCACCGCCTTCACCATAGGCATAATTGGATTCAGGGTTGAGAATGCCTTCTCTTGAAAGCCTTGCTGTATCAAGACGTCTTGAATGCACATCCTTCCCTCTCTCTAGGATTATTGGCTTAACCCCATATTCAAGGAGAGTAAGTGCTGCGAATAGTCCAGCAGGACCTGCTCCTACTATCACAGCCCTTTTCGAGTCATCGGCTTCCTTGAATGATACTTTCTCATATATATTAGAAGGTTTCTCACCTATATATAACCTGATTCTCGCATTTATCTTCACATCTCTTCGCCTTGCATCAATGCTGCGTCTGAGAAATCTGAAATCTGTTATGCTTTTTTCTCTGATGCCTGCCTTGTAAGCAGCTTTCTTCAGAAGCATATCTGGTTTAAATGCCTCTTCCGGCGTCAGAATTAAATCCAAATCCTTAGTCATAACCACAAATATAGAACATTAGTGGCCAGACATTCAATTGAACCTTTATCACTACTTCGCTATCATTTCCATCATGAACATCCTATCTATAGAGAACCTAGAGAAAACACTTAAAGATGAGCCTTTATTCTCAGCTGTGACACTTGGACTTGAAGAAGGTGAAAAGGTCGGAATAGTCGGCAAAAATGGTGCTGGAAAATCAACATTCCTCAAGATAATCTCAGGAGAAATGCAGCCTGATGAGGGAAAGGTATCAATGAAGAAGGATATTGACCTTGTATATGTTGAACAGCTTCAGCACTATAATGAAGACACCACACTCTCTGGCTTTCTATACCTTGAGAGGAATAATAAGAAGATAAGACTTCTGCAGAGCTATTATGATGCAATAGAAGCAGGAGATGAAAGAAAAGCAAATGAGCTCTATCCGGTGATGGAGCGTGAGAATCTCTGGGATATAGAGAGAGCATTTTTTGCATCTCTTTCAGATATGGGAGAGTCTCTCGATGGGACTAGGCTTATGAACAGCTTATCTGGAGGACAGATAAAGAAAGCTGCTATAGCAAGAGCTCTTGCCTTGAAGCCTGAACTTCTGCTGCTTGATGAGCCAACAAACCATCTTGATATCAAGTCTATAGAGTATCTTGAAGACTATATAAACAAGACAAAGGCTGCAGTAATCATAGTAACTCATGACAGGCATATCCTTGATGCATGCTGCAGTACCATATGGGAAATTGATGGAAAAACATTCTATCGCCATCCAGGCTCTTTTTCTGATTACCTTGAAAGGAAGGAAATCAGACTTGAGATGAATGAGAAGGAACAGGCACGACTGAAGACTATTCTCAGGAGGGAGCTTGTATGGCTCATGAGAGGACCTCAGGCTAGAACTGGCAAAGATAAGAACAGAAAAGACAGGATAGCCGAAATGCAGAGCCAGATAAGGAAAGTCAGAGAAGACAAGCAGAAAGACTTCGTAAGCATGGAACGCAGACTTGGAAAGAAGATTCTGGAAATCCAGAGCATATCAAAAAGCTATGGAAGCCATCATCTATTCTCAGACTTCTCCTACTCCTTCGTCAAAGGAATGAAGCTTGGCCTGATAGGCGACAATGGATCGGGAAAATCAACACTTCTTGATATCATCTACGGAAGAACAGAACCTGATAGCGGAACAATAGACAAAGGAATCAATACTCATTTCGGCTACTATGATCAGCTTGGCCGTGAACTGGAAAGCTCAAAGACTGTTCTTGAATATGCTGAAGATATCGGAGACAGGGTTGTATATGCAGAAGGTGAAGAAGTATCTGTATCACGGTTCTTAGAGCTTTTCGGCTTTCCTGTATCAATGCAGAGGACTCCTATCGGGATGCTCTCCGGTGGAGAGAGGAGAAGGCTTTACCTTATCACAAGGCTTGTCAATAATCCTAACTTCCTCCTTCTGGATGAACCAACAAATGACCTTGATATCGATACAATGCAGAATCTAGAAGAATACATTTCCTCTTTTCCAGGCTGTGCGATAATCTCAAGCCATGATAGAACATTTCTCGATATAACTGTTGATATGCTTCTTATTCTTGATGAAGGGAAAATCACATTGTTTCCAGGATCATATAGTGATTACAAGGAAACAAAAGATAAAAAACCGGAAGAAGAGACTACTGCTGCAAAGGAACAGCAAAAGCCAAAAAGAGAAAAGAAAGGACTTTCATATAAGGAAGAAAAGGAAAGAGATTCTCTGATTGAAGAAATCGGAATGCTTGAAGATTCAATCAGAAAGCTTGAAGAATCTTTCTCAACGGCAGAGGAGACAGAGTTAGGCACACTCCAGGAAAGAACAAAGAAGTATGAAGAGAATAAAAAAACGCTCGATGAGAAAACCGAGCGCTGGCTAGAGCTTGAGGAAAAAGCTCAATCCTGAATATCTGCATCCTCTATGAGTGAAGCATCTGTTTTTCCTGGTATATGCCGGCGGATAAATGGAATGAAACCAGAATTGACTTTCTTGAATTCATCTTCACTCTCTTTCAAAGCTGTCTGCCAGACAGGTCCAAACCCCGGAGAATTGATCATCATCCTATCTACAGCCCGCTGATAAACCTGAAGCCTGTTGACCTCTGCCCTGCCAGGCTTCTGCTGAAGTGCCTGCAAAGATACTCGAAGATTCTCATTCTGACGCTTCACTTCTTCAAGCTCGGCTTTGTACTTATTCAGGCCTTCGCTCTCCAGTTCCATCCTCTGAGCAATCATATCCTTATATTTCTTTATCTCAGCTTCGCTTTTGCTTTTTACTCCCGATCTCTTTATTGCCATCACAGCCCAGACAATGAAGGCAAATGCAAGACCAATACCCAATCCTATTAATAAATATTGCCAGTTAGCCATAAACAGTCCTTTTTATATTTTTACAATATAATACAAAGAAATAAGACTAACAATATTCAATAGAAAAACAAGAAAGTAATATTAGTATTACTAATCTTTTTTCAGAACTATATATTTATATTTTAATTTAATAAAAAAAATGTTTTTAACAGTTCTAATCTGATTTAAACTCTCAATATAGAGGATATAAATATGGTAAAAATAGGGATAATAGGATGCGGACGCATTGCAAGGAAAATGGTGGCAACAGTCCAAGGCATGGATGATGCATGCATCTATGCAGTGGCTGCAAGAGATGGTGAAAAAGCTACAGCTTTTGCATCGGAATTCGGAATAGAAAAGCATTATGACTCTTATGAGAAACTATGCAAGGATGATGAGGTAGACCTCGTATATATTGCTACACCTATGAACTTCCATAAAGAGCATATGCTTCTTGCAATAGACAATGGAAAAGCCATTCTCTGCGAGAAATCATTTACGGTAAATGCAAAGGAAGCCGAAGAGGTAATTGAAGCTGCAAAGAAAAAAAATGTCTTTATTGCAGAAGCAATCTGGACAAGATATATGCCATCAAGAGAGATCATCAATGACATAATCAGAAGCGGGAAGATTGGACAGATAACAACAATATCTGCAAACCTTGGCTATAAGATTTCTGAGAAGGAAAGAGTTCAGAAGCCAGAACTCGGAGGAGGAGCACTCCTTGACATCGGCGTCTACCCTATCAACTTTGCACTGATGGCTGAGGAAGGTAAAATATTGAAGAGCATAACAGGATCTGCAGTCAAAAATGATCTAGGCTGTGATTTCAAGGATAGCATCACGCTTACATTCGAAGATGGAGCACAGGCTGTTTTATTTACAGATGTGACAACCAATACAGATAGAAAAGGATTCATTTATGGAACAGAAGGATACATTGAGGTAAATAACATAAATAATCCTGAAGCAATTTATCTATATTCAGGTGAAAGGACTCCTGTCCTTCTTGAAGAATATCCTATAAAGCATAGGATTTCAGGTTACGAATATGAAGTTGAAGAAGCTGTCAGAGCAATTGAAGAAGGAAAGACAGAAGCAACTTCAATGCCTTATCATGAAACACTCAGGGTAATGAGGATAATGGATGCACTGAGAGGCATATGGGATGTGAAGCTTGGGGATGAACTAAAATAAATAATCAATCATAGCAAAATAAAGATCCAAGACATGATAACAGGAGTGTATTGGATCTAATACATTTTAAATACAGTAGTGCAATCATAAACACGTATTCGAAGTCCATGATCAGCCACATAAAAATCCGCAAAGCTGTAACTCTATATTACGACAACTTTGCGGATTACAATTCTGCCCAAGACGAGACTCGAACTCGTACGTCCTTGCGGACAAGGGATTTTAAGTCCCTTGTGTCTACCATTCCACCACTTGGGCAACATTGAAATAATAAACAATAATGGACAAAAAAGAAAGTGATATTAATATTTTTTATTTCTATTTTAATTCTGTAAAAATAAACCTATTTAATGGCTGTCATCATAATAGGGATTGAGACCTCCTCATTTCCTCTCAGGTCTGTCTTTAAAATGAGATTTGCTTTCTTTTTTCCTGTTTCATTAGCATTAAGAACTAGACTAACCTTCATCAGATTACCATTTTCGGGGAAATCAATTAGAAAATCAGCAGAATCTTCACCAGCCAATGAAATATCTTTAATCTGAATCTCTCCATATTCAGTACATTGAGCCTCAAATTCAATGCTCCTTGCTTCCCCTATCCTGACATCTCCAAAATCAACTTTGGAATAGTTTCCCTGATAATGTCCTATTGTAGCAGAACCTCCAATTAAGCCATTGGTTTCAAAAGAGAAATAGGGAGCGAAATAATATGAATTCACCCAATACTCTTTATATTCATCCTGCAAATCAATCTGAAAATATAGCAAAGAGTTCGGACTGCTATTGCCATTTTGGTATGCAGAAGATAATGAAGGAGAATATATACATCTCAGAGTAGCAGTCTCTTCAGGCTTTAAGACCTTTGGTAAGCCTGTTCTGTCCAGCGATACTTCTGAGGAATGATTCTTAAGCTGAAAAGATGAGATATCAACAGGATACGTTCCAGTGTTCTTCAGATTGATATTGAAAACATAGTCTGATTCAACACCAGAATAATAAACCGGAGGCAAATCATAAATGAACAAATTCTGTCCATCTGCATAGAATCCATCCCCATCTATATTGAATTCTATATTCTCAAAAGAAGCAGACAGACCTGATGACTTCCATGCAGCAATATGCCAGCTACCATCAATAAACACATAGGCTGTACTATCTGATATATTATAGTAGAAATCAAGTTCAGAAGCATCTGCTGGTGCTGAATCAAAATATCCTAAGAATCTCATATTCTCATGACTATCTGCATTCATGATATTATTAGAGCAAGCTCCAGATAAAAACAGCAGAAAACATATGGATATAACAAAAAAAGCATTTTTCATTCTTGTCCCCCCTTAACATGAAAAAAAATGGATTATCAGCAGTTTATCAGATATAGTATATGAATATAAGAACTGTTAAATTAAAACTGAAATATTTTTTATGAATAAAATTTCTAATACAATCATGTTCTATAATGAAAATGCAGAGACATATGCTGCAATATCCAATAATGCAGATATGCATCATGCTTATGAGAGATTTCTGAGCTTACTGAATCCAGGAGATTCAATTGCTGATATCGGATGCGGAAGCGGACGAGATCTGAAATATTTCAGAGAACATGGATATATAGCACATGGCATAGATGCTTCTGGAGAGCTCTGCAGACTAGCGGAATCTTATTCAGGATGCACTGTCTGCAACTGCAGCATAGCAGACTGGCAGCCTCAGATGAAATACAATGCCTTCTGGGCATCTGCATCACTGCTACACCTAAGAGAGAGCGAAATAATCACATTCTTTTCTGAAAAGACAGCTTTTCTTGAGAGCAAAGGCATTATCTACTTCTCTATGAAAGAAGGAATCAAAGAAGGACTAGATGAGCACGCTCGATACTTCACGCCATACTCAGATAAGCTCCTAGAATCCATACTTAATATAGGAACACTGGAACTAAAGGATATATGGACAGATGAAGATGCTATTGGACGGTCAGACTTCAGATGGAAGTCTATAATACTCAGTCATTCCTAGAGAAAGAAATCATGCCTTCACTAACCTTCCATCATTTATTACAAGATATGGAATAGATGGCTTTCCAGTTTCAAGATAAGCATTCTTATAGAGCTCATATTTCATACCTTTAAATGATGGGAGTAGACCTTCAAGATATGACATGAAATCATTCCCCTCAAGGTGTGGATGCTCATAAAGATAAGAAAGTGCATTCTCTATCCATTCCTCAGATAAAGCAGAAGCATACATGCTCTCAATAGCCACAAGTTCCTGATTAAGAGAACCGAATGTCTGGATAAAATCATTAGCATCTATATATCTCGCAAGACTCCATTCATTATTTGATAGCTTTACGATATATGTATCAAAAAGAAATCTGAGCTTCAGCAGCGAATTGATGAAATATCTTGCATCTTCAGAAGTGGTAATTCTCTTGAAAGGAGCAAAATAGGATAAGAAGAGCTTATCATCATGAACAATTCTCTCTTTATAGATTATCTCTGATGCAATTATTATGAACTCTGGGAAATTGATAAGCGAGTAATGCCTTATCCCATTATCTTCCATGACTTCTGCCCTGATGTGCTCCTCGCTATCAAAGAGCAGTGCAGAATCAATAGATCCAATGAAATCATCCCCGTCACCTTCTACATGGCCTTTAACTGTCTTCCACCATTCTTCTGGATCAGAGTCAAGAAGGGGTGCAACTCCATCACCATAAAAAAGCCTGTTCCAGAGCCGCTCTGGTATTCCCTGCTGTATGTATTGATCAAAGCGGGAAAGCCCATTCCAGATGATTCTTATAAGCTCATGCTCTTTTTCATCTGAGGATAATGAAAGAAGCTGAGAGAGAAGAACATCGCATTCCTCACTCTGCTTATGACGTGAGTTCATAATCTCAAAATAATGGTTGAGATCAACGCTTTCAGCCAGATCTAAGCGGAGAATATATACATGATCTTTCAGATAGCTGAAAAACAGAGGCTTATCCAGATCCTTAATGAATTCAGCAAAAAGCCGGGATGATGAATAGAATGAGTGATGCACTCCAATCTCTGGATTATGCTCACGAAGCCTCGACAGTGCATATTCAGACTTTGCACGTGCCTCATAATGAAGATCAATATGCTCGGTATCATCGGATAGAGCAAGGAGAATTGATAGAGCTGTAAGCCTCTGCTGCCCATCAACAACCTCAAAATAACCATCTCTTAAAAATGTGACGATTGTACCTATATAGTACCTGTCAACAGA
>CAKQRI010000011.1 GCA_934271365.1 uncultured Spirochaetales bacterium
GAGTCTGGTTATAGCTGTTTTCGGTAAAATAAAGACCTGGGATTTCAAGCATAGTCTGAATCTGCAGGTCAATATCATCGAGAGCAGACCTGCATTCCTTTACAAGGCCTGTTCTCGTCTTCTCGCCAAAAGCCTTTATCTCCTCTATAAAGAAGAGTCTATAAACAAAAACCGACAATAAAGCCAGGGATACCAGATTGAGGATAAGAAGCCCCAGAAAGAATATATAATCAGTTTTCTGCCGCTTGTTTGCTTTCATCTCACCTATATTACTGCTTTACTGAACCAACAACCATTCCCTTTATGAAATATCGCTGAAGCAGAGGATATGTACATACGATAGGAATAAGAGATAGCACAAGAGCAGCCATCTTAAGAGTCTCTGTATGAACAATGATTCCTGTCATCTCAGTCTCATCTGTCTGACCGCTTGCAATGATAATCTGAAGCAGATACTGAAGTGTATACTTCTCCCTCTTTGTTATATAGAGCATGCAGTCCATCCATGCATTCCAATGCTGAACACAGTACCATAGTGCTATTGTTGCAATAACAGGAGTTGCAAGCGGGATATAAAGAGAGAATAGAATGCGGAAGTCATTCGCACCATCGATTTTCGCAGATTCCTCAATTGCATCAGGAATTGTCATGAAATAGTTTCTTGTGACAATCAGCGCATAACCTGTAATCAGAGTCGGAAGGATAAATACAGCAAACCTATTGATCAGTCCAAGCTTCTTTATGAGAAGGTATGTAGGAATCATTCCACCAGAGAAATACATTGTGAATACAATGAAGAACATTATACCCTTTCTATGTGGCAGATTCCTCTTAGAAAGCGGATAAGCTGTAAGAACAGTCATGATTACGCAGCTGAGAGTTCCAATTACAGCTCTCATAATCGTTATTACATAGCTATGAAGGAAGTCCTTATCTGCAAGGATCTTCTGATAGCCAGAGAAATCAAATTCAGTAGGAATCAGATGGAATCCATTCCTATTAACAACCCTAGCAGGACTCATTGATACCGTGATTACCTGCATGAATGGAAGAATGATGGAAATAGATAGAACTATTACCAGAAAATAAACTATGAAATCTACTACAAAATCTTCTTTAGTCTTCTTCATCTTACACCTCTTACCAAAGAGCATAGTCGCTTGTCTTTCTTGCTACGAAGTTTGTAAGAAGAACAAGGATAAGGGAAATCGTATTCTTGAACAGATCTACTGCAGTCGTGAAGCTGTACTGCATGTTCATTATTCCCATTCTATAGACAAATGTAGAAATAACATCACCTACACCGTATGTTGTCGGAGTAAGGAAGTTATATACCTGCTGGAAGCTATCATTTAGAATCTTTCCGGATTCCATGATGAACATTACAGTAAAGATAGGAACAAGAGAAGGAAGCGTAACATGGAGAATCTGCTTTATCCTTCCTGCGCCGTCAATCTCTGCAGCTTCATAAAGCGCTGGGTCGATTGATGTTATTGCTGATAGATATACAATAGAGCCCCAGCCCACAGATTTCCAGAGGTCAGTGAATACAAGAACGCCCCTGAAGTACTTCGCATCCGCAATAAAGAAGATGGAATCAAGCCCTAGCTGCTGTCTTATTATATTTATAGGACCTCTTGATGGTGACAAGAACTCAATGAATACACCAGAGATTACAACCCATGATATAAAGTGAGGAAGATATGAGATTGACTGGGATACCTTCTTGAATACTGGTCTCTTGATCTCATTGAGAGCAAGACACAGCACAACAGGTGCAGGGAAGCAGATCAGCAGCTTATACAAACTGATTATAAGCGTATTTCTGAATACAGGCCAGAAGAACGGATTTGTCATCAATGCTTTGAAATGCTTCAGACCGACAAATGAGCTGCCAGTTACGCCCTTAAGCGGATAGTAGTCCTGGAAAGCAATTATCATGCCATACATAGGACCATAGTGGAATATCAGATAATACAAGAAAGCTGGGATAAGCATTATATACAGCAATCCAAACTTCTTCATTCTATTTTTCTCTTTTTTCCGCTTAGCAAGCGGCAGGGTCTTCTCCATTATTCTGGCTCCTTATTGAGTGCCTATCCACAGATAAAGCAGATAGGCACTTTCAATTAACTATAGTTGAATTATTTATTTAATGAAGCTTGCAGCGTAAGCATCCTGTACAGCCTTCTCTGCCTTCTCTCCGCCGAGTGCCTTGAACTGCTCTACGAAGGAATCGAAGTAGCTTACAGGCTTAGCACCTGAGATGATGTCATAATATGTCTGCTGTGTCAGAGTTGTAAGCGTTGCAATGCAATCTGAGAATTCCTGAGTTGCAGGAGCATTGAATCTCCAATAACCATTGCCTGTTACAGAGTGACCGAATGCAGTCTTAACATTATCAACATGCTCTGCAAAGAATGTTGTATTACCAAAATCGAACTCAAGTGGTCCCTGCTTTCTGAGGTCTGTATCGCCCATCAGTCTCTGTTTTCCATATTTTGTATTCTGCCAGTGAACACCCTCAATACCATAGTTAGAGAGGATTGCATAATCTGTATCAGAGAATGAAGCATCAAGCATAGCAAGGAATGCATCAACCTTTCTTGGGTCCTTTGCTGCCTTTGTTGTAAGAACTGTAAGGCGTCCAATCTTACCCCAGCCTTCTGTACCACTCTTTCCTGTAGGACCTACAGGAGCTGGTCCGAATACGATATCAGCATCTGGATTAAGAGCCTTGAATTCCTTCATACACTGTCCCCAGTTGTTTGGATCAGATGTATCTGTGCTTGAATTGAGGTAGTGATATGGCTGTGCACATGTAACACCAATCTGGCCATTCATGAATGAATGTGAAAGCCAGTTATAACCGCCATGACGCTCACCTGTGATGAACTCCTTATCAATGATTCCACTCTGATACCAATCTGCAAGAAGTGCAAGAACTTCCTTTGCCTCTGGACGGATCCAAGGGAAGAATGGGACATTATCATCACCAAGCTGCATCTCCTCTATCTTGAAGTTTGGCTGTGCACCTGTTACACATCTTAGTCCGTATGCACCGAAAATTGCATTGAAGGTTCTCTCTGCCATACCTGCTGTATCCTTCTTGCCATTTCCATCTGGATCATTCTCAACGAATGCAACCATTACCTTCTCAAATTCCTCAAGTGTTGTAGGAACCTCTAAGCCAAGCCTATCGAGCCAGTCCTTTCTCCATACAAGAACCATTGGAACCTGCTCCATTGGACATGCAACGCCATAGTTCTTTCCGTTATAGACCATTGTTGACCAGAGAGCTCCAGTATCATTCTTATCTGCCTCTGCTGCAAAATGTGGAGCCTTCTCTCTGATGAGCTCAATTGGAAGCTCTGCAATGATTCCGCCATCAACAAGCTGTGCAATCTGGCTAGATGTATCAAGAACAAGTACATCAGGCATCTCTCCGCCTGCAAATCTTACATTGAGGTTCTCATAGAATCTGCTAGGGTTAACACTCCAAGAGCTGAGATCAACATTGAACTTCTCATCAATCATCTTAACGACTTCTGCATTCTTATCTACTTCTACAGAGTTCTTACTTACAAGCCATTCCATAGCAACAGGGCTATCGTCCTTTACAGCTGGAGCTGCTTCTTTAGTTCCTGTAGCAAAAACCATGCCTACAGAAAGAAGAGCAATTAATACTAATGCGATTGATTTTTTCATCAATTTTCTCCTTTTGTAAATTCAGTATAAAAATGGTTTTCAAAATCGCTCAATGACACATTTATGGAAAAAATGTTACTTTTTTGCACAGCATAAAGTAGCAATGCAACTTTTTATATTACAAATAATTAATCACATCGAATAAGAAAAATATAATTCCAGTTAGCAAATATCAGTGCTTAGTGATTGGTGAAATCTACACATACTGAGTGCTATCAGGCTCAGCTTTGTAAGAGAGAAATTCATGGTCTTTTATGCTAAAGGTTCCATGTTCATATGAAGGAATCAGGTTCATTGCCTCTTTTCTGAACTCCTCATAGCCAGTTTCAGCGACAGACCCTATAACACACATATAAGCAGAATCCCGTTCATAGACTCGGAATTCTGAAGAAGGAAGCTCATCACTGTATTTTACTAGCTCTCCGCTAGAATAAAGTGCAATGAACCCTTTATTCTTCCTTGCGAATATCCAATGAGATGAAATCTCCGTCTCATCATAGTGGCATTCTGGAAAATAGACATGCGTAAATCCAATAGGATGCACATCTGGTATTCTGTAAATAGAGGCAAGAATACGTCCTTCCTGCTTCAAGGCAGGCATCACGCCATTTCCATACCAATATCCTGGTCTCATTGAACTATGATCAGAAAAAGAACCGGGATGATTTACAAATAGAATTGCCTCGGCACTCAGAGCTGCGCTCCACATATGCTGCTGATAGCCATACACACCAGGCTGGAAAAATGTCGTGCCATGGAATCGCTCATTAAAGGATTTAGTATAGAGGTGCTTATTCTCATATTTCGATAAATCATCTCCAAGCGTTATATTCTTCCATCTCTCGTATCCATCAAGGCGAGGAGATGAAACTGATGTCAGGCAATAGTCTGATGTCTTTAAAAGGTTTATCTCTGCATTTCCTGACGAATATCTCTTATCACAGGACATTTTCATTAAAGAATAAGCATCATCAGGTATTCTATATCCAGAAGTAGCTAAATATGAAAGCCATCCCTCCCCGAATGATGTCGGTGCTGTTGGGTCTATTATATTTATCAGAGTCTGGACTCCCTGAAGAGGCGGATTGATCACATTTCTGTAGACTCTTCCCATTGGAGCAATTACAACACCATCAAAAGTGTGAATGGAAAGCTCTCTGATCATCCTATCAGCAGCTTTCCTTGCCCGCTCAGAGATTTCATGATCTCCATAATCAATGATATTAAGAAGTGAGACCAGCGTGATGTTCATATAAACAGTGCTAAGAAATTCCTCGAATTCATAAGATTCAACATCATCAAACCACTCCATTGATAGCCGGCGACCAAATGCAGCAAGCTCTTTTCCTGTCATGTGAGCACGTGTAAAATACATTTCAGGATACATTTCTCCGACCAGCATTGCAGATGAATAGAAAAGAAGCGAATGGTTCTCACTCCAGAAGCACATTGCATCTGTTCCATCCATAGACATCCAGTATCTGTAGTCCTGAAGCACACTCTGTATTCTCTTTTCTAAATCAGCCGATACCGAATAATTCTTCATGTATCTGATCAGACCGGAAATCAGAAAATCTGAACAGTCATATCTTGATTCTATCTGATTGAGTGTCGTATAGAGATGCTCCTGATCACTTACTAATTCCAAGCCAATTGCCTTTCTTGCAAGAATAGTCTGAATATAAAACCCGAATTTATCTCCACGTGACAGGCCATCAACAGATGCAATGCGCTGAAGCATAGCTCTGAAGTTCTCTTTCCTGTCCTCTATTCCCGGATATTCAGGATGTACAAGTTCAGCAATCTCAAAATAGCGCCGCAGCTTATCGTCGCCAGCTTCAGCTTCAAGAATAATATAAGGGGCACCATCAGATAGCATAACCTCTCTGCAGTCTGAGATATCTTCCCACGTTACACGGCTCTTAACAGAAGCATAATCAGGAGATTTTGAATCCCTTCCTAAAAGAAGACGGAAGCCTGGGTTATGAGGCAATCGCAGTGTACACCCAATCAGCTCTGTCTCATCAAGAAATGCTCCGGCCTTCTCTGCATCAAGCCTGCCTGAAGCAATCAAGAGTCCTGAGATCTCTGCAAGTTCAATTGCAAATATATTCCGTGTATCCCTTACTCCAAGATTCTGGAAAAAAACGAATATCTCATTTCTACCAGCTTCCAGTTCCATGGAGAACTGCCTCTTCATAATCGGCTTATAACAAGGAATATCAACTTCGATTGCCTTTCTCCCATTAACCCAGATAGTCACAGCACCATATGTCCACAATATTGCATCTATGCATCTGGACTCTTCTGAATCTATATAGGAGATTGCAGAGAATTCAACACGGGTGAGCTTTGTGTAGAATGTACTGCGGTCCACAAATGGATTATTGTGACTATACCAGTAATGCCACCCCGATGATGCAGTAGAGCTAGGATATTGCAGGTCTCTTCTAGCAATTCTCTTTCTAAGTTCCTTCTCATATTTGAGCTGGTCTTTATCAGAATAATCGTCAGTATATGGTTCTTCCTTGATATTGCTTACGAGATACTTATCTATATACATGCACTGCACTCCTCTCCTGCATGGCTAAGACTGGCCTGAGTATCAGATGAACTGAGTATCGTCAAATGAAGCTGTGTATTGCAGAATCAGCTTACCACCAGAATACAAAGACCTCTGATTCTTGCTGAAGTCGAGATTCAAGCCCATCAGCCTTTCTTTGAATCCATCATAGCTCTCATTGCCTTCGGAAGATGCAAAGAAAGCATATGCCGCATCATTATCATAGCATCTCAGCTCTGCACCAGAGAGAACATCAGCATGGGGACCTAGCTCGCCGCTGTGCCATATGGCAATGAACCCTTTACCCTTCCTTGCAAAGATGAAGCTGCCTGACTTCTCTGATGAATCGAATTCAGCTTCAGGGAAATAAACATGTGTGAACTTAACAGGATGGTTATCAGGAATGCTGTAGATTGCATATATGACACCATCAGCCTGACTGACTGCAGGCATAATGCCGTTCCCATACCAATAGCCAGGTCTGTTTGCAGTCGCATCATCTGTAACTCCTGGATGATTGGCAAAAACATGAGCCATATTGGAAAGCGCCACATCATACATATGCTGCTGGTAGCCATAGACTCCAGGCTGAAAGCATGTCGTCCCATGATAGCGTTCATTAAGGCTCTTTGTGTATTCATGTGATTCTACAAACTCTGAATCAGAGCCCATTGTTATATTCTTCCATCTCTTAAATACATCTTTTCGAGGTGACTGTACCGATGTAAGAATATAATTATTGGTCTTTTCTATACACACCCTCGCATTTCCTGTGACATATTCCATCTTAACAGGAGCTTTCATGATAGTTTTCAAAGCATTATCAAAATGATAGGAACTTGTAGCATAGTAACTGAACCAGACCTGATTAGCTACAGGATTAGAGGGATCTATTATATTCAGTATTGTCTGAGCACCGCTCTTTGCAGGAAAAATCACATCTCTATATACACGCCCCATAGGAGCTATGATTGAACCATCAAATGTATGAATGGCATGAAGGCGCAGCATCTCGTCCATAACCTTAGCTGCTTTTCCTGAAATTTCTGGATCTGAATAATCAATCACATTAAGAAGTCCAGCAGATGTTATGCACATATAAACTGTGCTTAGAAATTCTTCAAAGCCGTTTTCAATAACATCATCAAGCCATTCATCTGTCAATCTTCTTCCATATTGAGATAATTCTTTTCCATTCATTCCGGCTCTTGGAAAAAAAGAATCCGGATACATGCTTCCAACAATATACGCAGAGCTATAGAAAAGCAGGGAATGGTTCTCGCTCCAGAAGCACATAGAATCCGTACCCTTCATATTCATCCAGTATCTGAAATCAAAAAGGACGGCCTTGGCTCTTTCTTTTATTTCAGGTGGAAGTTCATAGTTCTTCATGTACCTGATTACACCTGTGATCAGGAAATCAGCACAATCAATGCGGCGTTCAATCAGATCCAGCGTATGCATGAACTCTTCCATGTCATAAGATGCGCTTTTACCGATTGCTTTACGTGCAAGGATGTTTGCAATAGGAAAGCCATAACCAGCGCCACGTCTCAGGCTGCGAACAGATGCAACAGCATTCAGATATCTATCAAAATTCTCTTTAGGATCCTTGCATGGCGAATATTCTGCTTTGACATGAGATAGAATCTCAAATTCTCTTCTGAACACGCATTCTTCAGTTTCAAGCTTAACTATGACCATCGACTCAGGCCTATCAATGCAGTATGAACTCTTTTCCTCAAGGCTTTCCCACTCTATCTTCTTAGCATATTGATCCATAGATTTAGAATCAAAGCCTATTGCTGTACCGAGGAAAGCAGCTGAAGGAAAATAGAGGCAGTTATCGCTAAGGGAAATAGCATCAAACCAGCTCTTAATATCTGCAATCTTCTCATCTTCAAATCCAGCACTGACATTGCCATCTGATGAGAGCAATTCAAGACCAATCATATTCCTTGAGTCTCTGACACCAAGGTTCTGAAGCACTAGATAAATCTCATTCGAACCTTTTTCGAGCTCAACATCTACATCGATAAATACCATCGGCTTGTATACTGGCGTCTCAATCCTTCCGCATTCAATACCATTCAGAAACATCAGTACAGCCATATATGACCATACTCTTATCCTTGCTGTGCATTTCTCCTCAGCAATCAGATATGCATATGCATCAAGCTCTATCCTAGTGAGCCCAACACTTGTGCAGTTTCTTTCAAGGAATATGTTCCCATGAGAATAATTTGACTTCCATGGAACACCTAGGCGGCTCAGAGAACCTAGACGCTTATCTCCAATAGGATATGATGCAGGAAATGAAACAATATCATGCCTTAAATTCTTTTCATATCTCAGCTGATTTGAATCATCTGCAGAATCTTCATATTGGCTCTGGACAGGACCGCTTACTGCGTAGATAGGAATGAAGTTTTTCTCGATAAAAGGAACACTGACCATAACATCACCCCTTTACTGATCCAGCAGTAAGTCCTGTGAGGAAATATTTATTAGCGAAAATATAGATGCATATAATAGGAACAATGGATATAGCACTTCCTGCAAACATAATATTCCATGCAGCTGTCGCATCTCCGGTAGATTTAAGCATTACTACACCTACAGTCAGCGGTCTCATTGCTGGCCTGCTCATTGTGAATACAAGAGGGACTATGTACTGGTTCCAGCCGGCTCTGAATGAAAGGAGACCAATTGTAGCAAGAATAGGCTTCATCAGCGGCAGTATTATCTTGTAATAAATCTGGAAGAACGTGCAGCCATCAATCGTCGCAGCTTCATCGAGCTCCTTTGGAAGGCTGTTTACAAATCCCCTGCACAGGAACACATTCCTAGCCTGGCCAGAGCCAACTGCAATCAGGATAACGCTCAGAAGGCTTTTATTGAGATTAACCTTAACAGCAAGCTCAAATAGAGGACGGAGCGTAACAGAGCCAACATTCACAAACATGAATGCAATATAGAGACTATAAAGAAGCTCTTTAAAGCGGAATTTAGCACGTGAGAAGATATAGCCAGCAGAACTTGCAACAAGAAGCGTCAGAATCATCACACCGAAGCTTATGATTAAGCTGTTTATTGTATATCTTGAGAAATTAGCCTGCTTCCACGCATCAGCATAGTTTGTAAGGATGAATTTCTTAGGAAGAAGCCTTGTACCTCCCATAAGAAGCTCCTGGTTCTCCTTAAAAGATCCAAGGATGATATAGAAGATAGGATATAGAATGATCAGAGCTGCAAAAAGCATTATGCAGAATATGACAGCACGCCAGATTTTATCTTTAGTAGAGAATATTTCTTTTTTCTTGCTCATATGTGACTCCTTATACAACATCATCCAGGCGTCTGGCTGCAAACAGATAGATTGCTGTGACAACACCTATGATCAGAGCTGCTACTATAGAAAGAAGTGTGCCATATCCAATCTGAGGCATTGAATCCGGAGCAAACATAAGATTGTAAATATAGGAGAACATTACATGTGATCTGTTATTAGGTCCACCGTTTGTAAGTACGAGGATTGATTCGTAATCCTTGAATGCTCCTGTAATTGCAAGAAGCAGAATTGTCTTCATTATTGGAGATAGCATAGGAAGAGTGACATGGAAGAATGTCTGCAATCCGCTTGCCCCATCAATCTTGCAGCTCTCATATATCTCAGATGGGATGCTGGCAAGTCCCGATACGAATAGAATCATATAGTTTCCAAGGCCACCCCAGATTGCCGCGATAATAATGGAGGTCATAACGTAATGAGGATCGCCAAGCCAGTCTATAGGAGAAGATATTAAATGCAGATTTGAAAGCACTACGTTAAGAGGACCATTGAATACAGCGAATATGAAAGAAAAGATAAGGCTATATACAGCAGAGCTTATAACTGTAGGCATAAAATATACTCCACGGAAGAAATTGGAGCCTTTTATATTTAGGTTCAGAAGAACCGCAGCGCCAAGAGATAAAGGCACTATGAATATCAGCTTAAAGAAAGCATACTCAAAAGTATGCAGGACACTAGTCCAGAATACCTTATCAGATAGCATCCTCATGAAGTTGTATGCACCTGAGTAGTATGATGTAAATCCGTTATAATCAAAGCATACATATCTGAAAAGCCAGAAGAACGGATAGATAGAGATTACAATCAGCAGAAACACTGAAGGAGAAATCATTGCACCTATTGCAAAACCATTCTGCTTCACAAGCTTATTGGTTTTTGTTTTCTTTTTCATTTGAAATCCTTAAAAGAGGCAATACTCTCTCAAAAAGGGAGAGCATTGCCATTAAAATAATCCAGAGATAAGTCAATAATTATTTTGTAAGGTATTCTGGTGTACCTTCATTTGGCTTCATTGGATCAAAGCCCTTGATAACAAGCCTCTTTGTCTTTCCAAGCTTAACATCTCTATCGAGAGCTTCATTATAGCGCTGTGTAAGATCGGCAAGAGCACCATCAATATCATCAATCTGGCCGAAGCAGATGGCAGTAAGAACATTCTTGTAATCCTGGCCTGAGATATCAACACTAGGCACAGCAGGGAGAGTCTTCTCATAATCCTTGAGAGCAAAGTCTGCTAAGCGGCCTGTCTTTGAGGAATCAACAATGCCCTGCATATATGGAGAGAGAGGAAGAGCATAACCTGCTTCCAGATATCCCTTAAGGAAATCCTCACTCTGCATGAAGCGGATGAATTCCCATGCTGCATCTGGATGCTTGCATGCTGATACAATAAGATAGCCTTTCTGATAAGGAGCTGTCACTGATCCGTGAGTCTCACCATCAAGAGTAGGAAGATCTGCTACTACCCATTCAAAATCCTTAATTGGGAACTGCTCTGTAAATACGCCTGCTTCCTGAGATGCATTAGCCCAGATTCCGAATGTACCAGCAACAAACTGAGCTCTCATTGCATCTACGCCCTGAGACTGTGAGCCTGGGAAGAATGTCTTACTCTTGCTGATCTCAACGAACTTCTTCATGATATCTGCATAACCTGAGAAGTCGAAGCGGCCATTCTCATAATCATAGAAGTAAATACCGCTTCTCTGGCAAACACCTTCCATCCAGCGAGGGAACCATGGAGACTTAACGAAGCCAACACCATAATAATTTCCAGCACCAGCCTTTGCCATATCTGCAGAAAGAGCAACAAGCTCATCGATTGTCTTTGGAAGCTCAGTCCATCCAGCCTTTTCCACGAGGCTCTTGTTATAGATCATCCTAGATCCGCTTCTTACAGTAGATGGAATCCAATAGACATTTCCATTGATAGCGGTTACACCGTCAACGATATACTCATTTGCATTTGTGACCTTCTGATATTCAGCATCCTTTATATAATCATTAAGAGGAATAACAATGCCAGACTCTGCAAATGCCTTCATATTCCAGCCACCTGAATTTGCGCTGATAGAGAAGATATCAGGAGCTGTTCCTGCAGAATAAGCCATAGTAATCATATTAGGAAGGCTATCAGAAACGACTGTCATCTCAACCTTTATATTCTTGCCATTAGTAGCATTGAATTCAGCAATCTTAGATTCAACATAGTTGAGATCGTGGCGGTCTCCTGTCCAGAATGTGAGAGTAACAGGCTCATTGGAAGAAGAAGAGCTCTTTGCTTCACTTGTGCCCTGTGCAAAAACAAAAGAGACTGAAAGACATGCAATCAGTAAAAACGATAGGATTTTCTTCATATAAACTCCTTTTTTTAAGAAAATCCTAAACCTGTTTTCCTTGCCGTCAATGACAGGTTCTAAGGAAAATGTAACACTTTATCATATATATTTGCGGGAACATAAAAACTGAAGAAATCATCAATATGAATCATATGGTAATTTATAGTATACTTCAGCTATGGGAAAAGACTTGAATACAGTTCTTATAGTTGATAACGAACCCACAATATGCCAGGGAATAAATACATCTATTGACTGGAATGGCCTAGGCTTAATCTCTGCAGGATGTGCTTACAGCGGTGAAACTGCACTCAAGATCATAAGAAAAATCAGGCCTTCAATCATAATAACGGATATAAGAATGCCTGGAATGTCCGGGATTGAGATGATGAAGAAAGCCAGGGAAGAGAACATTGATTCAGACTTCATCATAATCTCAGCCTATGAGGATTTCTCTTATGCAAAAGAAGCATTGACACTTGGTGCAAAAGACTATCTATTGAAGCCTTTCCAGGCTAAGTCACTCAATCAGCTTCTTTCCAGGATAATAAAGCAGAAAGAGAACTCCATTACCTTAGATGCATCAAGTCTGAGAATTCTTAAGCAAAGCCAGAAAAGAGAGTTCTGCCTTTCTCTGATAGAAAGCCATATCAATGATAATGAGAGCATAGATAGGGAAATAGAGAATCTTGGACTCAATATAAAGAATGAAGAAGCAAGGATTGCTGTGATATCACACGATGGCACTCACGATTTCAATGAGCTTAGCCATATAATATCAAAGAACATGCCAGTTGCAGGAACTGAGCAATTCAAGATAAATGCAACAAGAATCGGACTAATATTCAATACAAGAAACATCTCTGACATTTCTTTATATTTCAAACATATATATGAAACAGTGAAAAAAGGATACCCTGAACTTAGATTCGGAATAGGGAAAGAGATAAAATCGCTTGCTGATGCAGAGGAGTCTTATAACTCCTCTCTCATTGCTCTTTCTTACCGGATATATAATCAGAATAGGATAATATTCAATTATGATGAAATTCCAGCGAGCTCTGCAACTGGCACATCTCCGGTTGATTATTCTGGATATGATGAGCTTTTTGCTGCTATATGCCAGCAGAATAGAGATAAGATAAAAGAACTGACAGATGAGTTCTTCAGTCTTCTGTTCTATATTCCTGAACCGCCTCCAAGCTACGTGAAAGGCAAATGCCTATTCCTCATCTCAGACATGCAGAACAGGATACGGAATGTCTTTCATGCAGAAGATAAGGATTTCGAGGAAAATATTGATATTGTATCTGTACTCAGCATGAGTCTGCTGAGAAGCTCTGTTGCAGAGCTTCTCATCGAATATGCAGAAGGAGTCATCCCTCGCCTAAGAGCAGAAAATGATCCTATAATCCACCATACAAAGCAGTATATAGAAAACCATATAAATGAGTTTCCCACCGCATCACAGATTGCAGATAAAGTCAGCATGAACTCCCAGTACTTTCCTATATACTTCAGAGAGAAGGCTGGGATAACACTCAGGGATTTCATAATAAAGACAAAATGCGAACTTGCAAAAAAGCTATTAATGGAAGATGAGCTCAGTGTACAGGAGATTTCACAGCATCTGGGATATTCTGATATAAGAAGCTTTATAAGGGCATTCAAGAAATATTCAGATATGACGCCTACAGAGTATCAGAGGAAGTTCAGGCCAGTATGTCGATGAAGTCAAGATTCAGAAATCTATCAATAAAGGAGAAGATAGCACTCAGCATGAATGGTGTTATCCTGCTGCTCCTGCTTCTTGTATATGCAATCTCAATAATATTCTTCTCTGTATTTATCAGGAATGATACATATGCATCATATAATAATCTTATAGACAATATAGGATTAAGACTTGATTATCATTATCAGAGCATCATAAATTATATAATCTCTCTCCATACAAATACGGAATTCACATCTCTTGCATCAGATTTCGAAAATAAGTTTATTCCTCAATATCAGAAGCAGATAGAAGCGCAGCCATTCATCTCAGGCCTGATAGGCAGCAGCGCTCTTATTGAACAGGCCATAATAGCAGATAGAAATGGTGCAGTATACAGCAACTTCACTCTGGATATGAGACACACGGAAAATGTTGCAGAGCTCAGGGATTCTGGAAGCATCAGGCTAATTCCATATGAGGATTATTCCTTTGTTGTAAACAAATCAGAGGTAATGCCTTTAGTCATACCTATATACGAAATAGATGATAGAGTCTTCTCATTCTCTGGAAACAGCACACAATATCGATACAGCTTCATACTGTTCATTCCATATACTGCATTAAGCAAGCTGCTCCGCAATGACCTTAAAGACAATCTGATAGATTTCAGAGTCATTAATAATACTGGAAATACTGTGATTGAAAACAGTGATGGATTCAACAGCAAAGGTAATTATCTTTTCTCCCTGCCTTTCTTCAATGGAATAGGAGATTTGCAGATACTGCTTTCAAGCCAGAGAATCCATAAGAGAATCATGACACTGTCTCTATTGATGATACTGCAGAGCATTATTGTTCTTGCATTTGCAGCCTTCCTGATCATAAGGATATCAGGGCTTCTTGTCAGACCGATAAAGATACTTACCAAAATAGTCAAGAGAATAGAGAACGGAACCTACCTAAAGCCATATACAATCAATTCAGATGATGAGATAGGCCTTCTATGCACAGCAATAAACCAGATGCATGAGACCATACAGACTCAGATTAAGCATATAACTGTAAGCGAGGAAGAAAAGTACAATCTGAGAATGAAGCTCATCACAGAGCAGATCAAGCCCCATTTCCTATATAATACATTTGAATACATAAATGCTGAGATTGAAAGCGGTCATAATGGAAATGCCTCTAGAATGCTGATGACTCTCACTGAATATCTGAGGCTCGGATTGAATAACGGCGAAGAGACATCAACAATTTCCAATGAGATAAGCCACTCAGATGCATATTTAAAAATAATGAACAGCAGATTCCATAGCAGGATAAAGATGATTCATTCAATTCCAGAAGAATACTGCAATATCAGGATGCCAAAAATGCTTCTTCAGCCTCTCATTGAGAACTCAATAAAGCATGGCTTCAGAAAGACATCGATTCTTGGAATGATTGAAACTCCGGAGATAATAATCTCTCTAAGCAGAGAAAATCAGAAATATACGCTTATAATCGCAGATAATGGTGCGGGAATTGATATAAAAAAAGCTGAGGATGCAATTAAGAGCAACAGCATCTCTCAGCATATAGGCCTGCAGAATATATACCAGCGTCTTCTGATGCTCTATCCAGATACGGCAATAAGGTTCACCTCAATACCATTTTATAAAAATGAGGTGATTATAACATTTACAGCATAATAAGAAAGAGCCTGGCAAAAGCCAGACTCTGCTTAATTTTACCAATAAGCCTTCCAGCCTGGATCTACAAGTCTCTTCAAGGCCTCAACATAGAAGTAATCTCCCCATGTATTGCATTCATCAACACCACGGTCTCTTGCATCATTAGTAGGAGTCTTTCTGCAGTAGACTCCATGAAGGAGCTGGCCGTTAGACAGAGCTGGATCCTTGACAGCACACTTTCTATAAAGCTCTCCCATCAGCTTTGATGCCTTAACTCTAAGCGCCTCGTCTCCAAGAAGGTCTGACATCTCAAGCATTCCACAGCATGCTATTGCAAGAGCTGAGGAATCTCTCGATTCTGTGCTTCCATCTGTGAAATCAAAATCCCAATACGGTATCACTGAATCAGGAAGATGGGTAAGGAAGAAGCCAAGTGTACGCCTGAACACATCAAGAGCCCTAGGAGATGCTGTATATCTATAAGCTAGCGCTGAGCCATAGATTCCCCATGCCTGTCCACGGGCCCATGCACTATCATTTCTATTTCCCTGATGGGTTGCACCATGAAGAGGAAGCCCTGTATCAGGATCAAAATAGTATGTATGGTATGTAGAATCATCAGGACGCAGAACATGCTCGATAGATGTCTTGAAATGTGCCAGAGCTATATCTCTATAATGGCTATTCCCTGTCTCTTCTGAAGCCCAGAAAAGAAGAGGTATATTCATCAGACAATCAATAATCAGACGATAATTGGTGCGTGCACCTATAGGCCCCCAAGCCTGTATGAACTGGCCCTTTTCCTGGAATCTGGATGCAAGATAATCAGCAGCCTTGATTGCACTGTCCCTTCCATCCTTGCTTCCATATAGCTTGTAGCCAGCAACACAGGATGGTGAGAACAAGAAGCCCATATCGTGGTTATCAATATTCACCTTCTCATCAATCCTGAACTTGAAGTCGCCTACATGCTCCAGGGCCTTTCTCTTGAAGTCCTTTCTTCCTGTAAGCTCATAGAGGACATTGATCTCTCCTGTCCACATTCCGTTCGTCCACTCATTGTTATCTGATTTCGGATAGAAATCATCTGTGCTATGGGAAGGCTTAAAACCATCTGTGAGCATCTCTATTGCTCTCTCTGTTTGCCTCTCTGCTGCTTTAAGAGCTTCATCAAGCTCTGTAAAATCTTTTAAATTATCAACATCTACCATATGATTCCTACCTGAATGATACTGGAGATGTGAAGACTACATCTCCATGCTTCTCGTATGCACGGAGGTAAATAGCCCCCTGATTCTCTGTCTCAAGCTCAACATCAAGATGCGCAACTGATTCAGATGTCGGAACAAAACGCCCGATCTCAACAGCAGGAGAGACAAACCCATCAACATATTCAGAAGTCTGTTCCTCCTTAAGCTCTGCAAGAGTATACTTATATTCCCTCTCTACAGTCCTACCGCTCCAGCATACCTTAGCCTTAAGTGTTATGATTGTATCATCGGAGCCGTCAACCTCTAGAACAAATCCATTGCTGCTATCTGTCTGTGCAGTAGCATTTCCATCTGTCACTACATGTAGGGAAATTCCATTGTCATTTCTGGCAATATGAGGCAGTACAGCGCTTCCATCTGCAGGAACATCCAGAGGATCAACCATGTCTATTCCACGAAGTCTTGGAGTTGCTGAGAGAACACTTCCATTCTCAACAGAAAGCTCTATATCCCATGTTGCGCTCTTATGCTTCTTTCCCCACCCGAACATGAATGAGATGAAGCCCTTATTCTCATCTTTGCATCCTGCTTCGAAATTATATTTGCCTGCAATAACACGGCCATCCTGAATAAGCTCAACCTTCTCCAGCCTATCATAAGCTGCAACAAAGGCCTCTGCATGTATCTTTCCTTCATGCTTCGGCGCAATATGCCCCGCTCTTACTCCATTTACAAAGAGAGCTGTCTCTATAGGATCACCTGATGCAGCAGTAGTCGCTCTATCATTCAATGCATTCCATACGCTATCTCTAGAAAGGCTTTCTGCATAAATCACTGTACGGCCAGAACCATAGCTTCCTGGAGCTGAGTTATGATGATCTGTAGAACCTACTACTCCGAAATGCTTTCCAAGCTGAAGCCCTCCCTGATATGTATTCTTCTCAGATCTCGGCCCCATTGTATGAAGATATTTAGGAGTTGCTTCATAGCTCTCTGAACAGCCATGCATAGAAATGATCTCAACAAGCGGAGATGGCTCTTCTCTATAGTGGCTCCAGCTGATTCCTCTCCAGCCTTCTTTATAGCCAATGTGATGCGGTGTGCAGAGATAATGCTCTCTCTGGCTCTCATCAGCATTGACAAGATTGATTAACCGTCTGTCTTCTTCTCCTTCTGGAACAGGATCTGGAAGCGGCTCTGAAGGATTCTTGCAGAGAATAGTATAATCACCATAAATGAAGCTATGGTATTCATATGATGGGAAAGGTATGAAGCTATCAGTCTCTGATGCTGCCATGCACTCCAGATAATGAGGCCAGTTTCTTCTGAGCTTTGCAAAGCCCTTTCTATGATATTCCTTTACATCCTCTGGAATGTTCTTTCCTTCCTCATCCATATCAGGCCAGGCAAAATGACCTGTTACAGAGAAGAAATCCAGCTGTTCTCTTGCAAAAGAGATGGCATCCTCTATTCTTCCGTAGCCATAGCTTATTCCTGAATGGTTGTGAATATCACCAACATAGGCATTGAGACGAGAAACCTCTTCATAAAGGCCGCTTGCCTCTAGCTCCTTTCTGAAATTAATGCTGATCCTGTTCAATCTAATCCTTCCTTTTTTTACTTCTCCATAGGGGCAGCAATACCCTCATGGTTATGGTATCCAATCTTATGAGATCTCCAGCGGCTTGGAGCAAAGACAGTCTGAGAATAGAAAGAATCCCGGCTTTCTTTTATCTGCTGCTCAAGATATGATCTCATTTCGTCAAGAACTGAAGCGTATCTCTCTGAATCTGCTACATTCCTCATCTCATAGGGATCTGCCTCCAGATCATACAGCTCTTCCTTTCTGTCCTCTAAGTAGTATATATAACGATACTTATCCGTTGCAATCATTCTTGCAGGAGAAACTGTATAGCCCCATTCAGTAAGCCACTCAGAAACAGCAAATTCTCTATCAGGCTTATCCTGTGATTCTATAGAGGCCTTAAGAGATATGCCTCTGCACTCTGAAGGAGCTGCTATTCCAGCTAGGTCACACAATGTCGGGAATAAATCCAGATTCTCTGCAAGACCTTTCACCATAACGCCCTTAGGCTTCACTAATGGACCAGAGAAGGCAAATGGAACATTGACAGTCTCATGATACATAGCAACCTGCTTTGTAACAGAGCCACGCGCAGCCATTCCATCTCCATGATCAGACAAGAACACAACATATGTATTCTCATATTCCCTGCTCTTTTTCAGAATATCAAGAAGAGAGCCTATCTGCTTATCCACAAGAGAGAGATAATGATAATAAGCTGCAAGATATCCACGGTATTCATTCTCTTTCCAGGATGCGACCTGAGCCTGCCTGTTATGAGAGCAGCAGATATACTGTATTGACTTCGCTCTGTTTTCTATATCATCAAATTCATAGTTAGGAGGAAGCTCTGGAAGCCCGTCAGCATTCTCAATCTTCTCATCCTGCTTTTTTCCTACATACCCACAGATATTATGGGGATTAACAAAATCGACAACCATAAGAAGCGGCTTATCCCATGAATATGCTGATAGGAATTCATTGGCTCTCTCTGATGTATATACATCTCGAAATGTATCCTGATTGTATGGATAAAGAGGATTATCAGGAATCTCTATAGCATTCTCAGAATCTATCTTGAAACCTCTTAAAGCACCAGCATCATGAGTCTTTCCAAAGTGCATGCACTCATAGCCTGAAGCTGAGAATACAGATCCAAGGGTCTCTACAGAAGAAGGAAGGTCATCCACTGGCCAATTCCGTCCATTAGAGAGAATATCTGTCTCATGTGGATATAATCCGCTCCAGAGGGATGCACGAGAAGGCTGGCATAGCGGGTATTGGCATGTACATGTATCAAAGCCTATTCCATCTTCAAATATCGAATCAATTGCAGGATTATCATACTTGCCGCCATAAGCCTTAAGAGCCCTATCTGAAAGCTGGTCAACCTGGATAATTACAAAATTAGGTTTTTTCATTTAATTCTTCTCTCTTATTGTATAAAGGCCAACAGAAAAGCCTACTGGCCAATAATCATAATATATCTAGCAACATCATAGGGTTCATGAACAAAATCTGATTTACTACCTCAAGAATCCATGACTGATACATCTCCTAAACATATGTACATTCATTTGAAATAATCTTCATGTACAGACTACATACTCAGGCAGGTTGCATTCTCTCTGAATGAAATCTGTAAGATTCTGCAGCAGCTGTTGGCACATCAAGATCCATCACTTAAATCATCCACATAACCATAGAACTCATCAGTGATCTCTATGTGTCCTACAGGAATATCATATACAACAGAAGGAAAAGCAGAATTGCGCCATGCAATAGATGAATTAGGATCTGCAATGATAGGCACCAAAGCTCCGCATCCCTTAGCTACGGAGACAAGGTGAGATGACGAAATCATAATCTGATCGCCTTCCTTTTTCTCTGAATAATCTGCAGCTTTCGGAATAGAGAAACCTGAATCATACGCCTTACAGCTTACATTGCTATCTATGATGTGGTGTCTTACATGCCCACGCTCTGTCAGTCTTATCTCTGTCTTTATGATGATTCCAGGTACGGTCCAGACCGAGGTAATCGAATCATCTTCTACAGAGAATTCAAGGCTGCCTCTTCTGACATAGACATATCCATCAATTATAAATGCAAGCATATTATCTGGAGCATTCTCGCCTATTGTCTCATTTGTCCTTGCAACAGAGAATGGAAATAGTGTTGAATACACAAACTTATCATATTTATCTGTAAAATGGCCAAGAGAGCGCATATTGAGCATTCCTGACGTATACAGATATGCTTCACCAGCTTTCCTATCAATAAGGAAATTAGGCACAGTCAGCTTGCAACTCTCATCTTTCAGAGAAAGAGGCTTCTCTTCCTCTTTCCAGAATGGATCATCATCTGAAAGCGCTAGAAGAAGGAATGTCTTAAGAGACCAATATGGACTGCCTGGGGCATTGTATTTCTCTGCCATTGTAAGATTAGGATAGCAATAACCTACTGTAAGAATCCCATCATGAGTCATTATATCTTCTGATAGGAAGTATCTCAGATTCCTGTTTATTATCCCCTTTACAGTGCCATTATCAATGCTACCGTCTATAAAGAGGTATGCAGACCAGAATGCAGATTCTGCAAAACGGTAGATAAGAGACCTTCCATAAGGAATTGCAGCCCCGTTTTCTGAGAAGTACTTTATAAATGAATAAGAGAATTCGTCTGCCCTCCTCTCAGTCTCTTCTCTTCTTTCTGCAAATACCGAATACAGAATGCTGTAATATTGCATGGCAAATGCAGAGTAGTAATCAAAGCGTCCAGACACACCATCCTTATACCATCCATCTGCTATATAATTGCTCTCAATAAATGCCATGTCAGATTTGAGAAGCTCAGCGGAATAAGGACGTCCTAGCTTCTTAAGTGCTGCGTTTACAAGTATCCTGAAGAAATACCAGTTGCATTTTGGAAGATCATGCTCATTTATCTCATAAAGCCATGCAGATAGGTTATCCTTTGTCATATCGCTCAAGGGATTCCACAAGATCTCAGGCACCGCAATAAGACCGAATGCAAGAGGCGCCATTTCAACGAAGCGCTGATCCATCTCACCAGTATGCCCCCAGAACTCTGGGCTACTCGGATCCGTGCCATTAGCTATGCCTTTCTGATATATGCGTTCAAATTCAGCAGATCTGCCACCACCAATCCAGAAAGGAACAAGCCCCCATAAAGGACGGGCAAAGGCTTCAAATTCGACTGTTATCTCTGGATATGTTGCACCGCCTCCATCCAGTTTTAATCTTGCGCATCCGCTGCTATAGCGTGTAATCAGAGGATTGAGAATTGAAAGAAGAAGGTCTTGATAATCCTTTTTAGAATGAAGATTCATTGAGTATCCAGTCATTATTGCTCCTATGAAAAACCTATTGCTCCACTAGGTACTATAAATGAGTCTATTTAAAACAAAATCAAAAAACAACAGATTTTTACAGTTTATCAGATTTATGGACAATCATCTCCATCTCACTCTGATGCACTTCCATATCAGAGAGAAGCTTCAGCTGTGTCCTTGCTCTATCTAGATTATGGCAATCACGCTTGGTTCTATAATATATATCACCATCTAAATAGTCTGTAAGAAATCTCATTCCACACTCAAGCGTCATAGTCTTCGCCCCAAGAACAAGCGTATCTATCTCTGTGTCTGTAAGAGATCTGCATGTCCGTCTATATCCTACGGAATATGCTCTGAAAAGCTCTAAAGATAATGATACCCTACTCAGATTCTTCTCATCCTCTAATGCAGTAGAAGCTCCGAATCTTATAGAATCTCCGAAGTCATATGCAGAGAGTCCCGGCATCACTGTATCCAGGTCTATCACGCAGAGAGCCTTTCCTGTCTGCTTATCAAAAAGAACATTATCAAGCTTAGCATCGTTATGCGTGACTCTCAGAGGCAGGTCTCCATTCTCTCTCATAGTCTGGAGAACTCCCATCTCTTCTTCCCGTTCCAGGATAAAATCAATCTCTTTCTGAATACCTTCTGCTCTTCTGCAGCTATCTTCAGTTATTGCCTGTCTCAGCAAATCATAGCGCCTGGGGGTATTATGGAAATCAGGGATGATCTCTATAAGGGATGATGCATCGAAATCGGATAGATTCTCTGAAAAGCGCCCAAAAGCCAGAGCACTCTCATATAAATCTGCTGATGAGCGTGCCCGCTCCAGGCAAATTGAATTCTCTACATAGCTATAGATTCTGTAGTACCCACCTCTGACAGCCACATAAGGAAGTCCATCTTTTGCATAAGAAAGAGCGAGCACGGATCTTCTATCATCAGTCTTTTCTCCAAGATGCTCTGTTACAAGCTCAATATTCCTCATCAGAGCACTGACATCATGGAACACAGAGTCATTGATTCTCTGAAGAATATACTTAAAGCCTCTATCAGTGGAAACAAGGCATGTACCATTGATATGGCCTTCTCCATAAGGAATAACACTTACGACTCCACCACAGAGATCAAATAACGGAAGGATTTCTTCTTCTGCAAGCTCAGAATCCATAAACATGTTATTTCCTCATTGATGGAAATATGAAAGGATGAGGAAGCAGATCTGAAAACAGATACTCCCTACGATCATTTTTAGATACAAGAACAACTCTGGTATCTGGCTTTGCAAATTCGGCTATCACCTGAAGACACGCTGCACACGGAGGAGCTGGTGGATCATCATCGCTTGCAACAACAAGCAGATCAATACCGATTGCCCCCTCTGCTGCAACAGCTGAGAATATGGCATTGCGCTCTGCACATATAGTAGCACCATAGGAAGAGTTCTCAACATTGCATCCTGAATAGATTCTTCCACTTGCAGAACTCAGAATATCGGCACCGATTTTATATCCTGAATATGGGGCATATGCGCAGTTCTGGGCTCTTTTCGCACTCTCAATAGCATGCTCAAGAATGAATGAATACGGCATTCTCCTAGAAAGAGGTGCTATATAGTTAGCTCCATACAGTACAGCATTCTCTGAAATACCTGCATATGCATTCAGAGTCTTCTCAAGCTCTTCGGCTGTCGAGAATTGCTCAATTGCACCAAGATCTGAGATTATGGCATCAGCGCCTGTCTTTTCTGCATCGCTATATGAAAGCGTTGTGGTAAGGACTACAGTAAAGCAATGGGCATCAAGACCTGCTTTTATACCACCTTTTGAATCCTCAAATACAACAGCTTCTTCCGCAGCAATACCGAGCTTTATAAGTGCAAGCTGATAGATATCCGGAAATGGCTTATTACGTTTTATATCGCGACCGGTGATTACAGCATCAAAAGACTCAGGGCTAAGCCCTATTGCCTTTATATTCGCATAGACTTTCCACTCTGGCGCTGAAGATGCAACAGCAGTCATAAGCCCCGCTCTCTTGGCCATTTCAATAAGACGCGCACCTCCATTGAGTGCTATGTTCACATCATTTATAGCTTTTTCATAGTGCTCTCTGAAAAAAGAAGAGGCTTCCTGATATGAATAGCCTGATGCATTCAGATCATGCGCTGTGCCATCAAAGAACTCAATCTCCCCGCAGCCAAGATGCTGAGCAAAGTCATCAGCGGAGGCTTTGATGTCTAACGTATTAAAATAATCTATTCCGATTGCAATAGATAGGTCCTCGCTATCAGCAAGGACTCCATCCATATCAAAAAGAAGTGCTTTGATCATCTTCTTGCCCTTATGAACTTTCCATCTCCTTCAAGTCCGAGGTATAATCCATCGCCCATGATAAGACGCCCTCTGAGATATGTCATCACGACTTTTCCTGTAACTGTCATTCCTTCATAAGGAGTATATCCAGCTGCACTATGAAGCGACGAGGAAGATAGAGTCCATGTCTCTTCTGGATTGAAGAGGACGATATCTGCATCTGATCCCTCTTTCAGAATTCCCTTCTGGGGGTATATTCCAAATGCCTTTGCAGGTCCTGTCGAGAGAAGATTGACAACCTGTGATAGAGACAGGGATCCTGATACAACTCCGAATGTATTAATCAGAGGAAGAAGTTCTTCCGTCCCTGGAATTCCTGGATAAATTGTCCTGCAATCATTGCTCTCAAGCTTCTGCTGTCGGGTAAAAGAACAATGATCGGTAGCTACTACCTGAATCTCACCATCAATCAGAGCTTCCTGAAGAGCCTTATTATCCTCTTTATCTCTTAAAGGCGGTGTCATTACATAAAGAGCACCATCATCACCCTCCAGCTTAGACTTATCAAGGAAAAGATAATGAGGTGTTGTCTCTACAATAACCTTCACTCCTTCTTCTCTCAGCTTTCTTACAGCATCAAGCCCCAGCTTAGAAGAAAGATGCACGATGTAGATAGGCATATCGAGCTCTCTTGCAATCTCTCCAACATAGCTTATTGCTTTAGCTTCAGCCTCTGCCGGACGGAGAGATGCATGGTCAATAGGTCTGTATTCACCCTTCCAGCTGTTTCCTATCTCTGTTATTATCCCATCATCCTCGCAGTGCACACTCACCATGAGGTTCAAGGACTTACACATCGAGAATATCTCCTTGAGCTCCTCTCTCTTCTCTACCATATATCCAACATTCTTATATGTAGTGAAGAGCTTTATAGTGCCGACTCCCATCACCTTTATCGTCTCAAGCTCATCTCTGAGATCTTCTCTGAATGCATATACTCCCTGATGGAGAGCATAGTCGATTCTCATGGAATGCATCTCTTTCTTCCTGTTCTTGAGAGAAGCAACCAGATCTTCTTTGTTATCATCTGCAAAATCAATAACAGTGGTGACTCCACCATAAGCAGCAAGCTTAGAACCTTCTGCAAAAGAATCTGCTGTTACAGTGCCTCTAGATACCAGATGATAATGCGTATGGGCATCAATGATGCCAGGAAGGACACAGAGGCCATCCGCATGTACCAGCCTTGTACCCTGGGGGCATTCTGCCTCACTGATATGTCTTGCAATTCTCCTGATTCTGGAGCCTTCGATTAAAATATCACCATGCCTTGTCCACTCAGTATCAACTAAGAGACCATCTTTTATTAGAATGTTACCCATATATCTATTTTAACCTAGAGAATTCTGCTTTCCAACAGAAAAATGAAAAGCCCATCCATAAAGGACAGGCTATGCATTTATTCTACAATAGGAAATTCCTTTTCAAGAAGATCCAGATCAAGCTCTGGATAAAGCATGAAGCGATCTAAAAGAGCTTTTACTCTTGACTTTGCTCTTTCTATCACTTCTTTTGGTGCCTTAGCCCTGTTCTTGCTGATCTCACCCTTCTTCTCTCCTTTTGTGATGATTGCTGGCTCTGCTGCCTTGAGAACATCTGCAATTATTGAAGCAATCTCCTTCATCTCGCTCTCTCCCATTCCAAGCGTGGTAACAGCAGGCGTTCCTATTCTAAGACCTGAAGTATACCAAGGACCATTCTTATCAAAAGGAAGAGCATTCCTATTCAGTGTGATTCCACACTCTCTCATAAGAGACTCTGCCTGTCGCCCATTAAGTCCGAAAGGCGTTACATCAAGCAGCATGAGATGGTTATCTGAACCACCTGTTGCAACTGGAATTCCCTCTTCTATGCAGGCCTTAGCCAGTGCTTTTGAATTCTTCACGATATTCTCTGCATATACTCTGAACTCTGGTCTCTCAGCCTCTTCAAGCGCAACAGCCTTTGCAGCCATTACATGAGGGAGAGGCCCTCCGATTACAAGAGGACATCCTTTGTCTACCGATTCAGCGAACTCTGCCTTACAGAGAATCATGCCTCCTCTTGGGCCCCTGAGAGTCTTATGTGTTGTGGTTGTAACCACATCTGCCCATTTAACAGGATCATAGTCATCTGTGAATACCTTTCCAGCAACAAGGCCAGCAAAATGCGCCATATCAACCATGAAAACAGCTCCGACAGAATGAGCAATCTCCGCCATGCGCCTGAAATCAACCTTTCTTGGATATGCAGAATAACCTGCGAGGAGAATAAGAGGCTTGATTTCCTTAGCCAGTCTCTCTATCTCATCATAGTCGAGAAGGCCTGTCTCCTTATCTACAGTATATGAATATGCATCAAACAGCTGTGCTGATATATTCTGTCTATATCCGTGTGTAAGATGGCCACCAGAATAATAATCAAGTCCAAGAAGTCTCTGGTTATGAAGAGCTTCTCTGACCTTATTCCAGTCTTCTCTTGCCATATGTGATGGATTTGTTATACCCATTTCCTCAAGAAGCGGGACCTGTACTTTAGCATTGAGTATTGCCCAGTATGCACAGAGGTTTGCATCTGCACCGCTATGAGGCTGTACATATGCATGATCTGCTCCGAATAATCTGCATGCAGCTTCTGCAGCTTCTGCTTCAATCTGGTCCACATTATCACAGCCTGCATAGAATCGATGAAACGGGAATCCTTCACTGTATTTATCAGTAAGCAGATTTCCCATTGCTGCCTGGACTGAAAGAGAAGAGAAATTCTCACTGGCAATCAGCTTCAGATGTGACCTCTGATCCTTAAGCTCATTTACTATATATCCAGCTGTCCTTTTTGAGACACGACTGATGAGATCCAATTCTGAAAGATATAGAGCAAGCCCTGCATCAATCTTTCCATTATTCTTTTCAAGATATCTATCTAATGCACCCATATTCTCACCTCAGTTGAAGTTTGCACTTTTTACCATTTATATTCAACAGAGGTTATATAAACTATGGTCCCAATGTTCCAATCGGGACGACAAGAACACCATCGGTTCTGCGGTATGCAGAATCACCATTTGCTGTTAATACCATAAGAAATGATGGCTTCTTCATTTTATCTGTATCAATTTTTCCTGCTAGCTTCTTAAGGGATTCGGCACCTTCTTCAATAAGCTTATCTCCACCAAGCTTAATCTCAATGAGTCCATAATATCCATTTCTACAATGAATAACTGCATCGCATTCTAATCCGCTCTTATCTCTATAGTGATACACAGATGCATCCAAATCATCCGAATACACCCTAAGATCTCTAATAGCCATTGTTTCGAAAAGAAATCCCATAGTTTCCAAATCATCTAATAGGTTTTCAGGCCCTATCCCAAGAGCTGCAGTAGCAATAGAAGGATCTACGTAATACCGTGTATCTGACGTTCGTATTGCTGTTTTAGAACGAAGATTAGGATTCCATGCCTCCATATCTTCAATCACAAAAATCTTCTGCAGAGCCTTTATATATGAAGATACTGTTTTATTGCTTGGATCTACTCCCTCATTATTTTTAAGATCTGCTATTATTGTATCAATGGAAACCTGTCCTCCCTGACATCTAGCGTAAGATCGCATCAAACGTTTTACATAACCATTGTCTTTCTTAATTCCATCTACTCTTGAAATATCCTCTTTAACAACAGCATCATAGTAATCGATTGCCTGCTGAAGTGCGATATCTTCAGGAACTCCTAGAGACATAGGCCAACCACCCCTGCAGATTAAAAAAGAAATATCTTTTAATGATAAATCCGATGAAGCTCGTATTTTTCCTTCTGAGTCACTGAAAAGCTTTAATAAGCTGACTTTGCCAGATGACTCACCTGATTCATAAAGACTCATTGGGCGCATCTTCAACCAACTAAACCGTCCGGTTCCAGTATGCTTGATTTCATCTGAGTTTGAAGGCACAGCAGATCCTGTGAGTATATATAATCCAAACGCCCTCCTGTGGTCTACAGAAAATCGTATTGCATCCCATAGCTTTGGAGCAATCTGCCACTCATCAATGAGTCGAGGATTGCTACCTTCCAATAACGATTCTGGATCTGTATCTGCACGCATCAGATTCTGCCGCATCCGACTTGGCTCATCCATATACAGAATACTTGAAGCTGCATGTTCTGCAGTTGTTGTCTTACCGCACCACTTTGTGCCTTCAATTAATACAGCACCTTTACTTCGGAGTTTTTTCTGAAGGAGATTGTCAGCAATTCTCCTCTTGTAATCATTCATTGTACTTACCTTCAATGCTTAGATTACCATATTGATTCCTAATTTGGCAACTTTTCGATTCCTAATTTGGCGATATTTTGATTCCTAATTTGGCAAAATACATTTCACATAGTGTAGGAATAAACTGCCTGAAAAAAACAATGCGGAACAGCATTACTTGAATATGTTTTTGAAGAGCCTAGATTAGATTCAATCATTGCTTTCACGGTTTTAAGAAGAAATCTGCCGCATTAGTATCAGACAGTTTTAAGCTCATTATGATTCCTTGACAACGCTTTTCTCTTATGTCTATACTATCTAAGCTTTTAAGAATTAATAAGATCTTGTGAAGAAAAGCAGGATCCTTTTGTAATAATAGAGGCTCTAAAAAAGAGTCCATCAGGGAGTAATAATGGCAAAAGAAGAAGCAATCGAGGTTGAGGGAGTCGTAAAGGAAGCCCTACCAAACACAATGTTCCGTGTTGAGTTATCAAACAAGCTGGTTATCCTGGCTCATCTCTCAGGTAAAATGAGAAAGCACTATATCAGAATCGTTCCAGGAGATACCGTAAAAGTCGAACTCAGCCCATACGATCTTTCAAAAGGCAGAATCATCTATCGCGAACGCTAAGCCTTAAGTATAATCCAGAGCGCTCCAGAGCCACCGGCATTCTGAGGAGCGCTTTTTTTCTCACTCACAAGGCCTGATTCATCAAGTATTCTATCCGCAACAGCCCTCAGGATTCCGATACCATCTTCACTGTGGAGTCCCTTTCCTGTGATTATGGAAATCTTCCTGATTCCATTTTCTGTGCATTCTGATAGAAAATCCCTTATTGCTGTCTCGGCCTCACTCTGCGTAAGCTGATGCAGATCAAGCGTTGCCTGAGGCTTCATCATTCTAAGCTTTGATATTGTAAGAGGAGCCTTTGCCTTATTCTGCTCACCCTTCTCTTTCATGATATCATCAAATGTCTTTACTTCTTCATAGCTATCAAGAATCTTTGAAAACTCTACAGATGGCTTATAATGCTCAGTTTTAGGTATCTCAGGAAGAGCTGCATCTGCATGAATCTCTTCACGCTTGAATGATTCATTCCTGCCGAATATAGACCAAGCAGCCCCTGGAGCTCTTTTTTCATCTTCGCTTTCATTCAGGAAAAGAGAGCTTGTCTCTATCTTTTCGGCCATTTCGTTGGCTTCAGTAATAGGAATAACAGGTTCATTCTTTTTCATGGAAGCCCTTTCATCAAAAGCTGATAGGATTTCAGAAAAATCCTTCTTAGGTTCATAAGATGAAAGCTTCGGAGCTTTTTGAGATTCCTTCACAGCTTCGGACTTCGCCTCTTCTTTTATAGGCCTTACAAAAGAATCATTGCCACCAAGGACTGACCAAGCAGCAGAAGGATCTCTCGTCCACTCTGAATCCTCCTTGAAAAGAGATTCAGAAAGAGGCTTCTCTCTGATTTCTTCCTTTGCCTGATTCCTATTTTCTGTCTCCGGATGCGCTTTCTTCTCATCTTTATGTTCAAAAGAAGAGAGAATTGAGCCGAAATCCTGAGAAGGCGCATAAGCCTTGCTCTTCCTTTCATAGGTCTGAGATGAAGCGCTATTAGCTTTTGCTTCTTTTTTCTTCTGCCCCTGAGGCTTCTTCTCTTCTTTCTTAATCGGAGTTCCTTCATATTCCGAAAGAATCGCCTCAAATGACTTTGTCGGCTTATATCCGCTTTTCTTCTGGTCCTTGCTTTTCTTTATATTCCTGGAATCAGTACCTTCCCACTGAGCAAGAATTGATCCGAAATCTGACTTCTTCTCTGCAATCTTCTTTTTCTGGCTTTTTGGCATGGAGAAAGGATTGCCTGTATGCTCATATGAAAAAAGAATATCAGCAAACGAGGCATTGGGATTATACCCCTGAACAATCTCTGAGGGCTTCTTTGGCTGTACTTTCCTTACCGGCTTTGGCTCTTCCTTCTTCTCTTTCAGAACAATGCCACTGAATGGGTTATCTTCTTTTATCTCATCATTAAGACGTCTTTTTATATTGGCTGAATTAACTTTCTTGTTCTTCATCAGACTTCCCTGATATCTAAAACCTCTACTCCAAGCTTATCAAATAGCTTTATAAGATTATCCTTACTCTCACCCTGAACCTTAAGAGTGCAGATGCCTTCCTCTGAACGGCGTATTGTGCCGATTGATACTATATCGATACCGCCTTTTGCGAGTTCTGATGTTATCTCTGCGATAGTGCCTGGCTTATCCTTAACACGAAGGGATACACGCACTCCGTAGTGCCTAGCTCCAAAGAGCTCCAAGAGGAATGAGAACATATCATTCTTTGTGATCAGGCCAACTAACGACTGGTCCGAGATTACGGGAAGGCATGAGACCTCCTTATCAAACATCTCTTTTGCAGCCTGCTCTATAGGAAGATCAGGATCTATCGTAGCAACTTCTGAGCTCATAACATCTTTTACTGTAAGCTTTGAAATCAGATAAGCCATCTCAGAAAGCGAAGGCTTAGAAGAAAGATCTGGAACAGCTGTTATTATATCTTTTTCTGATATGACTCCAACAAGCTTACCTCTGCTGTCGAGAACAGGTAGATGATGCACAGCTTCTCTTTCCATCAGCTCGCTCACTTCATATATATTGTCTGCTTCTCTGCAGGTTATCGGGTGCTTTGTCATACATTCCTGAACTGTCATTCTCAATTCCTCTTTATTCAATTGTAATTAGAATCAGGCTCAAAGAAAAGACTATATACAGCCCTAAATCCCAGGCTACTGACCTAGAGATGGAAATCGAAGCATATCATCAGAATGAAAAGCAGTGCATTAACTCTATTTGTGCACTGCTACTTGAAATTGTTTCTCATACTAGTTAAATTGTTAATGGAATTTTTCCATTAATTGATCCCTTAGCTCAGCTGGATAGAGCGACTCCCTCCTAAGGAGTAGGTCGTGCGTTCGAATCGCATAGGGGTCAATTTTTTATTAACCTCTTCTCTTTCTATATGCAGTCTTAGCCTTAGGAACATATGAAGAGACAATCTCTGAAACGGATTCTTCTGTAAGCTTTGATATATCCTTCTTATAATCCGAAGGCAGCGGTATATTTTCAGAGCCTCTCTTCAGGTATGGACCGAACTTACCATCAAGCAGATGAACTTCTTCTCCATTGATGCTGAATGTCTGAAGTGCATCCAGGCTCTTCTCTTCGGTATTTCCCTCAAGGGTCTTGATCACATCATCTTCTGTGAGTGCTGAGATATCCTTCTTAAATGCCTTAGGCAGAGGATAATTCTTACCGTCATATTTAAGATAGAAGCCATAGCGTCCAGAGGCAACCTCAGCGCTCTTATCCTTATATATGAAAACTGGAAGAGATTCACTCTGACCAATAATCAGGCTATCTGCATTGAATGTCAGAGGATTACTGACTCTGGCATTATGGCCTTTATACGAAGCATAGAATCCATAAGGACCTGAACGGAGAACAACCTCATTCCCATCGCTATCCTGACCAACAGTCTTCGGCAGCTCAAAAAGAAGTTCAATGAACTCTTCAGAGGCATTCTCCGCCTTATCCTTTGTCCTAGGCCACTGAGCATTCTTCCCATCAGATATGCGTACAAGATACTCGCCATAGCGGCCGCTCTTCAGCTCATATTTATCATAAAGGACAGTTGAGGTCTCTTCTGGAAAGAGTATTGATGCAGCATCACTGTCCTGGAATGTTCCAGGAAAATACTTCTTCTCATCAATTGATGCCATGCGGGTCTTTCCTGTTTCCTTGTCTATAAAATCAGATGCCAGATATGGACCGAATTTTCCAGTTCTTATCTCATAATTGACAACAGCATCGCCTTCATTGAAAGAGTATTTCAGATCAGGAATGATAAGGTTCTTTACATCACCTGGAGCCGTAGTGCTTTTTGCTATTGAGAGATCCTTCTCCAGTCCATCCATCTTATCTGAACCGAACCAGAAATCCCTAAGGTACTCACTTTTATCCTCCTTGCCTTCTGCTATCTCATCAAGGCCAGCTTCCATGGTCTTAGTGAAATCATAGCCGATATATAGGCTGAAAGCCTTCTCTAGGAATGCATCTACAAAGAATCCAGTGAATGTCGGAACAAGAGACTGTCCATCACGGATGATATAATGCCTATCAAGAAGCGTTGATATTATAGTCGCATAAGTGCTAGGCCTTCCAATCTCCTCACTTTCAAGAGTCTTGACTAGAGTAGCTTCATTATATCTTGCTGGAGGCTGTGTAGTATGGCTCTTTGCTTCGCTCTTCTCTATTAATACGCTGTCCCCAGCTGAAAGCGATGGCAGGAGTCCTTCCTTATCTTCCTCATCATCCCCGTCAGAAGCTGCTTCATAGAGGATTCTGAAGCCCTTGAATGTAATCACTGTACCAGTTGCAGTGAAATAATAGTCATCCTTCCTGAGAGAAAGAGTCGTTACAGCCTTCTCTGCATCTCTCATCTGAGTGCTTAAAGTCCGCTGCCAGATCAGAGTATAGAGCTTGAGCTCATCACCAGTAAGTCCAGTCTCCTTAGGAGTCCTCATATAATCGCCAGAAGGCCTGATTGCCTCATGAGCTTCCTGTGCGCCCAGAGTCTTTGCTTTGTAATTTCTAGGAACAGGAGAAAGATATTCCTCACCATAAAGGGATGCAACACCAGCACGGGATGCTCTGATGCATTCATCAGAGAGGTTCGGGGAATCTGTTCTCATGTATGTGATAAAGCCGTTCTCATATAAGCGCTGAGCAATCATCATGATCTCTCTAGCACCTTTATGAAGCCGCCTTGTAGCATCCTGCTGGAGTGTAGAAGTCGTGAAAGGCATCTGAGGTCGCTCTATCTTATCCTGATGTATAACACTCTCAACTGCAGCATCACTGCCTTCTATGCTCTCTTTGATTTTCGCAGCATCATCTACACTGAGAACAATCGCATCTTTCTTCTTCAGCTCTCCAGATTCCTTATCATAAGATGAAGCTGATGCAACTTTATTCTTCCCGATTGCTGTAAGTGTTGCAGGAAACTCTGTTCCTGAATAGTCCATCACTGTCTCAACTGAATAGTAATCGGATTTCCTATAAAGCCTTCTCTTCTTCTCTTTCTCAACAATCATCTTCAAAGCTGGGGACTGAACACGTCCAGCGCTGTATTTCGCACCAAGCTTCTGAGAGAGAAGAGGAGATATTCCGTACCCCTGAAGCCTATCTATTGTACGCCTTGCTTCCTGAGCTCTCACAAGATTTATATCAATCTCACGGCAGTTATCAAAGGCTGCGAGGATTGCCTTCTTTGTAATTTCATGGAAGACCATTCTATAAACAGGAACTGTTGGCTTAAGCTGATTTAGGAGATGCCATGCAATTGACTCTCCTTCTCTATCCTCATCACTTGCAAGAATAAGCTGTTCGGACTTCTTCAGAAGCTTCTTCATATCAGCAAGAAGCGCTTCCTTACCATCCACAATCACATAATCAAGCCTAAAATCATTATTTACATCAACACCATACATCCCATCCTTCGAATCAGGATTTGGATTAAGGTCTACAACATGGCCCTTTGATGCCACTACCTGGCATGTTGAAGGCAGGTACTTCTTTATTGTATTTGCTTTTGTCGGTGATTCAACGATGATCAGACTTTTCTTATTCCTGTCAGCGATCATTGTTCCTCCTAGTCTATTTTCTCTAAGATGAAAGCATCACCCTCTCCTGGATTAGGATTCTTGAACAGTGCATTATCTACAATGCTCTGCTCTGATTCGGTCTTGAATTCCAGATACATCCTGCCATCTTTCTCGAACAGTCTGTAGCTGCTTTCTGTGTCGAAAATAAAAGAGAGCGCGCTTGTTTGAATGTAAGCGCTTGTGAAGTCCCTGTCAATGACTATCTTTGAAATTTTCCATTTTGAAGGAGTCATCGATGATGTATTGAAAAGTCCGGCATTGGTCCTATATGAGATTCCTCCAATGCTATCCTCTTTATATTTATGCCATATATTTGCATCTTCAGAACCAAATGGGAAAAGAGGGAAAATCTTGATCTCCTTCCCATCTATAATAAGGAATACCTCATTGTACTGACCATAAGATGCATCTGTTACAGCCTTTATCCTCATCCGGATTTCCCTTACCTTGCCTTTATTATTGTGAGTTGTCTTATTCTCCCATAGATATGTGCCATCCCAGCTTGTTGTTGCAGCATTTAGCCATATGCTATCAAGTGTGTTATTGCTCCCATCTCTTGCCGCAATGGCAAATGAATAGCTTTTATCTGAATCAAGCGAAGATGCAAGATATGAAGAGGATGAGCTATCAAGACGCACTACGAAATCCTGTCCATTATATATATCATAATAGAGAGCACCATCAACGCTGCTCCATGAAAGATATACAGATGTCGGATGAGACTCTGCATGCCCTGCCATTGACGCATAAAGGGTCGATGCAGCAATGAAAACAATCAGTGAAAGTAAAAATTTTCTTATCATATGTCTAGCACTTATATCAAAATCTTTTAAAAGTTATTAATACAGTTTATATAATTTTTGTAGGTTATCTAACATTTTAACCCATAATCGTATAATTTCTATCACAACTTTCACAGTAATGTCCACATATCCAATGTTTTTGAGAGGAAAGCTTGTCGCCATTACAGCTTTAATGTAATCTACTCTTATGAAAAGAATAACAGTGGCATTAGTTTCTTTATTATTACTTGCATCGTGTACTGTGACTGAGAAGCTCTCAGTAAATAAGAATGGCAGTGGAACATCATCAAGCGATATAAAAGTAGAGCAGTTCTTCGTTGATGTTCTTGAAGACTTCTCAGAATTCCTTCCTGATAGCAACGAATCAATCATGGACAGCGCTATGTCAGGCTTTGCAGGCCAGCTTCAGGGAACAAAATCTGCCTCCGATGTAGCTTTCAGAAAAAACGGGAAGAATAATTATAGCCTCTCATTCAGCTATTCATCTATTGAGGCTCTGATCAGAGAACTCGGTGGTACCGACCAGACTCTTTTCAAAGAGACAGCAAATTCACTGTCGTTCTATGTTGATATAAACAACTTCGAAGAGCTGACAAAGATTGTGCCTTTCCTCGCCGATCCAAACTTTGAGGTATATGGACCGCTATTCAATCAGGGAACATCTGAATCTGATTATCTTGATATGATCTACTTCCTTCTCGGGGAAGAAGGTCCTGATGCAATATCAAATGGATATGTCTCAATTGATATAACCGTTCCAGGTTCTATAACAAGCGTAAGCGGCGCAAGAAGAGTGAATCAGAATACTGCAAGATTCTCCTTCCCTATCATAGATTTCCTACTTCTGAGCAAGCCTCTTACATTCACTGTAAACTGGAAATAATAAAAACACTTATAAATCAACAATAAAAAAGCAAATAAGAAAACCCCATCTCTGGGGTTTTCTTATATAGTCTCCATACACCATCTGTTTTGAGGGTAGCCGCCAGAAGGTGCTTCCAAGAAGAGACAGATTGGAATGTGGTCTTCTTCTTTTCTTTTCGCAGAATGTGGAGCTGCTTGATAGAGAATCTATAGACTTGGATTACTTTGAGTAGAACTCAACTACGAGCTGGTCGTTAACCTGTACTGGAATCTCAGCTCTCTCTGGAAGTCTTGTAAGCTTGCCAGACCACTCATCTGTGTTTCTCTCAATATATGGGAGATTGAATGATGGATGACCAAGGAAGTTTGACTTGAAGAGCTCGTTGTTTCTTGACTTCTCTTTAAGAGAAACTACATCGCCTGCCTTAAGTGAATAAGAAGGAATATCTACCTTCTTGCCGTTAACAAGGATATGGCCATGAGATACAAGCTGGCGAGCAAGACGGATAGAGTTGCCGAAGCCGATTCTGTATACAACGTTGTCGAGTCTTCTCTCAAGAGAGATTACAAGAGCATCACCAGTCATAAGATCAGACTTAAGAGCCTTCTCATAGTAGTGGTGGAGCTGCTTCTCAAGAACGCCATAATAAGCCTTAAGCTTCTGCTTCTCAGTCAGCTGCTTGCTGTAGTCTGTGACCTTCTTTCTCTTTGCAAATGCTGGTGCATTTGCCCTGTTCATTGCCTTAGGGTGTCCACATACATTAACCCCAAGTCTTCTGCACTGCTTGAATCTAGGAGCAAAATTTCTTGCCATTAGATTTACCCTCCAGTAAAAAGATTTGTTTTAATGTCGATAATTCAACTAGTACAAGATATCAGAAGAAATATGCGAATGTCAATTTAAGCAGTGCATTCAGATAGATTATTTATCTTTATTTCATATAATAAATACCATGTATTCATTCCTTCTGACTGCAAAGGCAAAAGAAACGGCAGAAAGCCTTTTAGAGAAATTCCAGGAAACAGGATCCTATTCCATTCCGCCATCTGAGGATTATAAGCTCACAGATTTAAGAGACAACCAGATGTTTGCTGTATTGATTGCAGCAACAAAAACAGGAGATGAGAAGGTCATTTATGGCTATTCTGGCTCAATCTCAGGATCTTATGAAGTTCCTGGCTATATTCCTCCATGCTTCTCTCTTTCTAAATTCAATGAAATCGTAGCTATCAACGATGCAAGGATCCATGAGCTTTCAGATAGAATACAAAGCGGAGAGAAAGGCCTAGAAGAGGAAAGAGCACGTCTTTCAAATGAGACGCTTAGGAGAATCAAGGAAAACTATGTATTCTCATGCTGGAATGGAGAGAAGCTTCATGGCCTTCCCGATTTCTGCCCTACAGGAACAGGTGAATGTGCAGGACTTAAATGCATCAACTATGCACTCAGAAGAGGATGGGAGATAAAAGGCCTTGCTGAATTCATGCTAGATGGATCATTCCATGCTCCATGCAATGAGAGATGCGGGCTTCTGCTACCCAAGATGCTAGGTCTTGATATCCTCTATGCTGATGAGGATATAGCAGTTATAAATAAACCTGCAGGACTTCTATCTGTCCCAGGGAGAGGCATTGAGAAGCTTGATTCTGCATCTTACAGATTTCATACCCTCTTCCCTTCATCCCCCAAAGAATGCTTTGTGCATCGCCTTGATATGGATACATCCGGGCTCCTGATCATGGCATTCAATAAGGAAGCACATAAGAAGCTGTCTCTGGAATTTGAGCATAAGATAGTAAAAAAGACATATGTTGCACTTCTTGATGGCGTGATTCTGGAAGAAGGAGGTGTCATAGATCTTCCAATACGCCTAGACGTCGATCATCGACCATATCAGATTGTTGATTTCGAGAATGGAAAACCTGCAAGAACAGTCTGGGAAAGGAGCGGAATCGTAAAATACAAGGGCAAAGCTGCAACCAGAGTCATATTCCATCCAGAGACAGGACGAACCCATCAGCTCAGAGTACATGCGGCATCAGGCCTTAAGCATCCGATAATCGGAGATAGGCTTTATGGTCATAATGAGAACGATGAGAGGCTCACTCTCCATGCTGCATCAATAACATTCATACATCCAAGAACAGGAGAAGAGATGAGCTTTGATGCTCCTCTTCCTTTTTAAAGCACTTTCCAGATTGATGCAGAAAATGGTTCTAGCCTCGGATACTCAGGAAGCTCCATTGCATCTCCGGAGATAAGCTCCATTACATTCATAGGCCATAGATGAGGATAGTATTCAGATTGCAAGGCATTGATTGCTGTGATTATGCTACCACGCCTATAGATCAGAACAGATGAATCCGTAAATATCCTCTCATAGGAGTAGGACTGAAGCTCAGGATTTCCATGACGGATATCAATGAGCTTTGCAATATAGTCTGTAAGATCATTCCATTTATATGATTCAAAGCATGGCCTGAGATTCCAGTCCGAAGCATCTATCTTCTCAGCCATCTCTCCCCATTCGCTCCCATAATATATGGAGGGATAACCAGGCATTGTCATGAGAATTGCATAAGCAAGCTTCAGATGCCTTTTATCATTGAGCTTTGATGCAATCCTCGAAACATCATGGTTATCAAGAAAAGATAGAAGCTCAAGTCCTTTATAAAGCCCGCTATCAGAGAACAGCCGGTTAAGGCTGTAATCTATCTCAAACATATTACGGTCATTAAATGATGAATATATCCCTTTATAGCATTCATAGCCTGTAGCACTGTCCAGAATAGAGTCTGATATATACTCTCTCAGGTCTCCATGAATCACTTCTCCAACCAGCATTATCCCAAGTTCTTTCCGAAGAGATCCAAGCTCCCTGAGGAATTCTCTATTAAGGGAATATGCTACATCCAGACGAAGCGCATCAATGCCGAAGCTCCGATACCAGAATTCTATTGCAGATTTCAGATAATCCCTGACTTCCCTGTTTTCAAGGTTCAGCCTCACAAGCTCATAATGCCCTTCCCAGCCTTCATAGAAGAAGCCATCATCATCCAGGCTATTCCTGTTCCAGTCTATATAGAACCATGAGCAATATCTCGAATCCTTTTTATTCCTGACAACATCCTGAAAAGCCCAGAAAGAGCGTCCTACATGATTGAATACCCCATCAAGCATGATTCTTATTCCATTTTCTTTCAGTGCCCAGCATACATCCTGAAAATCCTTATTTGTTCCAAGCCTCTCATCCAGCTTCATATAATCTGATGTATCATAGCCATGGGATGAAGAAGAGAAGACAGGTGCAAAGTAGATGAAGTTTATCCCAAGTCTTCTGAAATGCGGAATCCATTCAATAACACGCCTGATTCTAGATACTGTTATCCCATCATTTACCTTAGGGCATCCAGAAAACCCAAGAGGATATATCTCATAGAATATATTATCCATATAGCTCCTTTATATACCGTTAAGTATATTTAATTAGAAAAAAATTTATAATCTTTAGAAAATCCCATGCATGAACTGATGCACAATTGAATGAATCAGATTGCTATCAATTGAAATCTTTCCATCAAGCGCTAAAAGAGAATATCCTGTGATTATTGACTTAAAGCTCACAGCAAGTGCGTCTTCCTTTCCTCTTAAGTTGCTATGGAAGCTGAGAATAGATGAGAACATTATTGAAAGCAGTTCATTTTCATCTGCAATATATACATCAGCTGCAGAGCGTACACTGTCTGTTGCCGCAGAAAAAAGAATAGCAAGATAAAGACGATAGAACTCCTTATTACTCTCTGCATAGCTGAAATAGGCTTCTGCGACACGATATAGCACAGGGTACACATCGCTCTGATAATCCTCAGAGAAATTGTAAATTGATTTTTCCTCAATAAGCCTGTTTAAGGGCCTATAATATTTATCCAGGATTGCTTTCAGAAGGCCTTCTTTGCTTTCAAAGAAATAATAAAGAGTTGGCTTTGTAACACCGGATTTCTCGCAGATCTCACTTATTCCAACAGAGTGATAGCCTCTTTCTGAGAATAATGATAGTGCCGTTGTGAGAATATGTTCTTTTGAATTAGTCATAATCATTATATATACCAATCGGTATATAATATCAAGCCCTCTTCTTCTCTTCCTTTTTCCGAAGCTCAGTAATCTGCTCTCTTAAGATAGATTCAGCATCTTCCATTGAAAGTCCATCCTGGCTTTCATCGTTTTCATCTATGATAGTTCTCTCCTGCATGATTCCATTATACAATAAAACAGAAAAGGAAGCACAGATGAATACACCTCTGAATGAATATCCACGCCCACAGCTGGAAAGAGAAAGCTATGAATCATTAAATGGATGCTGGGAGTATGAGATAATCGGAGAAAAAACAATGAAAGGCATCATAAATGTGCCTTTTCCTCCAGAAAGCAGGAAAAGCGGAGTCCAGCATATAATCAAGCCCGATGATACTCTCATTTATAGGCGGAATGTTGAATTCAAAGGGGATTTCAATCCCGATATAGATACTCTAATACTTCACTTCGATGCTGTGGACTATGAAGCTATTGTAATGGTTGATGGAAAAGAAGAGGCACATCACTATGGTGGATATCTTCCATTTGAGATAAAGCTCAGGAAGCCTTCTTTCTCTCTGGAAGTGATTGTAAAAGATCCGACAGATACAGAAGAAATAGAGAGAGGCAAGCAGAAGCTCAGGCATGGGGGCATCTGGTACACTCCGATAAGCGGCATCTGGCAAAGCGTGTGGATTGAAAAAGTATCTGAAGGATATATAGAAAGAATCAAGCTTGAACCTGAACTAAATGGGTTCTACATCACAGCAAAAACTGAAAGCCATGACATCTCACTGAAGCTAGATGGGAATGAATATGCTTTAACTGGAAATAAAAGAGAATTCATAAACATCCATTCCCCTCACCTATGGTCACCAGATGATCCATATCTCTATCATTTCACGCTAGAGACAGAAAATGACACAGTAAGAAGCTATGTCGGCCTTAGGACATTCGGTATAGATGAAAGAGGCATGCTTCTGAACGGAAATCCTATTTACCACCATGGAATTCTCGATCAGGGCTACTTTGAAGATGGCATTTATACTCCATCAAGCTATAACGAGATGGAGAATGACCTTCTGTATATAAAAAGCCTTGGATTCAATGCTATCAGAAAGCATATCAAGATAGAGCCTCTCAGATGGTATTACTATGCAGATACAATAGGCCTTCTTGTGTGGCAAGATATGATTAATGGTGGAGGAAACTATAAAGCTCTAACTGTTAAAACACCTCTTGTAATAGGTTCTTTCCTGAATGACAGAAGAAATCATAAGGCATTTTCAAGAAGCAGTGCTTTGATGATGAGAAGATGGGAAGACAATGCAGAAAGCACAATAAGGCATCTATACAACTCCACATCAATTGCACTCTGGACAATCTTCAATGAAGGCTGGGGACAGTTTGATTCTGAAAGGATCAAGAAAAAACTGGAATCTATTGATAGCTCAAGACCTTATGATGCAGATTCAGGCTGGCATGACCAAGGACTACCTCCATTTAAGTCTGAGCATGTCTATTTCAGAAAGTACAGATTCAGGAAAGACAGAAAAGGACGCGTTGTCATTCTCTCTGAATTCGGCGGATATGGATTGAAGATTGATGCTCACTCTCCTGATGGAAAGACATTTGTCTATAAAAGACTCAGAACAAAGGAAGAGCTTACAGCAGAAATTGAGAGGCTGTATGAAGAAGAAATAATACCTGCAAAGAAGAAAGGCCTAGCAGCATCTATTTACACACAGCTTTCAGATGTAGAGGAGGAAGTCAATGGTCTGATCACAGCTGACAGAAAAGAGATCAAGATTATTCCCCAAAGGATAAGAAAGCTCTCTGAGAAGCTAATCAATGCAGATAATGGATGAATTCTCTCTCAAAAAAAATGCCTCAAATGAGGCATCCAGCTTATCTATTAAATCAGACATTGAATTTGAAGAATACGATATCGCCATCCTGAACGACATATTCCTTGCCTTCAAGACGCATCTTACCAGCTTCCTTCACTTTCAGCTCACTGCCAAGGCTGAACAGGTCCTCGCAGTTATAAACCTCAGCTTTGATAAAGCCCTTCTCAAAGTCTGTATGTATGATTCCTGCACACTGAGGAGCCTTCATTCCTTCCTTGAAAGTCCATGCCCTATCCTCATCCGGTCCAGCTGTGAAGAAGGTCCTGAGTCCAAGAGCCTTGTAAGCTGCACGGATCAGCGGATTCAGCCCTGATTCCTCAAGACCTACTGATTCGAGGAATTCCTTTCTGTCCTCCTCGCTTTCAAGTGCTGCAATCTCTGCCTCAATCTTACCGCAGATAACTACAACAGGAGCATTCTCCTTAGCTGCAATCTCTCTGACAGTCTTAACATACTCGTTATCCTCCAGAATGCTGTTCTCATCGACATTGCATACATAGATAACTGGCTTCAGAGTCATAAGATGCAGATCATATACAGCCTCAAGCTCATCTTCATCAAGATTGAGCGTTCTTGCAGGAATTCCTTCAGAAAGGCACTTCATCAGCTTCTCATAAATAGGAAGAACCTTCTCATTCTCCTTCTGCTGAGCCTTATCAACACGGCCCATCTTGCTCTGCTTCTGATAGCGCTTATCTACAGTCTCATAGTCAGCAAGTGCAAGCTCTATGTTTATAGTCTCTATATCTGATGCAGGATCAATCCTGTTGCTTACATGTATGATGTCAGAATTCTCAAAGCAGCGTACAACATGCGCAATCACTCCGACTTCTCTTATTGAAGCAAGGAATCTGTTTCCAAGTCCTTCACCCTGGCTTGCACCTTTGACAAGGCCTGCAATATCCACGAACTCAACTGTTGCAGGAACTACCTTAGCAGGAGGGATCAGGGATACAATCTTATCAAGTCTCTTATCTGGAACAGCAACTATGCCGATATTCGGATCAATAGTGCAGAAAGGATAATTGGCAGCTTCTGCAGGTGCAGATGTTACTGCAGAGAAAATAGTTGATTTACCAACGTTAGGTAGTCCGACAATACCACAATTCAGAGCCATTATTCACCTCTTAAACAACAAGAGAATATATCATATAAAAAGGCCTTCTTCCACCCTTCTGCCCTCTTGGTTATAATTGATGAAGTGAGAGTTGGCAGAATATGGAAACAGATGACAAAGCACATAGGGTGCTTTTAATAACAACACATAGCAGCAGTGAGACATCAAGAGACAGCTTTCTTGAAGAAAGTGAGATAAGATCGCTTATCAATACGCTTGGACTTATTGTAGTAGCACATCTGTCTTTCACTCTGAAAGAGGAGAATCCAAACACATATATAGGGAAAGGACAGCTTGAAGAAGCAAGAGAAAGCGCGCTTATGTTTGAAGCTGATGAAGTTGTAATAGATGGCTTCATCAGTCCAAGACAGGAAAAGCTGATGGAGAAAGCCATCGGGCTTCCGATTTCAGACAGAGAAGCAATCATACTTGCAATATTCTTCCAGAATGCACACTCACGGGAAGCCAGGCTTCAGATAATGAAAGCTGAAGCTATCTACTTAAAGCCAAGGCTGAAAGGAAGAGAGGATAATCTATCGCAGCAGAGAGGCGGAGTAAGAGGCGCTAAAGGAGAGGGCGAGAGGCAGATAGAGCTTGAGAGACGGCGTCTTGATGAGAGGATAAAGGCAATAGACAGAGAGATACTGCGGGTAAAACGTGTAAGAGAAACACAGAGGAAAAGCCGTGAGAATTCCAGAATCTACACATTTGCACTGACTGGCTATACAAATGCGGGAAAATCAACAATACTCAATGCTCTGACATCAGCTAGCGTTCTGGCTGAGAACAAGCTATTTGCTACACTTGATACGACAACAAGATCCCTCAGATTAAGAAACGGACAGGAAGTGCTGCTGTCAGATACGGTTGGCTTTATCAGGAACCTCCCCCACTCCCTTATCGATGCATTCTCATCAACGCTTGAGCAGGCTCTTTCATCTGATGCGATAATAATCGTTGCAGATGCATCGCATAATGATGCTGTGGGATCTCTGGAGACAACAATAGAGACATTAAAAGAGCTTAATGCTGAAGATAAGATAAAGCTGCTCATAATAAACAAGATTGATGCTTATGCCGATGACATCTCACTTGCAAGACTGAGAAGCTATCCTTATAAGACAATCGAGACAAGCTTTAAAGATGGAACAGGAATAGACAGGCTCCTAACTGCGCTTGAAGAGATCACAGATGAGGATTTCTTTGATACAGACCTGATTCTTCCGATTAATACTGATATGATCGGAATGCTATCTGCTGATGGCTACATAAAAAACATTGAGTACGAAGAGGGCTGTATAAAGCTGAGAGTACATCTACCTCGCCTTCTTGAAGATAAATACAGGAACTATATGGCATAAATAAAGGCCAGACTAGTTGGCCTCGCTTTATAATCCAAGAAGCTTAGAAATTGTAAGTTGCACCGATTGATCCAGAGATTCCGAATCCAGCATTGAGCTCTGGGACTACCTGGAAAGTCACGCCAGGAGCGACTCTGAGGAACAATGATACTGGAACCTTAGGGAATATATATGTGAGCTTGAGTGGAACAAGGACGCCAACATACATTGAAAATGGATCAGAGAATCTGAAAGCAAGATCAGCACCAAGACCAACAGTGAAAGGCATAGCACCATCGAACTTGCACTGCTTTGCAACATCAATGATCTCATAGTTTGCAGCAGCTTCAACATCAAGACCTGAGCCATTGAGAACACCAAAGCCTACAATGCCTTCAAGGTCGAACTTTCCAAGCCCATAGTTAACGATAACACCAGTGTTTGTACCAGCATTAAGACCGATTGCAAAGGAATCCTTCTTGCTTGCGCCCTTATATGAAGTAGCAGCAAAAGCAGAAGAAACAACAAGCAATGCAACAAGTGCAATTGTCAGAATTTTCTTCATATTCTTTTCTCTCCTGTTTTCTATAGTAATAAACTTCAAAGACAAAAGTAAATATGGTTTTTATTCTACAAAATTAAATATTTTTGTATAGCAATTGCCATTTTCCCTTTATGCTCTTTGAAAATAATAATGCACTCTGTATAATAGCATGGGGAGTTCATATGGCCACTTTATATGCAAAGAGTTATAGCGAGATTGCAGAGCTTCTTGCTCTTGATAAGCCATTCCAGGCAAAAATTGTATATCAGAATCTTACAAAAGGCGTTACACGCTTTGAGGATATGACAAGCCTTCCTAAAGCTGTAAGAGACAGGCTGAAAGCAAAACACGAAGACGCTCTCACTACATCTGTGATTGCAAAGAGCGAAGGAGACAGCGCTGTAAAGCTTGCACTTAAGCTATCCGATGATCTTATCATAGAATGTGTAAGGCTCTCAGATGGAGAGGGACGATACACAGCATGCCTTTCTTCCCAGGTCGGATGTGCAATGGGATGCGCATTCTGCAAGACAGGAACAATGGGACTTGTAAGGAATCTTGAAGCAGGTGAGATTATTGAGGAATTCATACAGCTTGAGAAGCTCGGTGAGAGAATAAGCCATGTGGTCTTCATGGGAATGGGAGAGCCATTTGCAAACTTCCAGGA
>CAKQRI010000012.1 GCA_934271365.1 uncultured Spirochaetales bacterium
TCCAGGAGGCTGCATTCTGCCATTGGCTACAAAACCCCGAATGAGTTTGAGAAGCTATATTTTGATTCTTTATGATTCTTTCTTATTTTCTGTCTACTATATTGACTATGGTCCAATCAATACAGTGACATTCCCTCTGATGATTGTCACATTCATAGCTCGTATTCTTTCTCATATTCCTTTCCTTGGAATAGCAGCCGGAATCTATGGACTTCTGCTGTCAGTCTTCGGTGCAATCACCGGGATAATCTTCAACCTTATCAATCTTATCTTCTACTGGATTGATGGCAAATGGGCAGAACGCAGTGCAGATATGTTCGGTGTGGATTTAGGCTACGGATTCGGTAATTATCTCTTCCTCTCAAAGTACACAGAAGGATTCTCTCTCTAAGCTCTTATATCCGGATTCCTAGATGTCCATTCTGGAACAAGAAGCAGGTGCAGATATATCAAGAAAAGAATCATCAGGAACTATGGAGAGGATTACTGGGACAGCTGTGTAGCCGTCTATGGTGATTACTACGTATGAATGGAGACACACCACAATACAACACAGCAAGAGACTTCCTGAAGATCATTGCAATCATAGCCATGACTGCGGATCATGCTTCAACAGTCTTTCTAAATGAAGAAAGCGAGCTGTACAACATCTGCCAGTTCTTTGGGAACTTCACAATTGTGATAATGTGCTTCTTCATTTCTCAGGGGCTGCGATACACTAGATCTGTTCTGAAATATGCTGAAAGGCTGCTTCTCTGGGCTGTGATATCCGAAATACCTTTCTATCTGCTATTCGGACTGCAATTGAACGTCCTTTTTACTTTGTTAGCAAGCTTAACTATAATCTATCTGCTTGATAGGAATGGATTTCTGATAGCATTTACAGCATTAGCTCTATTCTTCCCGATATCACTGATCTGCGATTGGAGCATCATTGCTCCAGTGTTCACAATCATCTTCTACATACTCCAGAGGAAGCAGAAAGAGCAACTTTCACTCATTCTAATACCCGCTTCATATTTCATTCTTAGAACAATTCTCTATGCTGAGACACAGACTGAATATATCGCAGGAACGATATCTATATTCCTAGCTTCTGCGATTGTCTATGCGCTTAGGAACAAAGCAGAAGAACACGGAAAAGGCAGAATTCATGGATTAGTTTTCTATGCTTACTATCCTGTTCATCTTTTACTGATTTACATAATTTCAAGTCTGTGAAAAGACTTTAGAAATTGCATTGTAATCCCAGTACAATTTACCATCATATCCTTTGTATATCATGGGAATGTGGTATCCAAGATACCTAAGAGCTTCTGGGCATAAGTATTTATTCACGCTTGTACTATTATAGAGCACAATGATTGACATTACTCCCTCCGCATATGCCTCATCAGCTTTTTTACACTCATACTTTATAAAACTATCGTAATCTACAGAGTATCCCCTGGCGCAATATTTCCAATACGAATTGTATGATGGACACAACTGGCACCCTCCTGCAGTAACCGAATCAGTATGATTCCCTACTATAAGAACAAATCGCTTAGAAATATCGATTCTTGCCTTAAGTGATTTCTTAATTGAACAATTCAAGCTATCGTCGTAGGCAGTTTTCGTGTCGTGAGCATTAAGATACTTGAGCTTAGATTGTTTCCTCCAATATTCAAGAATATCTACAGCATTCTTATCATGATCCCAATCTCCTGCGATATATGTATAAATTCTATTTTGCATGTATACCCCCTTAGAAAATTGACCTAATATCGTTCATATCGATGCTCTCCATCGTATCAGGTGTTAAAACAATTGTAATTGACGATGACGACTGAAATTTACTGCTTTTTAAAGAACAAAGGATGCACTTCAATAAGTCAGTATTATTTTTCTCTCCTACATCATGAATATCTGTAATTCCTGATCCAATAAGTGGTAAAACGACTTGCTTACCTGCATATACCTTTCGGATTGACGCCCACATCTTCAACAAACATGATTCATATTCTGTGATATCAATATAGGCATTATTGTCTTCATCGAAGTGAGTAAACGCAAATAACATGTAATCATGGTAAGGAATTATTACCCCTAATGGATGTGTTATATTCCCATTTTGTGTATGAAACTCTTTAATTGTGTTCTCCACTTCATCCTTGTCGCAATGCTCATCCAAAAAAATACCATTTAAAGTTGAATGGGCAATGATTTTGTCATCAACAGTTGTATCAAAGCGCTCATTGAATGGGATAACCTTCCAGCCATCCTGTTCAAATATGTCACCTGTTTTAATAACAACTTTATTACCTTTTATTTTAGTCTTGTATGGCCTGAAGATTATGGCTTTGAAAGCTAGATACGTCACTATGGCAATGATAATGTATGCACCAGCTAGCAATAGTAAACAGGTGAAAAATGAGAAGTTTGTATTGATGTCTCTAACTGTATATCCAAGCAGCCCGATGAACACACTAAGGCCAGAGAAAAACTCAAATCCAAGACGGAGACTTTTTTTGATAATGCTTACAGACAATTACTTTCCTCCATCCTTAACGTATGTTATCTCAAATGCTTTGCACCTTCTGATTTCCTGCACCCTAGAAGCAAAAGAAAGCATATCTGCATCGAATACCTGGAAGATATCGAGTCCTCTTCCGAGAATAATCTTCCAACCATTATTCAAAATGATGTTTCTATCATGAATCGTGTCAGTACCATCATAGGAGTATTCGAAATCAATGCCGATGAGCGCTGCGCTGTCTTTGATTCTTGACAGTCTCATATCCTGATCTTCAAAGTAATCCCTGTCAGCTTTTGTGAGGAGAGTTACAGACACCTCATCTTCTGGCTTCTTATGATGATATACGACCTCAAGGAACTCCATCAGATTCCTTGTCTGATATGGTTTCATTATGTATGGATCCTGAATCTCAATTCGAGTTGCCCCTTCAATATATTCTCCAAAAAGCGTCTCGTAAGATATTCCGCTCTGATCTTCTTCGTAACTGAAGTTTCCTGCTTTGGGTGAAGGAAACAAAGACCCCAGTATCTTGGCATTGGATTTCAGAGAGTCAGGAATGGTTTGAGTATCCTCTTCTTGTTGTTTCCCTGGCTCTCTCTTTTCTTCAAGGCTTGCCTCGCTTGCCTGATTCTTATAGAGATCAGGAAACTCTTTCTCTTCATGGGCAAGAACCAAGTTCTTCTCTTTTGAGGCATTGTCAAGGTAGCTGAACTCAGTATCATAAAAAGTCGCATCGATGCGGACAAGCTGATCCTTGACTCTCTTTCTCTGCTCAATAGCAAACTCAAGGATTTCCTTTGCTTCTTCTTTTGTCGCTTCACCATTTGGATAGATAAGTTTCATCAAACCAGAGAAGGTCTTGTTGATACCATCCTTGTCTCTTGTCGTGATATCAGAAGAGAGAGTGAAGTAGTCCTGATACATGTTTGAGTAATCACGATTACGCATATAGCGGAGCATTTCAGCAAGGTAATCCACTATGAAGCCATACCCATCTGAGAACATGTCGAATCGGATGCTGTCGAACTCCCAGCCCGGAACGAATGCATGGATTCTGTCTATGAAAGCTGAATCATGATAAGCACTGGGAAGCTCTTCAAAGAGATCCGAATTCTTCAGCATGTATGGTACGGTATGCTTGGTATTTCCGACAAAGACCATAGAAGCCTCAGCGTGCATTGTTTCGATACCTCTGGAGAATGACTTGTTCGCCATGTAGTTCTTCATGATATCAACAAGAGCCTTATCGACCTTCTTCGCCTGTCCTGCGAATTCATCGAATGCGACGACATCCCAGAATCCCACAAGTCCGAGCTGATTGCGGTTGTTGTTAACAAAGAGCTTTGCAACAGTGACTTCTCCACCAGAGAGCAGCATGCCATATGGCGACATCTCAGAGTAGATGTGGCTCTTTCCTGTTCCTTTCGGGCCGAGTTCTATGAGGTTGTAGTTTCTCTCTACAAACGGCACGAGGCGGAGCAGATGCAGAAGCTTCAATCTCTTTGAGAACATCTCCGGATTGAATCCAATTGACTGCATCAGTACATCAATCCACTCATCAGCTGTGAATTGCTTTCTGCCAGCAAGGAACATGTCGAAGTCGAAGTTCGAAAGCTGTATCGGCTTCAGGTTCTCGATATGCCAGGGAGATGAATCCTTTGACTCCTCATCCAGCTGATAGCTTACAGTAGCGATGCACCATACACCATTTACAAGCAGCTTCTGATGCTTCTTTATGGTGTCAGAATCTACAAGCACCTTCGAGATTCCAAGATTGGAGAAGGATGCCTCATATGTGTCCTTCTTTTCATTGAACGTGACAGAGATTATGTCTATGACCTTCTTTTGTCCACGCTCACTTATCTCTGCTCTGATTTTGTTCGCTTCATTGCGGTGAACATAGTGTGCAGCCAGGATTGACTTGACGCTCTCGATTCCAGCCTTGACCGTTTCCTGATCATCTGTAGCACAGTACTGTCCAAGGAGGTATTCAAGAACATAAGAAGGAACAATGGCATTACCCTTCACTTCCTTCACCAGATCCTTTCTTACTACAAGACCCGGAAAGGCATCATGTATCTTCTGGTCAAACCCTTTCACCTATTACCTCCTAGAAATCAAAATCTGAACTCATCGAACGAGAGAGGATGCATTCCTTCTCTGCAATCAAAGCTGTCCTGCCAGACGGAAGAATCTTCTGTATTCTCAGGAACACTGGCCGTCTGTTGTATTTCTCAGATTCCTTGTTGAGATAGAAGACTATCTGGAACTCTCTCTTCTTCGGATCTATCGCCTCACTTGAGACTGCCCTCTTCTCGATATCAGAGATGGCAGTGCCATCCTGAGAATAGAAGCCGAATGTAGCTTCATAGCCCTGAACCTTGTCTGAGACATAATCTTCCTGAAAGAATGTCACTGCAACGCTTCCTGTAGTGATTGTCTTCAGATTTGTGAGTATCTCGATTGAGACATCTGTTATGTCATCCTTACGGGCTTTATCTACCTTGATGAGAGGAATGATGATCTCCTGAAGCGAGAGTCCGCCATGGACGAAGTTCGTATTTGCTCCCTGCACTCTCATTCTGAGAATTGAATTTGGGAATGCAACTTCGAGGTCATCATCGTTAGAGAGTCCTATATCCTTCAGCTTTGCAATCATAAGGGAATCAGAGGGTTCAAGGTCGTAGCCTATTGCACAGCGTCTTCCGCTGACCTGATGAACATCTTTCCCTCTGACAGATCCATCTGAGATGTACTGATGAGACTCAAGGTCACTTTCCTGGAACAGGAAACCGTGATCTGCTGTGACATAGATTGTGTTTGCATTGGAGGATCCAAGCTTTCTGATGATGTTTTTCAACTCATCAATTGCCTCATGAGCCGCTTTGAAAAGATTATCCTCTCCCTCACGGTCTATAAGGTCATAATAAACATAGATTACAGAGTTATCCTTGATGACCGTTCTGAGATCATCACTCTTCATCTTGAGGACATCATCAGAATCCAATGCGACGGCTTTTCCATCTGATGCATTCTTCAGGATCTTTTCTCTGTTAACAATCCCCTGTGTACTTACACCGTCCGCATAGACTGCACTTCCATCTGATGAAATTGTAAGTGTCTCATGAGGTAGCAGTGCTGCCATACCAAGCTGTGTGTAAGTTGGAGCTGATGCGAGAAGCGGCTGGATTGAAGCCTTGTAACGTTGCTGTGAATTGATCTCACTTACAAGTTCATCTCCAATTTCATAACGCATGGCATCAGAGATGAGGACAACTGCCTTGTTTCCTCTTATCTGGAGATTCTTGATGTTGTAGTGATAGAAGATACTCTGTCTCTGGATATTTCCCTCTGTTCTCCAGCCTTTCTCAAGCATTTCCTTTGCAAATGGTGTCCACTTCTCTCCAAGTGGGATGAGGAAATTGGTCACGTAAGAAGCTTCGACCTTATCTGAGAGTGTCTCCATGTCAGTATTGATGCTCAGACAACTAAGGACTTGAGTCTTGAAGTTCCTGTATGCATTGTCTATATGAGACCATTCTTTGACATATTTGTTTATTCCTGCATCAGGACTATCCATTGCGAAAGAGATGTTCTTCACGGCATCCAGCATTGTCTTTGCCAGAACTATGCTCTGATAAGCAGAGCTGTATTCCGAGTACCAGAACGAGCTTCTTCGTCTCTCCGCAATCTGTCTGATTGTCTCAATTCCCATCGTCTGATTAAGTGTACTTGCGGTAAGCCGTGCAATGATCTCTTCTTCGACAAAGGCGTAATCATCAAAGGTGGATAGAGACTCGATAGGGATATCTGCCAGATGCTTAGGCGCAGAAAGCTCCTCAGAGGCTTTATCTGAGAGTGTTTTATATAGTCCGGAATCTTTGAACTTTCCAGAATCCTTCCAATGTTTCAGCAGGCCATATGCATCTGCCTGGAGTGTTGTAGCAGGACCAAGGAAGTGCTGAAGTGAAGTTTCAAATACAGAAAGATAGAAATCTTCAATGCTCGGATTTTCCTTCGAATATCCGTAGAGAGATGCAATATCATTCCATAAGAGTGAATCGAGCCCATACTCCTTCACCGTCTCATAAAGATCTCCATCATCAGCATAGTCAGCTACAAGGGAATCGATGATCATCTGGAGATTGAACGAGTCTTCTCCTGCTGTAATTGCAAGAAGCAGATGTTCAAAAGCCTCCTCGCTCATATCCAGGCTGGCCAATGAATTAAGCTTCTTCACAAGTTTCTTGTTGTCAAAGAACGGAAGATGCTTTCTGAGAGTTCCTATGAATGAGTGCGGCAGATTCAGATCTGAAAGGAGAATTGACTCCTTATCAGTCCTGAACACGGTATTTGCCAGCTGAATGTCGAGAAGCCAGTTGTCCTCATATTCAGGCTCATCTTTCTTATAGTAGACCAGGAACTTCTTCTCTGGCTCTTCTGAAAGAATTCTGTACTTGATTGCAAAGTCGTTGTATTCAGAGGCTCTGATAAGGGTTACAGCATCCGGCATCACATCAAGCTGTTCAGAAAACTCTGAAGATGGATCATACCAGAAGACGACCCTATGTGATTCAAATTGCTTTGTTAGATTGCTTAACAAGGTATCATTCATCTTATTCAAGCTCCTTGATTACATGCCAGGAACCAGATTTCTTAGAGCCAAGACGTTCCAGATAGCCGTTTTCTCTCAACCACTCAATATCCCTGTAGATTGTTCTTTCTGGAATGTTCAATGCTGATACCAATTGTTCAATTGTGCTTTGAGGTTTTCCTTTCAGTTCCGAAAGAATCCGTACCTTTCTGAAATATACAGAATCTTCTTCTGAATTTTCTGCAGTTTTCTTATCTGCCAAGAATCTGGTTAATCTGCCATCAGCTTCATTTATTCTGCCATTTAAACTGCTACTAGCATCATTTATACTGCCATCAGGGCTTTCCTCTGTCAGTTTATCCATTGTTGCAAGCACCTTTCGGTAGTCAACAACAGAGTCGCTATTCAATGTCCTGTATTTTTCGATTGCCTTATATAGTCTGGAAGCCTGGAATGTCACGCAGAAATCAAGGCCAGTAGAAGCTGTCTCAAACAAAGGTTCAGGATTTCCAGCGTCCTTGCATGAATCAATCATTTTGGTGATACCTGTACCGAATTTTTCAACAAGTCCGGCTTTATTGAATGCATTTGATATGAGCGGATTGATATGCCTGGATTTATGGTGTTCCACAGTCCAGTCCTCATCAACAATAGCTCTGTTGAGTATGCTGAGCGAATGGTCATAGACCTTGATCAGAATGGACTGACCAGATGACCAGTCGTTATGCATTAAAGAATTAAAAACAGCTTCTCTAAGTGCGTCAAACGGATATGGATATGTCTCAATCCTTGTAGGCATATCGTAGGAGATGAGTGCATAAAGATATTTCACCTTCAGGATATCGAGGATGCTTCTGCTGAACATCATCAGAGATCCTTTTATCTCATCAGAGCTGATAACATCCGCATCATTTCTCATTTTCCCAATAAGCACGGATGCCCCTGGTACCACTTTTGAAGGTTTTCTGTGGAACAATAGAATTGCAGCAACTGTCAGCTTGCCATCTTTTATGAGTTCAAGTTCTTCAAGGATTTTCTCTCTGCTTTCAATGGCTTTACCGCTTATACGGCCAGACGCAACAGCCTCTTCCCTGAAGATCTGGAAACTCTCTTCATCGAGGTCATCTATGGAGACATTGTCTACGACTGATGAATCCCATGTCTTGTTTCTGACTTCAATCAATGCATTCTGCTGCTTAGTCCCTTCCACTTTGAAATTAGCAGTCCCGATACGCTTGTACATGCTCCCCTGATAGAAAACAGGAGTATCTGATTTATGGACTATAATCTCGATGTAGAGGCCATTGTCATCTCTTTTTGCATCGACAGAGACATTAGAGTAGTTCAGAGCCTGGACTATGCTGTTAGGAATTGATTCAAGCAATCTTCTTGTCTCATTGACTCCGAGATCCACAGTATTACCATCGTCATCTTTGCCGATATACATCTTCCCGCCAGAAGCGTTGGCCATTCCACAGATCTCGTCAAGAAATTCTTTCTTCCAGATGACTTTGTATTCTATGTTCTGCAATTCGAAATCTTCCATTTTCTCCTCACTTGATTGGCTTCAGAGCCTTGTCGAGCTTCTGATAGTTCACCTTCACACCATCATCAAGATCGAATGTCAGATGCTGGATTGCAAGAGGATAGAGAACATTCATCTCATAGGCATTGAGATCCTTGTCTATGTTCTCATATTCGACTTTCTTCTTGGTCTCTCCCGCATCCTCAGCAAGCTTGATCTGAAGCCGGATCTTATCCCTGAACTGTCTCAGGTAATCCAGCACGACATTGGCTGTATTCTCATTATAGCGATGCATATATACCAATGCCTGGAAATATCCTTTTGGAGATGAGAACATCCAGTAGATCGGCCTCTTCTGATAAGTCTTCAGATGATCCTTGTAGAAGTCCTTATAGAAGTATTCTCTGATGGACTTTCCAAGAGCATTCTCAATGAACTTGAGATTCTCATTGAGGCTATCATGACCAAATGCTTTTTCAACAAACTTGATGAAATAAGTCTCAGCATCGTTCTTGAACCAGGAGTCTCCAAGGACTGGAATGACATTATCTGCATCTGGAACAAAGCCAAAGTAGGAGGAGATATCAAAATTGCCACCCGCAAAGGCAAGACCAGGACGAGAAGCATCATAGCGTCCGAACATACAACCAACTACATAGGAAATGAATGACTTAATCACATCTTCTTTGGTAAGTGCATACTGCCCTTTCTTCATGGACTCGGGAATCTCTGACTTTGAATCAAAGATTCTATGCACAGACACCATCGAATCATCTTCTTCCGGAGTAAGCTCATCCTGAAGGCCATAGATATATATGAAGATTCTGTTCAGCTCTTCCTCATTCTTCTTGAGATGGAAGAATGCCTTATTAGCCCAGTCTTTATAGCGGAGATATGCAAACTCAATAGGACTCCATGCTGTTCTTGATCCATCAATTTCATTCTTGAAGATTCTGGCATACTCATCATCCCCAAGATATTCCTGAAGCTCATGATCATCATCAAATGCGAAGCCTTCAGTCTCAATGATGTTCTTATCAAGAAGAGGGTGAATGGAGAAATCCCAAGAGGTTTCGAAGGAATCCCAGTCTTTCTGAGAAATTGATATGCAATTTAATGACATTGAATCAACAGTATTTTTATCTTTAATAATAATTGGAATCCTTGCAATATCTCCTGATTGTAGAGTCAAGGTAGGATTTAGAACTTGCGCAATGTAATTTGTAATTTTGGAATTGAAAAATGCGAGCAAATAGCCAATGTTATCTTTCGGGAAGCATACACCTGCAGCACTTTCAAAAAAGAAGCCTTCCTCCATGCTTCGGAACGAAGAATTGGAAGAAGTTATTCTTGACCATGTAATACCTTTATCAAACAAGTAATCTGCATTTCTTATTGTTGCTCGTCCTGTTGATTTGATTGCAGCGCCATTATTTGTCCAATTAATCTTCCAGAGATTATTGCCATACCACTTCCTATAATCACCCCCCTTTTGGCAAGGACGCCAATCGACACAAGAGCATTTTGTAATTTCGAACCACATTCGTAGGAATGTATCATTATCTCCAATTGTCGAACCTTGGCATGGTTTTGCAATTTTATCTGCATTGGGAAATGCCTTAAATAAATTTCGAAGCTCAGAACTAATCCAATACGCAATAGGACTTCCTGGAATCTTCTCAAACTGATCTGCTGATACCTCGAAGTAATACCCACAATCATGATTTAAGATTGCTTCAAGAACCTTTTTGTCCTGTACTTCCATTCCCCCTGTAAATTCAGTAAGACGGAAATAAACGCCTCTATTAATCTCATACGTATTTTTAAGTGTGAAAATGCACAGAGGCACAGTAGCATCTGCGAATGCAGAATATTCAAGCTGAGCAAGAGATGTGATTGTTTTTTTCTCAATAAAGGTTCTTCTAAGATTCTCATATGAAGAAATGAACATCCAAACATATGGGGACATGAAGCCAAGATAACCTTTTGCTTCTGCAAGATTGCAACATCTTATGAAGAAAGCAGAGAACAAATCATATTTGTACTCTTTGAAGTTTCCTTCAATGTACGTTTTCAAATCAGTTCCCATATGCGAGTTGCCCATATAAGGCGGATTAGTAATAACAACATGATACTTCTTTTGCAGATATTCAGCCTGATCTAGGACTGTCTTTACTCTTTCTATGAGCATGTTCTCATCGGAGAACATGTCACTTGAGTTCGGATTTGTCTTTAGAGTGCTTTTTAGGAAAGCTATGTTTGATATCGATGGCGTGATGAGAGATCCGAGGATGTCTGCATTCTCGAAGTCCTTCATCAGATCCATAATTGTGAGAGATGGATTCTCAAAGAGGTTAATGACGTTTGGAAGTTCTTCCTTGTCGAATACGACCTTCTGAAGAATGCAGATGTTTGGTGTGATTCCTTTTCTCAGTATTCTTCTGCTTCTCTCTCTTGCCTTCATCATGAGGGCAAAGTAGGCAAGCTGGCCTGCACGCTTGTCAATTTCAATGCCATAGAGATTGTCCTCGATGATGTGCTTTACTGCATCATTGTCCGTGTATCCACATTCTGTATAGATGTCGAAAAGGAGATCGAAGGCATATGTAAGCATATGTCCAGATCCGCAGCAAGGATCGAGCACCTTGATTTCCTCTGGGCTCTCAAGTCTGATGAAGTCTGTTTCCTTGTCGGTTGGTTCAATGTAGTACTTCATCCTGATCTTAAGATTCGATTCAGGATGATTTAACATCCAGAGACGGCCGAGGGAATTCTCGACAAGGTAGCGGACTATCCACTCGGGGGTGAAGAGCTGGGTTGCAGCTGGAATCTCATCCTTACCTGCCTTCTTTCCTTTCTTGAAGGATGCAAAGACTTCATCCTTTTTCTCTGATATGTAGTACTGATAGAGCCATCCGATAATCTCGACAGATTTCGTATCATCCTCGCTGATGGCATTCACTGTCTTTGTTATGATGGACTCTGAAGAGAGCAGATCATCCGGGAGAAGCAGGTCTGTGTAGTCTTCAATCTTCTCAAATAGCAGTGGAAGACTGTTGTTGAGATGATTGCATGAAGCGACAAGAAGGATACGATAGATTTCTGCCTGTGGATTATTCGATGTTATTGAGCCGTCAACAAGGCCACGGATCTTTTCCTGATCTTTCGTGCTTGTGACTACATCTTCATCGATGATTCCGGAGAGCGCTTCGGAAAGAATTTCAGGAAGTGTTTTTCCCTCAGAGGGAGAGACTATCAGCGTGGCATTGTAGCCGGATGCATCCATAAAACGGAGAGCTGAGATTCTGTTGAACCAGGTATATGAGACCTCTTCGACAAGGGCATTCTCATCCCCCTTGAGTTCTTCAAGATGCTTGTTAAGTGCATTCACTGCATTTCTGTTCTCAATGAGATCAATTGAGGCATCACCTTTCTGAATCAGGTTGAGCCTGGCTCTTACTTCCTTCTGGAGTTGTATTCTTGCTTCCTGTGCAAATCGTTCAAGTGCGCTTCCCTTCATCTTATTCCACCGTATATCCTTCGTTGATTCTGTCCATCATTTCCTTCTTCAACTTCTCAATGAAAGCAGCGACATCATCGGCCGTCTTAATCGGAGTTGAGACATGAGAAGCCTGGATTGATGAAAGTCTGATGATCTTCTTCTCATGGGCTTTCTCCTTACCTTCTTCAAGAAGGGCCTCTATCTCACGCTTCGTATCCTTAATGGCGAATGTATTTATGTTATTAAGCTTATCAAGAGAAGAAATTGCTGCTATCTTTGTCTTTGCAACTGATACCAGTTCGCTGATATGTCTCTTCTGATCTTCACCAAGCAAACGATAGGCTGTCTCTTTATGGACAGATTCTGCATACTTCTCAAAATCATCAAAAGCATCATCCTTTGCCTTTGTCACAAGCTGTGAGATGCTGAGCTTGAGTGCACTGACATATTTATCGAGTTCACTGAGTGATGAGTTGCTGTAAAGATTCTTATCATTCAGGATGGAAATAATCTTGTTCCAGGATACAGTATCAATCTGATCTTTTATACTCTCATTACGTTTGATTAGGCGTTCAGCATTCTCATACTTCTCAATGTTCTCCTTTCTGCTTGTGAATGCGAGGAATTTGTCAAAATACTCATCTTTTGCATCAAGAATCTCATCGCTTATATCTTTGAATTCGTCGGAGAAGAACCAAAGGTAATCCTGCCCTACAGCATTCTGGAGAATTGTCAGCTTATCTTTTATTGTCTCTGTGAACGGATAGCGGAGGGAATAGGCCTTGTCTCTTACAGCATCATAGACTTCCTTGATTGCCTTTGCTGCCATTCCTGCAGTGTTCTTTGCATCGTCATAAGAACACTGCAGATTGGTGAAGTCAAAAATGAAGTTCTTGAGCTCCTTGATCTTCTTTGGATCTATGTCCTGGCAGAGTTCGATTACGGTCTGTCCATACTGAGAAGATGAGAACAGGAAACCTTTCAGGGTAGCAGGATTGTCGACGACCTTGCCATCCTTCTTGATGTTGATGAGGCTCTTCCTCATAAGAAGAATGAGGTTGTAGATCAGTGCGGTCTCCGGCCATCCATATGGCTTCTTCCTGAACTTTTCAAGAAGGGATGAAACGGTTGTAGTAATCCTTTCCTTGTCAATCCTCAGCTGATTTAGAATCTGGGTCTCTGCTTCTGAGGCCGTCTCCTTAAAGAGCTCAGAATCAACATTCTTGTCGATGAGTCCTCTTGCATTCATCTCGCCAGATGATTCCTTAGTGATCATCTTCAGGTTCGGATAGACCTTCTTGATGAGTATCTGGAAAGCCCTCTCAACACGTGCATCAATCCGTGATGATGCTATCACATCAAGAACTGTACCGGAGACGTAGAACTCCGCCTCGCTCATCATGTCCCGTACTGTATTTTCAATCTCTTCACGCCTTGTCGTGTTCCTTTCACCTTTGGCTTTGAGGACTTTCTCCCTGTCTTCAGAGACAGTCATTCCTGCATTATTCTTCACATACTGCTTGGTCTTCAGGTAGAGGAGAAGATCATCTGCTAGTCTCTTGTCGGGCTTTAAAAGCATCACAAGCTCCGTGTTGTCCGAAGATGTAAGAGTGTCACTGTACTGCGGATACGAATCGCTGCCGCTGAACGGAGTGAGGATATTGATACTGAGCTCAGCATTCCTTGAGACAACAGTTTCTCCGTCTATCTTTCTTGTGAACTGATAGCTTGTGAGATTTCTTTCATCTTGAGCCTTTGTAACTCCGGAGAGGATGTTGTCATAGATGATTGCCTTGACCTCATCAGTGAGATCCTTCGGAGGAACATAGGTCTGCTTTATCTCCTCCTCGACATCCTTCTCCTCGTTTGTGAGGAAGTCGTACTGGTCACCATTGCGCTGGATATAGGTTTCCTTCGTGAGCCTGTTAAGAGCCTCTTCTGTCTTCTCGACAAGCTCTGCCGGGTTGTCATTGAAGCTTGTAAGTAAGAGTACACTGAGATTGTGTGCTGTTGGCTTGAATTCTCTCTGGAGATATTTCACGAGAAGGAGTGCCTTCAGGACTCTGATTGCAAACAGGTTGTCAACAATGTTGTTCTCGGCAAGATCTATCGATCTCTTGAAGTTTTCTTTCAGGAGATCCTTCAGCCCGTCATACATCACGTCATAAGGAATGAGAGATGTTCCGACATTTGAGTCTTCTCTTTCAGCAAAATCCCTGAGAACCTTGTGGAATACATCAAGCATGGATCTCGCTCCAGTTGAGGTGTATTCGCCTGGGAAGGCATTGTGCAGTGAGAGGGTTTCGAGTGTAGTCTTGAACATGTCGAATTGGTATGTGACAAACGGATATGTCGTGACAAACTCATCCTTGTCCCTGTAGTCCCTGTATTTCTTTGGGCCGTTCACAAACTGGAAGAGCGTATTGAAGTTCTCCTTCTGGATCTCATATGCAGATCCGACAATCTTCTTGCCTTCCTCGTTCTTCTCAAGGAGTCTCTTCTGGATGACTTCATTGACGTTGGCATTGGACAGGGACATCTTCACATAGAATCTGCCCATGATCTTGCTGATGTCGGTCTTGTCCTGCTTATCGAGGTTCTTCACGAACTTTTCAAGCTCATCCTGGCTTGTGACCATGACCCAGGATCTGTTTCCTGTGACAGAGCTGAGGCTTGTTGCAATCTCCTGGAGATCGACCATGAGACGGCTGGATCTTGCGACGAACTGGCCGACTTCATCAACAAAGAAGTTGAGACGGAAGTCCGGGCCTTTTGAGTCCATGTACTCCTTCACCTGTACGGCAAAGTCATGAATGCTGATCTCAGCTTCATAACTGTCGAGAAGATCCTGATCTTCAGCATTCCCGGTGACTTCAGCAAATGCCTTGATTATGTGTCTGTTGTTGATGTTCGGTTTCTTTCTCGCCTCTTCCCATACCTTTCCTGAAACCTTGTTGAAGACTTCCTTGAACTTCTCAAAGAGTCCTTCCTTATCGAGTTCCATCTCAAAGGCAGCTATCTTCGGATTGATTCCATAGTAGCCGCAGTGTTCGTAGAATTTCCTCTGGAAGATATGGAGAATAGGTTCCGACTTATCGTTCTGGTTGTACTGGACGATATTGAAAAGGATGCTCTCTGATGGAATGCCAGCAGCCTTTCTCATCTGCCCAAGAAGCATCGGATTATCATTGAGCTTATTGTCGAAGTACGAGACTGCTTTCTTCCCGTCGATATCGTTGTTTGCAATGAGGTATGAGAGGATTTTCAGCAGGTGTGATTTACCACAGCCGAAGAAACCTGAAATCCAGACTCCGTTGTAGACAGGGTTATGCTCATTGTATTTCTCGAAGAAGCCATCAAGGCAATTTGCGACTTCATTCGTGATTACGTATTCGCTGAACTCCTCTCCAAGAGTAGACTGGCTGTCTGTGTTGATAACTCCATTTATGTCTCTTGCAATCTGATTGGTGAAGATGGACTCGAATTTAAGTGACATCACCGAACCTCCGTGAATATGTTGAATGCTCTGTAGTAGTTCTTGTGTTCAAGCTTTCCGAAAAGCTGCAAAGCTGAACTGCCTGTGACCTTATCGTAATTTCCTGGATAGAAGACGACTATCGGGACAAGTCTTTTGAGCAGTGGTGGCAGCTTCTCAAGAAGCGTATGAATTCTGATGAAAGGATAAGCCTCCCCGATACCATTCATGAGAACAAGATCAGGAGCACTGTCATTGATCATCGATGCAACCTTCGGGGCAAACTCTGTATCGTTGTCGAGCACACCTTCGAAGTCCTCCATGATACTCTTATGTGTCAAAGATGGCTCTTCCAGATAATCTTCAAAGTCACCAGACTCCTTGAGCATTTCAATCATAATCTCATACACATTAATTTTGAGAACTTTCCGTCCTTTCCTAATTAAAGTCTTTGCAAGATTTTCCAGCATGTCGTTGTATGAGCTGACATCTTCTGGAGGAAATGCACAGATGTAATTGGGAATCTCAGCTCCGACATATTTCTTCTGAATGAATTTATCATCATCAAGAAGATCAAGAAGAAAGGCATATCTTTCGTTATAGGACATTTCCTTACTGCTCATCTGGAACCTCCGGCAATACATGGAAAGAATCTCATATCAGATCCGATTGCTGCGACTGTTTCCTTCGCAAGCATGGCTTCCTTCAGCTCGTTTGACGATGAAAGATATCCAAGGCTCTTAAGATTTCCGAATAATACGGATTTTGCCTTTAACCGTGAGGCCTTCCCGATGTTTTCTATTTCCTGATGCTCACAGCTTTCCCTTGAGAGGAATTCATTCCATTCTCCTGGGGATAGATGAAAATCATGCTGTATGAATTTCTGATTGATTACTGTGTCTGCAAACTTACCAATCAGAGGATATGTCCTGCAGAATGCAAGCCACATCATTGCACGCTGCGTATCTGCATTCTGAGAAGCAAGCAATTCAAGTTCCCTATCACCAAGAGCCCGGAGAAGCTTCATTGTATATGCAAGATATCTTGCAGCCGAGGCTGTTTTCTCAATCTTCATGAGATTGTTTTCCATAGCCTCCTTCCGGCATGGCTCCCAGTCTTTTGTTTCAAGGTATCGTTTTGTCCGGATATGGTTGGCAATGAGAGTTTATCATTCATTCATCAGTCCTCTGTTTCTTGAATGTCTTCAATCTTCTGTCTTCAGGCTTTTCTGTCTTTGTCGGGATAAGCCAGAGATTGCCTTTTTTTACAGCATCCGGAATCAGATTCCGGTCGCAATAGTGGATGACCATCCTGACGGTAACCCCCCAACGCTCCGCCATTTCCTTGGCTGTTGAATAATCGTCAATCGAAAGCATATTGATAGTGTATTTCTTGTTTAGGAAATTTTCAACGAAAATGTAACGTCTCAAACCTTAGATGGAATAAAAAACTCCTTACATCGTAAGGAGTTAAAATTAATGGTTTAATGCCGCCTCCAGGAATCGAACCAGGGACACAAGGATTTTCAGTCCTTTGCTCTACCTACTGAGCTAAAGCGGCATTGCTGACGCAACAATGAGAATTTAGCAGTTTTCGCAGTTCTTTGTCAACAGGTTTCTACACCAAATGTAAAATTAGTTACAATGACTTATTTAGTGCATTAACTCCTTTTTTGTATTTAATGCATTCTAAGCAGTTTCTCTCTGAATCTGCTTATGATCTCATATATTACATGAGTCGGAGGATTGTTCCTGAGCCATGCTGCCGCATACTCTCTTCTTATAGAGCCCTCTGAGATTCTGTAAAAGCATGGGTGCCTCTTCTCTTCCATGGCCTTGCTCATGAGAATATCAGGAACAAAGCCTACACCGATGCTATTTGTTATCATGATATTCACAGTATCCCAGTCAAGCGTCTCATACACTACATTTGGGGAAAAGCCCGCAGAGTGACAGACACTGTCAATCAGAGGCCTGATCTTCTGCTCTTTCTTAAGTGATACAAATGGCAGGCTTCTGAGATCTGATAAATTGATATAAGAAAGATCCTTACCTACAATGGCCTTCTTATTCACTTCATAATCAGATGGAACTGCAAGCAGGATTTCCTCTATGCATATAGTCTTATATTCAAATAAGGGATTACGTGGATTAAGAGGGAGAAAGCATAGATCAATCTCTCTATCAATAAGCTTTTTCTCAAGGTTAACAGAGATATCTTCCATAATCTCATATCTGATAGTCGGATAGCAGTTAAGAATAGGAAGCAGTGACGGCACATAGTACTTGCTATAAAATGGAGACATGCCAATTCTGAGAACCGTTCTCTGGTCAGGCATCTTATTTTTCATTGAATGTTCAATGAAATAGAAATCATGGATTACCTGCCGGCCTTTATTGTATAGAAATTCACCATCTGAAGTGAGATTAAGCTGCCGAGTGCTTCTGTCTAATATGCAGCACTGGAATTCATCTTCCAGCTTCCTAACACTATGGCTAAGTGCTGGCTGTGATACATTCAGGCGCTTAGAAGCCTTTGTAAAACTACCCTGATCAACAATTTCCAGAAAATACTCTAAATCCTTAAGCTCCATCTTCGCACCGATTTAACATAACGATAATTTATAATTTACAGTTATAGAATATATTCAAATCTATAATTGGACAAACATAAATTACCAATTCGATAATTAAATCAAAGGAGAAAAACTTATGAAAAGAACGCTTTTACTTGCAATCATTGCACTACTCTGTACATGCTTTCTTTTTGCTGGCGGAACACAGGAGTCAAAGACAGCTTCCACTAGCTCTTCATCCAATGAAAATCAGGTTCTAGATGTAGATACGATAAAAGTCGGAGTACCATCTGTACCTAACAGCATGGACCCAACAATCCTTGTTGGAAATGCAACAATCAGAGTTCATTACAATATCTTTGATACTCTCATCTATGCAGATCAGGATGATGCTTACAGCCTGAAGCCGATGCTTGCAAAGAGCTGGAAGAGAATTGACGATTACACTCTAGAACTCAATCTCAGAGATGATGTCACATTCCATGATGGCTCAAAATTCACTGCTGCAGATGTGAAATTCACATTTGATAGGCTCCTCAAGAGAAAAATCAAGGGAACAGAGCTGGCTGCATCACTGATGAACACAATTGATCATGTTGATATCATTGATGATTACACAGTACGTGTTGTAACAAGCGTAGTTGATCCTCTTCTTGAGACAAGGCTTGCTTCAAGCTGGGGTGCATGGATTCTTCCAAAGGACTATATTGAAAAAGTCGGAGATGAGAAATTCGCACTGAGCCCAATCGGAACAGGCCCTTTCAAGGTAATCTCATATTCACCTGAGAAAGTTGTTCTCGAAAGATATGACGGATTCTGGGGAGAAGCTCCGCACGTCAAGCATCTTGAATACGTAGCATCACCTGAAAGCTCTTCCAGAATAACTGCACTGATCACAGGAGAGCTTGATATCATCACGAATGTACCTGCAGATCAGACTGTGCTTCTTGAAAACACAAAGGGAGTCAAGGCTGTAAGCCTTCCGATCTCAAATATCCACCTTGTTGAGTTCTGGGCTAAGAGCGATGATCCATCACTTGATCCTATCAACGACATAAAGCTCAGACAGGCTCTCTCATATGCAGTAGACAGAGAAAAGCTCAATCAGGCTTTCTGGGGTGGAAAGGTAGAGATTCCAAGAGGCCATCAGTATCCAGATTTCGGAGACCTGTACTTCAGTGATTTCCCTGTAGAAGAGTATAACCTGGAAAAAGCAAAGCAGCTTCTAGCTGAGTCATCTTACAATGGCCAGGAACTCACATACGAACTCAGAAATGGCTACTATACATTCGGCAATGAAGTTGCTGAGGCAATCGTAGACATGTGGAAGCAGATAGGTGTGAACGCAAAAGTCATCTATAAAGACAAGGAAGATGATAATACTCAGATCAGAAACTGGTCCAACTCAATGAGGTTCCCAGATCCTGCTGGTGGCTTATGGCTTCTCTGGGGCTCAAGATGGAGACTGGCTAATGATGAATGGAAGGAATGCGGAGAGATTCTGACATCATCACTGGACAAGGATGCGAGAGCAAAAGCAGCAAGAAGGCTCATGGAGATCTTCAAAGAAGAGGTTCCTGGAATACTCCTTTACTACCCTCTTGAGAACTGGGGAGTAAGAGATGGTCTCAACTGGCATCCGTATGCATCTCAGACACTGAATTTCAGAGCTGATGCATTCTGGGCAACTAAATAGAGAAAACTTCATCAGAGAGGAGCTCCGGCTCCTCTCTTTAAAAAGGAGAGAACATGGGAGCGCTACTGGAAGTCAAGAACCTTAGAACCTATTACCATGCAAAGAACAGAATAGTACCAGCAGTAGATAGCGTGGACCTATCGATAGGAAAAGGAGAGATTCTCGGAATTGTAGGAGAATCTGGCTGTGGAAAATCAACTGTAGCAAGATCGATAATCGGACTGATAGACAGAAGCTATACAGAGATTGTCTCTGGAACAGCTATGTTTGAAGGAAAGGATCTTCTCAGAGTATCTAGAAAAGAGATGAACAAGATCAGAGGAGCCGAAATATCGATGATTTTCCAGAACCCTCTTACTTCCCTCTCTCCTGTTTATACTATAGAGAATCAGATAGATGAGATTCTGAGAATCCATACAGATATGAATAAAGCTGAAAGGCATGAAAGATGCATCGAGCTAATGCGTCTTGTAGGTATTCCCGCACCAGAAGAACGGCTTAAGGACTACCCGCACCAGTTATCTGGAGGAATGCAGCAGAGAGCTATGATAGCAATAGCTCTTGCATGCAACCCCAAAATACTGATTGCAGATGAACCAACCACCGCACTGGATGTGACAATCCAGGCCCAGATTCTGAATCTTATAAAAGAAATAAATCAGAAATACGGCCTTTCAATGATCCTCATTACACATAACATGGGAATAGTAGCCCAGCTATGCTCAAGAATCATGGTGATGTATGGAGGCGTTGTTGTAGAGGAAGGTCCAACTGCAGATATCTTCTCCAGTCCAAAGCACCCATATACAAAAGGCCTGTTGCAGTGCATTCCTTCAATAGAATGCGATAAGGAAGAGCTGTTCACAATAGAAGGAACAGTTCCAAGACTTACATATCCTGTCGAGTTCTGCCGATTCAATGACAGATGCCAATACTGCAGTGAGAAATGCAGAACCAAAGAACCTGAGCTTTTCCCGATTGGCAACAACAGAAAAGTAAGATGTTTTCTGGAGGAAACAAGTGGAAGATAAAGAAATACTGCTCCATGCGGAAGGGCTGAAAAAGTATTTTACAGTCTCTAGAGGATTACTATCCCATCATGTCGAAGGCATTGTAAAGGCCGTGGATGGAATAACCCTTGATATCTTCAAAGGCGAAACACTCGGCCTTATCGGAGAATCAGGATGCGGCAAGAGCACACTTTCAAATATGCTGATTGGCTTATCAGAGCCAACTGAGGGAAAGATATACATAAATGGACATGAGCTCGATCGGTCCTACTTAAAGGAATACAGAAAGATAGCAACAATGGTATTCCAGGACCCATACTCTTCTATCGACCCACGCATGTGCATGAGAAGGATCATAGAGGAACCGCTCAGGATACATACAAAGATGACAAGGGCTGAAAAAAGTGCTGTGGTTATCCCTTTGATTGAAAAGCTCGGCTTTAAAGAAGAGGATCTAACGAAGTATCCTCATGAGTTCTCAGGTGGACAGAGGCAGAGAATCGGAATAGCCAGAGCCTTTGTAATCAATCCGGAATTCGTAATCTGCGATGAGCCTGTATCTGCATTGGATGTCTCAATACAGGCCCAGATTCTCAACCTATTCAAAGAGCTTCAGAGAGAAAGAAACACAACATATCTATTCATATCCCATGATATGTCTGTAATAAAGCATGTTTCTGACCGGATAGCTGTCATGTATTTAGGCTCTATTGTTGAGCTAGCAGAAAAGCAGGACCTTTTTGATAATACGCTACATCCTTATACACAGGCTCTGATAAATGCAATACCGATTCCGAATCCTATGATAAAGAGCGAAATGAAAACTCTCGAGGGAGAACTGCCAAGTCCTCTTAATCCACCATCAGGATGTCCTTTCAGACTCAGATGCGATAAGGCTATGAAATGCTGCGAGATCAGAAAACCGGAGCTCAAAGAAGTAGAAAATGGGCATTTCGTAGCATGCCACAGATACAATGAAGAGGATTAATAAATGACAAAATACATACTTAAGCGTCTTTTTAAAGCAATTCTCACTATATGGTTCATATTAACACTGGTATTCATATTCACCAGAATGTCTGGAGATCCAACAGCCTGGATTCTTCCTGATGATGCAACTGAAGAGCAAAGGATAGCAATGCGCTCAAGTCTGGGCTTAGACAGGCCTCTTCATGTGCAGTACCTTGATGTGATGACAAGCCTGGTTACAGGAAATGCTGGAACAAGCTATAATTACATGAGGCCTGTAAGTGAGCTATATGGAGAGCGGATAGGAGCTACACTGCGTCTTGGACTCACTTCTTTTGCGCTTGCTGCCCTTCTTGGCGTAATGCTTGGCACAATTGCTGCCGTAAAAAGAAACTCCTTCTTTGATAGATTCACAATGACGCTATCAATTGCTGGCTCAACACTTCCGAACTTTGTTCTTGGAATCCTGCTCATATTTGTCTTCTGCTTCATATTCAGACTGCTTCCTAGCGGTGGGGATTCAGGAGCAAAGAACTACATAATGCCTGTGATAACAATGTGCGTGGGACCAATGGCAAGCATAGCAAGACTCACACGCTCATCTCTTCTTGATATCCTGAGAAATGATTATCTTGACTGTGCAAGAAGCAAGGGACTTGATGAGAATATGGTTCTCATCAAGCATGCCCTGAGAAATGCGCTTATTCCTGTAGTAACAGTAATCGGACTTCAGCTTGGAACCATTATAGGAGGCTCTGTTGTGGTAGAGACGGTATTCTCATGGCCAGGAATCGGCTCGCTCCTAATCAATGGCGCAAAGATGCGAGATTATCCGATAATCATTTATGGAGTAATGCTAATTTCTGTTGCTGTTACCTTTGTAAATACAATGGTAGATATTCTTTACTCAGTTCTCGATCCGAGAATCAGGGATAACGCATAAGGAGGGCTGAAATAAGATGAAAATAAGAAAGCAGAGAGCTGTTCCAGTATCTATCATAATCCTGATAGCACTATTCATGATAATCTTCATATTCTCAATGATGGCTCCTATCCTATTTCCGATTGATTTAGGTGCAACAGATATCACAAGCAGGCTGAAGCCTCCTTCATTCATGAAAGGAGGCGTCGAAGGACATATCCTCGGAACTGATAGCCTTGGCAGGGATTTCTTCATAAGACTTGTATATGGCACAAGAAATTCTCTATTGATCGGACTTACATCAATGGTCATTGCAGCCATAATAGGTACAATCCTAGGTGTTTTGAGTGGCTTATATGGAGGAGTTCTGGATACCATCATATCATTTATAGTTGATGCCAGATTGTCTATCCCATTCCTCATATTAGCTATTGTGCTCTCTTCGATATTCGGATCAGATAAAATGACAATGACTCTGATCATAGGCTTCACAGGATGGGCAACATTCACAAGGCTGATCAGAGGTCAGATCCTGCAGCTGAAAAACCAGAACTTCATAATATGCAGCAGAGCCATGGGGGCATCGAATATCAGAATGCTCTTTGAGCATATACTTCCGAATGTAGGCTCAATCCTGATAGTTGAAGCAACATTGAAGCTGAGCTCGTTCATCCTGCTTGAAAGCTCATTGAGCTTCCTAGGACTTGGGATACAGCCACCAGACACATCATTAGGAGTGCTTGTCAGCAATGGCAGGGATTATCTGATGACAAACTGGCATCTGGCTATAATACCAAGCATCATAATCGTATTCATCGTTCTTGATATTTCACTTCTTGGCGACTGGGTCAGAGATAAGCTTGATCCGAAATTAAAAGCAAATAATTAAGGGGAGATAACAATGAGATATTTATTAATTGCTCATAGGTGTGGTCCTGGAAAATACCCTGAACAGAGTATTGCATCAGCTAGAAATGCCATCTCTGTAGGTGCTGATATGGTTGAAATGGATATCCAATACACTTCAGATGGAATTCCGGTAATATGCCATGATCCAAATACAAAAAGAATGTTCGGTGAGGATTGCCTGGTAAAAGATATGGCATTCTGCCATTTCATGACTCTCAGGCAGGTACAGGATTCATCATATCCTTCACATTCTCTTCAGAATATCTTTGAATCTGGAATCAATCCAGTACTATTCCATTGCAAGATAACCGGAAGCAGACTGGAAGATCTCGCAAAACGCATAGTAGGCAATGATTTCAAGGATAAATGCGTCATAGGAGTGCAGCAGCCAGAAGATGTAGAGATAATCAAAGCGGTATCAGAAGATATCAGAGTATTATCCTTCATGCCTTCTATTGATTTATTTGATAGATTCCTGAAGAGCAAAGCTGAATATATAAGGCTATGGGAGCCATGGGTTAACCAGGAACTTGTTGACAGGGTGCATAATGCAGGAAAGAAAGTATGGATTATGGCAGGAGAGCCACGTCCAGATAGCGTTGGATACACTTCTGCAGATAATCTGATCAGATGGAAGAAGATGGGATGCGATGGTGTTCTTGTAAATGACATTGTATGGGCAAAGGGCGTATTGGAGCAAAAATGACTGAAACTGCCCACTTTGATAGATACCACACATGCATTGAGTCTCTAGCTTCAATCTTTGATAAGAAATACAGAAGAAATGGCTTCTCTGGCCCATATGAAAGGCATTCCTTTGAAATATGGCAGGATAAAGCCAGAGAGAACCTAATTGAAGACCTGAAGTTAAATGAATTCATAGCATCAATCGGCCATTGCAGAATAAGCTCTGAGACAACTGAAGATGTAGAAATCGAAGAGGGAATCTCAAGAGAAAAAGTCCTATTGTCTATAGAGGGCTGGACAGAAATTCCGATGTATGTGCTTAGACCTGAATCTCCCAAAGGGATATTCATATGCCTTGCAGGGCATCACTCTACAGGAAAGCTTGTGACTTCAGGGAATCTGATATGTGCTACAACGGTTGAGCTTACAGAGAAATATGGAGCATATTTCGGTCTGGAACTAGCACGCAGGGGATATATTGCAATATGTCCTGATACCATAGGCTTTGGAGAAAGACGGGAGATAGCAGAACAAGGTGACAGTCCGGAGAAATTTCAGGCATCTTCCTGCAGGGAACTTGCAAATGCTGCTATATCATTAGGCTTTTCCCTAGCAGGTATAATGGTATATGAGGGAATGAGAATAGCTGATTATGCAAAAGCTGCATTTGGAGAGAACATGCCTCTATATGCAATAGGCTTTTCTGGTGGAGCAATGCAGACGCTATACCTATCTGCTGCTGACAAACGGATAGATGGAGCAATCATCTCAGGCTACTTCTATGGCTTTAAGGATTCCCTTCTGTATATGAATACAAACTGTCCCTGCAACTATGTTCCTGGTATCTTCAGGGATTTTGATATGATGGATATAGCAGGCTTAATTGCTCCGAGAAGCCTTGCAATACAGTCTGCTAGAGAAGACCACCTCAATGGCAAAAGCGGTTTTATGAATGTACTTACACAGATTGATGGCGCAAACAGAATGTATTCAATCTATGACAAGACAATATACCATGATGTTAGAGATGGAGGCCATGCCTTTCATATGGAAGGCCTAGATGCCATGCTCAAGCACATTGAGATCTAATGCTTTATATTGAAAAAAACAAGGCCGGAGAAAAACATCTGCGGCCTTGTACGTCACTACTCTAATATTCCTGTAAGATAAGCCAGAGTATATATGCTCTGAGATCTGGTTATCTTCTCCTGAAGTATTGAAAGCTCTTCAGTATTTACTTCTATTCTCTGCGAAAGAACATCCGTCTTAGATACAGAGCCCTGAGCTTTCTGTGTTTCCAATAAAGATAGCCTGTCCTGAGCTTCTTCAAGCTTCAGCTGATAATACTCAATCTTAGCTTCAGACAGCTCAAGCTGGGAGATGTTCTCTTCTGCTGCAGACGAAAGCTGAAGAAGAGCAGAATCATAATCAGCCTCAGCAGCCTTGATCTCGCTATCTGCATACTTCACATCATTAAGCTTCTTACCGCCATCCCAGAGTGTAGCCTTGATTGCAAATGTAAGGTAGATCCCATAGTCATTCTTTCTATACCAGTTGGTCTCAACGAGAGGAAATGCAGATCCACCGTAGCTGAGTGATACATTGATACCGAAATCCGGCTTCCAGTAAAGGCTGTTCTTTGCAATCTTCTCTTTAAGCCTAAGTGCTTCCTTCTGATTTGAAAGCATTGTAAGAGGTGCTGAATTCTCTCTTGTGGCAAGATTATAGAGCTCATCATGATCAATTGAAGCAATAGCATCCATCTCTGCATCATTGATCTCATATGAAATCATATCTGATGTAAGGCTATCATCTCCGATGAGGCTCCTGATTGCCTGGAGATTATTCTTATACTCCTTCATGACCTCCTGCTCTTTTACATCTAGCTCCATTGCTGTGATCTTTGCTTTTGTTACATCCTGCTTCAACAGCATTCCATTCTTATAAGCATCACTGCTTGCTTCAACAAGCTCATCTGCAAGTGCCTTTGTATCATTGAGCTTAGAAATGACCTCTTCCATATATTTCATGGCAGTAAGTCTTGTCTTAAGCTCTGCAGAAAGCTTGTTCTCCTTATCTGTCACATCAAGAGCTCTGATATCAGCAATTCTCTGATAAAGCTTTACTGATTCAGGAATCTTTCCCCATGTGAATACAGGCTGTGTGATTGAGATTCCTGCATTGTAATAGGTTGAATCCATTCCCTTATATAGAGTTACATATTCACCTGAAGCAGAGCCTGGAATAGTAACTCCAAGCTGAGAAGATAGCTCATCCACACTGTAAGAGATCTTTCCAATAGGAGGATTAGGCATATATGTAGCTGTAAGCGTAGAGGAAATCTGAGGCTGGTAAGCAGCTTTAGCATTCTTGACATCAAGAGTGCTCTGGACATACACCTGCTCTGCTTTCCTGATCTCAGGATTATTTCCTGACATTGTACTCTTAAGTCTCTCATATGTGTAATCAGGATTGATCACATCAGATTTAGCCTCTGATGCAGCAAGGCCAGTCACACATATAAGCATAACCAGGAGTATAGTACTTAACTTCTTCATCTGTATCCTCTTACTTTACAAAGATAATATCAGAGAATGATGTTGTCATGCTGTTCACCACATAACTCTTGCTATTGGTTTCATCAGTTACAGTAAGGGTAACATCCTTTGATTTATAGCTAATCTCATACATAGACTCATCTGATTCATAAGTAAGAGGAATTCTTGAACCTTTACCTAAACCAGAAAAATAACCATGGTTCATTATTCTATCTGTTGAACCTGCAGTACCAACAAATTGATAACTTGTTCGAGCACTAGGATAGTAGACTTTCATCTCCCCATTCTCATCCTCATACTTCAGATAAATATCCACACCATCATCAGTAGCATTACCATATCCGCCATCTGTTCCAGTTTTTGTAGAAACAAAGTATCCACTTATTCCACTATCAAGCTTAAGTACATTCTTTCTAAAATATACGCTTTTAGAAACAGTATCCTTATCGCCATTAACAGATACAACAATCGACTCTACATCAGATTTTCTTGCATCATCAGAAGCCCTTGTCCAAGTCCAATCATTATCACAGCCTTCTGCATTCGAGAATGACTTCAATGTTACATCGCATGTATTATTGGTATTCTTCTTAAATTTAATTCCAATAGTTACATTTCCTGTAGAAGTAGTAACTGAATCTGATTTTACTGTATCTCCATCACCATTAGGATAGGACCATTCAAAGTATATAGGATCTGTTATAGTTGATTGCCCAGATGCACTTCCATCCTTAAGGTTGATGGTTAGATTTACTGTCTTCCAGTCATTAGTGAAATAAAGGCTATTGTTCTTAAAGGACTTAGATGACTCATCATATTCCATCTTAACTTCGTCTTTACCTTTATATGTCCAGTCAGAGCCACTCTGGATGCCAGAGATTGTAACAACAGGGACTGCCGAATCTTCTTTGTACTTCACAACAAGCGTGCTTGTACCATTTGTAACACTGCTTATTGTATCTGTAACTATGCCATAACCATCATTATAGCTATAGCGATAAGAGAAATCAGATGTATTCGAGATGTTATCTGAGCCATTCCCTGTATGATCAAGATCCTTGAAGTTGATCACAAGATTCTTGCTTGTTCTTACTTTATCAAGATAGACAACTCCGAAGTTGTTTGACTTATCAGACTGAACAAGCCTTCCAGCAACCTTATTCAGGCCATAATCCTTATGGAATACAAGAAGATAAACCCTCTTTGAATCTGCATCCTTACCATATGATGGGCTATTTGTCTTCCATCTCAGAGTAGCGATAGAGAATGAGCCATCTGCAGTTGTCTTAGCTGAAGGAACTGAATTATCTGAGAATACAGTAGTATCATCATAGCTTTCAAATGCACTATTCATTGCACTTTCACTGTCATATGCATAAACCATTGCATCAGCGATGGCTCCGGAAGATGATGAACTGTTCTCTGCGCTAGAATCCTTAACAGAGCCGCTGATTGCAGCATCAAATACTGATGAGCAGCCTGTGAGACACAGAACCAATAAAATCAAAGCTGTTATAACAAGGTTCCTTTTCATTTCTCTATCTCCTTAACTTCTTTCGAACTTTTATTTCCTTTATAGACTCTTCTGAGCTTAATGCGCTCAAGAATGTAGTAGTAAACAGGCATAACGTAGAGCGTTATTATCATGGAAGTCGCAAGACCTCCCATGATTACCTGGCCAAGAGGTGCATAAATCTCAGCACCCTCACCTTTTGCAACTGCCATTGGGATTACACCAAGTACAGTTGTGAGAGTTGACATCAGGATAGGCCTGAGTCTTGATGCAGAACCCTCTGCTGTCTCTTTATCAAGAATAGATCTTTCCTCTTCATATGAGAGCATTCCAAGAGTCTCTGTATATTCATCAAACTCTACACCTCTCTCTCTGAGAGCATTCTCTCTGTCTCCCTTACGTGCCTGGTTAACATAATCGGCAATTACAATACCGTTATTTACAAGCATTCCAACAAGAGACACAACACCGAGTATTGATACAATGCTCATGCTGCTTCCGAATGCAGAGAGAGCAAGCACTGCTCCGATAATACAGAACGGGAAAAGGAGCATGATCAGAAGCGGCTGATCAAAACGCTCAAACACAGCGACCATTACAAGATATACCAGGAACATTGCAATCAGCAGAGCCTGTACCAGAGGTCCCATTGAAGATGAAACAAGATCTCCAAGTCCGCTGGTCTTTGTCGTGATGCCGCTCTTCAGCGGATTCTCTTCAAGATACTTGTTTATCTTAGCCGTTACTCCATCCGTACTCTCTGTCGTCAGTGTTGCTGATACTGTGATTGATGTGGCTCTATCATCATGGTTGATCTGAGAGAGACCTTCATCAAGATTCAGTGTCGCAATATTGGAAAGAGGGATAGTCGCACCTGCAAGAGAGTGAACTTTGATATCGTTGAGGCGTTCTGCTGTAAGAGGCCTATCCTGTATATCTGATGATAGATGGATATCATACCGATCATCAGTATCCTTATCCGTGAACTTTCCGATATCTGTACCATAGAACAGGATTGCACTTGTCAGGCCGGCTTCATATGAAGGAACGCCTAGAGATGACATATAGTCATATGTGCCATTGATTACAGCTGTCTTTGCATCATTTGAAGCATTGATTGATGTAGTAATTACCTCTTTATATGTAAGCAGCTGCTGCTCAATCCTCTCTGCCTCTGCATAAAGCTCCTCTGCATCATTTCCGACAAGAGTGAGTCCATATCCACCACCATTTGATACAAGGCTGATCAGACGGTCAAAACCTCCGTTCTCAACGCTTATTGTTGCATCTGGAACTGCAGCACTGACCATTGACTGCATCTCAAGCATGATATCATGTATGTCCCTATCCCTATCCTTTACCGGAACGAGAACTGCATGAATTGCGCCTGTATTCTTTGATGCCTGGCTCATTGGCGACATATCCTTGCCTGAGAATACAACGTCTGTCTTAAGCTCTGGAACATTATCTATGACCATACGCTCAATCTTATTCATCACAGCCTCTGTATCATCAAGTGAATAGGTATCAGGCAATGATACATTGATATAGAAGTCACCATTATCCGTTGAAGGGATGAATGAGAACTGCATATTAGGAAGTACATAAAAAGACAGGAGAAGGATAAGGAATGCAGCAACAAGCATGAATGGAGTATGTGCTTCTGCAAAATACAGGCTCCTTGCATACTTCTTCTCAATCCTCTTAAGGCCCTTGACTACTATATTATCACGTGCAGGCTTTCTCTTATCATCATCTTCTCTCAGAAGCTTCTTCATCAGGAATGGAATATAGATGATAGCAACAAGGAGAGATGCGGAGAGAGACAGCATGAATGTAACTGATACATCCTTGAGAATCTGTCCAACAAGACCTGACATAGCAGCAATAGGAACAAATACAACAATAGTTGTGAGTCCTGATCCCATTACAGAGCCTATTACGCCATCAGTTCCATTGAATATTGACTGATTAACGCTATAAAGAGCCTTTCCCTCACCATCCGTCGACTGATAGAATCTGTAAACCTGGTCAAGCACAAGAATTGCAGCACCGACTATGTTACCCAGAGCTACTACTATACCTGAAAGGGAGAGAAGGTTTACGGTTATTCCGCAGAGCTTCATTCCGATGAAGGTAAAGAAGATTGACAGAGGAATAGAAAGACCGATGATGATTGTTGCCTTCCAGTCTGAAAGGAATATATAGATTACTAGGATAGCAATCAATACACCCATAGCACCAGACTGGATTACAGTTGAAAGCGACGAATTTACAAGAGTTGAGTCATCACTGACCATAGAGATCTTAAGTGCTCCTCCACTCTTCTCCTCTTCGCTCTTTACAATTTCCTTTACCTTATTTGTTATTGCGATTGTATTTCCATCACTTCTCTTGCAGATATCAACAGAGATGACAGCCTTTCCATCACGGCTTACTCTATAGTCACCTTCCTGATAGTCGATGGATATATCAGCGACATCAGAGAGCTTTATGATTCCGCCATCCAATGAATAGCCTACTGGGAGTTCTCCGATTTCCTTTATATCAGAAAAGTTTCCATCATATTTCGCATCAATGCTTGTTCCCTGGTATGATACAGAATCAAGAGGGATTGAGTAGTTGGATGCAGAAATCATCTGATAGACAGACAGAGGAGAAATGCCTCTTGAGTCCATATCATCCATTCTCAGCTTAACATCGACTCTGGATTCCCTCAGACCATTTACAGTGATAGTTGATACTCCCTCAATCTGTGAAAGCTGAGGCTTGATTGTATTATCCACATAATCTGATATTGCGTTGATGTCTCCACCTTCAGACTCAACGACAAAGGAGGCAATAGGAAGCATGGATGTTCCGCCGACAAGAGCATAAGGGCGGCCCTGTATACCTGATGGAAGGTCATCTATAAGATCATCGATTCTGTTTCTTACTTCATCAATCTCATCATATGGATCAATTCCATCCTGATATGTGATTGAGACAATAGATGCACTGTTTATCGACTGAGATGACATGCTCTTGAAATTTGGAAGAGTAACAAAATCCTCTTCAAGAATATCTGTTACACTGCTTTCGATATCTGAGGATGATGCACCAGGGTATATTGTTATTACATATACCATAGGATTTGAGATATCTGGCAGGAATTCTGTATTCGTGTCAGCGAGTGACATCAGGCCGAATACGCCTAATGCCAGAAGTGTCATTGCGATAATGACTGGATGGGCAACTGGATAACGTGTGATCTTCATTTCCTACTCACCTTCAACAATATTTACCTGCTGACCAGCAAATATGCTGTTCTGTCCCTTGATTATGAATGCCTTATCTTCAAATCCTTCAGGAAGGATTACATAATCATCATTTGAATATGCTTCTGATAGGTCTATATATGCAGCAGTATCATCCTCTACATAATATGCAGAGCCATCAAGCTTAACAGCTTTCTTCTCTAAGCTGTAACCGGTCTTCTCAGATGTAACAACCTTGACCTTAACAAACATTCCAGGCTTGAAGGACTCTGAATCATCAAGAGTAAGATAAAGCTTGAAGTTGCGGCTTGATGAATCAATGTACGGTGAGACAGCCTTTATATGAGCATTAGTTGAAATCTCTTCAGAGTAATCAGTAGCTGGACGTGTAACAGTAATCGAATAATCCTGTCCATCATGGAAAAGACTATAGTACTGCTCTCCCAGGTTGAGATTAACAACAAGATCATTGAGATCTGCAATCATTGCAACAGGAGTGCCCTTCATCGCAGTACTGCCTTTTGAAGAAACAGTCTTAAGCACTGTGCCTTCAGTATGAGCAACAACATCTGTATATCCAAGCTGAAGCTCTGCAAGATCAAGCTGAGCTTTCATTGCATCGCGCTGGGCCTTCACGGTGTCATAATCCTGCTTTGATACAGAATCTGTCTTATATAGATTGGAAACACGCTCAAATGAGCTCTGATAGCCAAGATAGGCAGCCTCTGCCTGATCTCTCTGAAGCCTGTATGGCTCAGGATCGATCTTAGCAATCAGATCACCTTCTTTTACGTAGTCACCTTCTGTAACATAGTAATCAATGATTGTCCCCTCAACATAAGGAGTGACAGGAATAATAGAATCTGCATCAATGAATGATGATAACGTTACACTTGTTTCAACATCCCTTATCTCTGGATATACCACTTCAACAGGGGAAGTCGGTCTTTCATATTCTGTTTCTGTTCTTGTTGAATAGAACCAGCGCAGAGCATAATACAGTGCAAAAAAGACAGCGAAGAGAACGATGTACATTAAAATAGACTTTAGTTTCTTACCTTTCATACCGAATCCTAATATAAAACACTGAAAAACATAATAAAAACAACATGTTTTTGACAATATTAGCCATACATATAAAATACACATTTAGCCTACAATGTATAATCTCAGACATTTTCATGTTTTTGTTCATTTTTGAATATATTTTATTTAGTATAAAGTAATTATTCATTATTAATATCAAAATTTTCAATAAAAAATAATTAAACTAACTGTTTTTAGTTATACAGATGTTGGAATTTTTTTATTTTTCTGTTATTTTTCTCTGCCATGGAAGAAAAAAAGCTTAATAAAAATGCGCAGAGAAGCCGCAAGCTTATAAAACAGGGCTTTGTGAATCTGCTGAAGCAAAAGTCAGATACATCAAGCATAACAATAACAGATATAGTAAATGCTGTAGGTGTGAACAGAGCAACATTCTATGCCCACTATTCATGCATAAAGGATCTAACAGATGAGATTGAACAAGAGGTCGTCGATAAGCTTATGGAATTACTTAAGCAGTTCCATTTCGATAATTTCTCTCAGCATCCAACACCGCTGCTTCTCCAGGTAAGCATTTTCCTATCAGAGAATGAAGATTATTATAGGACATTGATCAATGCACCTGAAGCGGGGAAATTCATTGACCACCTAATGGATATATTCATACAGTATCTGAAAAATGATGAATCAATACCAAAGGAAGTCAGAGAGTCTAAGCCATTTCTATTGAGGGCATGCTATTTTGCTGGCGGACTATCAAGCATGTATGTGGAATGGTTTAAGGGAAAGCTTGACTGCACGCTTTATGATATTCCTGCAGAAATCGGATTATTATTCAAAGATCTTAACATGAGCAATATAAAAGACAGAGCTATAATTGCAGGAAAATCATAACAGTTCAATTTCAGAAATATTTTCAAATAGTGTTGACACAAAAATGGATTTGGTGTAAAAACGTTAAAGTCATGCGGGAATAGCTCAGTGGTAGAGCGCCACCTTGCCAAGGTGGATGTCGCGGGTTCAAGTCCCGTTTCCCGCTCTTTTAATGGGCCGCTAGCTCAGCTGGTAGAGCAACAGACTCTTAATCTGTGGGTCAAAGGTTCGAAGCCTTTGCGGCTCAACAATAAACCGAGAGAAATCTCGGTTTTTTATTTTCCATGCATATTGCATAAATCCATAAAAAGCCATAATACTTAGTTAGGAAATACTAACCATGAAGAAGATAACACTTAATATTAACGGAATGGCGTGCTCAATGTGTGAAAGCCATGTAAACGATGCTATAAGAAATGCTCTGAGCGTGAAGAAGGTCTCATCGTCTGCCAAGAAAGCAGAGACTGTGGTAATAGCAGAGGAAGCAATCCCTGAGAGTGAATTCAAAAAGATTCTCGATCCAACAGGCTATAGACTGGAAGGCTACAAATGTGAAGATTATGAAGAGAAGAAGGGATTCTTCGGAAAGCTCTTCTCAAAATAAACAACCCGTACATATAATATTATCTAAAGACAATCATAGAGGCAAAGCTGATAAAAGCAGAAGCCTCTTATTGAATCAATACCTAAAGCTATATATCAATTTCCTGAATCTGATGCATTACAAAAGTGCTTCTTGCTACTCACAGTTCATTTTATAAGTCCAGTAGCATTTTGGAATGTCTCTTGGAAGCAGATAGCACGAGAAGCTTTTATATTCCTCCTTTGCTAGCTATTAAAATCAACAGCATATTTATGTAATTATAACTCTTCTCCATTATAAGCTCTTATCAATTTATAAATGAAATGAATCAGTAGAAACACAACTAAAAAACATATCAAATGTGCTCTTGAAACTGACTTTTTCGATAAAAATTGCAAAAAGTCCGTTTCAGACTAGAATATTTAGTATGATTGACAAGTTATATCAAAGAGAAAAATACCTATCAAAACTACGACCTTTTTACAATGACACGTCAATGATAAAAGTCATTACAGGTGTCAGAAGATGCGGAAAATCCTCATTGCTTCTATCCATACAGAAATAGCTGATTGCAAATGGAGTTGAAGAAAAGAATATAATCTCAATCAACCTTGACCAAAGACCATATATAAGGGTAAAGAAGCCAGAACAGCTAGAAAAAAATAATTGATGATAAAACAAAGGATTCAGCTGGTGACTTATATCTTTTCATTGATGAAATTCAGAATGTCTCTTCATTTGAAGAATGCATTAATGCTTACAGGGAGGAAGGAAAATACTCAATATTCATAACTGGAAGCAACTCTTATCTCCTATCTGGAGAACTTATAACGAAACTTACTGGCAGATATATTGAATTGGAGATTTCAACACTTACATTCGATGAGTATTTAGGTATGAAAAAATACTTTGGAAAGGAACTGAACCCAAATCTCGATATTGAGCTAAGTAACTATATCTACGAAGGTGGATTTCCTCAAGCAGTCAAATATGACACAATTGAACAGAAACGATTGTATGTGCAAAGCGTAGTAAATGAAATATTTCAAAAAGATATAGATAAAAGCAAAAGAATCAGAAAAAAGCACTTTTTGATACAATAATGCAGTTCATAATAAACAATTTCGGGTCAACAATGTCGATAAATGGACTATGCAATTACATATCAAAGACAAAGAAAGAAAAAGTCAGAAAAGAGACTGTATATCGATATATCAAAGAGCTTGAAAATCTTAAAATAATATGCAAATGCAAGCGTTTTGACCTAAAAAGCAAAAGGCCCCTCTATGGAGAAGAAAAATATTACTTAACGGATCTAAGTTTCTTCTTCCTACGAAACACTGACAATAGGATTCCATACGGTCCAGTCTTAGAGAATATCGTATATCAATATGCAAAAAGCATCGGGAACTCAATAAGCATTGGCAAAATAAAAAACCTCGAAGTCGATTTCATCCTGAGAAAACCAGATATGAGTTATGCATATGTCCAAGTTGCAAGGTATATTGACAACGGAAATATTGACGAAAACGGCAATAACTTAACAGAAGAAAGAGAATACAGCTCCTTAGAAGCTATAAATGACAATTATCCTAAATATTTGCTGACGATGGACCATCTATTGCAACATAGAAATGGTATAATTCACGAAAATCTAGCAGAGTTCATATCATCTGGAAAACATTTCTAGTTATAAGAAAAAGCTCTGAAACAGACTTTTTCTAGGCAATAATACTGCACTTAATTTTGTATAATAAAACATATTAATATACTGATTACGGTATAATTTATTTTATATAATATATTTTTTAATAAGTATTTTAGCAAAAAAATTGGGGTGAGGAAATCCCCCACCCAACTTAAAGTGAAATCAATCCTTACTGATAAAAGATGATGCATCATCTGCAACCATATCAGCCAGCTTCTCCGCACTGTAGACAATAGGTATATTGCAGAAGTTCATATCAAGAGAATTGATATCATCATTACCTGATATGTATCGCTTTATAATCTCTAGCTGCTTATCAGTGTCATCTGTACAGTTCCAGCCAACTTTATACTTCTCAACATATTCAGCAGAAGGTATCACTGTATACACAAGCTCTGTAATCATAAACGGACGATGGGCATACATGGCCTCTACAATAGTATTTATCCCTGCCCTGCCTGCGATGATGTCACATGCAGCCAGGTATTCATTAACGTTATTCACAAAACCTGCAATAACAAGCTTTGCTGCAGCATTTCTATACCTCTTCCTGATGCTATCCAGCTTCTTCTTCATCTTCTTACTGATTCCGCCAAGCACTACGACCTGAACTGGAAGATTATTCTTGAAGAGGCCTTCAAGAAGCGCTATTGAACCAAGTCCCTCCCCGCCTAAATTGAGCTGTATAGTAAACATATTCTCATCAATAACAAGCTTATTCCTAGCTTCCTTCTTTGAAAGCTTAGGACTTTCTGCAACATTCTTCTGAAGAGGAAATGGGCAGACTTCTATAGTCTCAGGCCTTTGCCCCATAGCCTTAACACGTTCCGCTCCCTCTTCTGTAGATATGTAGAACTTCCTTATATCGTCAGATATAGTAGCAACAGGAGCACTGAAAACGTCTGTCGCAAAATAATATACTGGTATATTCTTTATTCCAAGATCCTTCAGCATGGCAGAAAGAATTGTGCTAGCATAGGGATGCGTGCAGAAGATGAAATCAACCGGCTCTTCCTCCATATTGGATACAAAAGCACGTTCACAGTGCTTACAGGCAAACTTAATAGCCATCTCCATCCCATTCGAATCAGAGTCATTATGCTGGCTGAGCTTTCTTTCAAGTTTTGAATGCTTCAGCATCTGCCTCCACCACCATTTATTTATAGATCCAAGCCAGCGGATATCAAGATAGTCAAAGAATTCCTCAAGTGCTACCTGATGGCCCATTGATACAAGAGCTTCCATAACAGCTTTTGCTGGAACATAGTGTCCTTTTCCGCCATCAACATAAACACACATTGCGCGCATTCCATCATCTCCTTAGATTACATATCGTAATATATGATAATAGCATTTCAGCGTCCAATCCATCTATATTGATTGAATGGACAATCTATAGAGACTGCCACACCATATCCATCAATCCCGATTCAATTGCCAATAATTGCAATCTCATGTTATTATTGAAATAGTCACAACAATAAATTAAGGAAAGTTCAATTTATGCGCATTGCTTTCGGTTTTGATATCTTCTATCCAGAGACTAATGGAGTAATAACAACAACAATAAACCTGGCAAGGAATCTTATAGATATGGGGCACGAAGTATGGTTCTTTGTCCCTTATAGCAATAAATTCAAGGATAATGTGATTGAGAATGGAATCCACATCATCCACATCAGAGCTTTGCCATCATATATATATAAAGGAATGAGGATGATTCCGACATATGGCAGATTCTTAGCTCCGATTCTCAGAAAGCACAAGATTGACATTGTTCATAATACAACACCATGGCTGATGGGCATGTCATTGAATCATGCCGCAAGGAAGCTGCATATACCAACAGTGGGAACCCATCATACATTGATTGATGATCCTATTTACATTCAGTATGCACTCAAGAGCATGAAGCTCTCAAAAGCTGCAACAAAAGCAATCTGGACTGTAGTATTCAATCCATTCTACAAACTCACATGGGTAGCGACAGCACCGTCAAAGAAGACTTGCAGGCAGATTCAGGCAAAGTACCCATCGCTTGACGTAAGATATATTTCAAATGGAATCGACACATCAAGATTCAACCCTGAACTGAAAGAGCTTCCGCTACCCCACCAGATTCCACCTGAATGGGTAGGTCCTAAGACTTTGATCTATGTCGGACGCTTAGGATATGAGAAAGCCATAGATGTGACATTCAATGCTTTTGCTCTATGTCTGAAGAACAATCCTGATGCGAAGCTTATATGCATAGGAAGAGGACCTGCGGAGGAAAGACTCCAGAACATGGTAACAAAGCTGAAAATGCAGGATAATGTCCTAATGACAGGGCTCATTCCAAACGGAGAGATCATCGGATCAAAAATCCTATCTAAAGTGTGTGCATTCGTAACAGCATCTCTTTCAGAGAACCAGGCAATCACAGTCATTGAGGCTCTCTGCTCAGGAGCTCCTGTAATCTGCGCAGATGTTCCTAATATGACAGCTATCGTTTCTGCAGATCAGGGCTGGTACTTCAAAGGCGGGGATGAGGAAGACCTTGCACGCCAGATGGATAGAGCTCTGAATAACAAAGCTGAAAGGAATGCAAAGAGGGATGCAGCTCTGAAATCCCTACCTCTGTTTGATGGCAGAGAAGTCGCAAAGCAGTTTGAAGCACTATATAAGGAAATGCTTCAGAAAAGAGATGCTGGCTTCTATGTAGAGAAGGGAGAGGAGAAGGCACTAGCCTATGCAAAGGAAATAGAAAGGGAAGAAGCGCTCAGAAAGGATTCTAAAACAGAACAGTAAGATATCCACCAAGTGAAAAATCGCTTCCGGTTTTCTCTCCTGGAATCTTTGTATATATAAACTTATATTCAAAGAATATCCTGAGAACACCCATTATATGCATATCTACTCCGATTCCGATGCCACCAAGGAAATCAAAGCCTTTTTCTGACTCGGTATTCATCAGCTCCCCGCCAGATATCGCATTCTCAAAATAGCAGTATGCTCCTGGATATGTTCCCTTGGAAAGCACCTCTGGACCAACAAGCCAGAGTGTTGAATTAAGACTCATCATATATGTCCGAGGAGGTATTCTCCGTCCCATCAGCGATGTATTCATGAGATATCGAGGGACGGCCTTTCCTGCGAGAATCTGGTTCTTAAATGATGTATCTATATATAAAGAATAGCGGTTTCTTCCACTGAAAAACTCCTGCTCTGATACGAAGGTATGCTTAAAGTAGAAATTGAGATCCATTCTGAATGCATCTGTCTGTGTATACTGGAAAGCACTGAGTTTATTCATTAAGAACCAAGGAGCAAACAGCAGGCTTACTTCCCCTTTATATCCTTCAGGAGCGATATAGTCATCATCCATCATATTAAATGCCAGCTTTATATTCAGAGAATTTGAAAGGAAGTACTTACCACCTCCAAGATCTGGAGTTCCGATAGGATATTGTGATGAAAGCTCATCCGGGAATAATGTCTTATCATTGAAAATGCCTGCATAGTTCCCATTTCTTATATCAGAGAAATCAGCAAAAGCCTGTTCCCAGCGCATTCTCAGAATGAATGATGCTGTGAGCATATCCGGACTATCCTTCTTCCTGTTATCTATGACTCCCTGTTCATAAACAATTGAGCCATCTGAAAAAGCAACAGTATACTCATTTCCAGAGCCATTTGAAAGAAGCTTCCCTGTTGCTGGATCCTGAAATACGGAACGCTGTGTCAGACCGGCTTCCAAACGCGCATATATCTTAGAATCAAGATTCTTAGCAATATCAAGACCTGAAATTCCGAAATCGCCCCAGAGAGATACAGGAAGCATGCCATATGCAAAATCTGAAAGATATGAGCCATTTATTATTGCAGAATAATACGCCTCTTTTGCATTCAAAGCAAAAGCTAGAACAAGCATAATAACTGCAATGGCTAAAATTCTTTTCATAAATATAACATTATTAGAAAGCCCATAAAAATCAAGAGGCCAGCTCTTCTATACAAATGATGAAACAGCATACAGGTTACATGGAAATACAATAAAAAGCCTTATTTTCACACAGAAGCAGCACATATCCTCATCTACATCATTTCTGCTTGATATGTAATATGGCCAAAGCACCTTTTTCATTGACAGTGCTTAGTTATAAATGGTACTTTTAAGAAGACCGTAAAAATTTACGGCAGCTTTTATTTTATCACAAAAAAAGAGGTTCAGGTCATGCCTACAGATGAAAAGAATGTAGTTGAATTTCCTAATGGCAAGAAAAACCATAAGGATACCGAGAAGAAGAAAAAGAAGATTTCCGCAAAGCAGGTTGGATGGGTCTTCGGTGTTGTTGTTCTTATTCTCATTTCCTTTGGTTTCATTCTTCCTGCAACAGGTTTCACTACCCTGAAAGATACTTCTATTGTATTTGGAAGATATAATGGAAAGAAGATTGAGCTCAAGAATGGCAATTTCTTCTCATACCAGCTTCAGAATATTGCAAATTACTATGCCCAGCAGAATGGTGGAGTAATCCCTAATAGCTATTATTTCCAGATTTATTACACAGCATTCCAGAATGCTGTTGTATATGAAGCTCTCAATGAAATGGCAGACAAAGCTGGAGTCAAAGCCAGCTCTGATGCTATTGCAGATGGCATCGTATCATCAGGATACTGGAACAACAGCGATGGAGAATTTGATACAGAGCGCTATGATGCAGCTTCTAAGAGCGATAAGGAATTCATCAGAAGCTATGTTGCTATGTCACTTCCATTCCAGAGTGTTGAGTCTGATATCGCAAATGTGAAAATCAGTGATGCAGAGACAGAGTTCATTGAGACAATCAACGGAAATACAAGATCATTTGAATATATCGTAATTGATCAGAATGCATATGGAGATGAAGAAGCTATCACATATGCTACAAACAATCCTGAGCCTTTCGTTGAAATCGGTCTTTCTACACTTTCTTATTCTACAGAAGCTGAAGCTAATGACACACTTGCAAAGCTCAAAGATGGTTCAATGACTTTCGAAGAAGCTGCAGCATCGAGTGTTGATGCATACGCTGCAAACAATGGTAAGGTCGGCGCTGTATTCAAGCATGAGCTTGATGGAACACTCACAGGCATAGATGGAGCATCCGATACAGTATTCTCAACTGTTGTTGGTGACTATGCAGGTCCTTATGCAACAGCAACAGGCTACACAATCTTCAGAGTAGATGCAGAGCCAGCTGTAGCAGACTTCACAACAGAGAATTCTCTCATGCACATCAAAGAGTACATCGCAGATAATGATAATCAGATCATGACAACATACTTAGCAGGTATTGCAAATGATGTATATGCAGTTGCCCAGAATGACTTCGATGAAGCAGCTGATAAGTATGATCTTGAAGTAGTTAAGGTGTCAAATGTTGCAGAGAACCCTGGCTCAAGCCAGTTCATTGCATCTTTCAACTACAGTGATTACACAGGTCTTCTTGCAAATGCTGCAGCTGATTCTGATTTTGAGAATAAGCTCTTCAGCGCTGAAGATGGAAGCGTTCTAGAACCTGTTCTTTCAGGAACATCTTACATTGTTGTAAGACCTACTGCATCAAATGGCACAAACTACATTGCAAACTATGTATCAGCAATGTATAGCTCATATGCAGGCCAGCTCTCACTTTCAGACCTGCAGAATTCAATCCTGTCTTCAGATAAGCTCCACAATGACTTCTACACAGTTTATCTTCAGAAGATCATGGGACTTGGTACAAACTGATTCTGAATCCAGCAATAAAGAGAGGTCATATCGGCTTGATATGACCTCTTCTTTTGTATATAACATTCAATGCTTTTCTGAATTATAATCAAGCCATCACGGCACATAGAATTACAGAGAGTGCCAAATGCATTCTGCTGAAAGACTATGATAAGCATTCTATCGTGGCTTATCATTCATCGTCATAGTCACCTCTGCTCTCTTTATAAGCACTCCATTTAGATGACTTTTCCAAAAGCATTTCAGAATCCTCTTCTCCAAAAGAATCCTTCCACTTCATATAGCGCTTTTCAGGAGCAGGCTTGCGTCTTCCTTTATTCTTTTCTGCTAAATCTTCTTCACCATTAGCCATAGCTATGATTATGGAACTAGCAGGCGGGTAAATCAACAGGATTATGTTGATATATTGATAAAGATGCCCCTTCGACTTCATAAAATAACTTCACATTATACAAGCAGGAGATAAGCTGTATGATGAAATCAATGTTTCATCTTTTCAAGTTCAGGCATCACAATATGCCACATAGTAAGGTAGGCTGCAAGCCCACCTACTACATTGCTTATAGGCTCAGCAAGCATTACACCATTTATGCCGAAGAAATAAGGCAGGATAATTGTAAGAGGAACAACTATTATAACCTTGCGGAATAAAGAGAAGAATATGGCTTGCTTAGCTTTTCCCAAAGCTACAAATGTCTGTTGCCCTGAGGTCTGGAAAGCCATAAAGATAAATCCGAAGAAATATATTCTCAGAGCTGAAACTGATGCCTCGAGCATAATAGGATCAGATGTAAAAA
>CAKQRI010000013.1 GCA_934271365.1 uncultured Spirochaetales bacterium
CTGCAAAGCAAGAATCATAGGACTTGTAGGAAAATACTTCCCTACAGGAGCACATAAAGTAGGTGCAACATATTCATGCCTCGCACCAGCACTTGCGACAGGAAACTTTGATGCAATGAATCAGCAGGCAGTATGGCCTAGCACAGGAAATTACTGCAGAGGCGGTGCATATAACTCAGCGCTTCTAGGATGCAAGAGCATTGCAATCCTGCCAGCTGAGATGTCTAAGGAGCGCTTTGAATGGCTTAAGACAGTAGCAGGCGAGATAATCGCAACCCCAGGATGCGAATCAAACGTCAAGGAAATCTTCGACAAATGCCATGAGCTGGATGAAACAAGAGGCAAGCACATTGTAATATTCAATCAGTTTGAGCAGTTTGAAAACTATCTATGGCACTATGAGGTAACCGGATCTGCTATACTAGAAGTGATTAAGAAACTCGGAATCAAGAGTGATAACGTAAGAGGATATGCATCATCCACTGGTTCCGGTGGCACACTTGCAGCAGGAGATCATCTAAAAGATGTATATCCTGAACTCAAAATAGGAGCAGGAGAAGCACTGCAGTGCCCTACTCTACTCAGAAATGGATTTGGCGGACATAGAATCGAAGGAATCGGAGACAAGCATGTTCCTTGGATCCATAATGTGAAAAATACAGACATGGTTCTCTCAATCGATGACCAGGACTGCATGGATATATACAGGCTATTCAATGAGGAATCGGGCATAGAATATCTCAGATCAATCGGAATCTCTGATGAAGATATAAACAATCTCAAATACTTCGGAATCTCTGGTATCGGAAATACGCTCTCAGCAATCAAGATGGCAAAATACTATGAGATGGATGAAGATGATGTTATTTTCACTATCCTGACAGATAGCTCCGTAATGTATACATCCAGACTTGCTGAGCTTGAAGAGCAGAATGGTAAATTCTGCAAGATTTCAGCTGCAAAAGTACATGCAGCATCACTTCTGCATCAGACAATAGATAATGCTCTGGAACTCAGCTACTATGATAGGCTGCGCATACATAATCTCAAGTACTATACATGGGTAGAACAGCAGGGAAAGAGCTATGAAGAACTGAATAGACAGTGGTATGATAGGTCTTATTGGAAGGATATTCCAAAGACGACGAAGAAAATAGATAAGATAATCACAGAATTCAATAATATGATTATATCCGGTTAATATCGGAGCCGGGGCCTTTGACCCCGGCCTTATCAATTACAGGAGTTTTTATGCGTTTCAGATATGTATGCAGCGACTGCGGGAAAATATATGAGACAGATAAGCTGATGTATCAGTGTCCAGAATGTGAGAAGAAGAATGATGGAAAGACATTCAGCAGGGGCAACCTGATAGTCGAACTATCAGATGATGTACTGAGAAAGGCAGCAGAAAAGGATCATGTAAGCCCAAATGACTTCTACCCTTATCCAAGTGACGATGAGAGAGAATTCCCTGTAGGTGGGACACCTCTGATGAGGCCAAATAGGATTGCTGCTAAACTAGGAACTCCTAATCTTCTTTTCAAACTTGACTCACAGCTTATTTCCGGGTCCTTCAAGGACAGAGCAAGCTATGAAGTTGCACTTCAGGCCAGAGCTCTTGGGGAGAAGAAAATAGCACTTGCATCTACAGGAAATGCAGGAGCTGCAATGAGTGCAGTAGGTGCAGCTCTTGGCCTTGATATAATCCTATTCGTTCCGGCATCTGCTCCTATTAATAAGCTCATGCAGTCAGTCTTATACGGAGCGAAAGTCGTTCCTGTCAAAGGAACCTATGATGATGCGTTCAGACTCTCTATTGAATACACAAAGAAGAAAGGTGGAATCAACAGGAACACAGCATATAATCCGATGACCATTGAAGGCAAGAAATCAATATCAATAGAGCTATTCGAAGAACTTGGAAGAAAAGCTCCTGATGCTGTCTATATCCCAGTTGGAGACGGATGCATAATCGCAGGAGTCGCAAAAGGCTTCATTGATCTTAAAAAAGCCGGCCTCATCGATAAGCTGCCTCGCCTGATAGCTGCGCAGAGCGAGCAGTCAAGAGCAATAACCAATGCACTGCTCCATGATGACTATACTGAATTCAATGCAACAACCAGAGCAGATTCAATTTCAGTAGGTCTTCCTGCAAATGGAAGAATGGCTGTAAGGTACATAAAGGAAAGCAGAGGATGGGCTGTGACTGTAGATGATGAAGACATCCAGTCATCACAGCTTGAGCTTACCAGAGAATCCGGAGTGCTTGCTGAACCTGCAGCTGCTTGTGCATATGCAGCATTCAGAAAGGATGCTGAGCATTTCAGGAAAGAATTAGGAGACAATGCCACAGCTGTCGTGCTTATCACAGGTACAGGATTCAAGGATATGAAGGCATTCGATGGCAGAGTATCACTGCCTCCTGCAATTGAGAATGATCCTGCAGAAATAGACAAGCTCCCATTCTGATTGAAAAAGCCGTGGCACGAACCACGGCTTCTTATTCAGCTTAATTCAGCACTTCCTGTATAAAGCTGCCAGTACAGTCCTTTCTGCGCTAATAGCTCATCATGATCACCACGTTCAATGATACGCCCATGATCAAGAACCATTATTGCATTGCTGTTCCTGACTGTTGAAAGCCTATGTGCTATTACGAATACAGTTCTATTCTCCATCAGACGATCCATTCCCGCCTGAACCAGAGCTTCAGTATTAGTATCAATAGAAGATGTTGCTTCATCCATTACCATTACAGGAGGATCGGCAACAGCAGCTCTTGCAATAGATAGAAGCTGCCTCTGCCCCTGAGAAAGCCCTTCTCCATTGTTAGTAATTACTGTATCATAACCATCTTTCATCATCATTATGAACTCATGGGCATTTGCAAGCTTTGCAGCATTCTCAATTTCCTCATCAGTAGCATCCAGACGGCCATACCTTATGTTCTCTCTTATAGTTCCTGTAAACAGGCTTGTATCCTGTAAGATCATACCAAGTGAATGCCTTAAATCTGATAGCTTGATATCCATGATATCAATGCCATCAAATCTTATCATCCCGCTTTCGATATTATAGAACCTATTGAGAAGATTCGTTATCGTTGTCTTTCCAGCACCTGTTGCACCTACGAATGCAATCTTCTGCCCAGGCTTTGCATAAAGGGATATATCATGAAGGATCGTCTTACCTGGAATATAAGAGAAATCAACATGATCCATCACAATATCGCCACGTAGAGGAACAAGCGTACCATCAGCCTTTTTCCATGCCCAGAGATGAGTCTTATCTGCACTCTCTTTTATAGTTCCATTCTCAGATACGGCATTGACAAGAGTTACTTTTCCCTCGTCTGTCTCACTCTTCTCATCTATGAGCTCAAATACACGCTCCGCACCAGCCAAAGCCAAAAGAACATTGTTTGACTGCTGAGCTATCTGGTTTATATTCATTGAGAATGAGCGTGAGAGCTGCAGGAATGCAGCTAATGTTCCTATCGTGAAGATGCCATTGGTATGTATTGCAATAACAGCACCTACTATAACAAGGACAACGTACTGGATGTTTCCGAGGTTATTTGAAATAGGTCCCATCATATTCGCAAGCCCATTTGCATTTGTCATCGAAACACGCAGATTCTCATTGAGAGCTGCAAAATCAGCTTTGCTCTGCTCTTCATGCGTAAAGACCTTTATAACACGCTGGCCTCCAATCATCTCCTCAATAAAGCCATTGACTGCACCAAGATCCTTCTGCTGCTTCTGGTATTCCTTTCCGCTCTTCTTGCCAACATCTCCAGTGACCTTCATCATAATGAATACAAACAGAACTACTACAATCGTAAGAATCCAGCTGCTTCTGATCATGGATATAAAGATCATGACAAGCGTGACGGCTGCAGTAAGCAGCTGCACAAGACCATTTGATACAAGCTGGTTTATCGTATCTGTATCATTTGCAAAGCGGGACATGATGGCACCATGAGGATTCTGATCAAAATAAGACAGCGGAAGGCTCTCTAGCTTATCAAACATGCTGATCCTTATCTTGTAGATAGCATTCTGAGCAACACCAACCATAGTATATGAGAGTGCAAAGCTTGCAAGCGTAGAGATAAGAACCACAGCTCCGAACTTTATAAGCGCATAGATAGCTGGATGGAAATCAGGATCAGATACACCGATTAAAGGCGTGACGATTCCATCAATGAATGAACCTATGAACTGCGCAGAATAAACAGTTGCCACAGATGTCACAGCAATGCATAGGATAATGAATGCAACAAGGAAAGGACGGCCTGCAAATACAGTCTTCAGAAGCCTGGATAATGATTTCTTAGGATTCTTAGCTTTTGGTCCGAATTTCATCTTACCCATTGATTACCCCCTTTGTCTGTGTCTCATAGAGATTCCTATAGCTAGCATTCCTCTTAAGAAGCTCTTCATGTGTTCCAATATCATCGATCCTTCCATTATCCATCATGACAATCATATCAGCATCCTCAATTGAGGATATTCTCTGGCTGATTATGATCTTTGTCAGATTCTTCACATCATTCTTAAGTGCTATCCGTATCTTCCTGTCAGTTGCAGTATCAACAGCACTTGTTGAATCATCCATAATCAGTATTCTAGGTTTCTTCAGAAGCGCACGGGCAATGCAGAGTCTCTGCTTCTGTCCACCAGAGAAATTCGCACCGCCCTGCTCTACTCTCGCAGAAAGCCCTTCTTTCTTATCAAAGACAAACGAAGATGCAGATGCTGTATCCAAAGCCCAGCGCATATCTTCCTCTGACGCATCCCTGCATCCCCACCTGAGATTCTCCTCTATTGTCCCAGAAAACAGCTGGTTCTTCTGAAGCACTATTGAGACATTGTTCCTGAGAGCTTCAAGATCATAGCTTCTTACATCCTTTCCACCTACATAGACAGTACCGGATGTTACATCATAGAGCCTTGCAATAAGACTGATCAAAGTAGACTTTCCTGAACCTGTAGAGCCAAGAATGCCAACCATATCACCGCTCTTTATATCAAGGCATATGTCCTTAAGAACGCTCGAATTCTCAGAATATCCAAAATCAACATGATCGAATCTCACTGATCCATCAGCAACATTCTTCTCCCCTCCTGGATTCTTATCCATAGTCGGGGAATAAGTAAGCACTTCATTTACTCTCTTCATTGCAGGATATGACATTGAAAGCATTATTATTATCATTCCTGACATAACAAGAGAAGAGAGGATCTGGGCAGAATATGTATAGATGCTCATCAGCTCGCCGGTTTCCATTCCACCTATATTTATCAGCTTTGCGCCTAGATAAGAAATCGCAATCATAGAAGCATAGAGAATGAACTGAACCATTGGCATCGTAATAGCCATTATCTTCTGTCCATGTTCAAAATTGTATTTGATGTCATCGGCAGCACTGCGGAATCTGGCCTTTTCCTTATCTTCTCTTACATATGCCTTAACTGTACGTATTCCAGAAAGGTTTTCCTGCACTGCCATATTGAACTTATCATATGACCTGAACGCATTATCAAAGTATTTTCTCGTTGCATTGAATACCAGTATAATCCCAGCAACAACAAGAGGAATGGCAATGAGAAAAACAGCTGTCATCGAGGCACCGTTCCTTATCACCATGATAAGTGCAAAGATAAACATTATAGGAGAGCGGAAAAGAATCCTTATACACATCTGGAATGACTGCTGTATAGACTGGACATCAGTAGTCAGTCTTGTGATCAATGACGAGGTTGAGAATCTGTCAATATCAGAAAAAGACATATCCTCAATCTTTGCATATAAATCATTTCTCAGATTAGCAGCAAAACCAGAACTTGCTTTGCTTCCTGTCTTTGCTCCCATAACACCGAAAAACAGCGAAAGAGTTGCAGCTAGGAATAGAAGAAGTGCCATCTTCACAACATACTGGATATCTCCCCGGGAGACGCCATTATCTATTATCAGGCCCATAAGCATAGGAATAAACACTTCCATAGCAACTTCACCGACCATGAAAACCGGCGTGATGATTGCACTTTTCTTATATTCCCTCACTCTGGAAAAGAGGTTCATTATCATAGAATCAGTACTCCATATATTTAAAGAAACAAAAGGGAGGAACATCCTCCCTAAAGCAATAGTTATTTATCAGATAAAGTGATAAAAATACACTGAAGTGTCAATTTCTACACAGAAATTACATATTCAGCCTAGATTCCGGAAAGAAGATACAGGAAGCCGGAACATGATAGCCTTGCCCTTCTCCTTCAGCTCCTCCATAGAAGCAATGGCATTCTCAATCGCATCAGCCTTATCAGCTTCAGCTACAATGATAAGCATCTCTTTGTCCTTGACAATAGGACGGCCGAAAAACTTGGCATCCTCTTCTCTGGCTGTACCATGAGCAATAACAACAGAACCACCTTTTGCTCCAGCCTTTCTTGCAGCTGCCATTATATCCTCTGAATAGCCTTTTTCTGAAATAACCTCTATCATTGTCCATTTTGCATTATCCATATCTGAATCCTCCTTGCCTCTGCAATCCAGAAACATAACTATCCCCTTAGTCTTAACACGGGATACTGCTTTCTCTACAGCCTCTAAGGTCTCCTCTTTTATCATTGAATAGAGGATTTCCTTCTGCTTATCACCAATACCAAGAGCTGCAAGAATCGTCGAAGTTGCTGTACCGGTTGCAGATGCTATAGTTCCGCCAGGTGCACCGGCCTCTCTTGCATAGGCCATTACCTTATCACCACTGCCTCTATCGACTATTGCTATCATCATATAGCCTTTCATCTCACACCTCCTTTCCTCTGGATGCGAATCTGAAGATCACACCGAGAATCTCTATAAGCAGAACAGGCATCATGGCAATGAGGCCAATCATGCCAAATGATGCAGAACCGACATCACCAGATACAACACTTGCTGCACCTATTACGAAAGGCAGAAGGAAAGTTGAGGACATCGGACCTGTAGCAACGCCACCAGAGTCAAAAGCAATGCCAACAAAGAGCGTTGGGGTAAACGGCATCATTGCCAGAATCGCAGCATATCCTGCAATTAGGAACACCATAATCGACATTCCATTCATTATCCTCAGCATTGTAAGTGCTACTGCAGAAGCAACACCTACGCTTATGAATATCAGCATTACGCCTCTTCGTATCCTGCGCTGGCTTACTTCCTCTACCTGCTCTGTGAGAACCCAGATTGCAGGCTCTGCAAGCACAACTGTTGCTCCTAGTATTATGCCTGAAAGAATCAGGGCCCAGTTGCCAACATTTGCAATAGCAATTCCAAGGGATGATGAAACAGGCATGAATGAGCTTTTAACAGAGAACAGGAAAAGAGTCATACCTATAAATGTATAGATGATACCAACATACATTCTTATTGCACGCAATGGTGGAAGCTTCATAGAGAAGACCTGGACAATAACAGTGATAATAACAAGCGGAAGAAGAGCTAATGCAACTTCCCTGACCATCTGAATAAACAATGAAAGCAGAGGAACTGCAGTGCTCTCTGCGGCAACAGCATTGATCTCACCTTTGCTTAGTGCACCAAGAAGCAGCACAAAAAGAACAGGACCAATTGAAGCTAGCCCTGCATATCCAAAAGAATCCTCTTCATTATGCCCCATTGCAGATGTAACACCCATTCCAAGTGCCATTATGAAAGGAACAGCCATAGGGCCTGTTGTAGCCCCACCAGAATCAAAGGCAACAGCTCTGAAGAACTCAGGAACAAAGGCAGCAACAGCAAAAAGAAGAACAATGCCGATTGCAAATGATATCTTCATCGAGAAGCCTGTAATTGTCCTTAGGAAAGAAAGTGCTACAAATACGCCAACACCAAGCGCAATAGCTGCAACAAGCAATGACTTACTCAATGCAGGGTTAATCTGATGGACCTGCTCTGTAAGCACCTCTACATCAGGTTCAGCTATGGTTATGATCACACCAAGAGCAAGGCCGACAATGAGGATAAGAACAACATTCTTCTTCCCTGTTATTGCTGATCCAAGATGATTTCCAACAGGCACAAAGCCGAGGTTGATTCCAAGCAGGAACATAGAAAGCCCGATAATCACACCAAAAACAGACAACAGGAACTGAATAAGAGATACATCTGATGTGTGAAATACAGAGAAGACTGTTCCCAGAACAATTGCAATCAGAGCTATTGGAAGCACTGAAATGCATACTTCTTTTATCTGTTTGATAAAATCCATTTATAACCTCTTATTTATAGATAGCAGAGAATCCTATTTTTGTCTTTGCTGCAGACGCAATGTTTCTGACATATAGATGAAATTGTTTATAAAACTACTTCTTCTTACCAAGAAAATGATTGAGAATTCTTACCGTAGCATATATTGCAGAAATAGAAGCCACAAGAAAAGCCCAGGAAAGAAAGCCATAGATTATTGCTTCTGATACAGAGACTGCGGATGAAGATGTTATATGAAAACCAAACATAGAACCTCCTAAGCGAAAATAGATAAGATAATGCCGCCAGCAAGAACAGAACCGATCTGACCTGCAACATTTGCTCCAAGTGCAAATGGAAGAAGATGATTCTGACGATCAGCTTCTAGACCTAGTTTCTGCACAACACGAGAAGCCATCGGGAATGCAGATATCCCAGCCCCGCCAATAAGAGGATTGACTTTCCGTCCTTTTCTCAGAAACAGGTTAATTGCCTTCACGAAGAAGACACCGCACAGAGTATCGAAGATGAATGCAAACAGCCCGAATGCTATTATCATCAGAGTCTCAGGACGTAGGATTTCAGGTCCTTTCATCATTGGAGCAATAGAGAGTCCCAGAAGAAGCGAAATCAAAGGAGAGAGAACACTCTCTGCAGAACGGGAGAGAGAGTCAAGAACGCCACATTCCCTTAAGAGATTGCCAAACATAAGCATACCGACCAAAGCAGCTGAATCAGGAGCCAGAATAGAGCATATTATGCTTACAACAATAGGAAAGGCAATCTTAGCCGTCTTTGGTACTGACGATGCAGAATACACCATCCGGATTTCTCTTTCCTTCTTCGTTGTTGCAGCTCTCAGCACAATCGGCTGAATAATCGGTACAAGTGCCATATAGCAATATGCAACTATCAGGATAGGTGCGATGAACTGAGAATTGAGCTTTCCGGAAACAAGTATAGCAGTAGGACCATCTGCAGCGCCTATTATGCCTATAGAAGCCGCATCCTTAAGAGGAAAGAAGAAAGAGGCTAGCATCATTGATAGGAATATTCCACCCTGGCCTGCTGCTCCTATGAAGATCAGCCAAGGCTTCTCTATAAGCGGCCCAAAATATATCATTGCACCGATTCCAATGAAAAGCAGAAGCGGAAAAACCTCGTACTCTGCTATTCCGAATTCATAAAGCCATGTGAGTATGCCAGTATCTGATGCAATAACAGAGCCAGGAAGATTCACTAAAATGCATCCAAAGCCCATTGGAAGAAGAAGCGTGGGCTCCATCTCCTTCTTTATAGCAAGATAAATAAGGAGAATCCCGATAAATACCATGATTATCTCATATATTAAATCCGTATTCATATCAAAATATTACAATACAAAACAGAAATAAATTGTCAGATTCTGTTTATTTTAACAAAGATTTTACATCAGATGAGCATAATCAGATATAAAATCCGGTATTGAACTAAAGCATCATCAATATTACATTTGTTTATGTATAAGCCTAAAATATGGTTGGGTGTCTCTACTGGCTACCGTAAATAGCCATGCTACAGTGTAGCTACAGGAGGCATTTATGGAAAGGATTCTCATAAGAGGCGACATTGCAACCAGCACTGGTGAAAAAGATCTCAGAACATATCCGGACCACTGGGTCATAATCGAAGATGGAATAATAAAAGGCATAGAAAAGGATGAGCCAAATCTCAATGGCGAAAAGCTTGACTATAGAGACCACCTTATCGTTCCAGGCCTTTATGACCTCCACATCCACGCACCTCAGTACCAGTATGCAGGCCTTCATATGGACCTAGAGCTCCTTGAATGGCTTAACAGCTATACTTTTCCAGAAGAGGCAAAATACATAGATGCAGATTATGCAGATAAGGCATATACAATATTCGCGGAAGATATTAAGAAGAGCGAAACAGCCAGGCTATGCTGCTTCGGAACAATACATAGAAAAGCAGATATGCTTCTTGCGGAAAAGCTTGAAGATGCAGGGCTTTCAGGCTTCGTCGGCAAAGTCAATATGGACAGGAATGCACCTGATTATCTCACAGAGGATACAGATGAATCGTTTAATGAAACTGTCAGATTCATTGAAGAGATGAAGAGACTCAAGAACATAAAGCCTATAATCACTCCAAGATTCATCCCATCCTGCTCTGATGAGCTATCAAGAAAGCTTGGCAAGCTTGCTAAGCACAGTGGCATTCCAGTACAGTCTCATCTAGATGAGAACCTATCAGAGATTGCGTGGATAAAAGAGCTCTGTCCATGGGCGGAAAGCTACAGTGATGCTTATGATGAGTTCGGCTTATTCGGAAGCACTCCGACTGTGATGGCCCATGCAGTATGGATGGAGGAAGAAGAGATGGATCTTATGAAGAAGCGTAATGTATATGTTGCACACTCACCTTCATCAAATGCAAATATCTCATCAGGAATAGCCCCTGTGCGGGAGTTCCTCAATAGAGGCATAAATGTAGGTCTTGCTACAGACATAGCTGGAGGCTCATCTGAATCCCTCTTCAGGGTAATGACAGAAGCCATACAGCATAGCAAGCTCAGATGGAGACTTGCAGATCAGAGTCTTTCCCCTCTTACATTTAAAGAAGCCTTCTATATTGCAACACGCTCTGCAGGTTCATTCTTCGGAAAGGCTGGAGCAATAGAGAAAGGCTTTGATGCAGATATTCTAGTGATAGATGACAGAGATGCCAGAACAACGCTAAGAGGTCAGATGACAATTGCTGAGCGCCTTGAATGGTATAGCTACAGGACACCTGGAGATAGGATAAAGGCAAAGTTTGTACAGGGAAGAAAGCTGATCTGATATAAAAAGCTCCCAGCATCAGCTAGGAGCAATACAAATCAGTCAATGGAGACCACTTCGTAGTCCTTATCCTCTACGGCTTTTCTAAGTGATTCATCTGAAACAGCTTCTGAGAGCGTAACTGAAGCAGTTCCGCTTTCATGGCTTACTTCTGCATTCTCCACACCATTTACAGAAAGCAGAGCTTTTTTTACTGTACTCTCGCAGTGTGAGCACATCATTCCTTTGATATGCATTGTCTTTACCATAACCTTTTTCTCCTTCTTATCATTTTTTCTGATAATCTTCTTATCCTTTGATGCATCATAGATATCCACAAGATTAAGCCTAAGTGCATTCGTAACCACAGAAAAGCTTGAGAGACTCATTGCTGCAGCTCCAATCATTGGATTGAGCGTCCATCCAAATAGCGGAATAAAGAGGCCTGCAGCAAGAGGAATTCCAAGGCTATTGTAGAAGAACGCCCAGAAGAGATTCTCATGGATATTGAAAAGAGCCTTCCTTGATAGCCTTATTGCAGCAGCAGCATCAAGAAGCGAATTCTTCATCAGGATGACATCGGCAGACTCAATAGCGACATCAGTACCGCTTCCAATAGCGGCTCCGATATCTGCAGAGGCAAGAGCAGGAGCATCATTTATGCCATCTCCAATCATCATTACCTTGCCGCTTCTCTTGAGATTCTCTATGGCTTTAGCCTTTCCATCTGGAAGCACTCCTGCTATGACCTCATCAACACCGGCATCCCTAGCAATAGCATTAGCGGTCTTCTCATTATCTCCTGTTATCATCACAGTGCGGATTCCCATTGCCTTCAGTTCATTTATAGCTTTCCTGCTATCATCCCTTATCACATCAGCTACAGCAATTATTCCAAGTATGGCATCATCCTCGCTGAAGAACAATGGAGTCTTGCCTTCTTCTGAAAGCTTATCTGCGATAGCTGAAAGCTCTGAAGGGATGTCTTTGATAAGCTTTCTGTTTCCTCCTCTGATCAACCTGCCATCTAGAATGCAGGACACTCCGCTTCCAATCATGGCTTTGAAATCAGAAACATCAGAAATAAGAACATTCTTCTCTTCGGCTTTTCTGACAACAGCATAGGAAAGAGGATGCTCACTCTTCTTCTCCGCAGAAGCAGCCTTAGACAGAAGAGAATCTGCAGTGATGCCTGATGCTGGATATATCCCAACAACTTCAGGTTCACCTGTAGTTATGGTGCCTGTCTTGTCAAGTGCAACAATGCTGACACGGCCAGACTCCTCCATAGCTGCTGCTGTCTTATAAAGGATTCCATGTCTTGCACCGATTCCGCTTGCAACCATTATTGCAACAGGAGTTGCAAGGCCTAGAGCACAGGGGCAGCTTATCACAAGAACTGATATGGCACGGCCTAGAGAATAAGATATGCCCTTTCCTGCAGCCATCCAGGCGATAAATGCAATAAGTGAAATAACCATGACAGATGGCACAAATACAGCAGAGACCTTATCTGCAGCTTTTGCTATCGGAGCCTTTGTCGAGGAGGCATCAGAAACAAGCTTTATTATCTTAGAAAGTGATGTATTCTCGCCTACATCTGTTGCCCTGCATTTCAGGAATCCAGACTGATTGACCGTACCAGCACTGACTTTATCACCTTCTGCTTTATCTGCCGGAATGGACTCTCCTGTAAGAGATGACTCATTGACAGCACTCTCACCTTCAATGACAATGCCATCGACAGGAATCGAAGAACCAGGCTTCACTATGAAGATATCACCAGGCGAAACAGCAGAGATAGGAACTACTGATTCCTTTCCTTCCTTTATTATGACAGCTGTCTCAGGAGCAAGCTTCAGCAGAGTCTTAAGGGCATCAGTGGTTCTGCCCTTGCTCTTGGCTTCCAAGAGCTTTCCGATTGTAATCAGAGTGAGGATCATCGCAGCCGACTCAAAATAGAATTCATGGACAATATGCATAGCATGATCCATATGTCCGGATGCAGCCATTGAATTCATCCGGAACATCAGAGCTGCAGAATAGACATAAGATGCCACAGAGCCAAGAGCCACAAGCGTATCCATGTTCGGAGATCCATGCCTGAGAGATGAGAATCCGCTTATGAAGAAGCGCTGATTGATCACGATGACAGCAGTAGATAGAAGAAGCTCCAGAAGCGCAATATCAAGAGGATTTGATATTGCCTCTGGAAGCGGCCATCCCCACATCAAATGGCCCATCGAGATATACATCAGAGCTAAGAGAAATACAATTGATGCTATCAGACGATGCTTCAGCCTCGGGCTGTCCTTATCTTCTAGCCTAGCACCAAGCTCAGAATCATTATCATTTTTAGCATCTTCAAGAGATGCTCCATAGCCGGCCTTCTCTACGGCCTTTATAACATCATCAGCAACTGCCGTGCCTTCTACATTCATCGAATTGGTCAGAAGGCTAACAGAGCATGATGTGACTCCTCTGACTTTTCCAACAGCCTTCTCCACATGAGCCTGGCATGCTGCACATGTCATTCCTGTAACAGTGAAATTCATTTCATAAGCCTCTTGAGAGTATCTACAAGTTCATCGATGACCTCATCATTACCAGCTCTGATATCATCTGCTACGCATGTTCTCAGATGATTGGCAAGAAGCTCCTTTTCAAATCCATTTATCGCAGCATTCACTGCAGCACACTGAATCAGGATGTCAGGACAGTAGGCTGAAGAGCTGAGCATATTTCTGATTCCCCTGACCTGCCCCTCTATCCTCGCAAGCCTGTTATCAAGGCTTTTGTATTCCTCATCACTTCTTTCCTTTGTTTTCTTATTGCAGCAATCCATGCTTTTCTCCTATACCCCACAGGGCTATTATCATAAATAGAAAAATAATACCCATAATAGGTATATGTCAAGAATAATATCCAAAATTTCATCATATCAGATATCTTCTGAGCATCATTTCCATCCGGAATTGCTTAAAAAACAGAATGGAAACGGGTACAATAAGATTGTTGAGAGGTAAATTTATGGCTACAAAAACAGAAGCAAAGGGAAGCACTGTCAAGAAGAGTGCTCCAACGACAAAAGACAAAATCAAGAAGATAAGCAGCAAGCTTGAAGTGAAAAAGGATGAGAGTGCAGTATCAGAGAAGAAGGAGGTCAAGGATGTTCATACTCTCTCTTATGTTCCAGAGAAAGGCTGGGCTGTCAAAAGACAGGGAAGCGCTAAGGTGATAAAGTACTTTCCTACTAAGCTTGAAGCTGTTGAATATCTTGTAAAAGTCAGCGGCAACCAGAATACAAGAGTTGTAATCAGGCTGAAGAACGGAAAATTCCAGAAGTTCGATAATGCTGTCAGAGCGCTTAACTATTCAAAGACAAGCAAGGAAGATGATGAGAAGGCTCTGGATGAAGCTCCGGATGTATCTGAGGAAATAACTGAATAACAGGAATAAAAAAGTCGGGCAAGGCGGATTTGAACCGCCGACCCCTTGGTCCCGAACCAAGTGCGCTAGCCCCTGCGCTACTACCCGATAACGCTGTGATTATAATGCTAAATCCACACAGTTGTCCATATCACTGAAAAGGGAAATAAGAAGCAGGATCATCTGAAAGAAAGCCTGTTCGTCCCATCTGATGTATCAATGAATGGTGTAACCATATTAAGTGAATGCTCAGATACGAATGCCTCAAGCTTATCTGAATACTTATCTAGATTCTCCACACTATGTGCATCAGCATTCATAATACAGCGTGCATTCATGGAAGATGCAAGAGTCCAGAATGAATGATTAGGATATCCATACTCTTCATTTCCTGCAGCTATTGATTTCGCAATTCCATTAGCATTGACTTCCAAAGGCAGAGACAGCTCATTGGAAAGAGTTATTATATCTTTTGCAACAGAAGCTGCATCGCTATCAAAAGGACAATGTGATAGATACACATCAGGATGGCACACAAAAGCAAACAATCCTGATTCCATAGCCTTAATAGTTGAATCAGCATATATAAATAAATCTTCTTTTGTCATTGAACCATCAAAAGGATTGGAGATTCTATCTCCGCTTATCATGAAGTGAGTTCCTGTAATCAGGTAATCAACATCTGCTCTGACATCCTCGAAATAGCTTTTGTATTCTGGAAAGTAGTCACATTCAAAGCCTCTGAGAATGCTTATGCTATGCTCTGAAGCTGCTTTTGCAATATCTGAAAGATAATCTTTCACCTGGCTATAATCCATGCGTGTTGAATGGAATCTGTTATCAGGAAATGGACAATGTTCAGAAAAGCCTAGAAGCTCATATCCTTTTTTCTCAGCATATTCAGCATATTCTTCAATCTTACCGCTTCCATGCCCGCAGTAGAATGAATGTGTGTGCAAATTATATTTCATATCAAATCCTCAATTCATCGAAAGACGATCAACCGTTCCTTCCAGCCTATCTATCTCAGCCTGTATCTGGCTGATCTGAAGATCTATTCTCTCCTTCTCTTTCTGCAGGATGAGGATCTTAGCCCGCTCTTCCTCAATCTGTGCTTTATAGTCATCAGCCTTTGCTTCCTTCATCATCCGCTTAAGCGTATTTGAAAGAGCACTGTACTCATTCTGGCTTTTCAGAATCGAATCAAGATAGTCAAGAATCTCTGATGGCGTTGACTGATCAATCCATGAGGCACCTCTGTCAAAGAGATAGTTGCCATATCCGATTATCTCCTCTCTGAGCTTATCCGACTTGTCATCAAAGCCTGCTTTCAGCTTCTCATATCCGCCTTTATCCAGCGCCTTCTTCTCTCCATCCGAGGTATCAAGATACCCAGAAATCTCTGCAAGGCGTGAAGAAAGCTCCTTTATCTCTGTGCTGCATGCATTGCACTCTTCACATATGCTCTTAGCATTGTCACCAGAAAGAGATGAGGAAAGATCATTATCAAGAACAAGCGAAGCATATCCAAGGAGTCTGGAATCATTGCTTCTCTGAAGTTTAGCCTTCCCCCTGATTGATAGGAATCTATCAAAAAATCCCTCAGAGTTCTTTTTCTCTGAATAAAGCCTTTCTTCTTCTACATCATTATATACAGATGAGAAAACAGTCTTATCAAGAAGAGATAAAGAGCACTGCTCATAGACAAGAGCCCCAAGCCTCAGCCGTGATAGCTTCAGCTCTCTGTTCTTCTCGCCTATCCTATCTCGTATCTGCTCTGCCTCATCAGATTTCTCTTTGTATAATGAGAGGAATCTGTCAGCTTCATTAAGCTCTGATTCAGCCTTCTCTTTATCTTTTTTTGCATTGAGAACACTCTCCAGAAGCCTTTTCCCAACAGGTATTCCTAGAGCATCAGGAGATGATGCTACTGAATCTCCTAGCTTAAAGTAACAGCCTCTTATTTCCTCTGCAACCTGATCCATTTTCTCCTGTATTCCAGATAAGGCTTCTTCTCTTGCTCTCATAACTGCATTATATAGTAGCACATCGCAATGTTTATTGACAAACATTTGAGGCTTTAAGTATCCTTCAATATTGTATCCTCAGGTTCTCCATCCAGCTTAGAGATACACCAGATGACGCATTATACCCATTTCAGGCGTCTTTCAATCTGCCCCAAAACGGGCATAGGAGTATTTATGGAAAAAGAAACAACAGCTCTTTCTGATGAAGAGCGGTTAAATGCAAAGGTAGATGAGATTCTATCCTCAATCAGTGCTTTATCCAATCAGGATGCAGAAGAAGTAGAGAAGCTCAAGGCAATAATCAAGAAAAAAGTGTCATTCTTCAAGAGAGCTACATTTACAGCTCTTCTTCTGAAGCTTGTATGTGAAAGAAGATCATCAGCTAGAGATGACAGAAAAAGAGCAAACAGTCCTAGACCTATCAGAAAGGAAAATGCAGAGAAGCCAGCAGCAGTCAAGGAAGAAGCAAAAACTGAGAGAGTTCTTCCAGCTGATGCAAAAACCCTCTATCTCAACATTGGAAAGATGAAGCACCTGTATGGAAAGGATTTATCAAAGCTTCTTCAGAGCGAGCTTGGAGTTACAAGAGATGACATCTATTCTCTCCGTGTCCACGATAAATACTCATTCATCACGATGAGTGAAGAAAACTGCAACAAGGCAATTGAGAAGCTTAATGGCAAGGAAATCAATGGCCGTGTTGCACAGCTGAGCTTTTCTAATAAATAAGCATGAAAGTAACGGGCATAACAGCAGGAATAGGTGGCACCAACTGCTACATTGCAGATAATGAAGATGGAAGCTGCTACATAATCGATGCAGCAGATCATCTTGAGGTTCTGCTATCATCAATAAAAGAACGCAGGCTTAAGCCTTTAGCTGTTCTTTTGACTCATGCCCATTATGACCATATCCTAGGCCTCGGTGAAATCAGAGAAGAATACCCAGGCCTTCCTATCTATCTTGCCAGGGAAGATGAGTTCTTAATCAAGGATGGATGCAGCGGGAACATCAGCATCCTTGGCAGATACAACCCTCTTTCAGAGATACTTAAAGAACTGCCTGATGACACAATACCATACAGAGAAGAAATCGGGCAGTTTAAAGTAATAAGAACACCTGGACATACTCCAGGCTCTGTATTTCTTTATAGCGAAAAAGACAGCATACTATTCTCTGGAGATACCCTATTTGCAGGTTCTATCGGAAGATGTGACCTAGGCGGAAGCTATTCAGATATCATCACATCAATCGAAAAGCTTAAAAAGCTTCCAGATAGCACAAGAGTCCTTCCTGGCCATGGAAGCTACAGCACAATAGATGAAGAGAAGAGGACTAATCCCTATCTCTTCTGAAAATACCTATTTATCATGATTCTTCTTTTCTATTTCTTCTATAGCTTTAAGATATCCCCTTGAAGCCTTTACAGTGAAGAACAAAATGAAAAGATAGACGATGAAAACAAAGAATGAGACCCATTTGGGGCCATCATAGACACGGCTTAGAAGTGCAAAGCCAATAGTCATTCCGGCTATCAGCAGCACAATAGATAAGATGAAACCTGATTTCTTATTCTTCATCTATAAAGCTCTCTATCTCTGAATAGAACTCATCATAAGTTCTGCAGAGCCTTAAATCTGGTTCTTCCTTTATGATGTTCTCTGGAGCTCGGAAAAGACAGCCTTTATCTGCAAGATGGATCATAGCAAGGTCATTATAGCTATCTCCAGCCGCAAATGTGCGGAAACCCATAGCTCTCAGGCCATCAATAGCCTTCTTCTTGCCATTGTCCTGCCTCATCCGTATTCCGCATATCATGTCATTCCCATCAACTTCCAGGCTATTGCAGAATATCGTTGGCCAGCCAAGCTGCTTCATAAGTGGAGCTGCGAATTCTGAGAATGTATCAGAAAGAATGATTACCTGGGTTCTCTCTCTGAGCTTATCAAGAAACTCCTTAGCCCCTTCCAGTGGACGGATCTCTGCGATGACATTCTGTATGTCCTTAAGAGTAAGCCCATGCTCTCTGAGAATACCCATGCGGTATCTCATCAGCTTATCATAATCAGGCTCTTCCCTCGTTGTCCGTCTGAGAGCCTCTATACCAGTCTTCTCAGCAAAAGCAATCCAGATTTCAGGAACAAGAACACCTTCTAGGTCAAGACATACTATATTCATCTAAGCAATCTCCTTAAGCAGTAATAAGGATAGCACAAAACATGGCAAAGCAACTATCATATAAAAGTATGAAAGAAAAAAACCTTAGAATTATCTACTACCTATCTGCATTCTTAGTAGGAGCAGTCATCTCAGTCATGGTTGTATTCAACACATCACTTGGAATTGCTACAAACAACAGCATTTCAATTGCAATAAATCAGATTACAGGAATAGTGGTTCTGACGCTGATCATGCTGGCATTTCCTCACAATAAGACCGTCAATCCAGAGAGAAAGCCTGCTCATTGGTGGCAGTGGTTCGGAGGGCTTTTCGGACTCATGGTAATCTCGATTAACTATTTCTCTGTAAAAGAGGCTGGAACAACAATAGCAATGGCAAGTGCTGTTCTCGGGCAATGTGTCATGGGGCTGATCTATGATGTATCAGGCTTTATGGGAATGGAGAAGAGAAAAGTCGGGATGAGGAAGATCATATCCCTCCTCATATCTCTTTTAGGAATCGCAATAATGCTCCTATTTCCGGGTAGCAGCAACAGCAGAAGCTCTTTCATATTTGCATTCCTATCTGTTATCTCAGGTGTGCTCACAATGATACAGATGGTATATAATTCATCATTTGCAAAAGCAAAGGGATCTTTCTTCTCTGCAAGGCAGAATGTGATTTCAGGACTATGTGGAATACTGCTTTTCATGCTTATCTTCAATCTAAAGCCATCAATTGAAGCAGCCAAGGGCCTTGCAGCTTATCCTATATGGAAGACTCTAATGGGTGGGACACTAGCTGTCATTGTCGTTGTTGCATCAAATCTGATAATACCGAAAATACCAGGTGCTGCATCATCAATTCTGATGTCCGCTGGCCAGATTCTGACAGCTGTGCTTATAGACTATTTGATGTATTCTATCTCGTCCCCTTCACTCATTGCCGGAGCCTTCATCATGATTCTCGGACTCGCTCTTGCTCCCTGAATCAACAGCTCCAGATGAGAGCATGATAGCAATAGGCTTAAGAGAAGGAACGCTTGCACATATAATCTGAAGAATGGATGTGATAGGAACTGCAAGGAACATCCCAATAGGTCCCCAGATATAGCCCCAGATAGCAAGAGATACCAGAATAAGGAATGGTGATAGATTCATCTTAACGCCCTGGATTTTCGGGTCTATTATATTTCCAAGCACCATCTCGATCGCTATGAATGAAAGCCCTATATACACAACAGTGCTCCATGATGGCATGAACTGCAGAACAGCCATGAAGATTCCGGCAACTGTAACTATGATAGAGCCAATAGTTGGGATGAAGTTCAGGATAAATGCAAGAACACCCCAGACAAGAGGGAAATCAAGAGAAAACAGGACAGCAACAATATAGAAGAGAGCTCCGGTTGCAAGGCTGATCAGAGCCTTTATCCCCATATACTTCGAAATCTGCTTCGTCATACCGCCTAGCATCGAGGAAAGCTTCATTGCCTTATCAGATGGAAGAGCAGCAGCAATCTTAGGCATGATGGTCTGACGCTCTAGTATAATAAACATCAGATATAGGAATATCAGAGCACAGGACGCGATTATATCCACAAACTTGGTTGTAATATTCGTAAGAGATGAGACAATCATCGAGTAGCCATCACCTGTCAGCCATGAAAGAAGAGAGAATGAGCTCTTCTCTGTACTATCATCCTTTGAAAGGAAATCAAGTGCTGAGGACTCGAATCTGTCAGAGACGAATTCAGAGGCTTTCGATAGCTGTCTATTCAGATAATCATCAAGCGTCCTTATCCTCATATAGTAATAAGGCATCTCCTTGATCAGCATATTCACCATTGAGAAGAATACGATGATGCACAAAACAAAAAGCAGTACGACAATAAGAAGCGCAAGTGCTGTTGATACGCCTTTGGGAATCCTCAGCTTGTCACAGCGATTCAGAAATGGGTTGATGAATATAAACAGGAAAGCTGCGATTATTATCGGAAGGATGATGGATGAGCAGAGCTTTATCACAAATAGAAATACCAAAGCTGCAAAGAAATAGAGAGCACCGCGAATCCCTTTAAGATATTTCTTTTCGTCCCTATCTTCATCCATGATAAAAGTATAACAGTCTATGGCAAAAAATAACAATAACTTATAGAATTTAATCTATGGAAAATTCAGAATATCTTCAGAGGATCCAGATTGTGCTCGTAGAGACTCAGGATGCCGCAAATATAGGCTCTGTCTGCAGGGCTATGAAGACAATGGGACTTACGCGACTTGCCATAGTCGGCGATAAGGAATATGACGAGAACAGGCTCAGAACCCTGGCTCTTCATGCGGCAGATGTATGGGAAAACGCAAAACGCTACCATACACTAGATGAGGCTCTTAAAGAAAGCTCATTCTCAATTGGAGCTACAAGGCGAAGAGGCAAGATGAGGAAGATGAGCTCATATTCGCCTGAGCAACTTGCAGATAAGATCTCATCCTTTCCTGAAGGAACAATATCAATAGTATTCGGAAGAGAAGCTGATGGGCTTAGAGATGATGAGGTAAACAAGTGCTCTGCAATTGTCACAATCCCGACATCTCCCCTATTTCCTTCTCTCAACCTCTCACAGGCTGTCCAGATCATTGCCTATACACTCTATACTAAAGCCCTTCCATACAAGCAGGGAATGGTTGCTGTTTCAAAAGACAGGATAGAAGCAGGTGTTGAGGATATCTCATCCCACTTATCAGCAATCGGATATTACAAATGGGATGAAGAGGAGAAATGGACAAGGCAGTTTCTCTCAGACATGATTGAAAGGGCCGGACTCAGCGAGAGCGAGCTTCAGCGCTTTGAGAAGATCTTCAGGAAGAGCGAAGCAATAGCCAAATATAAAAGAGAGGATAAGCAGAATGACTGACTTCCTTACACCGCTTCCACGTGTCGTTGCACATAGAGGAGACAGTGCAAACTATCCAGAGAATACACTTCCTGCATTCATTTCAGCCTCTGAGATGGGTATAGATATAATAGAGACAGACGTTCATCTCACAAATGATAAAGAGCTTGTCATCTGGCACGATCCAACGCTTGAAAGGAATACAGATGGAACAGGAACAATCGAAAGCCATACGCTTGAAGAGCTGAAAGCACTTGATGCTGGATATACTTTCACCAAAGATGGTGGAAAGACATTCCCATTCAGAGGTAAAGGAGTCCAGCTCTGCACTCTCGATGAAGCTCTGAAGGCATGTCCGGATGAGAGATTCAATATAGACCTGAAAAGCCAGGAAAGTGACATTGTTAATATATTCATAAAGGTAATAAGGGAGAATAAAGCTGAGAAGCGTGTATGCGGAGCATCTTTCCACCTCAACAACCTGAAGAAGCTAAGGCAGCTTGCACCTGATATAATGACAAGTGTTACTACACTGGAGGTAATACCTCTGCTGCTGAAAGAGAAGCTCCATATACTTCCTAAGTCTTTCAGCAGGAAGCTGATTTTCCAGGTTCCAGTAGCACAGTATGGCATAAAGGTAATCACAAAGCATTTCGTAGAGGAAATGCATAAGCGCGGTGCTATCATAATGGTATGGACAATAAATGATGAAAATGAGATGAGGAGACTGTTCAGGCTCGGTGTTGACACGATAATGACAGATAATCCAAGGCTCGTGATCAGAGTTGCAGAGGAGCTCAATATAAGATGAAAAGCAGAGTTTATTATTCAGATCTGAGAACAGAATTCGGAAACAGCCTGCTAGACAAGCTGAAAAGAGTCATGGAAAGCGCAGGAATCAAAGACATTGATTTCAAAGATCACTATGCAGCAATAAAGCTGCACTTCGGAGAGCCAGGCAATCTGGCATTCCTTCGTCCGAACTGGGCAAAGACAGTAGTTGATGAAGTGAAGAGCCTAGGAGGAAAGGCATTCCTCACAGACTGCAATACACTATATGTCGGAGGGCGCAAGAATGCACTTGATCATCTTGATAGCGCTGCTCTCAATGGATATTCAGTGATGTCAACAGGAGCGAATATAATAATCGGAGATGGTCTCAAAGGCGATGATGATATCGAAGTTCCAGTTGAGGGCGGAAAATATATAAAAAGCGCAAAAATCGGCAGAGCAATAATGGATGCTGATATCTTCATCGCACTCTCGCATTTCAAAGGCCATGAAGCAACTGGATTCGGCGGTGCACTCAAGAATGTGGGAATGGGATGCGGATCCAGAAGAGGTAAGATGGAGATGCACTGCGAGGGCAAGCCTCAAGTTAAGAGCGAACTCTGCATCGGATGCCATAGATGTGAGAAGATATGCGCTCATGGCGGTCCTGTATTCGTTAACGGGAAGGCACACATTGACCATGATAAGTGCGTGGGCTGCGGCAGATGCATTGCTGTATGTCCAAGAGATGCAATAGCTGAAGGCTCATATAATTCAAACGAGATTCTCAACTGCAGGATGATGGAGTATGCAAAGGCCGTAGTGACAGGAAGGCCATGCTTCTATATCAACATCGCTGTAGATATCTCCCCTAACTGCGACTGCCACGATGAGAATGATGCTGCAATCGTTCCGAATATCGGAATATTCGCATCAAAAGACCCTGTAGCTCTTGATCAGGCATGTGCAGATGCTGTAAACAGAATGCCTGTCAATCCAGATTCAGCACTTTCAGCTGCAAAGCATGTCCATAACGACCATTTTGATGATATCCATCCTGATACAAGCTGGAAGCAGGGACTTGAATATGCAGAGAGCATAGGACTTGGAAGCAGAGAATATGAGCTTATAAAAGTCCGCTGATCAAAGCGCAGAGCCATCAGAGTCAAAGCCTGATGGCTTTTCTAAAAGCAATGAAAAGACTATTGATCATAATCATCTTCATATCATTTCTTATGGCATGCTCAAGGGCCGGCCTTCCAGTAAGCTATGAGCATACAGAGCATAATGAAGACATGGTGCATCTATTCTCTGAGCTTTCTGAGAACCATAAGAACTTCTTCAACAACGTAAGAAAGAAAGATGCATATGATATCCTGAGCAGCCTATTGCAGAAAAAAGACGGATCATATGCTGATGAATACTTTGACCTTCTGAGAATCGCTGCAATAGCACATGACAGCCACACTACAGTCTATGCAGATGAGAATGTGCTCACATCCATGCATGTTCTGCCTGTTGCTTTCAGAAAATTCGGAGACCGGTTATCCATAATAGCTGCAAGCAGTGAATATGATATGCTTCTTGGAAAATCCATATCGGAGGTAAACGGTTTAGCTTTCAGCTCTATAGTGGAATTATCAAGAGATATAATCCCGAATGACAATGATGTCTTTCTTTCATCCTCTCTTTATAGCAATTACATGAGGATGCTTGAATTCTACATATATATAGGAATTGCTGAAAGCGGAGATGAAACTATTGAAATAACAACGGAAGATGGAGAGAAGACAAAAGTCAAAGCTACAGCATTCAGTGAGCAGCCAGATCTGACATCAATCCAGAAGTCTCTTCCTCCTACGCTTAATCCCTACTCTATCTATAGTGCAATGCTTCTTCCTGATGAGGAGGCGCTACTGATAAACTATCATTCATGCAGTGAGATTGATGGATATCCATTCAGCGCATTCTCTGATGATGTGCTGAAGCTAATAAAAGAAAGGAATTACAGGAAGATCTTAATAGACCTGCGATACAATGGCGGCGGAAACAGCGAGATAATCAGACCTCTTATAAAAGGACTCAAGAAAATCAAGAAAGAAGAGGATATTGCCATCTATGCTTTAGTTGGAGAGAACACCTTCTCTTCTGCAATTCTCGATGCAGAGATTCTGAAAGAAGAGCTTGATGCTGTGCTTGCAGGAACACCTACTGGAGGAAGCGCATCCCACTATGGAGAGATAAAGACAGCCAGCCTTCCATATTCAGGCATAATGTTCCAGTACTCAACAAAGTACTTCAGAAACAGAGAGAAAGGCCCTATTATCCCAGATATACTAATAGAAGAGAATATTGATGATTATATAAACGGTACTGACAGCACGCTTAAAGCACTCGGCGTTATATGAAAAAATATGGCTCTTATTCAGAGCCATGCAATTCATATTTGTTAGTACAGCTTATTATACTACATCAGCAGGAGCTATATTGTTGCACTCTATATCTTTAAAGTATTTATATGTGCTTACCTTGAGCTCTCCGCATGCAGGCTCATCACAGAGGATTATCGCATGAGGATGCATCTGGAGCGCTGAGCATGTCCATGCCTGTGATACAGCACCTTCTACAGTTGCAGCCAGTGCCCTAGCTTTGTTATGGCCATTAACTAATATGATTACCTCTTTGCTGTCTGTAACAGTCTGCACACCAACAGTGAGAGCAGATGATGGAACCTTTGAGATATCATATTCAAAGAATCTTGAGTTCATCACCTTTGTATCATATGTCAGAGATTTAACCCTTGTTCTTGATGACAGAGAAGAGAAAGGCTCATTGAATGCAATATGCCCATCGGCTCCTATTCCGCCAAGGAAGAGATCAATCCCGCCATAGCTTCTGATCTTCTCTTCATATCTTCTGCACTCAGCCTCAAGATCTGAAGCATTTCCATCAAGGATATTGATGTTCTCCTTTGGAATGTCTATGAAATCAAAGAGATTTGCATGCATGAATGTATGATAGCTCTGCGGATGGTTCTCAGGAATGCCGACATACTCATCCATATTGAATGTCACAACATTCTTAAAGCTTAGTAATCCGTCCTTATTAAGACGCACAAGCTCCTTATATGTTCCGATAGGAGAAGAGCCTGTAGGAAGTCCAAGAACAAATGGCCGCTTCTCACCAGATCTCTGATGCTCTCTTATTCTATTTGCAATATAATGCGCTGCCCATAATGAAAGATCATTATAATCCGGTTCAATAATAACACGCATGACTGCCTCCTTTTACTATAACGTAGTCTAACTCAAAAGAAAGAGAGCAACAACATCATTCAGCTCTCTCGATTATCCCTGATGCGATGACCCTGTCACCATCATATATCACAGCGCTCTGCCCTGGAGTTGCAGCCTTGACACTTGATATGAATGTTATCGCAATACCATTTCCCTCTGATGTGCATCTAGCAGCAGCACCCGGGCTTGCAGATCGGATTTTAACCGAGTAGATCTTATCATCAGCCAAGCTTGTCTCACCTACCCATGCAATATCACTGATATACACACGGCTCTGATGAGTCTTCTCTTCAGTGCCTACAATGACGCGGTTTCTATCTGCATCGAGAGATATTACATAGAGGGGCTCTGAATATGCTATTCCAAGTCCTTTTCTCTGTCCGACTGTGTAGTGCCAGAACCCTCTATGATGACCAAGGACAGTACCATCGGCAAGTACAATCTCTCCTTCTTTATCGTTCACTCCGAGAAGATCAGAATAATCACCGCCATAGAAATCCTGGCTCTCATCTGCACCGGGTGCATGGAAGCCATATTTCTCATCAATCTTCCTGACCTCAGCCTTCGTCATCGACCCAAGAGGGAAAAGAGTGGAAGCAAGCTGAGTCTGACTGAGCCTTGAGAGGAAATAAGACTGGTCTTTCTTGTAGTCAAGAGCACGAAGCAGCTGGTAGCGCCCATTATCGCCCATCTCGATCCTTGCATAATGGCCTGTTGCAAAATAATCAAAGCTGAAATGCTCCCTAGCCCAGTCAACCATAGCTCCGAACTTTATCTTCGAATTGCACCAGATGCATGGATTCGGAGTTCGCCCGTTCATATATTCATGCCGGAAATTACCAAGCACGGTCTTCTCATACTGATCGGATATATCAACAGTATGATATGGAATGCCTATCTTGCGGCAGATTTCCCTTGTTGCTTCTATATCTTCTTCCTTCTCTGGATTATAGCAGCTGTTGGAATTCACAGGAGCTGGATATGGAGAGTCCTTCTTCCATATGAGCATAGTTATTCCCTCAACATCATAACCCCTCTCTTTCAAGAGAGCAGCAGAAACAGAGGAATCTATTCCTCCTGACATACCTACAAAAACTTTCATGGCTAAATACTATACTATTCTAATAGGTTTTTGTAGTCCTTCAAATATCAAACATTAATATTATTCTTATTTAAGAATATTAATTTATAAATATATTACTAATCTAACAATTTTTACTTTATTTATTACTTACTGAATGTAGAATTAAAAGAAGGAGAATATTTATGGATAAAAGATTGGAACCGCTTTTCACACCATGGAAAATCGGAGAATGTGAGATAAAGAACAGAATCGTGCTTACAAGTATGGGAGGAACAGATCTATTCGGCTGGATGGAGAAGAACCATTTTGATAAGGATGGTGCTGAATTCATAATGAGAGTTGCTAAGAACAATGCAGGACTTGTTCTTCCTGGATGCCAGCCTGTATATAATCCGATGTTCGGCCAGTGGCTATATAAGAACAAGAAGATGTATGAAGCTCTTGCCAATTGGATGCCAGAGTTCCATAAGACAGGAGCAAAGCTCTTCTTCCAGCTGACAGCAGGATTCGGAAGATCATTCACGATAAGCAAGATGATGGAGGATCTATATACAAACCCGATTCTCAGAAAGCTGTCAAAGCCATTCATGGATCTAGATAAGATAACAGCAACAGCAAGCCCATCCCCAAACAGATGGTCAGATAAAGTGCCTTCGAGAGCACTTACAGAAGAAGAGATCCAGGAGTACATCGATGCCTTTGCAAAATGCTCTAAGATGCTGATGGATGCAGGCGTGGATGGCGTTGAGGTACATGCAGTCCATGAAGGCTATCTTCTTGACCAGTTCACTCTTCCATATGTGAATAAGAGAACAGATAAATACGGAGGTTCCTTTGAGAACAGGTACAGGTTTGCTGTAGATATAGTGAAGGCAATAAAGAGAGAATGCGGAAAGGATTTTCCCGTATCACTCCGCTACTCTGTTGTATCAAAGACAAAGGGATTAAGATCAGGAGCACTTCCAGGAGAGGAATACAAGGAAGCAGGACGTGATATGAAAGAATCAGAGAAGGCTGTCAGATATCTTTCTGAGGCTGGATATGACATGCTCAACTGCGACAATGGAACATATGATGCATGGTACTGGGCCCATCCGCCAATCTACATGCCGGAGAACTGCAACCTTGCAGATGTTGAGCATATAAAGCCTTTTACGGATATTCCTGTAGTTGCAGCTGGAAGACTTGATCCATATGTGGCAGCAGATGCAATCAAAGAAGGAAAGCTTGATGGAGCTGGATTTGCAAGGAACTTCCTGGCAGATCAGGAATGGGTCACAAAGCTGATCAGCGACCAGAAAGAAGATATCAGGCCATGCATCCTATGCCACAATGGCTGCTTCAATATGTGTCATTACAAAGGAGTGCCTAATGACCAGGACCTCTCAGATTCCCTCGCACTTGCACGCTGCGCAGTGAATCCAGAAACAATGCAGTGGAATAAGCATAAGATAAAGAAGACAGATAAGCCGAAGAAGGTAATCATAATCGGAGGCGGAATCGGCGGAATGGAGGCAGCAAGAGTCCTTAAGGAAAGAGGACATCAGCCTGTCATATATGAAATGAGTGATAGGCTCGGTGGCACATTCATTGCAGCAAGTGCCGAAAGCTACAAGGGAAAGCTGAGGGATCTTCTCGACTGGTATATACATGAGATGGAGCAGCTCAATGTGGAAATCCATCTCAACAGCAGGATTGATGACATAACTGAGTTCGGCAATCTAGATGTGATCATCGCAACAGGAGCGAAGCCTAGAAAGCTTGGCATACCTGGCTTTGATAAGGCCATTGAAGCATGTGACTATCTAAGAGGTAAGGAAGTCGGAGATCGAGTCGCTGTCATCGGAGGAGGACTCACGGGCTCAGAGATAGCATATGAGCTTGCCCTGCAGGGAAAGCACCCTATAATCATTGAAATGAAGAATGATCAGATTGCACAGAAAGGCGTTTGCCTCGCCAACAGCTCATATCTGAGAGAGTGGTTCGCTCTTAACAAGACTCCAGTCTATCTTGAGACCGCGATAAAGGAGATCAGGGATGGCAGCATTGTCTGCACAAAAGGAGGAAATGACTTTGAGATTGACTGCGATAGCGTAATCTCAAGCGTAGGTTACATTCCTTCCCCATTAAGAGAAGAAGGCCATAGGATTCAGGTAATAGGAGATGCAAAATCTGTCGGAAACCTCAGATCTGTAATCTGGGGCGCTTTTGAGGCAGCCGCAAAGATCTGACAATAAGGGGTCCATGGATATATTCAGGCCCTCTTCATCATTCTGTTTATCCTCTTCCTGTTATATCTCTGAACAGCGACAAAAAGTGAGTCAAAGAGTGCAGAAATAAGCGATGTAACGAAAAATACAGACCATGATGCCCTCAAAGATGAGATGCATAGAGACACAACAAGAGGAACAAATGACAAAGCCACAATAACAGAGTGCGTGAGCTCTGCATGAAGCATAACACAATAGAGAGCTTTGAGGTCTCTTACCTTGAAGCTCTCTTCATTATATGTCGGAAGATGCCCCTTCCAATCCGCTATTCCAAGCCTCTTAAGAAAGCAGAATTCCCTATCTGAAACATAGAAGATGCGCGCCTCACCATCTATCTTCATATTCTTCACTGCATATCCAGTGATAAGCCTCATCAGGATATGATAGCTGAATGCAGCTGATGTTATGAAAAGAGAAGCATAGTCCAGAATATAGAAAATAAGAGTTAAAGATGGAAAGAGGACTGCAGATATAATGACAGTCCTCATTGTATTGAAATGCCTGCTCATGAAGTTAATGTCTAAAGCTCATCTAGAGACTCTTACTAATCCATCATCACAGACTTCAATGATATCCCCATCCTTAACATAGGAGAGAAATTCATCGCCAAGATTATCTATAGCGGGCATTGATACATCTGTCCATACATCAGAGAGAATGGCACCTGCTGCGGCTAAGCTATCAATAGGCTTTGAGAAAAGAAGGCATGCAGCCTGTCTGTTCATAGCTGAAGCACAGTAAAGCACAAGGCCTCCAGTAGTAGAACCTATTGTCTGAGGCATGCATAGAGCCTTTCCAGCCATTGGCTTGTTGTAAAGATCCGGATTATTCTGATCAGAGCACTTAGCATTCTTATCTCCGAACATCAGTGCATGCTGATAAGATGCAAGAGTATTGAATCCGCTATGGCTTACAAGTGCCACGGCTTTCACCCGTCCCTTAACTACAACTCTTCCCCTGAACTCCTTAGTCTCCATATGAACCTCCTGTGATAGCATTCAGAAGCTCAGCTTCCTTCATGAATTTTGCACTTGTATATGTACGCAGCTTATTCGAGCATGTTATCGTCGGCATCTTGCCACACATAGGGTTATTCATATACATAAGAGGACAGATAGATGAAAGCACTACACCTGCCCTCTCAAGCTCTTCAGCCTTTCCACTCTTTCTGAATTCTGCAGCAACAGCAGGAGCAGCTGTTATCACGGCTGGAATCGCAACCTTATCTCTGCCGTTTTTCTTCAGGGAATCTGCTATGCGGTCAGCCCAGGAATCAAGCTGCTTCAGAGATAGATGCGGACACCCGATGAAAGCGAGCTTAGGCTTAGCATTCTTATCCTTCCAGATCACAGGATAGCTCTTCTCAACCCGCTCGAGCTCTGCACCATCAATCACATAGGTCCTGTAGCCTTTCTTAAGAAGAGACCGACCAGCCTTCTTTGCCTCTGGAGTAAGATTCTCAATATGATATAGCCCTACTGCCCCATTTGATGCAGTAGCTGCTCCAAAATCCTTAAGATAAGCCTTCGCATCAGCATCAAGTGTGCTGAAATACTTATCAAGGCCTGCAACATAAGGAACATCCTCCATCACCTTCATGCCTATTGCAGAGCCTAATAGCTGAGCCTCTGGAAGCTTCTTCGTCCTAATCTCAATAAGCCAGTCTGCCTTTCGGCCTTCATCTGTAAGAAGGCCGAAATATGGCACACATCCTACAATAGAACCAAAAAGATCAAAGATGCCACTGTTTCTGTTGCATCTCGCAGCAAGAACGCTGTTTGCATATACAACAGCTGAGCTCTCTGCCCAAGATAGGATATCCCCCTCTTTGGGAATATTCCCTACCTCGTCCATATAGCATGTGCATGTATAGCTATCTTCGCTCTTTATTCCAAGCGTCTTCAGCTGCTTGTCATACCTGTCCTGCGATGAATACATAACATGGAAGAAGATCTTCTGCAGTAAATTCGTAGGAACAGCTGGATCGAGCGGTCTCGGATCCACTGTAAAAGGCTGCGAGGATACAGCCCCACCTTCAATAAGAGTATCCATCATATCATATACAGGCTTCATCACTGAAAGCCCGAAGCTTGTGACGAGATGCCCGCATTCACTTGTGATATCAGCCATCTCCTCAGCACCGAAGGTCTCACCATACATCACGAGAGTCTTCATGATCTTGGCTTTTATCTCACCTTCTCCGCCATCATAAATATTCTGCTGTCTTTCTGTCAGTTTCATAAAACCTCACATATGAGCATAAGCCCAGATACAATTCTAGCACTTTATCACTGCATTGGGGTTTTATTTTGAGATTTGCCGTAATAGGAATTGGCTATTACATTCTTTATATGAAGAAACATCTATTTTACATGCTTACAATTACAGTATTAGCAGCAGTTCTTACATCGTGCCAGAGCACTGGATATCTAGGCAAGAGCATGAACACTCTTCCCCTAGACATATCCCGTGATGATTTCACTCTTGTCGGCGAGGATGATTACTACGATGAGATGAAATACAGCGTTGAGCCTTATCTCGACTCCATAAAGAGTATCGGTACACTCTCTTCATCTAATGATGGCCACAGAATCTATTATGAGACATTCAGAAGCGGAGACGATAGCAGAGGCAGTGTGGTGATTCTCCATGGATTCACTGAATTCATAAGAAAGTACAGCGAGATCATCTACTACTTCAATAAGCAGGGATATGACGTCTACATGATCGAACACTACGGTCATGGATATTCAGAGAGAAGAAGCGATGTCGAAGATAATCTCTCAAAAGTTGCTGTAAATGAATTCAATGTATATACAGATGACCTGAAGCAGTTCATGGATGAGGTCGTCATTCCTGAGAGCAATGGTAAGAAGCTTGTGCTCTTTGCCCATTCAATGGGAGGAGGAATCGGTACAAGATTCCTAGAGCTCTATCCTGAGATATTCGACTATGCAATACTATCATCTCCGATGATCGGAATAAACACCAACGGCGTTCCAGAGTGGATTGCTAAATTCATCTCAGGATCTGCAAATATATTCGGAGCTGGAGATGGATATGTATTCGGCCACTATGATTGGGATGCAGTTGAGTCATTCTCAGATCCAGCATGTCCTGCAACAAGCTATCCACGTTACTATTACTTCTTTGAAATGAGGAAGGAGAATGAGTACCATCAGACATATGGAGCAACCTGGTCATGGCTTAATGCATCGCTGAAAGCTACAGAGAAGATGGTGAAGAAAAGCGAAGCTGAGAAAGTAGAGATTCCAGTTCTCTTAATGCAGGCTGAAGTAGACAGCCTTGTAAGAAATGACAGGCAGCTTGAATTCGCATCAAAGGCAAAGAATGTACATGTAGTAAAATGCCCGGATGCGCATCATGAGATCTTCAACAGCCCAGACGCAATAGCAAATGCATACTGGGTAACAGTCTTTGACTTCTTAGATGGTGTGCTGAAATAATAGCATCTATAGAGAAGTCTGATTAATAAAAAAGAGCTGCTATCAGAGATTATGGCTCAAAGATAACAGCTCTTTCAGATAATGCTTATCTATCTTATTTTGTTCCCTTCTTAACAGGGATAATCAGATTGAGGATGATTCCTACAAGTGTTGCAAGAGCAACTGATCCAAGTGAGAATTCCAGAGAAGAACCTATGCTGAACTTCAGGATACCACCACCGATTCCAAGCACGAGAATGATAGATGATATTGTCAGGTTTCTCTTATCCTGGTAATCAACACCAGATTCAACAAGCGTTCTGAGACCTGATGATGCAATTACACCAAAGAGAAGAATAGAGATTCCACCAAGAACAGGATTAGGTATTGTCTGAATGAGAGCACCGAACTTAGGGAACAGAGAAAGAACAATAGCAATGACTGCAGCTCCGCCTGTTACCCATACGCTATATACACCAGTGAGAGCAAGTACACCAACATTCTCACCATAAGTAGTATTAGGAGGTCCACCCCAGAAAGATGCCCATGTAGTTGCAAGACCATCACCGAGAAGGGTTCTCTTGAGTCCTGGGTTCTCATAGAAGTCCTCACCTACTACCTTTGATATTACAAGAGTATCACCAAGATGCTCACAGATAGTGGCAAATGATACAATCAGGAATGTCAGAATAGGCACAACTGAGAATTTCGGAAGAGCGAAATCAGGGAAGCCGAACCATGCTGCATTCTTAACGATTGTGAAATCAATAATGTGATAAGCTGGGAAGAAGCATCCCATTATCAGAGTAAAGAGGTAGCCTGAAGCCAGACCGAAGAGAATAGGTATAACTGAGAAGAACCCTCTGAAGAATACGTTCGCAATGACGGTTACAGCAAGAGTCACCAATGCGATTGAAAGATAAACAAGGCTGTATGTAGATGTATCTGATGTATTTGTATACATTGCCATGTTCATAGCTGTAGGTGCAAGGTTAAGCCCGATTACGACAATAACCGAACCGATTACTACAGGAGGAAGCGCTCTATGGATCCAGCCTGAGCCTGCCCTGGATATTATGAAAGCAACAAGGCAGTACATAAGACCTGAGCAGAATGCACCGCCCATCGCATAAGGCCATCCATACTGGGATGATATTGCAATCAGCGGTGTGATGAAAGCAAATGAGGATCCGATGAAAGCCGGAACCATTGCCTTTGTAAGCAGAATGTAGATAAGAGTGCCAGTACCAGCTGTGAACAGAGCTGTGGTAGGCTCCAGACCTACAAGAATCGGAACAAGAATAGTTGAGCCGAACATTGCGAAGACGTGCTGAATCGATAAAGGAATCCACTCTTTTAGTGGTGGTTTATCTTTGGGCCCGTACTTCAATCCTGAATTTTTATTAGCCATTTAAAACTCCCGCCGACAATATTAAAGGAATACATGCCTTTATTGAATAGGATAAGCAGCAATAAAAACAAAAAACAACAAAACTGAACAATAGATGCTATCCACTATCATGTCTTTGGCTCTTGTGAGTACGGAGCTAAGAACTTATCATTAATAGCCATAGATGAACAGCAGAAAAACAAAACGGATTATCAAGAAAGGCAAGAGAGGCCTTATAAGAATCATATTCAGCCGTGTTGGCATAATAAGCCTCCTATTCCTTCTCAACCTCTCAATACTCATATCTGCAGGCTATTACCTCAGCAGATATATAAAGGGAATATACTGGCTATATTTCGCAATAAGAGTGATCTTCGCAATAATCATATTCAATAGCAGCTCCAACCCCTCATCAAAGCTCACATGGCTGCTTATTGTCTCATCGCTTCCGCTATTCGGTCCGATGCTGTACATATACGTCAAATCAGACATAGGACACAGGGCAATCATCCATAGGATGGACAGCCTAGACAAAGTCTCTTCCAGTCTTATCGCACAGGACGAGGATGTGAAGGCAGAATTCTCTGAAGCAGACAGGAATGCATCAACTCTGCAGCACTATGTCGAAACCAATGGTGGATTTCCTATCTACAGGAATACAGAGACAGAATACTATCCTATCGGAGAAGCATTATTTGAGAGAATGCTGATAGAGCTAAGGAAAGCTGAATCCTTCATCTTCGTCGAATACTTCATAATAGGCGAAGGTGAGATGTGGAGTCAGATTCTCGAGATTCTGAAGGAAAAGGCAGCTGCAGGCGTAGAGGTAAGACTTATGTACGACGGCTTCTGCGAATTCTCCACCATTCCAAGAAGCTATCCTGAGAAAATGAATAAGCTAGGGATAAAGACGAAGCCATTTTCAAGACTCCAGCCTTTTGTCTCAACGCTATATAACTACCGTGACCATAGGAAGATCATGGTGATTGATGGAAGAACAGCATTCACTGGCGGTGTCAATCTTGCAGATGAATACATAAACAGAGAAGTCAGATTCGGACACTGGAAGGACTGCGGCATCTGCATTAGAGGCGAAGCTGTGAAAAGCATGACACTGTTATTCCTGAAGCTCTGGAACCTCACAGAGCGCCAGCCTGAATTTGAGCGTTTTCTTGATGGATGCAAAGACGAGAGATGCTCTGATGGCTTTATCATGCCATATGGCACATGTCCGCTTGAGGAAGACAGACTTGGAGAGATGGTCTATATAGATATGATCAACAGAGCAGCCGAAAGCGTAAGGATAATGACGCCATATCTCGTACTGGATGGTGAGATGCAGACTGCAATCACATTTGCATCAGAAAGAGGTGTTGATGTTGAGATAATCCTTCCTGGCATTCCTGATAAGAAAGCAGTCTATGCACTTGCAAAGACCCACTATAAAGCACTTGTGAGCGCAGGCGTTTCAATATATGAATACACTCCGGGCTTCATCCATTCAAAGTGCCTTACAGCTGACGGAAAAGAGGGTGTTGTCGGCTCTATAAACTTCGACTATAGATCTCTCTACCATCATTTCGAATGCGGTGTCTATATGCATGGCTCTTCATCGATAGCAGCTATTGACCAGGACTTTGAAGAGACAAAAGCAAAATGCAGGAAAGTGACTATGGATACGATAAAGCATGAAAAGAAGCTGACAAAAGCTGTAGGAATGGTTTTAAAGCAGTTCGCTCCACTGTTATAATAGAGATTCACAGGAGGAAAAAATGGCAAGTAAGGCACTAGTCGTAATAGACATGCAGAATGATTTCATAAACGGCACGCTCGGTTCAAGCGCAGCAGAAGCTACAGTTCCGGTAATCGCAGGCAAGATAAAAGAATTCAACGATTCGGGCTTTCCTGTAATAGCAACACGTGATATTCACCCAAAGAGCTATCTTGATGATATTGAGGGCAAGAGGGTTCCGTCACATTGCATTCGAGGAGAGAAAGGCTCAGAGATTACACCGGTATTTGCTGATTACCATTTCACAGCAATCATAGATAAGAACAACTTCATGGCATCTCCAGAAGAACAGCAGAAGATAAGAAAGGCAATCTACGAAGCATTGGGAAGCAATCCTGATGAGATTGAAATCTGCGGGCTCTGCGCTGATATATGCGTAGTGTCAAATGCCCTGATGCTCAGGATGCTGTTCCCAGATTCAGTGATCCGAGTAGATAGAAGAGCCACAGCAGGAACAACAGCGGAGAATACAGAAGCTGCATTCAGCGTAATGAGAAGCTGTCTCATTGATATCTATTAAAAAAATCTGAAAGGGACTGTAAATAAATCTGTGGAAATGCCACAAGCAGTATAACGGGCTGGCTACCCTGGCTCGAGAGCATTACATCGATGACATTATTCCGGACGGCATTTGCTCCATATCGGACAGTTCCACCTCGAACTTAGTCCGTTTTCGTCGCAACTTCTTTGTGAACTTTTTCGTATAGTCCTGATATTTTTCAAAAATCGGGGTGCACTACATGTAGAAGTTCGGACGGTTTTGTCCTAAATACGAGGCGAAATGCATGGTTAAACGAGATTCCTATATGAATCGACTGATCAACAGTATGTGGAACGGCGAGATAAAAGTCATCACAGGCATACGCAGATGCGGCAAGTCCGTACTGCTTTTCAATCTGTTTTTCGAGTATCACCTTTCGCAGAACGTTTCAGAAGATCATATTTTGAAAATTGAACTAGATCAGCGACGATACTATAAGTTCAGAAATCCAATCACTCTGTGCGAATATGTAGAAAGCACCGTTAGGGACAGGAAGGATGAAAAATTCTATCTGTTCATTGATAAGGTGCAGCTCACTACGAAAGTTAGACCGCAGTCAATATAGTAGACAGAAAAAAAGAAAGAATCATAAAGAATCAAAATATAGCTTCTCAAACTCATTCGGGGTTCTGTAGCCAATGGCAGAATGCAGCCTCCTGGAATTATAGTAGCCATCGATGTACTCGAACAGCGAAGCCCTGAGCTCAGCAAATGTCCTGTAGCAGAACCTATCTGTCTGCTCCTGCTTCAGATATCTGAAGAAGCTCTCGCAGACTGAATTGTCATAGGGATAGCCCTTTGCTGAGAATGACTGGAGCACCGAGCATCTATCCAGGAGCATCCTGAATGAGCTCGAAGAATATTCGCTTCCCCTGTCATTGAAGGCCTTCATGAATGCCTCAGAGACAAGCTCTGCAGAATCAAAGGCAAACTCCTGTATGAAGAAGAGATTGTCAGGATACGACTTTTCCTGCATTTTCAACTGCCATAAAACTATATTTTATATTGATATTTATAGATGGTGAAATCAAATCCGGGTGAAATCTTAACATTAGCACAGCTGATATTTCAGTCTTCATGAGACTTAAGCTATCCAAAAGACCTGAAGTGTTTAATATGATTTAACACTAGATTTTCCCTGAAAATTAAAAAGTCAGATTAAATCCGAAAAATAGATATATCAGAAGTTTCAGTCATGCAAGTCTGAAACTTTATTAAATAAGATTTACTGACTTACAAAACTAAAAATCTAACAACAATATAAAAACCTCAGCTTACTGCAGTAAATAACGGATGTATAAATTCAGAAAAACTAATTCAATTCATCTATATCAGTTTTAGTCCTCAGAATGAATCTATGCTTCTTATAGAACTCACTCTGACTATTTGAAATCTGATAGTTTGATCTAGGGTGGGCAATATTGCAGACATAAGCTTTCTTAAACCTGAATTTTTCAAAACTCTCGCCGAAATTATATATAGTTGACTCTAACTGTTCTATTGCATTGCTGAGCCAGTTCTCTCGCTGATTCTTCAATTCGATAAGGCATATAGTCTTATCTGTATAAAGTGCTGCATCACATCTTTTGGCATCTGATGATGTAAAATCACATCTGACTATGTCAATATTGTTATCTATTGGAATAAAATGATAGTCTTCCCTATTATTGGAATGAACTACAGCATTCCATTTCGCAGAATTCTTATCATAAACAATAGCTGCAGGCAATTTTCCATTTTTATCATCAGGATCTATTATACCGAACTCTGGAACTCTCCTGACTCTAACGGAATGCTTTTCAATATCTACACGCAAAACTCAGCCTCCAGATCAAGCAATTCTGAAAAAAGCTCATTGAATTCTGCTAACTCTTTATTGAGCATGTTTTCATCAGATGGAAGATTCTCATATGACTTAAGAATCCGGATATTTCCATCTTTATCTGTCTCATAAATAGAAATCACATCACCAGACACCATAGCTTTCTCTGGAACAATATGGCTGATTCTTTCAACTGGAACACTAACAGAAGCAATCTGCTTTGCCTTTGCAGCCAATGTCAGATAGGAGATTATGTAAGGACTATGCGTTGTTATTATCAGCTGATTTCCAATGTTTGAATTCAGACATTCAAGAAGCTTATACAAAACCTTACACTGTGATTCTGGATATAGATTCTGCTCAGGCTCTTCCACGATATTGATAAATCTGCTATTAAAATAACGATTCAATAATGACTTAAGAATCTCTACACTCCTGCTGTCTATTCCTTTAACTGAACCTGTTTTAAACATCTGATCAAAAGCACCGTTAAGCTCCATCTTATCTGATTCTAAAATGTCTTTTATACGCTGTTTCAAATCTTCTCTCTCAGCCAAGCTGAGATTCTGTATATTTTCAACAACCGATGTATTAACCTCTTCTGAGAGGTAATCAGAGACAATAGAGAGAGGAGTAACCGATTGTATTCCACTGGATGCATCTGTTATGTCTATGTGCCTATCTTCTGTTACCACCATGGTTCTTGATGTATCTTGGTTATATGTAATACTTATATCAGAAACGGGAAGTCTGTAACTGATTTTTGCAAGTCTTCTCCTTGCCTTTCTGTATTCATCCATTAAGATGGATACCATCAGAGGCAGATTCTTCATATTTTCAGAATCTTCCAGAACTGTCAGCATATTCCTTTCTGATGGAATATACATAATCTTGGGCCGGACATAATTTTCTGAATCTGAAATTCTAGTGGCAGAAAAAATATCATTCCTATATGAAAAAGAATAGATATCTCCAACATAATCTATCTCAGATTCTTTATTAACATATTTATCTATCCTCTGATTCTTCAGCAGGGATAGGAAATCTTCTTTTTTATATTCTACCTTATTCAAATCTTTCTGCATGCTTTTCTCTAGCCAGCAAAATGTTGAATATAGCTTAGCAATAGTACTCTTACCTGTAGCTTGATCACCACAGATCAATACAACAGGGGAGATTTCCATAAATCCATCATTCTCATGAAAGCCTTCCATGATTGGACCAACATATCTGATTCTAAGCTTTGGCATTTCTATATCCTTTTCCCTAAGTAAATGATTATAGCATAATTTAAAGAAATATCTTCAAAATAAGGATGATGACAATAGTTAACCATAATGAAGTATATCCAATATAGTGGAGTAGCCAGAAATTTCAATAAAAACAATTTCTGTACTGTGTTGGTGAAAACCTAGCATACAGTGCGAAGAATGTGATTTTCACATCACAAAATGGGGCGATGCCTTTGATGACTACGCTTTGGCCAATGCCATTATCTATAGACTTGTTTATCACTTCTACATAATTAAGATAACTGCTCAATCTTACAAGATTAAAGGAAAACTTCTGTATGAGGAGGATAATGTTGAAAGATGATTATTTCCTATATTTCCAATTGTCATAAATCAACATTTTTATTTGGCATATACATGGAATTCTCTCTGATTCCTGGGGCCTGCATGCTCTCTGACACCTGTATATATACCTTAGATTCTCTGCTCATAATTTCCAGTATGTCGAACCTGAGACATTCTGTCATTGGGCATAAAACTCTCCGAAAATAGAAAACAATACAGCATATAACACTCTATCGCTGAGATGAACTATCTAGTTTTGCATCCAGCAGAAGTACCAGCACTGCATATCTGCTATGTCAATCATTCTTTCAGTTAGCGAAACTCCTATGCAGAAACAGAATCTGTGGGTTTACATGTATCTTAAAAGATATTGCGAAGGTAATCTGGCCCTTCCCTCCAAAGACCAGTAGAATAATCAAACAACTCCTTATAAGCAAGAGAAACCGAAAACTCAAAGAATGCATGATCAAAGGAAACTCCTGTTTCAGTGCAGTAATCTTCGAGCATCGCTCGCATGACATTCACAGCACAAGACTCGCGCTGTTCGTCGCTGACATTATAGATGCTTGAAGTCATAGATGTCACTCCTTATAAATTCAAGAGATTGGATTGCTTTTCCATTGCAGAAGCAGAACTGATCATCTAGACGATTCATATGATGTGACCGTTGTCAATGTGGTTGTTTAAAGAGTTTTCATCTCTTATATATTTCCTTTACTAATACATATATCTAAGAAGCTAAGTCCGTCCTGGTAGGCTATCCAGTTTTTCAGCATTTGACCACTTTCATATTCATGGATTGGTTAGCACCAAGAGTCATGTTTATGGCATGTCTTATAATCGTCTCGAGGATGGCAAGATCTTGACTGTCGTTAACCCACCAAGAAGGACTCAGCTAAATACCCTTTATTAAATAACCTGTTGTTCAGTTTCTCTTATCTCACCCCTTGATTCCATATGTCCAGTCATCATTCCCCAGATGAAACAAGAGAGCTCACGAGCACATGCTGCCTTTGCAACATTAGCGTTCTTACCATACTTTAAAAGATTGAAGTACTTACTCTTAATCCTCATTGATCCTCTGTCTGCATATGCAATGATATCTGGAGATATTCCTTTTTGCCTTTCAAGTAGCCTCTTGGATTTCTTGTATGGATTTGTACGTGTAATTGAATTTGCACTTTCACATAGTAGCTTTCTACAGTGACTGTTGCCTGCTTTTGTTATTCCACCTTTTTGAGTGCTTTTACCACTTGAATGTTCTCCTGGACATAATCCTAGGTAAGAAGAAAGAGCTTCTGCTGATGTAAACCTATTATAGTCACCAATCTCTGTAATCATGACCATGGCTACATGTGTATCTATTCCTGCAAAGCATCTAAGCTTATCAATCTTATCTTTGTATCTGTCTTCTCTTGAAAATTCCTCTATCTTGGCATCAAGTAGCACAATGGCATCATTTAGTCTTGTGACCTCATTCAGGTATTCCTGGAATGTAAGCTTATCTATTGGACTCTCAAATTCTTGCTTCTTGAGCCAAGAGAGATGCTTCTGTGTCCAAGGATTTCCTCTATACTTTCTGTCTCTCCTCAAGAGGAATGACAAGAGGTTCTGCTTTGCTTTCTTAAGTGCTTCCTTCCTGTCATCACGCATTCTGATGTAATCCCTATAGGATTCATCTTCTTCAGATAGAGGGACGACTTCAGAGTAAGAGCCCCAATAGACAGCCTTCGCAAGAGTTCTTGCATCCTTTGCATCAGTCTTTACCTTTACACCAGCAGCAGGGCGATAAATACTTGTTGGCGCCATTACGTGACATGTGTATCCTGCTTTTTCAAGATCTCTCTTAAGTCCAAAACCTGTTGGTCCAGCCTCATATCCTATTTTAATTGTTACAGGCGCTGCTATTTCTTTCTTTAACCTCTTAAGATAGGTAATGACACTCCTTGAGTCTGCTGCGACTGTAGTTTCTGCACTGAAGTTTGTAGTTTGCGGATTGAATGCAGAAATTGAGTATGAATCTTTATGGACATCGATGCCGATTGCTCTTACTATTTGATTGTTGTTAATCATTGAAGTGATCTCCTTTGTATGAGGTAATGCATATCTTTTGTATTATATACATTGGATATGCCAAATCCACGATTCTACATATCCGAGGTCACTTCATATTGTTTAGGCAGCAGTGTTTTGATGGCAAAACTATCGGCATCCTCTGATCCTGGTTCGCCATAATGATGTGACCCCCAGAAATTGGACAAAACCAATTTGGGGGTTAATTTTTTGAAACTAACAGATGAAGAA
>CAKQRI010000014.1 GCA_934271365.1 uncultured Spirochaetales bacterium
CCAACTTTTCTTCATCTGTTAGTTTCAAAAAATTAACCCCCAAATTGGTTTTGTCCAATTTCTGGGGGTCACATCAGAGCGGCGCCTTTCTTTTTCTCTCATCAACTGCGAATCTTCATACTCCAGATACCGTCAGGAGACAGAGAACTGGTGGAAGAGCATTATTTCCAGATTTCCTGGCCTTGAGAATAGAACAGTATATTTCGTATCTTCAAATACACATAGCCTGATTAATCTTCTCTCTGGATTTGCAGAGAGCCATGCTGATGAGATTCTTGGGTATGCCTCATCATCTGGAATGGAAGAGCTGCTTGAGAAATATGAGAAGAGCGAAGATGAAAGGGAGAGGAGCTATATCCTCTACTATATCCTGAAGGACTATGAGACCGTCGATAAGGATGTGTATGAGCGCCGCATATCGTGGGAAGAGTCAAAGGGAATCTATAGACACTACAATAGAAAGCTTCTTGATATCTCAACTCAGATTATAGATCTCAGAAAGCTCAGCATGAGCATTGAGAACATAAAGACAGGCGCAAGACTCCCTCATGATATAGATTCTGATGCTGTAATTGTCAATATAGACTATCCTTTAGGCCGTACAGCTTATTTTGTTCTCAGCAAGATCAGTGAGCATATAAGGCATATTGCAGGAATCTATGTGATAGGCAAGGCTGCATCGCTATTTGCAGATAGAGGAGATGTCATTATCCCTACTACAATCTATGACCAGCAGACAAGAACTCTATACCATATGGATAACGTCTTTGATGCAAAGAGCTTAGAGAACTGCTTCGTATCAGGTTCTCATGGGATATATGACAGGCAGAAGGCAGTGACTGTTCTTGGCACTTTCATTCAGAATCAGATGCTTCTTGACTCATTCCAGAATGAGAAGATAATGGACATTGAAATGGAAGCTGGGCCTTATTTATCTGCATATTACGAGCTTACTAACCCAAATAGATATCCAGAAGATACTACAGTGGTCTTTGGCCGTGATGGAATAGAGCTTGGCATTATACATTATGTTTCAGATAATCCTAATAGCCGCAGAAAGCTCGACCAGTCGCTTGCGTGGGATGGCATTGATGCAACATATGCAGCAACGTCAGCTGTTCTTAGGCGGATTATGAAAGGAGTTTCTAAATGAAGAGCTTAAGAAAGAATGAGGGACTGATTGCTATGCTGTTCCTGCTACCAGCCGCAGTCATACTTATCGTCTTCAAATACTGGCCTCTTCTATATAATTTCAAGCTGGCTACAACAAACTGGAATCTTTTCACAGCACCAAAATCTGTTGGGCTAAGCAATTTCAAGGCTATCTTCACTTCGGATAAGTTCTATCAGATTCTGGGAAATACATTCAAGTTCACAATCTGGTCAACGCTCCTTTCTGTTGTGCTTGGCTTTCTGGTATCAGTCAGCCTTCATGGAAGAAAGGGAAAATTGCCTAAAGTCCTTAAGACTCTGTTCTTCATTCCGAATATAACAACAGCAAGTGCTGTTGCTCTTCTCTGGAAATGGATATTTGATTTTGACTATGGGCTTTCAGGACAGCTGTTCTCTTTTTTCGGGGCTCAGAGCCCGAAGTGGCTTCTTGAACCGAAGCTTGCACTATGGATTGTCATATCTCTTTCTGTATGGAGAAGCGTTGGATATGTCATGCTGATTTATTCAAGCGGTCTTTCCAGCATTAGCAATGATGTGTATGAAGCTGCAGAGATAGATGGTGCATCAAAGCTCCGTGTTATGCTCAGCATAACTTTACCTCTTGTCCGTCCTACAACGTATTTCCTTCTGACTACAACATTTATACAGTCAATGCAGGTGTTTGATATAGTATCTGTAATGACCAATGGCGGCCCTTATGGATCTACGAATGTGCTTAATCTTTATATTTACCAGATGGCATTCTCTCAGAATAAAGCAGGCTATGCATCTGCACTTTCAGTGATCCTGTTCTTCATCCTTCTCATCTGTGTAGGCCTGCAGAGGGTGATCACATCTAAGAGTGAGGAGGGAATATATGGTTAAGGAAAAGGTCACAGCATTTACAGTTCTGAAGAATATATTTCTTGCTATCATGCTGATTTTGGTTGTCGTTCCATTCTTCTGGATGATAATGACATCTCTTCAGCCAGATACCGCTCACGTTCTTGCAAAGCCTGTGAGATTTCCATTGCCTCCAGCTTTCTCTAACTATGTAAAAGCATGGAATGCTGAGCCGTTTGACATTTATACAGTCAACTCGATAATCATAGCCGTCTCTGCAACTGTGCTGCAGATCTTTACTGCAATACTTGCAGCTTATGCATTCTCAGCCCTGCATTTCAGAGGAAAGAACATTCTCTTCCTTCTTGTTCTTGCTGTGCTGATGATGCCAACCCAGGTTGCAATCATCCCTCTTTATATGACTATAACAAAGCTGGGGTGGCTTGATTCATACAAGGCTCTTATCATTCCATTTGCAGCTGATGCTTATGGAATATTCCTGATCAGGCAGAACTTCTTGGCAATTCCGAAGGATTATGCAGAAGCAGCCAAAATAGAAGGTGCTGGACATCTTAGGATTGCTTTCCAGGTATATGGAAGGCTTTCAGTTCCATCATTGATTGCTTATGGAATAATGGCATTCAAATGGAGATGGAATGACTATTTCTGGGTTCTGATCATGACAAGCAGCACAGCAAAGCGAACACTGCCTGTAGGTATTGTAATGATGAAGGAGGTTGCAGATGGAGGAACTCAGTGGCATATCCTCATGGCTGCAACTCTGATAGTGCTTGCGCCTATGATAGTGCTATATCTGGCACTTCAGAAGTATTTCACCAATGATTATTTAAAGGGCGGCCTTAAGGGCTGAGTCCTAATAGGAGAAAAGGATGAAGAAAATTCTTTCCGTTTTTGTACTTGTAGCTATCGTGCTCAGTGCTGTAATGGCTAACGGTAGTAAGGAAGTTGTACAGGAAGGACCTGTTACAATCGAGCTCTGGAGTTCCCTTACTGGATCAAAGGCTAAGACCTTTGATAAGCAGGTAGCTGCCTTTAATGAGATGCAGAATGAAGTATCTGTGAATGTAATCCACCAGGGTGGCTATGATCTTCTCAGACAGAAAGTAGCTGCTGCTGCAAATGCTCACAATCTTCCGACTCTTCTCATCTGTGACTACCTTGATGTAGCTTACTATGCTCAGCTTGGAGTCCTTGAGGATGTATCGAATGTTCTTTCAAAGGATGTAATCGGCGATTATTATCCAAGCATGCTTGCAGATCTGACTGTTGATGGAACTCTTTATGGAATCCCATATAATAGAAGCACACAGGGCTTCTATGTCAATAATGATCTTCTCCGCCAGGCTGGAATTGACCATGCGGCTAAGACATGGGAGGAATTCGCAGAGCAGTGCAAGCAGATGAAGTCATTAGGAGATGATTACTATCTTGGCTATGCATTCTTCCATCAGTTCCTCTTTGATGGCATTGCATATACATGGGGTGCAGATATTGCAACACCTGGTGGAGAGGTTAAGCTTCTTCAGCCTGAGCTCGTTGAGATGTTCAAGTACTTCCAGAATCTCTATAAGGAAGGATATCTCCTGATGCAGCCTGTTCTCAGCGGTGGCTTTGAGGAGCAGAATGGAGCATTCTTTGAGGGCAAGGTCGCAACTGTATTCCAGACAACTTCTTTCACATCAAGCGCAAAGAATCTTCTTAAGTGTGACTGGTCCTATGAATATACACCAGCAGGAAAGGGTGGAAACGCTGTTACAATCGGCGGAGGCAACTTCACAATCTGCTCAGGCGCAACAGCAAAGCAGAGAGAGGCTGCAGAGAAGTTCCTCAACTATATGGCATCTGATAGCGTAGTTGCTGAGTTCTTCATGGAGACAGGTAACCTTCCTGTTAAGAAGAGCGTTCTCCAGATGGATGAGATTAAGGCATTCCTTGCTGAGAATCCTGCTTATAGCACAATCGTATCTCAGCTTGATTATGGTAAGGCTGCTCCAAGCACAACAAAGAACATCAGAAACGTATATAACAGAGTCAACGATATGATCAGCAGGATCATTCTCAATGGAGAGGATGTTGTTACAGTTCTCAGTGAGTATCAGAAGGAATTCCAGGAAGAATTCGATTCCAAGAAAGCTGATGGAACATTCATTTACTAATTGATAGGAGTGCTGGGATGAGGTTAGCAGAGTTCAGTACAAGACTCTTATATAAGAAGAGCGGAGAGAATCAGTCTGCAGATTTCTTTTATACGACTGTGGATATACCGATGCTTATGGAATCTCTCACTGTATCTGTTACAACCCATTCCAGCTCATTTGCTCAGATTCCATTTGCGCTCTTCTCTCCATCATCTGAGCTGAGAATCCTCAAAACATCTGAGGGGGGAAGCGGTGATTACCATGTATCATGCAGGATTTCCTCTTCATCTTCAGATCGAGGTGGGCTTTCTGGTGTAATAGAGAAGGGCAGATGGAAGCTGATTCTTCAGAAAAGGAGATTTTCTGAAGATATAACAGCAGATGTCATAATAGATGGTGCTCCGCTTTCAGCTGAAGTCAAGGATGCAAGGCCAAAGAGGCTTGAGAAGCGCATCATTTCCCAGCATTCTGGCTGGTACAGAGGAGAACTTCATGTCCACTCTGACCACAGCACAGGTCGTGATTCTATAGGAAAGATCCTTGAGGTTGCAGAGAAAACCGGACTTGACTATATTGCAATCACTGACCACTTCACAATAAGCCACTGGGAAGAGGAAGCCTGTTTCAGTGAATCTTCCGTGCTTATCATTCAGTCAATGGAGCTTTCTGGTAATAGAGGCCATGCTAATCTTCATGGTATAAAGAGCCTTAAGAATCCATATGTAGATGATGATGGGACTCTTGCTAGATTCTTTGGCCTTGATAAGATGCCTGATATGGAAGCGGTTGCTGATTCTGTTCATGAAGAGGGTGGATTATTCTCTATAAATCATCCAGATAGCAACATAGCCAGTGCCTGGCGCTATCATGAGTTTCCTATGTCAAAGGCAGATATCTTCGAAGTCTGGTGCACTTCCGAAGGAGATTTCTCTCTGCGCTATCCAGCAATCTGGGATCAGTATCTCAAGAAGGGAATGAAGCTGACTGGTGTATGCAGCAGTGATAGCCATAAAGCTGAGAACCATCCGCTCTGGAGCCTTGGTAAGGTAATGACTTATGTGTATGCTCAAGAGCTTTCAGAGCGTGGGATAATAGAAGGAATAAAAAGCGGTCGTGTTTTCATGGCGCGTGGAAATGCAGTTCTTGATTTCTATGCAGAGGAAGATGGAAGAACCATTTTCATGGGTGGAGGTGCTGATGATATCTCTAAGACGGTCTTTAATGTCAGATTAAGCCAGCATCCTAGAGGTAATCTGTTTATCTATCTATCCGGACAGGTCCATGACATTGTCCATTTTGATGGAGGTGAGTGTGAATCTTATCAGTTTACGGTTCCTCTGAATCAGATTGGATATGATGATAATCAATATATAAGGCTTGAATATTATGATGAGCTTGAAGCGCCAAGATTCTGGGGCGATACGCCTCGCACACAGTCTGCGCTTAGGCTTATGTCTAATCCAATATATTTTAAAAGGAAGTAATAATGAATCATAAGAATATTGCCATCTTCTGTGGCTCCTCATTAGGCACTGATCCGATTTATGAGGCGAAAGCAGAAGAGCTTGGATGCATACTCTCAAGTAAAGGCTGCAATCTTGTCTATGGCGGCGGTAACCGTGGCATTATGGGTGTGTTTGCAAAGGTGATGAAAGCTGCTGGTTCAAGAGTGATTGGCATATCTCCAAAACGCTTTGAGAAATCCAATGCATCTCATCCAATGGAAATTGATGAGTACTATGTCGTTGATACAATGCAGGAGAGAAAGGCATGCATGTATGAAAAGGCTGATGCTTTCATTATTTTTCCTGGCGGAACAGGAACGCTGGATGAAATGGCTGAGATAATTACTCTGAAGAATCTAGGATTCCATGGAAAGCCGATTGTGATCCTGAATCTCAATGGCTTTTATAATGGTCTTAAGGAGCTTTTATGCTCGATGGAAAAAGCCGGTTTCTGGGAAGATAAGGGTTATTTTACCATCGTTGATTCTGTAGATGAAGTAATCTCATATCTTGAGAATACAGAAACCTATAAAGGAAAATACGAAGTCTAGCCTTGTAGCTTCTGGATGATTTTCCAGAGGCTTATTTCTGCGGTGTCTTATAGATTCTCTGGTCCCTCATGCTCACAATGAATTCATTGTACTCTGCATTGAAAACAGATCTGCAGTATTCAATAGGGCCTGCTGGCATTATCGCAACAGCTTTGAACAGGAGCTGCGCAGAGTTCTTTTCAGCATTCAGCAGTGTGCAGATCTCATCATCTGGAATGAATGCAGTTATTGTGCATGGAGAGTCCTCTATATCCTCTTTCATGATATCACGGTAAAGCCTGTAGAATGAGATATTCTCTAAATCGTACTTAATCATCTCATCACCAAGAGCCTTTGGCACATATGCATCCATAAGCACTATAGGGGTCTTTCCTATATAGCGGAGCCTTCTGAAATGATATACAGGATCTCCATCATTCAGATGCAGTCTTTCTGCAGCTTCGCCCTCTGCTCTGACCTCTTCTTTCACTAGAACCTTTGTTGTGATTATATAGCCTTGCTCTGCCATTATCTGGACGAATCCCTTCTGTCTCTCTCCATGCTGAAGCTTCTTGCCCTTAACGAATGTTCCACGGCCCTGGAGCTTAAGGACAAGTCCTTCTTTCTCTAGATCCTCAAGGGCATGTCTGGTTGTGATTCTGCTGACAGAGTACATCCTGCATAGATCAGCTTCTGTAGGCATCAGCATATTCTCCTGCCATATGCCAGTCGTGATCTTCTGCTTCATGTCTATGTACATTTCGCGGTACTTTGGTTCCAATTGAAATTCCTTTTTTATTACATGTTGTAATAATGTTGTTATGTTGATAACTATATAGCTGTTTGCATAAAAAGTAAAATTAAACTTTTTTTCATGGGAAAGAGTCTGAATCAGATATTTATTGACAGACCAAAAATTGAAGAGTGAGTATGACATAAGGGGGAATCCATGAATACAAGAATAAATATTATTCTGCTTATGCTTCTTAGCTTATTGCTTTATTCATGCAATAATGATGCAAATGCTATACCGCCAGAGGCAAGCGATGTCACAGGTGATATCAATAACATAAGTATTAATGCCACAGCTCTTGCTGCGAAATCAATTAGTGTTGATGCCTTATCTGATTCGACAATAACAATAAGGAATATGGAAGAAGATTCCTTTTATTCAATATATCCAATGAACAAGAAGAGCAGAGAGGCTGCCACAGGAAATCCAACATCTAAGTTCATTAAATCAGATCTCTCTACGTATCTTACAAGTGCAGGAGCAGATGGGACATTATCATTTAAGGGAAGCGAGATAGGAATCAGAGATGGGTCTTTTAAGATAATAAAGCTTAATGGTAAAGGAGACCGTAAGATAGATATAGAATCAGATGAACCATCATATGTTCTTCCTGATGGAAGGAAAATCTGGGAGGAATATTATCTTATTGATTCAGAAGAGCTTATTAAGAACACTCCAGCAATAACAGATCCTCATAGGGTTGTTATGATTAATAAATCATTGGGAAGTGGTGCACTTTCGTCAAAAGGAGGCTATCATTCATCCGATTTTGGTGTACTTTTTGAAAAGTATGGATATATAAGATCTACAGTAATGGACTTAACAAGTCCTGAATATAGGATAATCCCTATTTATAGTTCTTGCTCTGCTTATGATGGAAACCATGAAAACCATTCTCACGAAATAGTTTTTATTACACCAAAGGAACTGAATGAAGGCGAGACGGTGAGGATAGATGAGGATACCTCATTCTATATTTCTGCCGATAGCAAGGACTCTGATGCTGAATATGTCTTGGAATTTTCTAGAAACAGTTACTCTGCATGTTATAGACAGGCTTCAGCTCTCTACAGAGATGGAACCCATAGGCCATACTTTACACCTATTGATAAAGAAAATAGGATTATTTATGTAGGCAAGATTGATTCTGATTTCTTCTTCGACTGTATGGTAGTATCTTCAGATAATACTGTAGGTACTGTAACATTGAGAAAGGTTTCTGAAAAAGAACGTGGTTTATTATATTTGTACCTTGATGACGCGATAATATATTCTGAAATGTCTATATCGCCATCTATCTTCAATAATAAAGGCATATTCACATTCATATTTTCAGAAAAGGCTGCTGCTTCAATAAAGAACAAGACAGCAGATATAAAAGGTCTGAATAGTGAAAAAGGAGATTATATAGATTTCTTCTCAGGGCCGATTGGCCGGAAAGGCTATGGAAATGAGTGTTTAGAAGCTGACGGAAGCTTTAGAGTCAGTGGATACAGAAGGCTTGAGACAATGACTGTCATATCGAAGGAGAAAGATATAACATTAACTTTAAGATAAGAAAAGGAAAACTCCCAGGGTGCAATCACTTTGGGAGTTTTCATGAGCTTTGTTTCAGATGATGCAGCAGCAGAATCTGAGCATTAAGAGAGTCAGGCAGAAATTAAGGATCCCGCTGCCTATGCTTGGTTTGTAGTGCCTATCTGAATACTCTCTATAGTAGTTTGTGCTGTTGTCCATCCTGTTTCTGAATGTCTGGTATTGTAGATTATCCGGCTCGAACTGAAGAGCTTTATCTATATCGCTCTTAGCTCCTGCTGTATCTGATGAATACATCTTAGCAACTGCAGATAGATAGTACCATCTACCATTCCTCTTGTTTGAAGGAACAGCTCCAAGTGCTGTAAGAGCTTCCCTGTATCTTCTTGCATTGATATAGCTTACTGCAGCCTGAAGTTCAATTGGCTCTTCATAGCCAGAGGAAGCACTGCTTCTATAGTAACTGCTGCTATCCTGATAGCCATAGCTTTTCTTATTCATTATTGCGTCATATGCAGCATTTATCTTCTGCATCTGCTCTGCTGCTTTCGGATCATTTCCGGTTACGTCTGGATGATATTTTTTGGCAAGGCTCTTATATGCCTTTTTTACCTCGTCATCACTTGCACCAGGAGTAAGACCTAAGATTTCATATGGATCACTCATTGCTTCTTCTCCCTGCGGAATTTGGTCCAGATTCCACTGTAGATGATATTCCTTAGTATTGGTACACACTCATCAAGTGGCAGTCTTTCAAAGGCTTCAGAAGCACTTGCTGCTGCATTTAGGAGCATTGCTTCTGCTTCTTTATCTGTCATCGAATCTGGGTATGGATTGAAATTTCCTTTTCTCTTATCTCTCTTTCTGTCATCCCATCCATCAATAAGATAGATGAATCTTCCAAGTGCACATCCTAGAGCTCTGAGGTCCTCTGCAAAATGTGAGCTTTCATCTTTTACGAATACCTCTCCAAGCAGTTTTCCGAAAAATATGGAAAGCTGCTCTGGACTTCTGTTGTCTTTCTTCTCTTCACTCTGAATCGCAAAAAGATTCTTCTTTATTGCATTAGCCTGTCTTGGATACTTCTCTTCTAGGTTTTCAGCAAGCTGCTTGAGCTTCTCTATCTTGCTCTTATCTTTGTTCTCATCCTGAAGGTTATCTAAAAGGGAGTAGTAATAAAGAAGCATCTGCATATCTGCAGCATATAACGATGATTCTGTAGTTATATATCTATGAGGCTTAAGCGGTCTGACTTTGCAGATTTCTTTTCCCTCAGTCTTCTTCTCGTCGAAGAGATCTGAAAGCAGCATTTCAAGAAAGACCATATCGAATGATAGCGATGATGTTCCTTTTGCTCCATATTCTTTATTGAGAACGTGGCAGAGCCCACAGTAATAGGCTCTGTATTCTTCTCTCATTGCTTTGTCTGCATTCTTTGCAGATAGAGTTACATACCCAAACATAGCTAGGTCCTCTTAATGAACTCTTCTCCGCACTTTGGGCATTTGATCTTTATCTTTCCTTTTCCTCTGGGGACTCTTAGCTCAGCTCTGCATTTAGGACATTTGTAGTAAGCATATATTTTCTCACTTTCCCTCTTTTCTGCCTTTCTGCGTCTCTCTTCTTCCTTCGCTTTAGCCTTTTCCTCTTTTGCCCTGGCTCTTTCTTCTGCTCCTGTGGGAGTTGCATTTCTATAGCCTGCGTAATTATTGTTATTTCCATTCCAATAATAGGTGTTATCAGAATGGCTGTAGTCAGCTTTCTTTCCGAAAATTGAAAGGAACTTATCATTTTCCTCTCGTCTCTTTGCAATATTGGTACTCAGCATTCTGAAGCTTGAGTAGATAACCATAATGAGTGCTGCCGCATCTAGAATCATCTTTGCTGTCTCATTATCAACGACAGATGCGATAACGATAATCACTACAGCAGCTACAACTAGGAAAACAGATAAATGATCAGAGCCATTGCGTCTCTGAAAATGGGAATTATTCTGAATCATAGTATTAAATATAGTAATAAGAAGTGGAGTTGCCAACGCCGGTTTTCTCTATTTTCTTGTATTTTTTGTGTATTGGTGGATTAATATGCTTATGAAGATTATTGCACATAGAGGCTGGAGCGGACGATATCCAGAAAATACGATGCTGGCCTTTGAAAAGGCTGCAGAGATAAAAGCGGACGGAATAGAGCTTGATGTCCATCTGTCAAAAGATGGGGAAGTGATGATAATCCATGATGAAGCACTTGTCAGAACAACAGGACAAGACAGCGTTGTATCTGATTATACAAGGGCAGAGCTTGAGAGAATATCAGCAGGGCGTACGAAGAATGATGAATATGGCTTTACGCCGATTCCTTCTTTAGAGGAGTATCTCTCTTTTCTGAAAAAGACTGATCTGATGACTAATATAGAGCTTAAGACAGCTCCTATGTACTATCCGGGAATAGAGGAAAAGACTATAGAGCTTATCAGGAGATTCTCACTTGAAGATCGGATCATCTTCTCTTCCTTCAACTGGCTTTCTGTTATTAAGATGAAAAGACTCTGTCCGGAAATACCGGCTGGTCTTCTGATTTCATCGCCTTCAATCAAGAATATCGGATATGAAATCCATGATTTAGGCCTTCAGGCATATCATCCTGACTATGCACTCTTATCTGATGAGAGTGTAAGAGAATGCCACGAAAATGGTACAGAGATAAATGTCTGGACCGTAAATGATGAAGAGAAGATGAATAAATGCAGAGACTGGAATATTGATGGACTGATCACCAATAATCCAGATCTTGCAATAAAGCTATTCAGATAGGTCCTTGCACCACCTTTCCATAAAGACCCTAGTGCTTCTGTTCATTTCATCCATGAACTCTGAGGAGTATTTGCGGTTGAAGTAGTGGTCTGCATATGTCTTAACATTGCCATGAGGCAGAATCTTATTTGCCTCATATCTTTCTGTATGCTTCTTATACATTTCTTCGCATTCTGCTACATCCTGCTTATGGTAGCTGTTCTTGAAGAAAATATACTTATCATCAGGTCTTAGAGTCATTTCCCCGCGTCTTTCCTTAGGATATCCGAAGATTATCATTGAAGCAGGTGCTGCAAGCGGAGGAAGCTCCAGAAGCTTCTGGAGTTCTTCATAATTCTCAATGATATCTCCGATGAAGCATGAACCAAGTCCTAAAGCTTCAGCTGCAATGACTGCAGTTTCTGATGCGATTATTGCATCCTGCATAGCAAGATGGAGATCTCCAACACCTGGATGCCTTACAGGCTTTCCAGTTCTTTCACTGCTTCCGCCTTCTTTAATCCAGGAGTACCATCTCTCCATGTCTGCAAGGAATACCCAGACTCCAGGTGCTTTCGAAATCATTATCTGATTGTCGCATATCTTTGCAAGCTTATTCTTTGTGTCCTGGTCTGTTACCTCTATGACAGAATACATTGTCATATTTCCAGCACTGGGAGCTCTGAGTGTCAGTTCCTTTAGCTTCTTCAGTGTGTCTTCTTCGATAGGCTTATCTTCAAAAGCCCTTATTGATCTTCTGTTTCCCAGAAGCTTTATCGTTTCATTATTCATAATACAAAGAGTATTAGAGCTGTGAGATGTTTGCAAGACATTATATGTTGCATATGCCAAAGCTTATTCAGATTTCTTCCTGTATATGGATAATAGAGTGATAGGGGGACATATGATTATTTCAGCTAGAGGAAGCGATGCGCTTTTCATTGCTTCAGCTCTTGCTATGGATTCTTTTGACGCTATGGACTTTGTGCCAGCTTCATTTCTTGTGGAAAAATGCCATATAAGGCTTAAAAGGCTGAAGGATTCAGTTGAACCGCTTATAAAAGCAGGTATTGTTGAAGGTCGAAGAGGCGTCAATGGAGGATACAGACTAGTATCGTCTCCAGACTGCATTACTGTTTACGATATAATAAATATCACAGATAAAGCTTATAAGCGGACAATGAAGAGTGATACTGAATCTGTATTCTTCTACTCTCTGATGTCAGGTCTTGATTTTGTTGTTGAAGGTTATTTCTACAACTACACAATCAAGATGCTAGGAGAGATTCTGGCTAATAGACTGAAATTAATCAGCGGCTAATTGTTCCCAAAGATTTTATTGATTTCAGAGACATCATAAGAAACTCCATCGACTTTTAGTGATAAAAGCTTAATGTCTGCAATGCTATTGTATTCAGTTTTCGAGTAAATGGTATGGATATCGCCTTCCATTTTGAATGTGCTTAGTATAGACGCCGTAAATGGAAAGATCGAATCGGTATTTGAGTATTTGTATGTTACCCTTCCGCTCAGATTGGAAACTTCAACTTTGCCTAAATTATATTCAGATAAATCTACAGTCGCAGAACAGTCTGAAAGAGTATAAGTTGAAGTCCTAGTTGAATAATCTAATGAGTCCTCAATATTCCCTTCCACAGGAATATTATTTTGATAACATAAAAGAAGCTGATTTGTAGCATTTGAGCCTACTGCAAAAATCTTCTCTTCTTTTTCTGTCATCTTTGCCAGAGCAGGCATTTGTGATTCATTCTGGCACGATATAAGAGCAGAAAGCATTAAAAGTGAAAGTAAAATTAGTGATAATTTTTTCATTTGTGTGCCCCTTACTCTTAAAAATACCTTCCTTAAGAGGAAATGTCAATTGGAAAAAGTTTCATAAACGAAGGTGTGCAGGATTATATAGAGAGTGTTGTTTTACATACCAGAAATCATCATATTTGAAGATGAGAGATGGGTTGACAAAGAATAAATTTGGTAATTATTCTCATTTTTATGTCATACTCAACAGTACATAGAACTGAGATTCTTAATTTTTTCAGGGAAAACAAAGAAGAGGTATTCACTCCTGATGAAGTAGCATCTGCTCTTTCTGAAATACCTCATAGCACAATATATAGGCTTCTGGGAAAGCTGAATGAAGAAGGGCTTATAGAGAAAGTGTCTGGTATCTCCAGAAAGGCGGGATACAGATTCTCAGATCCTGATTCATGTCCTCATCATCTTCATCTTCATTGCCAGAAATGCGGACATATAGAGCATCTATCGGAAGAGGAGAGTGAGAAGATTGCTGCGTTGCTGGAGAAGAGTGCAGATTTCCAGCCTTTTATGTCATCTACACTTGAAGGGATTTGCAGAGAATGCCGAAAGAAATGAAGAATATTCTGATATTTTTATTAACTTTAATGCTGATAATCTCTTGCGGCGGAAAAAACAATGCTGCAGATGATTCTTTCACTGTTGTTGCGATAGACTTTCCATCATATGATGCTGCAAGATTCCTGCTTGGAGATGATGATAAGCTGGTAATGCTTCTTAAGCCAGGTGTAGAAATGCACAGCTATGAGCCAACACCTAAGGACATGATAGAGATTGCTGATGCAGATCTTGTTGTCTTTGCAGGCGGTCCATCAGATGAATGGGTATTCCATATTCTTGAGAGCACTGAGAATACCAGATATTTTACATTGATCTCTGCTGTTGAACCTCTTCTTGAGGAGCATGTTGAGGGAATGGAGCTGGATGATGATGACGATGAGATAGATGAGCATGTCTGGACTAGTCCTATCAATGAGATGGCTATTCTTAAATCGCTTTCAGAAAAACTATGTGAATTGACAGGAAAGAATGAGTATGAGGAACGTTTTGAAGAAGTTTCTGCAAAGCTGGAATCTCTTGATATGGAATTCAGGAGAATCGTGGCAGATGCAGATAGCAGAACACTGATTTTTGCATCACGCTTTCCTCTTAGGTACTTCACTGAAGAATATGGTCTTGATTATTATGCTGCTTTTCCAGGCTGTGCAGAAGAAAGTGAGCCAAGTGCCAAGACTATTGCATTCTTAATTGATAAAGCTTGTGAGTTAAATGTTCCATGCATACTGAATATAGAGCTCTCATCTTCGCTGATTGCCAATACAATCGCAGATGAGGCTGGATGCAAGGTCAAGGTATTTCAGAGCATTCATAATGTAACGCCAGAGGATTACCGGAAAGGGGAGAATTACATAACTTTGATGGAACGGAATAAACAGGTGCTGAAGGAGGCCTTAAGTGCTTATTGATGTTGATGGAATTGCACTTGGATATGATGGAGATGCTATTCTTAATAATCTTTCTTTCTCTGTGAAAAAGGGAGATTATCTATGCATTGTAGGTGAGAATGGTACAGGAAAATCTACATTAGTGAAGACTCTGCTTGGCCTTATAGAGCCTTTAAGCGGCACTATATCTTACTCTGATGGGCTGAAGAAGTCAGAGATAGGATATCTACCACAGCAGAGTGCCATACAGAGGGATTTCCCATCTTCTGTAATGGAAGTCGTCCTATCTGGTTCTCTTAATAGGAGGAAAAGGCTGTTTGGATATTCTAAGGAAGAGAAGGCAAGGGCTGCAGGCATCCTTAAAAGGCTTGGAATGGAAGAATATGCAAGGCTTTCTTATCAAGAGCTTTCAGGAGGACAGCAGCAGCGTGTTCTGCTTTCCCGTGCGCTGATGGCTACAGAGAAGCTTCTATTGCTTGATGAGCCGATTACAGGCCTTGATGTCAAAGCTTCTAGTGAGCTCTATTCAATAGTGAGAGAGCTTAATCAGGGTGGGATATCAATAATAATGGTCACTCATGATATACATCCAGCTCTGAATGATGCAAAAACAATTCTTCATCTATCACATAAGAGATATTTCTTCGGCTCAAAAGAAGAATATTTCAGATCAGAACTCGGAAGGGATTTCTTAGAGGAGGCAGGACATAGCCATGCTGAGTGATATTTTTTCATATTCGTTTCTTGTAAGGGCCTTTATAACGGGAATTCTTGTATCTATAACAGCCTCGCTTATAGGAGTTTCGCTCACACTCCGAAGATTCTCAATGATTGGTGACGGGCTGTCTCATGTGGGATTCGGGGCTCTTGGTGTTGCTGCGCTTTTAGGTTTTTCTCCTATGGCTATCACTATTCCTGTTGTGGTTCTTTCAGCAGTGCTCCTTCTTCATTTTTCTGAGAAGGCAAGCAGTGGCGGAGATTCTGCAATAGCGCTTTTATCTTCATCAGCTCTTGCAATAGGCGTAATCGCCGTATCACTAGGTGGGGTGAATACTGACTTGAATGCCTTCCTGTTCGGATCGATTCTTTCTGTATCAAAAAGTGATGCTATCTTATCTATTGCATTGTCCCTTATCTCTCTTCTATCTTATACGCTGTTCTATCATCAGATATACATAACAACATTTGACCCAGCTTTCAGCAAGGCAACAGGAATAAGAGTGGAGAGATATAATCTTCTTCTTTCTATGCTTACAGCATTCGTTGTTGTAATCGGGATGAGAATCCTCGGGTCTCTTCTGATATCTGCATTGATTATCTTTCCAGCTATGATCTCTGTTAAGCTATGCAAGACATATAAAAGTGTCACATTGCTCTCAGCCGTAGAAGCCGTAGCTGCTTTCATAATAGGTTTCATTATGTCTTATGCAGTATCTCTTCCAACGGGTGCAAGCATAATCGTAGTTCATCTGGCTTTATATATATTTACTTTATGTTTCAGATTCATAAAAAACCGAAAATGAAAAATAACATTACATCTGTAACTGAAATTTGCAATAGACTCTTGAGTAATTTTCAATCTGGTATATACTTTTCGTCATATCGGAGGGTTGGGTATGAATTTCAGCTCTATTTATAACTACATATGTGTTGATTTTGAATATATTCTTAGGCTTATTCTAGCTGCAATATGCGGAGCTATTGTCGGACTAGAGAGAGAAAAAAGACAGAAGAGCGCTGGTCTGCGCACTCATATCATTGTTGCAATGGCTTCTGCTCTTATGATGATTGTCTCTAAATACGGTTTCTTTGATGTGATGAAGGTTGGACTCAGTCCTGATCCTTCTCGTATTGCGGCAGGCGTAGTTACCGCAATAGGATTCCTCGGTGGTGGCGTGATATTCATCAGAAAGGATAATGCAGTAGGTCTTACTACGGCTGCAGGCCTCTGGGCAACCGTTGGAATAGGTATAACAGTCGGCGCTGGCATGTATGTTATAGGCATATCCTGCACGATTCTTATGCTTCTTGTTCAGATTCTCATGCATTCACATCATATGAAGATGTTCTCACAGACTGTCGGTACCATAACAGTAAATCTCAGCAGGCATAATCTTTCAGTAGAACAGCTCAAGGAAGGTCTTGATAAGGAAGGAATCACAATAAGAAATCTTGCTCTTAAGAAAGCAGATAATAATGATGTGATTTTCTCAGCAACGGTCTCTCTCTCAAAGAAGTATCCTCTGCCTGAGTTAATCAACGATTTCAATAATCAGGGAATATTTGATTCATTTGAGATATATACTCTCTCTTGATTCTTTTCATGTTCCTTCAGAAAGCTGGGAATCCCCCAGCTTTTTTACTATCTAGGCCATCTATCCTCAGCAGGAGGAAGAGCCTTGAATGGTACATGAGGTTCACTCTGATAATAATAGCTTACGGATGAGATATCATCAGATCGCTCAAATAGACCTGAATTGGTTATTCCAATCTGCTGGACGGTAACTCTTATATCCTTATGAAAGTAAATCGGATCTTTTATGTGCCAGCGATAGAATGCTCTCATTGGCGGGCATTCATGGTTGTGGAATCCGGATTTATAGCTTTTATCATCTCTGCTATAAAAAGGGTATCCGACATAAGATGAATTGAATGTCTCTTCTACAGTCTCTCCATTGTTGTACTTATCTCTTTCTGCAAGGCTCCATGAACCTCCGAAATAATCTTCAAAGCCTGTTCCGCATATAGTCGGATACAGACTGTCTCCATCTATATAGAATTTGAATTCACCTTCACCATACCAATATCTGGATAGTGTAGAGATAGCAAGGAATGTCCCGATGTATACTCCATCGCCTTTTACATCATCAAGCAGTGTATAGTCATTTCCTTTTATGGTAGGATTCTCTCGCCTCCACTGAGCATGGAAATAGAGGATATCTTCCTCATAATTCTCTCCTAACACATAATCAATCTGATAGAAGAAGGCAGGAATCGGGTTATTATGCTGGTTCTCTAGTGTGATTACAGCGTTCTCACTGAAAGGCATTTCTATATATGAATTGTAGCCACGAAGAGGAAGGGCACTGATCAGGAGTGAATCGACTTTATATGTCTCTCCGAAGCCTGAACAGAAGAAATCCCCAAGCGGAACTTCAACAGATGGGCTATTCTCTCCATCCCAGTACATTCTGAGAACAAGATCTCTGAGCACAAATCTTTCGGTATCCGATGTCTTATCTGGTGCTGTAATCCAGATATGTGTTATCTTTCCTGATCCTTTTATGTCAGCAAGAACTCTGGTTTCACCTGGTTTAATGTCAAGAAGACATGGAGAGCCTTTTCGTGATTGCCCAAGCTTTGATGCAGCCATGCCTCCTTTCCCTTTTTCCCCTGTAGGATTCTCTGCATTTATCGAGAATGATCTGAGTGAAGTACGTCTGAATAGCTCCATTTCAATATCTCCTATAATCGGATGATATCCTAATTCTTTTTCAGAGTGCTAGATGGTTTTAAGAGCTTGCAAGGATTTCAGCTTGGAATTAAACTCTTGATATGATTCTGATTAAAAATGCAGATGTTTATGCTCCAGAGAGCCTTGGCATAAATGATATTCTGATTGCAGGCTCAAAGATAGAATTGGTTGCTCCTTCAATTGATATCTCACTGCCTGGCATTGAGGTTATAGATGCCGAAGGTGAGATGGTCCATCCTGGGCTTATTGATGGACATGTCCACGCGCTTGGTGGTGGAGGTGAAGCTGGCATGATTTCCAGAGTTCCACCGCTAGCAGAACGGAAGATAATAGAAGGTGGTGTCACATCATTGGTAGGACTTCTAGGCACTGATGGATACACAAGGACAGTCAGAGATCTGGTTGCGAAGATAAAAGGCTACAGGGAATGGGGACTTTCAGCATGGGCTCTTACAGGTTCCTATCAGGTGCCGAGCATTACTCTGACAGGCTCTGTTGGCGATGATATAACATTCATTGATGAGATAATAGGAGTCAAGGTCGCAGTCGCAGACCATAGATGCTCATTTCCTACGACAGATGAGCTGATAAGGCTTGCATCGGAGGCCCGTCTTGCTTCTCTTATGAGTGGAAAGGCTGGTCTTGTCCATATTCATGTGGGAGGCACGGATCTGGGTATTGGACAGCTCTTTGAGATTAAGGATAGATGTCCGATCCCTATTAATCACTTTTATCCGACTCATATGGGAGGTCATATGGATCAGGCATTCCGCTGGGCATCTCTTGGAGGTCATGTTGATATTACCTGTCATGATGATGCAGATGAGAAGGCTGCTTCTCTCCTTGAGAGATATCCTGATCAGATTACACTCTCAACTGATTCCAATGGCTCTTTCCCAAAGTGGAATGAAGATAAGAGCGCTATCGTCGGAATGGGAGCAGGATCAATATCAGAGCTGATCAAATACCTTGATAAGCTCTTAGCATCAGGCTTTGATAAATCACTTGCTATCAGGTGCGTTACAGAGAATCCTGCATCTGCTATGAAGCTTAATGGCAAAGGCCGGATAGAAAAGGATTATGATGGAGATATAGTCATCAGAAATGGAAGTGCTCTTAGATACGTGATTGCGAACGGCAGAGTAATGCTAAGAGAAGGCATTGCAAAGAAGAGCATGTATGATGATGTATTATAGTTCTGTTATAGTCAGATCCTGATTTACCTTAAGCTTATATATCTCAGTAGAGAGCTTCTCTCCATCTTCCCATGGGCGTGCATATTCAAATATTAATGTGACGTTTCCTTCTTTTTTGCCTCTGAATGAGTAATAGAACACGGAAGGTGCACCGAGAAGCTCTGTTGTTTTCTCTATGCTCTCATCAGCTAATTCTATTTCGCCGTTACCTTCTGTTGTATAATCCCATATGTATCCTGTTGTAGGATTGCCTTCCAGTGATATGAATAGAGTAGGCTCCACCTCTTTTATTGCAGTTGTTGCGCATGAAGTGATTAATGCTACTGTAATCACTGCTAAAATTATTTTTCTCATACTTTAAAAATACCCATAGAACAGAATTGTTACATGTAGTTTATGTGAAGAGGGTGTAAGTTTTTGATGATTATTATGAAATTGAGATTCTGGAAATAGTAATTATAAATATTATAAATAGTTAGTTATCCACTTGTTCCGATAAATGGCATATCGGCCTCTAAGGAAATATGATAAGAGATAGTAAAATTGAATAATTGCAAGAATCCGGAAAGAGTATGGATAATTTAGTTGTAGAAGACCAAAAAGGAGGTTCAACTATGAAGAAAGCTTTAGTTGTTTTCTTATGTTTAATCGCAATTCTTCCTTCAGCATTATTTGCACAGGGAGGTAAGGAAGAAGCAAAGGCTGATCAGCCTATAACTCTTGAATTCTGGACCCATGAAGATGCATCTAGACAGGAACTAGAGGAAAGATATATCAAAGAATTCTGTGAGCTGCATCCAAACGTAACTGTTAATGTAACAAGACAGAGTGCAGAGAAGCTCAGAGAGCTCATCCAGACAGCTTTCGCATCAGGCGAGGGCCCTTCATTCTTCAACCTTCCAATTGAGAATGAATATCAGTACATTGAAGCTGGCCGTGTAGCTCCAGCTGATTATAAGACTCTAGGCTTCAAGGATGCAAAAGACCTTCTCGCAAGCTATGAAGATGGAATGATTGATGCTGTTGTTTATGATGGCGATGTATATGGACTTCCTCTTGAGCTTACTAACTGGTCTATTTTCCTCAACAAGAAAGTATTCCGTGATGCAGGTCTTGACCCAGAAAAAGATTATCCTAAGACATGGGAAGATATGGTAGAAGTCAGCAAGAAGATTGTAATCCGCGAAGGCGATATCATTACAAGACGTGGCTTTGATTTCCGTTATTCATATGAACTCACATACTTCGTTCCAATGGTTGAGCAGCTTGGTGGATCTCTTTCAGGAAAGGATGGCTGTGTAAATAAGGATGCATGGGTTAAGGCTCTTACATTCATGAAGAACTGGGGACCAAGTGGAGAGAATCTCGGTAATCCTACGTTAACTGCAGCTAGAAAGCTCTTCAATAAGGATAACGGAGATATTGCAATGGCTAATACTGGTCTTTACCAGGAAGCTAGAATCCTTTCTGATAACCCATCTTTCTACAACAGTGGAGAGTGGATGGTAGTTCCTTACCCAGTATTCGAAAATGCAGTTAAGGATATGGCAGGATGCTATTATGGACATTTCTATATGGTTAATGCTGATAAGTCTGAAGCTGAGCAGCAGATGGCATGGGAGCTCATTAAGTACTTCCTGTTAACAGAAGGCCATGCTGAAGAATATCTGACAAAGGTTGGTCTAATCCAGCCTACAAAGGCATTGATGAATGGTTCTACATATGCAGCACAGCCATATTCAGATGTATTCAGAAGTGATTTCACAAGATCTCATATTGTTTACTACGAGAAGGGTGCAGCAGAGATCCAGAGTGCAATCAACAGCGCAATTAAGCAGGTTATGCTCCAGGGAACAGATCCTTCAGCTGCTTATGATGCACTTCAGAAGAACGTTCTTGAAATCCTTGCCGACTGATTAAAGTCGCATAAAATCTGGCGGGTCGGACAACGGCCCGCTATTCAAAAGGTCAGAAAATGAAAAAAAACACTCATTACAGCATAGAGAAGAAACAGGCTAGATGGGGCTTTGCTTTTACTGTTCCATGTCTTCTGTTCTTTGCCGTATTCAGTTTCTATCCAATTATAAGTGCTTTCATCACAAGCCTTACAAACCGTGATGCAATACGCCGTACATGGAGTTTTATTGGGTTAGAGAATTACAAATATCTGTTTACACAGTCAAATGGCGGATTCTCTCTGATGAATTCTCTGAAGGCAACAGGTATATTCACAATAGGAACATTCATTCCTATGGTGATTGTATCTCTGATACTAGCTGTTTTGATCATGCAGCTTCGCAGACCTGGGCAGTCTAAGCTGTTCGAGCTTGCTTTCTATACACCAGCTGTGCTCTCATCTGTAGTAGCAGCTACCATCTGGATGATTCTGTTTCAGCCTACAGGCCTTTTCAATCAGATGGCTAATACAATTCTGCATACAGCCGGAAAGGACTATCAGTGGCTTACTAAGGATTCAATGCTAAGAGCCTCAACGATAATAGTCTATTTCTGGAAATATATAGGATATTTCACAATTCTGTTCATTACTGGACTCGCCTCCATTCCGCCAACGCTTTATGAAGCTGCAATTGTAGATGGATCTTCAAGATGGCACACATTCTGGAAGATCACACTGCCTCTTCTGAAGCCTACAATCATGCTTGTATCTATCATGGCTATGCTTCAGTGCCTGAAGACATTCAGCACACAGTATATGTTTGTGCAGGGTGGTGCAGCCAGAGAGCCGATTGATGTTATCACAATGAACATTTACTACACAGGAGTTGTAAATAGAAGACTTGGAAGATCAAGTGCAATGTCCATTATTCTCTTTGTGATTATGCTTTTCTTTACATTCCTGCAGTTTATGGCCCAGCGTGGTGGCGATGACGTTGAATATTGAGGTGAGCGATGAATAATAATAAATTTGTTGGAAAAGTAGGAATCGGAGAAATACTCACATATGTTGTTCTTATTGCTGTTCTGATATTCACTGTCATGCCTCTTGTATTCATGCTTACAGCAGCCTTCATGGATGCTAAGCAGATTATGGCAATGCCATATACATGGATTCCTAGCAGGAAATACTTCACAACAGAAACAAGAACATTCTTCACAAACTTTGTTAAGGCTGTTATGGGAAATCATGGAGAGAAGATCTTCTTCCGTAATCTCTTCAATTCCCTCATTGTTGCATTTACCTGTGCATTGACAACTGTTCTTCTCTCTTCTCTTTGCGGATATGGTCTTGCAAAATTCAATTTCAGAGGTAAGAATGCGGTATTCATGGCAATTATGAGCACAATGATGATTCCTTTTGAGGCAATCATGATTCCTCTATATCTTGTTGCATCGAAATTCAAGATGATCAACACTATACCTGGTCTTATCATTCCATTCCTTGTAAGTGCCTTTGGTGTTTTCCAGATGAGGCAGTACCTCATAACATTTCCTGGTGAATATCTTGACGCTGCAAGAGTTGATGGTCTTTCTGAGTTCAAGATTTACTATAAGATAGTGCTCCCGAATTCAACTCCTGTTGTTGCAACACTTGGTATTCTCTCATTCAGAAATCAGTGGGATAACCTTCTCTGGCCTCTTCTCTGCTCTCAGGCTGAGAAGATGAAGACAATACCTCTTTATATTTCTAAATTCGCAGAGGAGAAGCAGACTGATGAAGGAGCATTGATGGCATGTGCGCTTCTTGCATCTATTCCTATGTTCATTCTGTTCTTCACGCTTTCAAAGTACTTCCTTGGAGGTGCTGCAGTATACGAATCACGAAAAGGCTGAAATCCATGCTATACTCTTTCTTATGAAAGGCAGAAAGAGGATTCTTATTCTATTACCGATACTGCTGCTTGTATTGGCAGCAGTATTTCTCTGTCTTTCAATCCCTGGAAAAGAACCTATCATATTATCTTACTGGACACATGAGGATGATTCACGAGAAGCATTGGAGCTTCGGCTTATTTCCGAATTTGAAAGCATGAATCCTGGCATTAAGATAGAAAGAAGGGTATATACATCATCAGAGCTATTCAGTATTGTGCCAGCTGCATTTGAAATAGGAGCAGGTGCTGATATATTCTCTATAGTCCAGACCTCACTCGATCCTATGATACAGAAAGGATATCTTGCAGAATATCCAGGAGGAAAAGCCTCAATAGAAAGCAAATACATTTCTGGTGTTCTTGATGGCGCAATGTATGAAGGGAGGCTGTATGGACTTCCGATGGAATATACGAACTGGGCTTTGTATCTGAATCTTGATGTGGTAGAGAAAGCTGGGATTGATATTTCAAATGAGGATCTCTCTACATGGGAAGGAATAAGAAGCCTTTCTGAGAAGCTTGTTGAAAGAGAAGATGATATTCTTATAAGACGCGGCTTCGATTTCAGATATCCATATTATCTGAATTTCTTCATTCCTATGGTTAATCAGCTTGGGGGATCAATCGGAGAAGAGGACGGCTATGTTTCAATAGAGAATGAAAAAGCATGGGAAGAGGTCTTCGATTTCTTTAGAGAATGGGGCCCTCTTGGTGATAATCTCGGCTCTCCGACATATATAAATGCACGCACTGTATTTCCAAAAGGAGAGTGTGCAATGATGCTATCTGGGCTGTATCATGAAAAGCGGCTAGAGAACGATTATCCAGAGTTCTATGAATCTGGAAAGTGGAAGGTGCTGCCTTTTCCCGTATTTGAGAACAGCATAAGCCCGAATGCCTCTGCAAAATACTGTCACTATTGGTGTGTGAATGATTCTATTGGAGAGCATAAGAAAGCTGCTGCATGGAAATTTCTGGAATTCCTATCCGATCATGCTGGTGATTATATAGATGAGGTCAGGCTTCTTCTTCCAAGAAAAGAGGTCATTGAGAAGCTTGATGTAAGCTCTATTCCTTATCTTGATGTATTCTTATCGGATTTAGAGAGGAGTGATTTTATTTATGCAGGCCCAGAAAGTGAGGAGATCAGATATCTTCTTGAGGAAAGCATTAAGAATGTCATGCTTGGAGAAGAGAGCAGTGCTGTCGCTGTAGAGAGACTCAGGATTGCTTTCTCAAATCTTTCTCTCTGAACTCTCTAGGAGAAAGAGAGGTGTACTGCCTGAAGATTTTTGTGAAGTATGATGGAGTAGGAAATCCACAGCTTTCTGCGACTTCGCTGATATTAAGATTTGTGTTCCTGAGAAGCTTTGCTGCTTTGTTGAGCCTGTAGCTGTTGAGATATTGCAGAAAGTTGATTCCAGCCTCTTCTCTGAATAGAGTAGAGAGATGATTTTCGCTTGTTCTTGTGTAATCTGCGACATCAGATAGGCCAATTGGCTGGCTGAAATGCTCCTTTATATAGTGGATGGCCATGTTTATGCTATGATTTGATACTTCTTCAGGAAGCTGGAATAGCTCTTTCTCTTCTTTCTTGTCATCTGATTCCTCTATTCTTTCGATGGCTTTCTTCAGAGATGCTATAAGCTCTTCATTATCTATTGGCTTTTCCATGTAATTTATCACACCGAGCTGGATTGCCTTCTTTGCATATATGAAATCTGTATGTCCTGAGAGTATTATCGCAAAGATATCTGGAGTGTGTGAAATCATTGTAAGCCCATCTTGTCCAGGAAGCTGTATATCTGTGATTACGATATCTGGTTTTAAGCTTCTGATCATCTCTTCACCACTGATTCCATTCTCAGCAGTTCCTATTATCTCAAGGCCGAGGCTTTTCCATGGAATTGTCAGTGTAAGCTCTTCAAGCGTGATCTTCTCATCCTCAACTAGGATTACCTTATAGCTCATCTATATCCTCCATTGGGAAAGAGTAGGAGACTTCTGTTCCTTCGCCTTTCCTGCTTTTGAGAGAGAATCTCAGTGTTTTTCCATATTTCATCTCGAGTCTTCTATATACATTGTACATGCCTACATGATTGGTATCAGCAAGGATTTTCATATTTCCATCAAGTCCATCAGAATAGAAGCCTATTCCATTATCCTTTATGCTGATTTCAACTCGACCATCTCTGCATCTGACTTTTATAGATACTTTCCCTGGTTCCGTCTTAGGCTCAAGACCATGTATTATCGCATTCTCAACAAATGGCTGTATGATGAGGCGAGGGGCTATTTCCTCTTCCGCCTCCGGATCAGAATCAATCGTATATGATATCTTGTCCTTGAATCTTATCTTCTGAATCATCAGATAGCTCTCAGTAAGATCAAGACTCTCTCTTATTGAGCATTCTCCGCTATGATTCTTAAGTGCATCCCTTAGCAGATAAGATAGCTTAATTGAGATTGTATATATCTCTTCCTCATGATGCATTGATGCTAGAGCTTTTATCGTATTCAGCGTATTGAATAGGAAATGAGGGTTAAGCTGCTCTTCAAGCTCTTTCTGCTCTGCTTCTCTCAGCTTCTCTTCCTCCTCTCTTGTCAGAACCATGAGCTCTCGTATCTTTGCCGTCATCGAATTGAATGCATCTGCGAGTTCTGAGAATTCTTTGATTTCACTGTGTCCGAGCTTCTTCTTATCTATTGAGATTGAAAGATTGCCTTCTGCTACTCCTGTCATTGATTCTGCAATTCCGGATACGCGTTTTGAAATTGATTTTGAGAATGCTATAGCAAATGATGTGGATATGATTATTCCAACAGCAATTACTATGCTGAGTATGATGAATAGACGTGACTGGGATGTCTTATATGCAGATATATCTATTGTTGCTTCGATAGAGAAGTCACCGTTCAATAATGATATTGATGGATATGTGAATGTTTTATCAGAGGCTGTATATTTCTTCTTATAAAGAGCCTGATATGGCTGAAGCAGATCAAGCACAGTGTATGTTGTATTGTCTATGAGAATTTCTTCTGAGAAGAATGAAGATGAATAGAGTGAGGATACAAGAGTGTCTGTATAGATATCTATTATTGCATAGCCGATTGCATTTCCGGCTTCATCTGAGACCTTTCTGATAAGGGTTGCAAATATTGCCTTGCCTTCCTCGCTTATGCTGTTTGTCTGCAGTGTTATTACAGTTGCTTTCTCTCTATCTGCATTCTGCTTCTTCATGCCATAGAAGATAGAGGACTGGTTCCATTCATTAGAGTTTATTCTGAGGTCATATTGATCAGGAAACACATGAGTTGACAGCCTTACTTTTCCAGTTTTTGATACTATAGAGGCTTCTGCAAGACTCTGCTTCCCCTGCATTATGGAAAAGAGTGCAGAGTATGCAGGTTTTGAGTATTCAGCCTTATTGCTGTCTTCTTTTAAGATCTCAATTACAGCATCATCCTGGCTCAGTGCATATATTCTATGGCGATAATCTTCAAAAATCTCCTCGATTTCTCGGGCATTTGCTTCGAGTGCAGACATAGCCTGCTCTTCAAACAGCTTTGATATGTTGCTGTTGTTATAGTAGAGCATTGTGACAAGGAGAATCAGCAACGGTGTGATCATCACGATCATGAAGTATATGATCAGTCGTGTGAATACATTGGTCTTTCCCTTATGCTGCATAAGGATGATTTTAAGCTATGAGAGCGGACTATGCCACTTTTTTCGTTTTTATCGTTGCCGCATATATGCTGTTGAGAAGTCCTAAGATAGCAGATAGTGTGAAAAGAACCTCTATCCCAGTCTTCTGCCAGATCAGGCCTCCGAATAATGCTATGATTATCGAGATGAAATGATTGACAGATATTCCTGTGTTTATTGTTGCTCTTACTTCTTCTTGGCTATCTGAGATATCCTGAACATAGATGTTTGATGCCATAGAAGCAAGCGATATAACAGAATCCAGTATGTAGTTAATGCAGCATACGATAAAAGCAATATGCATAGGGAATATATGATGAGCAAAGCCATAGAAGAAGCATACAATTATGAGTATAAGAGTATCTGCAATCATGACTGTTCTGTATCCTATCCTGTCTATTATCCTTCCGACAGCAGGAGCTAGAAGTGAGCAGGCAAGTGCAGATATTGCAAATAATAGGCTTATCACACTGGCATCAGCTCCATAGAAAAGAATCAGAACATAAGGTCCGAATGTGAAGAATATCTGTTTTCTGGCTCCATAGAAGACTTCAAGCATATAGTATTTTGAATATTTGCGTCTGAAATAGAATCTTCGCTTTGTCTCATCAGTCTGGCTATTTCCTTTCAGACGGAATGAAACAGCAACGCCGATTGCAAGAATGGATGCTGATACTACAAAGATTGCTCTGAAGGCCTTTTCTGACTCTCTGATGAAGAAGAAAAGCACCATTATTGCAACATATCCGAAAATATTGCCGAAATTCGAGATTGCATTCTGGACTCCGAGGGCCTCACCTGAATGTCCTTTCCGAGAATAGTCCAGGCTTATTGTATTCTTCATTCCAAGCTGTATATGCTCTCCAGTGGAATAGATGAAGATTGCAAGGATTACTAGAATCTTAGATGCGGGAACAGAGGCGATGAGCATAATCCCGAAGAACATTATAATTCCGCCAATCCTGAATATTCTCTCTGCAGAGAACAGCGAAAGAAGAGCAAGTATGAACATCAGAAGAAAACCTGGAAGCTCCCTGAAGAATTCTGTAACACCTCTATCAAATTCCTTTATTGAGACAATCTCAGCAAGGTAATTATCTAGAATTCCCTTATATAATCCATATGATAGCCCTATTGTCAGAAGTGATACGATGAATGCTTTATAAGATGATTCCTTTCTGTAGATTTCAGTCAGTCTCATATAGCTAGCTCCAGTATATTTCAAGTGCATTCTTATAGAAGAACTTATCTAGTGCATCTCCGCTGAATACAGGGATTAAATAATCTCTGATTTCTTCAAATGAATTGCGGCATAGCGTAGTCGGAGCATCGGTGCCCCACATCAGTCGATCATCACCGGCAATCTTCCTTGCAAGTGCTGCGAATTCTGAAGCAACTGGGAATGGGTAGTCCTCTGGTCTTGTCTTGAAATTCAGTGCTGCAAGATCAAATGCTATGTTTTCTCTGCTCATTTTGCGGAGTTCTTTTTCTAGTATTTCTCTATGATTCCGTCTAGGAGAGGAGAGATGGCAGATCACTATTCTGTTGTTCTTATATCTCTCAGCAATCCTGCAGATAGCATCTACCTGATGGCTTTCATCTCCAGGAGATCCTAAATCGAAGATAAGTATTCCATTCTTTTCTGCTATTCTGTCATAGATTCTGAGCATGCGAGGACTATCTAGCTGGAATGTATCGTGGATTCCCATGAGTCCGCAGCCTGTTGAGCTTTCAAATTTGAATAACCTGAATCTGAGATTTTCCAGAAGATTGTCCAATATGGAATCAAGTCCTCGTGTGAATGGATCGACAGCTGCCGCTGCAATGAACCTGTCTGGATATTCGGTCATTGCCTTATGAAGATAGTAGTTGTTAAAGCCTAGAAGTCCGCCTTGGAGAAGCACTGCTCTTTCTACATCATGGCTGTCTATGATGCTGAGAAGAGACTCTGCAGTGAATGTGTGGTCTCCATATCCTTCAGGCACGATATCTGCAACTTTCCCATTTGCCCATATTGCTTTTCCATCTCCGATTGCTCTGAGTTCTCCATCAGCTCCGAATCCGGCTAATGTATTGAATATATGTGCGTGTGCATCAATCATTCTCATAGCCATGATTATTGCATATAGCAGTACGCGATGCTATATGCGATATTTGAATTTGACCAATTGAGAAGCTTTAAATATCATTACTGATATGGAGGAATGATATGTACGTACTATATCTAGATCTTGATGTTGATGCGATTGTTGAAAATACAGGCTTAGAGCCTATTGATGCTATAGATGAGGTTGATGACCAGCTTGAGGAGCTTGGCTTCGAGAAAATTGGAAGAAGCCTTTATTATACAGAAGAGAATCTTACAGCTGTTCATGATGCGATAGATACTCTTACATCTCTAGAAGCTCTTACAGATGCTGTAATGAATGCTCTCATCATGCCATCTACAGAGATTTCTGATTTCACAGATTACTTTGATTCATTTGAGGATGAAGACGACGAAGATGATGAAGATGATGAAGATGGCGAGATCGAGGTAGAGATAAAGTAAATGAAGAGGGGCGTGATACTTGATGGTGCTGCTCTGAATCCTGGGGATCTAAGCTGGGAGGGGCTGAAATCCATCGCTTCTTTTGATATCTATGATAGGACACCTCCAGAGTGTGTCCTATCTAGATGCATGGATAAAGAGATAATAATCACGAATAAGGTCAGTCTGTCTCGTGATATCATCTCTGAGCTGAAGTGCCTAGAGTATATCGGAGTGACAGCAACAGGCTATAATATAATAGATGTGGAAGCCTGCAGGGATTGCAATATAGCTGTTACGAATATTCCATCATATAGCACAGAGGCTGTAAGCCAGCATGTATTTGCACTCCTTCTTTCTATCACGGATCAGATTGGAGACTATAGCAGTAGCGTTAAGAGAGGTGAATGGGAGAAAAGCCCTGACTTCTGCTACTATCGCAGTCCGATGCTGTCTTTGAAAGGAAAGACATTTGGTGTTTTCGGCCTTGGACAGATCGGGCGGAAAGTCGCAGAGATTGCGAAAGCCTTTTCGATGAATGTAATTGCCTATAGCCCTCACTCAAAAGCAGAAGGCATTGAGAATGTTGATTTTGAATCCCTTCTGAAGCGTTCTGATATACTCTCTCTTCATGCCCCTCTTACAGAGAAGACAGAAGGCATAATATGCCAGTCATCTCTTGATATGATGAAAAGCGGAGCTATTCTGATAAATACTGCACGAGGGGCTCTCATTGATAATGATGCTGTTCTTGCATCTTTGAATACAGGAAAGCTCTCATGGTATTTATCTGATGTATTCTCGGCAGAGCCACCGAGAGCAAATGATACACTTATTCACCATCCCCGGGCAGTCTTCACACCTCATGTTGCTTGGGCATCTTTAGATACAAGGCAGTCTCTTCTATCAATAGCAGAGGAAAACCTTAAAGCATTTATAGCTGGAAAAAGACTTAATCGCATAGTTTAATAATGTATTTTAACTGTTTTGTTGTTGCTATTATAACACAATGTTGTTATTTGTAACATTTTTTCAAATAAATACTTGAATATATAGGGTGATTTTCCTAATATAGGCTCAATATTTTATTTGAGGCAATGACGACGATGGATAATAAGAAAATTAAAGTTGCAGTTATTGGAGCTACTGGTGCAGTAGGTCAGGTTTTCATGTGGATGCTCTCTGATCATCCTTGGTTCGATCTCAGCTATGTAACAGCTTCTGCTGCACGTGTTGGACAGAAATATGCAGCTACTGTTCATTGGGTAATGCCATTTGAGATGCCTGAGAGAATCAAGGACATGGAAGTTAAGGAATTCTCTTATAGCAAGATGAAGGAAGAGGGTGTTCAGATTGTATTCTCAGCTCTTCCAGCAGCTGTTGCACAGGAAGCAGAGCCTCAGCTCAGAGCAAATGGCTTCTATGTATTCTCTAATGCTGCAGCAATGAGGTATGACTCAAATGTTCCAATTCTTATTCCAGATACAAATGTTGAGCAGCTGGATCTGATCCGCGAGCAGGGATATCCTCAGACAGGCTTCTGTGTAACTAATGCAAACTGTGTTACAACCGGCCTTGCAATGGCTCTTGCTCCTCTTAGACAGTTCGGTATTAAGACAATAACTGTAAATAGCTATCAGTCAGTTTCCGGAGCTGGATATCCAGGTCTTTCTTCTTTTGATATCACAGATAACTGCATTCCTTTTATTAAGGGAGAGGAAGAGAAGATAGAGAAAGAGATAAAGAAGATTCTCTCTATTGATCCAGAGGTATATGCATATACAGTACGTGTTCCTGTAATGTTCGGCCATCTAGAGACTGTATGGCTTGATTTAGAGAAAGAGACAGAGGTAGAGGATGTAATTAAAGCCTGGGCAGATTTCAAGGAAGTCCAGGATCTACCATCAACTCCAGCTCAGCCTGTTGTATATTCTGATGAGCCAACATTCCCTCAGCCAAAGTATGCTTTCTGGGGAAATCCAAAGGGAATGGTTGTTTATACAGGACGCCTTAAGAAGAAGAATGGCAAAATCGGTTTCTGCCTGCTTGTCAATAATATCGTTAAAGGCGCTGCTGGTGGTTCTATCCAGAATGCTGAAGCTTTTGTTTCAAGATATGGTCTTAGATAATCAATTTATTTGATGAGAGATTGGATAGCTGGCGATTTGCCAGCTATTTTCATTCTTTTACAAGCACTGTAATGCAGTCTTTGACATAAGCTGCATAATCTATTCCATTCTGGGTAAGGCTGAAACTGCTATTTCTACTGCAGTTTTTGCAATCGAGGCCGATTCCATCGTGCCTATAGCATGCTCTTGATATGAAAAGAGGTGGAGTATAATCCTTTACGATAGAAGGGGAGAATGGCCATGGCTTTATGTAGTCAGATCTCTCAAGCCATAGGTAGCCGCCAATAAGATTCTCTATATTGTTTTTCAATAGTGTAGCAGCTTCTCTGTTTGATAGATATAAATAGATATCTGCAAAATACTCAGCTTCTTTATTCTCTCTTGCAAAAGCAAGCTGTGAGATATTATTTAATCCAATCCGGACCTTATTTCTTCCTCTTATCTGTTTTTTCATTTCTTGAAAAAGAGCTTCTTCGCTGAAGGTCACAGGAGGAAATGAGAAATAGGTATATCCACCGATTTCTACGCCTTTCATGTTCCATGGATATGGTCCATCGCATAGAAGGGAGCGTTCAGGTAAAAGCTGTGATAGATTTCTGTCTGCAGAAGGTACATATGATCTGTTATCATCTGTTGCTTTGATTCCAGAAAGATAATCTCTGCGGATTTTCTTCAGCAATCCTGTATTTATATATGGCTCAGAAAAACCAGATCTGTTTGTTATTGCTTTGACGGTTGGCTGGAATTCTGAGTCGCCACTCTGAGAGAAGATCTTCATTATTGCATCCTCAGAGTTCCCGCTTCTGGCTTCTTCTGCTTTTATCTCATATTCTTTCTCTGATAGCTTCGACATTATGCATAGCCTGTCTTTTTCTACCGTAATGGTTATTTCGACGTCCTTCTTCTTCAGTGGGATATCTGTGGATGGACAGCGCAGGTTCAGCGTGGAATCAGAGATTCTATAGACTTCAGATTCCATAGGTATTGATTTATTGCCTATATTTTTCACTATATAGCCGTTATGGGTTCTCTTTACTATCTTTGATGGGAATTTATAAGCTCCATCAGAAAGCAGTATCATAAGACCATCTCTATCATTCAGTGCGTAATCAGTGCCTATCTCAATAGATAGCTTATCTGCTTTTAAGACGGTGCCTATTAATTCTCCGAGGTGTCCTGTGTATGAACCTGTAGTAAGCCTCTTGTGGCCAGGTCCGTTATAGCTAAGATAGCCATCAGATGGCTTTCTCCTGAATGAGACAGCTAGTGGATGCTCTAAATTTGAATAGTCTTTCCCATCTAATATTGCTCTGTAATAGTCAGTAACAGCTGCAACATATTCATTTCCCTTCAGCCTGCCTTCGACTTTCAGGCTGTCAATCCCTATATTGCATAGCTCTCTTACAAGCTTTCCTGCTTCCATATCGCAGAGTGAGAAAGGGTAGATGTTCCTTCCTGTTGCTTTATCTTTGAAGTATGTTCTGCAGATCTGAGCACATTCACCTTCATTTGCAGAGCGACCTGTTATTATATGGCTTGCCATGCATAGTCCTGAGAATCCATAGCATAGTGCTCCGTGTATGAATACCTTAAGCTCTATATCAGGACATGCTTCTCTGATTCTCTTGATTTCATCAAGATTAAGCTCTCTGGATAGCACGGCTCTTTCAAAGCCTAATCTCTTCAGTTCTCTGACTCCATTTGCTGTATGAACAGCAAGCTGGGTTGAACCATGCAGTGGGAGTTCCGGAAAATCGCTCTTTATTATTGAAGCTATTCCTAAATCCTGGACAATGATTCCATCTGGTCTGTATTTTGCTGCAGTTTTCAGTGCATCATATAGCTCTGGAAGCTTTGAATCATCAATCAGTGTGTTGATTGTTATGTAATACTTCCTGCCAAGTTCAGATGCAAGCCTAGCAATCTTGGATAGATCTTCCTCACTGAAATTGCCAGCTCCTTTTCTTGCTGAGAAATCTTTTAATCCAAAATAAACAGCATCTGCACCATGGCGATATGCAACAATTGCGTTCTCCAGCTTTCCTGCAGGAATTGCGAGTTCAGTCATGATGATAATATACCACAGATGCAGTTTATTGTTTATATATGTGCTTTTCATGAAGAGAATGCATATTGAAATTCTTATTAAACTTGACAGTAGAAAGAATTGGATGAAACTGAAATAATCGATAAAGCTTTATCTTAATATCTATATTGCTCTTGATAATTATAGCATTTAACATTATTCTGAAATCAGACAAAACGTATAGGTTTTGACCTATGCTAGAGGAGAAATAAATGAAAGTTGAAGATCTCAAACATGCAAAGCTGGTCGAGTGGATCAACGAGGTTGCAAAACTCACCACACCAGATCAGATTGTAATCTGCGACGGCTCAAAAAAGCAGTATGATGAACTCATCGACCTCCAGGTTAAGGCTGGTCTCTGTGTTCGTCTTAACGAAGAAAAGAAGCCTGGCTGTGTTCTGTTCGATTCCGATCCATCAGACGTAGCTCGTGTTGAAAAGAGAACTTTTATTGCTTCTGTAAAGCAGGAAGATGCTGGCCCTACAAATAACTGGATTGATCCTGTTGAGCTTAAGAAGACTATGACTGGTCTTTACAAAGGATGCATGAAGGGAAGAACTATGTATGTTATCCCATTCTCAATGGGACCTCTTGGTTCTCCTATCTCAAAGCTTGGCGTAGAGATTACAGATAGCGCATATGTTGTAAACAATATGATGATTATGACAAGAGTTGGAGAGAAGGTCCTCGATCTTCTTGGAACAGATGGATATTTCGTTCCATGTCTGCACTCTGTAGGTAAGCCTCTTGCTGAAGGCGAGAGCGATAATGGCAAGTGGCCATGTGCTCCAATGGACAGCAAGTATATTTCACAGTTCCCAGAAACAAGAGAAATCTGGTCTTATGGCTCAGGCTACGGTGGAAACGCTCTGCTTGGAAAGAAGTGCCTTGCTCTTCGTATTGCAACAGTTCTTGCTCGTGATGAAGGCTGGCTTGCTGAGCATATGCTTATCCTCAAGGTCACAAACCCAGAAGGCAAGAGCAAGTATATTACAGGTGCATTCCCATCAGCATGTGGAAAGACAAACCTTGCAATGCTTATCCCAACACTTCCAGGCTGGCAGGTACATACAGTAGGTGATGATATTGCATGGATGAAGCCAGGTAAGGATGGAAGACTATATGCTATTAACCCAGAAGCAGGTTTCTTCGGTGTTGCTCCTGGCACATCAGCAAAGTCTAACTACAATGCTCTTATGGCAGCTTCTAAGAATACAATCTTCACAAACGTTGCTCTTACTGAAGATAAGGACGTATGGTGGGAAGGTATTGGATATGATGCTCCAGGAAAGCTCATTGACTGGAACGGCAATGAATGGATCCAGAACAAGGAAGATAAGACACAGAAGCCAGCTGCTCATCCAAATTCAAGATTCACAGCTCCAGCTTATCAGTGCCCATGCATTGCTCCTGAGTGGGAAGATCCTGCAGGTGTTCCAATCTCAGCTATTCTCTTCGGTGGAAGAAGACCTTCAACAATTCCTCTTGTACATATGTCAAGAAACTGGAATCACGGTGTGTTCCTTGGTTCTATTGTTGGTTCTGAAGTTACAGCTGCAACTCTTGACGTTAAGGCTGGAACAATCAGAAGAGATCCATTCGCAATGCTTCCATTCTGCGGATATAACATGGGTGACTACTTCCAGCACTGGATTGATGTAGGTAAGGCAGCTCCTTCTCAGGATGTTCTTCCAAAGATCTTCTATGTTAACTGGTTCAGAAAGACAGCTGATGGAAAGTGGTTATGGCCAGGATATGGTGACAACAGCCGTGTTCTCAAGTGGATCTTCGAGTGCTGTGATGGTGTTGCTAAGACTGTTGATACTCCAATCGGAATCATGCCTACAGTTGCTGCAATTGACCGCCCAGAAGGTGTATCTGAAGAAGATATGAAGCAGCTTCTCACTGTAGATGTAGAAGGATGGCTTAAGGAAGTTAAGGATATCAGAGAGAATCATTATCCTAAGTTTGGTAAGCACCTTCCAAAGGAGCTTTCAGAGTGCCTCGATACTCTCGAGAAGAACCTTCTTGCTGCAAAATAATAAAGCAATTGAGCTTATTGCCTCCAGCTTCTGCTGGAGGTTTTTCTTTCTTATGTGTTACTGGATAGACCGGCAAAAAGAAAGAGCAGGGTAGCCTGCTCTTTATGTGTATAAACGGAAGGAGGTTTTTAGGAGAAGGCATACAGAATAATTGCTGTTACAGCGCGCCTCTCCTCCGAATATATATACATGGGTTGGAAGAAATTGTAAATAGTAAAACAACCAATAATTCTATATTTTTCATAAATTTGCTAATATTGATTTATGGGCAGAGCTGAGCGTGTGATGATGATGTTCTATGAGTTATCTAGGGATGGCGGGATTATCTCTAAAGATGACATAATAAGCGAATATGGAATAACAGATAGGCAGCTTAGACGCGATATAGAATATATAAGAGATAGAATAATTTCTCCTATTGCAGGAGAGTCTGATTTCAGCATAAAGTGCATACGCTCAGACGGTAGAAGCTATTACCGGCTATTTGGAAATCTTTCTGGGCTTAAGGAGATGCGAGCCAGATCCATGATTGCTGATGCAGTTGCTGCATCGGCACTTGATCCTATCAGGAAGCTTATAGATGAGAATAATGAAGAGGATAGAAAACGCGGGCTTAGCAGAAGCCGACGCTATGTCAAATATCTTTCATCCTCTTCAGAGCTTCCGGCATATGATCTATTTTCAAAGCTTTTGGGACTTATTGAAGCAGGTCACAGGATAAAGCTCTGCTATAGACGGATAGGTAAGGATCCGTTCACTGCTTATATCGAGCCATTAGAGCTGATAAATTATTCATCTTTATGGTATCTGAGGGCTTATAATCCAGATCTCCAGACAATAAGGACTTATTCACTATCAAGGATAATAGAAGTCGAAGATACAGGAGATAGAATTGGCTTCTCTGATTTTGATGAGCTTGATAGGCAGGATGATTCAAGCTATGGAATATTCTCTTCATCAGAAGAACCAAAGCTATATACTATAAGGTTCAGAGGCACACCAGCTTTCATTGTTGCTTCTCAGATCTGGCATAAGGATCAGCAAGGTCATTTCATAGACAATGAAGTATATGAGCTTACAGTTCCTGCAATAAGCTATACAGAGCTCCTTGCCAAAACGCTTTCATTCGGGCCTGATGCATGGCCTGTTTCTCCTGATGACTTTGTTGAGGCATATAAAGAAAAAGTAAGCGAGATGGCTAGCTTGAGGTTATAGCCTTATCTTGGTATTCTGACTACCTATGAACCATGAATATATAAGCTCAGATGATGAGCTTCTTCCCATTATAGAACGCTGGAAAAGCAAAGATAGGATTGCTGTTGATTTTGAAGGAGAGTTCAATCTCCATGTCTATGGAGAGCACCTCTGCCTTATTCAGGTGTTTGATGGAGAATATTTCTCTATTATAGATCCTCGTTCAAAAAGAATAACCAAAGCGGGGCTTGAAGCTTTCTTCTCTTTGGAGACAGAGAAGGTATGGTTTGAATGCCAGTCAGATGCTTCTCTTGTATATAAGCAGTATGGACTTACAATAAACAATATCTATGATATAAGGGTTCTTGCTAAGCTGCTTGGTTCAAATGGAAATCTCATATCTCTGGAAAAGGAATATCTTGGTCTTGATATTGAGATCAATAAGAAGAAGAACCAGCAGGCAAACTGGCTTAAAAGGCCTTTAGATCCAGAGCTTATAGAATATGCGCTTCTGGATGTGGCTCATCTGATGGAGCTTAAGGATGTTCTTCTGCCTCTTATTGTGGAAAGAGGACTTGAAAAGCAGGCAAAGAGCGCAATGAAGCATGCTTTAACGCTGAAAAAGCCAGATGATCCTTGGAAGCATGTCGTTAACTGGAAAATGCTCACTCCTAAAGAACGTATTTATGTAAGGAATCTCTTTCTTGCAAGAGATGGCATTGCAAGACGTTTCAATGTTCCTGCATATTATGTCATGGACAAAAGAAGGATAGGTGAGCTTGCAGAATATCCTCCAAAAGACAGGGACATGCTTAAGGTTAGGATATCATGCGAGCCTAAGCGATTCATGTCTTTTCTTGAGCCAGCTCTATGGAATGCAGTAGAGAAGTCGAAGGCTGAGATCATATCTCTGAAATAGCATCTGTAAACCGTTTTAATGCTCTGAATTCAGCTTTATCAAGATATTCGCTTTTGCTATGAGCATTGAAATAGCCAGAAGATAGAACCACAGTCTCTATTCCGATTCTGTTCAGGTTGTTTGCATCGCTGCCGCCCATTGTGCTGCAGAGCTTCGGTTCTATTCCTGCCATTTCCATTGCAGTAGCAGCTTTCGTCACAGTCGCTGAGCCCTCATTTACAATGAAATGCGAATAAAGTTCCTCAATCTCGAATATTGCCTTCCCTCCATTCTCTTCGGCTGTCATTTCAGCTTCTTTCTGGATCTTATCGATGAGTCTGTATCTATTATCGTCATCTAGGCTTCTGATTTCAAATATGAATTCGGCTTTATCTGGAACAACATTTGTTGACCCTTCAGAGATGAATGAACCTACATTCAATGTAGTGATATCATCCACTCTCCCCTGAGGGAGCTTTGTGATTATTCTTGCAGCAATGGCTATTGCGCTTATGCCGGTTTCTGGATTGAATCCAGCATGGGCACTTCTTCCTTCAATCTGCACTTTTATACGGCTTTTCCCGGAAGCTTCATTTATGATGCTTCCGATTTCCTTTTCTGCATCGAGTACATATGCAGATGAGATATCAATCCCGCAGAATAGCGATTTACCAAGATGCCGAGAGCCATAAAGCCCTATCTCCTCAGCTACTGTGAAAAAGAATGCGATATTGTCTTTGCTGTAGTGCTCTGCTTTTTCAAGAAGGACTGCCAGTGCGCATTTATCATCAGCTCCTAGTGCTGTTGTACCATCTGTATAATAATGCTTGTCATCCTCTAGCATTACTGCATTCAGAGCTGGTGCTACTGTATCCATATGCCCTGATAAAAGCATTCGTTCTCTACTTTTTCCTCTTATGCATAAGAGATTGCCAACACTATCTTCTCTTATCTCATAGCCGAAGCTATTCATCTTCTCTTTTATATATGAGGACACCAGCTCTTCTTTGAGCGATGGTGATGAGAGGGCAACAAGCTCTCTGAAATACTGGTCAATATCCATTTTTATTACTTTATTTCCTGTATGCTGTATGCTCTAAAGGCAGAGAATAACGTCTTTTGCCATCAAATCTTGCATATGCATTAGCAATAGCCGGAGCTGTTGCTATCGTGCATAGCTCTCCTACGCCTTTCGCTCCATAGCTTGTAGGAAGCTTTCCTGGTCCATGTACTGTAATTACCGCAATTTCAGGTGCATCAGTTGCTCTGATAAGCCCTAGAGTTCCATATTTTGATTTGACATATCCATTCTCGGTTCTGAAATCCTCAGTGAGTGCATAGCCCATTCCCATCAGAACGCCACCTTCAATCTGGCCTTCAATTGCCTGTCTGTTGATTACTGTGCCTGAATCACAGGCTGCTGTGATCTTCTTTACATTTCCTGCATCATCAAGCTCTGCAACCTGTGCAGAGTAGGAGAATGCAAGATGTGATATAGGATTCCCCTTGCTACTTGTAATTGGGTCAGTTTCATAGCAGAATTCAGCAAAATATTCAGCACCTTCTAGAAGCTCCATTCCGAATTCATCTAAATCAGCTTTCAGCTTCAGTGCACACCTTCTGACAGCCTCCCCTGTGAATGCTGTCTGCCTTGATGCAGTTGATGTCCCAGAGTCAGGTGTCCTTGATGTGTCTGGAGGTTCTACAGTGATCAGATCAGGCGAGATGCCGAGTGTTTCAGATGCAATCTGGATAGCAACTGTTGCGACTCCCTGTCCCATGCAGGCAGCACTGGTCCTTAGATGCACTAAGCCTTTCTCTATGCTCATTGCGCATCTTCCTGTGTCTGGTATTCCGACTCCTATTCCGCTGTTCTTCATAGCAAGTGCAAGCCCTGTTCTATCTGAGCTGTAGTATGCATCCTTAACTGCCATGAGGCATTCATATGCTCCGGTGTCAGCAGATGCGATCTGACCATTTGGAAGAACCTGTCCAGGATGGATTACATTGATCTCTCGGATTCTGAATTTGTCTATGCCAAGCTCTTCAGCAAGCTCATCTAACGCAGACTCTATCGCAAAGCAGGACTGAGTTACGCCGAATCCGCGGAAAGCTCCAGATGGCACATTGTTTGTATAATAAGCTCTTCCTATGATATCAAGATTTTTGAAATTATAAGGGCCTGATGCATGGGTGCATGCCCTCTGCAATACTGGACCTCCAAGAGATGCATATGCACCAGTATCAGAAAGAATCTCGCCTTTCAAAGCCTTGATTCTGCCATTCTTATCAGCACCAAGTGCTATATGGATTTCCATCGGATGGCGCTTTGGATGGATCATCAGAGACTCCTGTCGTGTAAGCTTTACTTTTACAGGTCGTCCGAGAATGAAAGCAGCAAGTGCGGCATGATGCTGCACTGACATATCTTCCTTCCCTCCAAAGCCTCCTCCTACAAGAGCAGAATGAACCCTTACCTTATTCTTTGGAAGATGCAGCATCCTGGCAATTTCTCTCTGGTCATCATATACAGATTGCCCGCCTGTATATGCAAAGATTCCACCATCGCGATCAGGTAGAGCAATAGCGCATTCCATTTCCATAAAAGCATGCTCAGTGAATGGTGTCTTATAATCCCTTTCTATTATGATGTCGCAGTTCTTAAGCGTCTTTGTTGCATCTCCTCTTAGAATATGCTCTTCAGAGAGGAGGTTAGGGAAACTGTCATGAACTCTGATGGTCTCTTTTTCAGCTTCATCAATTGAGAATATGCCTGGAAGCTCCTCATATTCGACTTTTATCTTGCTTTTTAGTTCATTGAGTGCGGATCTTTCATGAGAGACAACAAGGCAAAGAGCATCTCCGATGTAGTGCGTTGTCATTCCTTCTCCAATCAGAACATCCCAGTCACATCTGAGATGTCCGATCTTATTAACAGGAACCTGTTCCTTCTTTATTACAGCAACACAGCGAGGATCAGCCTCACACTCCGATGAATCAATCCTGATTATCTTTGCGCGTGGCACAGGTGTGCGTAGGGCAGAGCAGTATACCATTCCGTCTACTTTTATGTCATCTGCATATTTCCCTTCTCCAAGAGCTTTCTCAACAGCATCTATGCGTCTGAATCTTGTGCTTATCCTTCCGCTTTCTGGACTATGATTTATATCTGTACCTTCTCTGAAATATCTAGCTGCCATCAGTATGGCATCTTCAATTTTCACATATCCTGTACATCTGCAGATATTTCCTCTGATAGCCTTCTTCACTGCGGCTCTGTCTGGCTCAGGATTCACATCTATAAGTGCCTTTGCTGCCATGATCATCCCCGGAATGCAATAACCACACTGAACTGCACCGCACTCTGCAAATGAATATGAATAGACTTCTTTCTCTCTTTGGGAAAGCCCTTCTATAGTGATTATCTCTGCCCCGTCAATTTTAGATAGCATAGGAACACAGGCTTTGGTGAGCTTCCCATTGATTATCACTGAGCAGGCTCCGCATGCTCCTTCACTGCAGCCATCTTTTGTTCCTGTGAGTTTCAGAATATCTCTTAGATAAACCAAAAGCTTCTCATCTTTTTCTGGATGGACTTCAATCCCATTTACAATAAGCATCATGACGGTTTTTCTCCGGCTTTTATGTATTGAGAGGTCCTTAGCTTCTGTTGTGTCTTTAACAGCGGTCTGTTTTCCCTGCCCATGGATATTTTACTCTATAATGTACAGATATTAAAGGATAAAGCTATGTGATCAGAACTTGATTACTATTTCCTTCCTGTTTGTTTCAAGCTTTTCAAAGACAACGCCTGCAGATGATAGCATATGCTTGCTGGCTTTCGTTGCATCTGTATCTGCATATTTATCTGATAGGTATACTATTTTCTTGATTCCGGCCTGAATTACTGCCTTTGCACATTCATTGCATGGAAATAATGCTACATAGAGCGTTGCGCCTCTGAGCATCGCGCTATTATTTGAATTAAGTATTGCATTGAGCTCTGCATGGCATACATAAGGATACTTTGTATTGATCCAGTCTCCATCTCTTTCCCATGGAAGCTCGTCATCAGAGCATCCTATTGGAAAGCCATTGTAACCAACGCCGATGATTTTCTTATCTTCAGATACAATGCATGCACCTACC
>CAKQRI010000015.1 GCA_934271365.1 uncultured Spirochaetales bacterium
GTATAGACTCCTCTTTCTCTCTTTCGCCTGGTGTTGCTGAGACATATATTCTCTGCCCTACCTTCTGATCGAATTCATCATATTTAAGAGGTCTGTTATCGAGCGCAGATGGAAGCCTGAATCCATATTCTACGAGATTCATCTTCCTAGACCTATCTCCTTCATACATAGCACCGATCTGAGGAAGTGTCACATGAGACTCATCAATGAAGGTAACAAAATCATCAGGGAAATAATCAAGAAGAACTGCAGGTCTTTCACCAGGAGCCCTGCCAGTAAGAGGCCTTGAATAGTTCTCGATTCCAGAGCAGTGCCCAACTTCCTGCAGCATCTCAAGATCATATTCAACACGGCTCTTTATTCTTTCAGCCTCCACATACTTTCCATTTGAGATGAAGTATTGATAACGTTCTTCCTTCTCCTCATTAATCAGATCTATTGCCCTATCTATCTGTGCCTGAGGCATTACAAACTGCTTTGCAGGATAGAGCGTAATGCTATCAACGCTTTCTCGCTTCTCTCCTGAAACAGGATCAAACCATATTATAGATGTGATTGTATCCCAGTCTAGATATATCCTAATAGCAGTCTCGAGATATGCCGGGTAGATTTCAATGACATCTCCACGGGAACGGAATGTACCTCGGTTAAGAACAGCATCGTTTCTCTCATATAGCATTCTCGTAAGCTGCGGAAAAACTTCTTTCTGATCAAACTCATCACCTATATGGAATGAGTAGACCATATCCCTGAGAGATACAGGATTTCCAAGACCATATATGCAGGATACCGTTGCTACGACAATCACATCGCGTCTTTCCATCAGCGAGAATGAAGCCTGAAGGCGTAGCCTATCAATCTCATCATTAATATCTGTTTCTTTCTCTATATAAAGATCCTTGCCGGGGACATATGCCTCTGGCTGATAGTAATCATATGTAGATACGAAATATGTAACAGCATTCTCCGGAAAGAATGATTTGAACTCTCTGTAAAGCTGAGCAGAGAGAGTCTTGTTATGAGAGAGAATGAGAGTCGGCTTCTGAATCCGCTCTATAAGCTTTGCCATTGTGAAGGTCTTTCCTGAACCTGTAACACCTTTCAGAGTCTGAGCATGATCACCTTCCAGATATCCCTGATAAAGCTTCTCTACAGCGCTTCCCTGATCACCTGAAAGCTCGAATGGAGCAACTACCTTGAAAGGCTTGGAAACTCCTGTCTGATAATAAATCCTATCATCTACCTTACTATCCATCTTGTATTCTCCGCACTCTGCTCAACGAGTACAACATCTTTTATTGTCAGGAATGAGCCCTTTCTATAAACAGTGACATCAACCTTATCGCCGGCCTGGGTATTGAAGAGGGCTGCGAAATAATCTGTATAGCTCTTTACCTCTTTGCCATCTATAGCAATTATGATATCACCGCCTAGATAAATCACAGATGCGCCATACTGTGCCCTTTCAGAACCGCCTTTCAGCCCAGCCCGATCTGCAGGACCGGCAGGCACTACCTGGCTTATGAGAATACCTTCGCTTACACCAAGCTTCGAATATGCAACAATCTGAGGATTAAGTTCGACAGATACTATATCTATCCATCCTCTTCTGACCTTTCCGTTCTCTATTATCTGCTTTGCAACATCCCTCACTGTAGCAGATGGAAGTGCAAATGATATTCCCTGGGCAGTTCCGCTTGTAGAATATATAGAGCTGACTAGCCCTACCATCTCACCCCTTGCGTCTATAAGCGGACCGCCAGAGTTACCAGGATTTATCATGGCATCTGTCTGGATCATGTTAGGAATGATATTCCCCCCGCTTGTTGATACCAAGCGATCGGTTCCAGATACGCTTCCACTTGTAAGCGACCATGTATAACCGAAAGGATTTCCTATTGCATAGAGAGATGCACCTACAGTGAGCTTATCCGAAGACGAAAGAGTAATCGGAGATAATTTATTATCTGATGCAACTTTTATGACTGCGATATCTGTCAGATCATCATATCCGACAAGAGCCGCAGTTGCTGTGGTTCCATCTGAGAAGTTAACGCTGAATTCAGAACCTGATCCGATTACATGCTTATTGGTTACTATGTAGCCATCTGCAGATAAGATGACACCAGACCCCTGACCAGAATCAGAAAGCTCTGCAGATAGCTGGATCTGCACAACACTATCCCGGCATTTCTTGTATACAGCAATCCTTCTTGCTTCGTCTGCAGTATATAGCCAGGATGGGCTTTCATCTTCAAAGAGAGATAACCCATCACCATAGTAGATCTGATCGGTAGGAATCCCTGCCATCTGAAGGAGCGCTTCCTCCCCTCTCTCTGCCACTACCTTCTGCATCGCCTTCCGAAGACTATCCTCTTCATTTCTCCTTGAAAGATAAAATGACCATGCGCCAAGAAGGATCAGCACAGAAACAGACACAAGAGATACTAGAATAAGAGTGATAAGCTCAGAAAATGAGAAGCGGCGTTTCATATAAGAGAATATACCATCTTCTTATGATACTGGAAACATTCAGGGAAAATAAAACCTGTCTGGATTCCAGACAGGTCAGATTATAGCTATAAAAACTAGATTACATTATAGGCTTTGAGAATCTTCTCAATATCTGTGCCTTTTATCTTTTCCATAACCTTCTTCAGCGCAAATTTCTCAATCAGGTTGAACTGCATATCCGTAATCTTCTTGCCATCTCTCAGCTTTACTGTTGCATCAAGGAGGCATCTGATATCATATACGCTGCCCCAGACCTCAGGAACACCCCTGTCAATATTGAGAAGAGTATACACAGCTTCCATTCCAGTTCGCATAGAGTACTCTGTTGTGAAGATTGTATCTCTCTTTGTCTCTGCAAACTGCCCGATGAATGCAAAGTTAACCGCATTCTCAGGAACGACATCAGGTCTATCTCCATAAGCACGTGGCATGAAGAATGCATCAATGTATGGCATCATCACAGGAACGGTATTCGCGCTATTTGATGCAAGATCCTCAATCTGATCTACAGGGACTCCGATGTGATAGAGCCATTCCTCACAGATCTCCTTTCCTGTACATTCTCTCATCGGCTTCTTTATATAGTCTCCTTCCTTATCTGAGAAGAGTGAATAAACCCAGACAAGGCAGTGATCTTTAGGCTGCTCTCTGAATTGTGGCTGCCTGTTGATAGTCCAGCTCATCAGCCATGAAGAATCCTTGACTGTTACGATTCCACCTGTTACAACCTTTCCTGTAAGAGGCTCACGCTTACATATATTCTTGATGTAAGGAATGATTCTCTGATCAAGAGTCTCGACAGTTGCACTCATCCAGTTAGTCTGTTCTGGTGTTGAGCAGAACTTATCTGGATGTCCAAATGATGGATCCTGAGCGGCAATCTTTCTCCACATATCCCAGCCACCGCCTTCCTTGATCTCTGTATTGTACTCTGCCTTTTTGTTCTGGCTTCCCATAGAAGAGTTCTCAACACATCCACCATTTGTGATGAATACAAGATCATTCTCAGTCAGGTCAATCTTATCCAGCTTGCCATCACTCTCGATATCAATGCGCTTAGCTGTCTTCTTATCGTTCTTTATATCGAATTCAACATTTACAACCTTCACGCCGAAATGGAACTGGACACCATGTGACTCCAGGTATTTTACCATAGGAAGAATCATTGATTCATACTGATTGTACTTCGTGAATCTCAATGCTGTGAAATCCGGAAGACCTCCTATGTGATGGATATAGCGCTGAATATAAAGCTTCATCTCAAGTGCGCTATGCCAGTTCTCAAAAGCAAACATCGTGCGCCAGTATAACCAGAAATTGGAATTAAGAACCTCTTCATCGAAATAGTCAGTGATCTTCTTGTCCTGCAGCTCCTCATTAGGTGTGAAGAAAAGCTTCATGATCTCCATTGCACCTTTATCGGAGATATTGAACTTTCCATCTGTATGAGCATCTTCGCCTCTGTTCACTGTAGCTCTGCAAAGCGAATAGTTAGGATCTTCCTTATTAAGCCAGTAATACTCATCAAGCACGCTGACTCCTTCAGTCTCAATTGAAGGGATAGATCTGAAGAGATCCCACATTACCTCGAAATGGTTATCCATCTCTCTTCCGCCACGCATTACATAGCCGACATTCTCAAATTTCCAGCCATCGCATGCTCCACCAGCTGTAGGTCCTTTTTCAAGAATATGGATTCTCTCTCCCTTCATCTGGCCATCTCGGACGAGGTAGCATGCTGCAGTAAGAGCTGCCAGTCCACTTCCTACGATATAAGCAGACTTTCTGTCTACACCTTCTGGTTTCTTAGGTCTTGCAAATGCCTCGTAATTTCCGCTTGAATAATACATCCTTCAGTCCTCCTGTCTTATTTATTTCTTTTGATACCTAATAAATAACAAGAGAATCTGAATCCGTGTACTTTCAAATAGAAAGAAGATGATTAAAATTTAATCAAAGCAGCTGAATTGTAAGGTTTTTCAGGATTTATCTGATCTGAAATTATCAAGAGCACGCCGGAAATTGCCTTTTATCACTCCATCCAGATCCTTTATTATATCCTTTGGATCCTGAAGCATATCTCCTTTTATCCAGTCAAGAAGGAGCCCGACAAAGGCATACTTATAGAAGTCTGCAAGGAACACCTTATCGCTTTCCCTTACGCTCATGTCTTTTGATTCCTCATCTATAACACCTTTTAAAAGATCATATGTCAGACGGAAAAGATAATTCTCTATCTGCTCTCTGCTCACAGAATGGTAGACATTCAGGATAAATGGCTTATTTGCCTCTACTGCACGGAATATCTGGTAGAACCCTTCCTGCCAGTCATCATAGTGCTTCTTGCCCTCTAATGCCTTTGATGCATCTTCATAGCATGACCACTCGACGAGATCATAAACATCCCTGAAATGGTAGTAGAATGTCATTCTGCTTATCCCGCAGTCATCTGTTATATCTGTTATAGTGATCTTTGAAAGAGGCTTCTTCAGAAGAAGGTTCTTAAGTGATGCTTCCAAAGCTCTTTTTGTAATCTCTGACATACTATGCTCCCTGATAAATAAAGATAACACTGAAAAAGCAAATAGAGAAATCACTAAAAGATAAAAAGCTTCTGAAATGCTATAATGATCTCATGGATTACAAGACACTTAATAGCAGAGCATGGGATGAAGAAGTAAAGCGCAACAACTTCTGGACAAGGATAGCTAACCAGAATGAGATTGAAAAAGCTAGAAAAGGACAGCCTGAGATCCGACTATCCCCATCATCTTATGTTCCGTCAGAATGGCTACAGGGTACAAAAGAGAGAAAGACTCTTCTGCTCGCTGGAGGCGGTGGCCAGCAGACACCTATCATGAGTGCATTCGGATCCATAGTCACAACAATCGATCTCTCAGAAGGCCAGCTCCAGCAGGACAGAAAGGCTCTGGACAGATATGGATTATCTGCAGACCTCATTGAAGCATCCATGGACAATCTTCCTCTCCCTGATGAGGTATTTGATTACGTTCTGAATCCTGTATCATTGTGCTTCATTGATGATATAAAGGCTGTGTATAGAGAGGTACACAGAGTGCTCAGGAAAAACGGCATATTCATGTTCGGCATTGCAAATCCGGTTCTTTACATCTTCGACGAGAAAAAACAGGATAAGAAGCTGAAGGTGAAATATACGCTTCCATTCTCCGATGCAGCGGCAAAAAGCAGAAAGGAGCTTCTGAAAATGGAAAGAGACAAGGACACATTCGAGTACTCCCATACTCTTTCTGATATAATCGGAGCTCTTCTTAACACAGGATTCATAATTGAAGGCTTCTATTCTGACAGTGCAGCAAGCGAACCTACAGACTCATACATATATGACTCATATCTGGTATTCAGAGCCCGTAAGACCTGACTTCATGGTCTTTGCTGTATGTTATGATTCCAACATTGTATTTTTCAGATAGATGCGCGGCCGATGCGCTTCCGGAGACAAAGACAGCTGTCGACAGAGCATCTGCATAAACTGAATCAGATGAGATTATGGTAGCTGAAAGAAGATCTGAATCTGAAGGATAGCCTGATGATGAGAATATATGGTGGTATCTGATACCATCTATATCCGAGAATCTCTCATATGCCCCGCTTGTGACAACAGCCTTATCTGCAACATCGACCTCCGATATATATGCCCCTCCATCAGGGTTCACTATTCCGATTCTGAATTCCCTCCCATCAGGCTTTCTTCCAAGTGCATATACATTTCCACCGAGATTGATTATTGCAGAGCTAACACCATTAGAAGCAAGATAATCTCGTATCTCATCTGCACAGAAACCTTTTCCTATTCCTCCAAGATCGAGCTTCATTCCCTTCTTTTTCAGATACACAGTGCTTTTCTCTTCATCCAGCACTATATCATCCGTATTCAGGCAAAGAATAGCCTCTGAGATTTCTTCTTTATCTGGAACTCTTGCATTATCACCCCCAATATTCCAAAGAGAAGTGACAGCGCCCATCAATGGATTGAATGCACCTCCGCTTTCCTCTGAGATTGCAATTGATTTGTCAATCAGCGCGAAAAGCTTTTCAGGTACAGCAACAGGAGAAAGGCCAGCAGAGCTGTTTATCCTGCTTATATATGATTCACTGTCATGGAATGAAATCTTATTCTCAATATCATAGATAATCGAGAATGCACCATCAGACAGCGCTGCATCCTTTTTATTATAGAAGGTCAGAGTGACAGCTGTACCCATAGCAATCCGGCTATCACGGATAACACTTTCCCCACTACAAGAAAGAAAAGTAAGAGAAAAGGCAATAACCAATACGGCTCCTATTATACGAGAGCCTAACAAATCCGATGGATAATATCTCTTCATCCTAAAGTCTTCAGCTTAGCAAGAGCATTCTCCCGGGAAATCACCTTCATCTTGGAAGTAACGACATCTCCTACACAGAATGATGACTCAACAGATGAGGCAAGAGCATTGAGACTGTCTTTCAATATCTCCATTGAGATAATCTCTCTAGAGTCTGTTCCAAGATCAACGATGACTGTAGGCTGCGGAGACATGAATGCTACACTGTCAACAATAGCAGAAGCTGAAGGATTGACTGAAAGCAGAGGCGCTGTCAGGATAAGAGCATCTGGCTTAACGTCTGATAATAACTCGCTAAGCTCTTCTGTTCCTATTGCTGATGCCGCAGTTCCCCTCAGCCTTATATCCCCCATTATATCCACAGGAGATAGTAGCGGAGATGATTCCAGATCAGACACTGCCCATTCTATATCAGAAAGCATGTCGAGAGTATCAAGCCCTATATTATCACGGCTGAGCTTTGTGATTATCAGGAAGTCATCTATTCCATTATCTGTAAGCTCTGAAGCAGCCTCTATAGCTGTTCCGCCAAGCGCATAAGAGAAGATCTCATCCTCTTCCATTTCAAGATCTGCAGGATAGAATTCTGCACATGTTTCACCAATAATTCCAATCATACTGATGATTCTATTATAAAGACGGAATGACAACAATCAAAAACTCTCTTATTATAAAGCAGATGAACACGAAAAAAACCGACTGGTATAGAAAACCCAGATTTGATGAGATAACGCTCCACTCATATAAATGGATGAATAATGGCAAAAGCATTGCATTCTTTACTTTAGGAGAGACGGAGAACTGCAGGCTGCACTATGAATGCAGTGATGGAATAAATGCATCATTCTCTCTTTTCCATACACCATCTGACACGATTGAATTCTCCAGAAGCGGAATCAGAGCAAAGCTCTTCGGAGCAGATATGAAAATAAATACCACTATCGGGAACAGAATTGAGCTTAGAAAAGAAGGCGAAAAGCTTTCATTCTATACAGATGACGGCCTAATATTATCTACAGAGAATCCAGTGTTCACTCTATCTGCATCAATTGCATTCACAGCAGAAGGCTCTGGAAGTGTATATCTGGAAGTATTCTAGCGAACATCATCTATGATCTGCTCTGGAGGCAATGTCAGGCAGGATGGATTCTCCAGGCACTTCTTAAAACATTTCAGAGCCTGAGCATAATAGAAGCCTTCACAGATTCTGTCATCAAGATTGACTATGAAATCCACGACTTTGGAACGGATCAGATTTCCATCCCTATCAAAGCGCTGCACATGCCTTTTGGCACCGAAAGCAACAAAGGCTGGGATATTCCCGAAGTTATAGAGATGATGTCTTACTGGAGGGATGTTCAGAGAAGCCATATTCGTCAGGAATAAGGAACCATGAAACGGAGATGCCTCAACAAGGACCGAAGGAAGCATTCCAAAATAATCAAGAGTCTTCAGTATCCACATCGTGAATTTCTTCAAAAGCCGTGGGATATAGCCGATTATCCTTGCAGCATCATCTGTGTCAGTATCACCTTCATAAGCAATCTTCAACGCATCATTCAGCTTCTGATAGACATCAAAAAGCGTATCTGAAGGATTGAAATGCAGCTTGATTGTAGTCTCATTATCATCAAGATTCATCTTTCTCTTGACGGTCATATTCACAACAACGCCATTTCTTGCATATATTCTCTGCCCTCTGATGAATCTGTTGATTTTAGGAAACTGTGATATCGCCCTTACATATGAGGCTATTATTATATGGAGAATCCCTATCGCATCATATCCCTGCTGCCTAAGCTCTGCTATCAGCTTCTCAGCTCCGGAGACATCAAAACTGTCAGTTATCGAATTCTGGCTGTCCGAACGCTCAACCATGATAAATGGTATTATTGCCGCAAATGGATCAATTGATTTTATCCTACGCCCTTCTCTCATTCAAAACCTCATTCCACTTGATATTATTCTGATTATTTTCTAGGTTCTATAACTCTGCATGTTAAAAATTTGTATATTCAGTGTAATTTTAAACAAAATTATACATTTATAACTTATTTGTTTATTTTTATTCAAAATAATCAAACATTGTCTAAGAATCAAATGCTTTTATTTATGGATCATATCATCATCCGGCTATTCAGCAAAAAAGCTCTGTATGTTAAACTTAGCTATCTTTTAAAGGCCCTTTGGAAGGCCTGAAGGAAGGACAGTATATGGATAATGAAGTACAGGAAAAACCTTTGAATTTTCTTGAGAAGATCATAGAAGATGATCTTGTGGCCGGTAGAGTTCCGAATAATACAATCGTGACCCGTTTCCCACCAGAACCGAATGGATATCTCCACATCGGACATATCAAGAGTATATGCATCAATTTCGGACTGGCAGAGAAATATAATGGAATATGCCATCTCAGATTAGATGATACAAATCCAGCAAAAGAAGATATGGAGTATATTGATTCAATCAAGGAAGATATCAAATGGCTGCGCTTTGATTGGGGAAAGCATGAGTATTATGCATCTGATTACTATGACCAGCTCTATGAGATTGCAATTAAGCTGATCAAAGAAGGGAAAGCATATGTTGATTCACTGACTCCAGAAGAGATGAAGGAATATAGAGGAACGCTGACAGAGCCAGGAAAGAACAGTCCTGATAGGGATAGGCCTATAGAAGAAAATCTAGACCTCTTCATCAGAATGAAGAATGGGGAATTCCCTGAAGGCAAATACACTCTAAGAGCTAAGATTGATATGGCTTCTCCGAATATAAATATGAGGGATCCTGCGCTATATAGGATAAAGTATGCCGAACATCCTAGAACAGGTAAGAAATGGTGTATCTACCCTATGTATGATTTCACTCACCCTATCAGTGATGCAATCGAGGGAATAACGCATTCAATCTGCACGCTCGAGTTTGAGGATCATAGACCAGCATATGACTGGGCAACTGAGATAGATGGAATTGATCATGCGCCTCACCAGTATGAATTTGCAAGGCTCAACATCAACTACTGTCTGATGAGTAAGAGAAAGCTGCTATATCTTGTCAATAACAACTTCGTAACAGGCTGGGATGATCCTAGGATGCCGACAATATCAGGAATAAGGAGAAGAGGCTACTCTCCTGAAGCAATGAAGGACTTCGTATCCCGTGTAGGCGTTGCAAAAGTCGAAGGTGTTGTTGACTACTCCCTGATGGAATTCTGCGTGAGAGAAGACCTTAACAAGAAAGCAAAAAGGCTTATGGCCGTGCTTGATCCTCTTAAGATAATCATTGACAATTATCCTGAAGGCCAGGTTGAATATTTTGATGCAGAGAACAACCCTGAGGATCCTGAAGCAGGAACACATAAGGTTGCATTCACAAAAGAGCTCTATATCGAAAGAGAAGACTTCATGGAAGTTCCTGTCAAGGGCTATCATCGCTTATATCCAGGAAACGAGATTAGGCTGAAGCATGCCTATTACATCACAGCTGTGTCCATCGATAAAGATGAGAATGGCTCAATAACTGCAGTCCACTGTACATATGATCCTGAGTCAAAGGGAGGTACAACCCCTGATGGAAGGAAAGTCAGAGGAACAAGCCACTGGGTAAGCGCAGACCATGTGCTGGAGGCAGAAGTCAGACAGTACGACAAGCTCTTCAAGACAGAATGCCCTGGCGCAGCTACAGGAAACTATCTTGATGATATCAATCCAGAGTCACTTGTTGTGATTCCTACGGCATACATTGAGCTTGAAGCTAAGAATGCAAAGCCTGGCGATTATCTTCAGTTCATCAGAAACGGATACTACTGCGTAGACAGCAAAGACAGCAGTGATGAGCATATGGTATTCAACAGGACTGTCACACTGAAAGACAGCTGGTCCAAGATGAAAGCCAAGATGGGATTATAGAAATACCGGGATAGCACATGCTATCCCATTTTTCATCTGAAGCAGAAATCCACAGTCAGCCTCTTCTTCTCTCCCTTCTTCAGGGAAAGAAGAGATGCTTCCTTCCTGAATCCTTTTTCATGCAGGTTAATGAAATCTGTTGAACCAGTCTGAGGCTCTGCACATATGAATGAGCTTCCAGGATTGCCATATATGACAAGATGCTTAAATGAGTCATCTCCCTTTACCACAAGAGAGAAGTCCTTCCCATCTAGTTCCGCTATGCAGCCTCTATCTGAATAATATACAGTATCTGCATCAACTGCTGATACTGGATACCTATCATATCCATTATCCTTTCCTATACGGATCATCCTGCCTGTCGGAATCTTCTCTTCTGTTGCTTCCATCTCATCTACAGAGTTAGTAGTCAGAGTACTGAAAAGATCTTTTCTGAAGAACGGATGAAGAGCAAGAGAGAAAGGAAACTCCTTCTCTCCATTATTCTCTATAGAGAAGATCCATGTCAGTGAATTATCTTCTGCTTTTATCTCAAGGCACATTGCAATATCATAAGGTTCTGACATAGCTTTGAAATCTGAAAAGCCAGAAACAGTGGATTCTGTTCTTGAAATAAGAGAGAATGCTGAATGCCTTGCATAGCCATGCATAACAGCAGAAACCTTTTCTCCATCGAATGAATAGGAGCCTCCGGCTGTTCTGTTAGGAGTAGGAAATAGAACAGGAATAGCATAAGTTGCCCCTTTTCTTCTTCTTTCTTCATCACATTCAATCACTTCAATGCCCCTGTATTTCAGAGAAGTTACATTCATTCCATCTTCGAAGTCTATAGAGGCTTCGACAGCGCCTTTTCTTATTGTGATCTCATTCATATGGGTAAAGTATAGCATACACATGTATGGAAATAGATAGGAAAGGAAAATATAATAGATGTATGAGATATTTTACAGACTGCCACTTCCATGTAATGACACTGAAAGAGCCGAACTTCGCATCATTTCTGAATTCGTTCTATGCTTCGCCTCAGGACATAATAACCGGCAATGCTGCAGAGAACTACATCCTATCTACAAAGCTTCTGAAAGGCGACAATCTGCTGAACATGCTCACAAATGCAATAACGACATTCGACAGGCCTATCGGAGAGACATTCTGCCTTATGGAGGATGATCTCTCAGGAAAATTCTCTTCTCCTGCAAAGAAGAACTATGCTCCAGAAGAGCCATTCATAAAGGATGGCAAACTCAGGATACGAGGAGAGGAATATGAGAAGATGCTTATGATCCCTCTTCTGATGGACTTCTCCCAGAGCCAGAAAGAGCTTGACGGAATATACTATACATATCCAGCAGAAGACAAGATAACACCATACATAGAAGCTACGGTTGAAGGAATGGAATACTACTATGAGAAGAGGCCAGATGGACTTTTCGAGTTCTATCCTTTTGCTGGAATAAATCCGGTTCTTCACTCTTTTGGCTTTCTTAAGGATTTTCTCAGGAAGTACATCAATATATCACACGAATACCATAATTTCCATGAAATCCCAGATAAGCCCTTCTATGGCATAAAGGTCTACCCGCCTTTAGGCTTCGACCCATGGCCAAACGATTATGAGACACTCAGAAAGCACCGCTACCTCTATGAATTCTGCGAAGAGCATGATATTCCTATAATCACACACTGTGATGATCAGGGATTCAGGGGAGTCCCAGCAAAAGAGGCCTGGAAATATACGGACCCAGCAAGCTGGAGGACAGTACTTGAGAATTATCCAGCTCTGAAGCTTGACCTTGCCCACTTCGGCAGGCAATATGCAATATCTGCAGATAAGAACATATTCTCTATAAGAGAAAAGATGAAGATGATGCCTTCATCTCCATGGTTCAAAAGCGCATCTGAGCTGATGCTTGAATTTGATGGAGTATACTCCGACCTATCTTTCTCTGGATGCCAGGATGACTTCTATATAAGGCTTAATAATTACATTGAAGCTCTTGATGGTAAGAACAGGGAAAAATTCCTATCAAGAATACTATTCGGATCAGATTTCTCTATAAATCTCCTGAAGGTTGAATCCTATACAGAATATTACTCAATACTTGATAGAAGCGTTCTCTCAGACGAGTTCATCAAGCGCTTCTCCGAAGATAACATAAAGTCATTTCTTGTTCTGAATGAAAAGCAGAAGAAAAGCAGGTTCCTAAAGTAGCCATGGAACATATAAGAAAAGCACAAAGGGATGATCTATCAAGAATTGCGGAGATCTTTGTTTTCAATAACAGGATCAATTATCTTCCGATATTCAGAGATGAGAAATTCTCTTTCGGCACTCTTCAGGTTGTAAGTGTGATAGACAGATACTTTGGCTGCGATGATATTCTCAAAGGGATATATGTATTTGATGATGGAATAATAAGAGGCTTCATAGAAATCAATAAAACTGAGATCTGCAAATTATATGTAGATCCATTCTTCCAGGGGAAGGGAATAGGCGGAGAGCTGATTGAATTTGCGAAAAGAGAACATAGCGCTGACCATCTCTGGGCATTAGAGAAGAATCATAAAGCAATAGCTTTCTATGAACGCCACGGCTTCTTTCCATCCAGTGAAAGAAAAACTGAGGAGGGGACAGATGAGTTCATCATAAGGATGGACCACAAAAAGAGGCTGGACACAGCCAGCCTCTAATCCGATTCTATTGGATATTATTTATCATCATCAGTCTTCTGTACTTCCTGTCCGGAGAGCCAGAAAGCTGTAGCTTTATCCCTATTTGAAGTTGACATGAAAGAATCATAGCCATAAGGCTTTGGTGAAGATTTCTTGCGTCTCTCTCCACCTTCTCTGCCATTTGGAGCAAAGTCTCGATCTCTTCCGCCGAAAGATCTTCTATTATCATCACGGTCACTGAAGCTTCTGTCCCTGTCATCAAAAGATCTATAACCATCTCTTCTGCCATCTCTATCTCTGCGGTAGAATCTAGATGTCTCATTATCACCATCTTCCCTATCGCGTCTATAGCTATGAGATGTATAACCACCATCACGGCCATATGATCTATCTCTGCCATAAGGTCTTCTATCATCACGGTCGCCAAAGCTTCTGCGCCTATCATCACCATTTCTGAAAGAGCTTCTTCTGTCTCTATCATCAAAAGACCTGTAGCTGTCCCTTCTATCACTTCTCTCATCGCGATCACGATATGAATAGTCGCGCTCTCTCATATCTCTGTCACGTCTGGATGGCCTTTCATCTCTTCCATAGTCACGGCGTCTTTCTCCTCTATCAGAGAAATTCCTTCTTCCGTACCCTTCTCTGCCACGGCCTCTATTATCTTTCTTCTCATAGCCACGGCTGAACTTCTTCTCTCCGTCACGCACTGGGAAATCCATCTTTGTTCCCACATCATCCTTTCCATCTTCCTCGGAAAGAACAAGCCTATCAAGGCTCTCATCTTTAAGTTCGTCCATTCTCTTCTTCCTGACAGTCTTTTTCTCTAGTTTCATAATTGCTGTCTTTTCTAGAATCCATACTCTGCAGCTTCTATGTTTTCCGGAGAAGCCCTGAGCAAGCACATCCCGTGTGATCTCCTTTATATCCCAATAAGGATTCAGGCTCTTCTTATCAAAAATGAAGGTGTTGAGATTCTCAGAGAAAATCACAGCTCCGCCATCTTTCAGAATACGGGAAATAAGATAAAGCATGCTGAGGTAATCCTTCTGCACATCAAAATCCTCAGCCTTGTGTGAATTTGAGAAAGCAGGAGGATCAAGGATGACAAGATCATATCTCTCTCCATTCTCATAAGCCTTTTCCAGAAAAGCTCTTACATCTTCTGTAATCACTCTGTATTTCTTCTCGTCCAGAAAACCATTGCGGGCAAGATTATCCTTTGCCCAGGCATTATAGACGTTAGAAAGATCTACGCTAGTAACACTTTCCGCATTTCCGGCAGCCGCATATACAGAGAAAGAAGAAGTATAAGAGAAGAGATTCAGAACAGTTCTTCCAGCTGCTTCTCTCTCAACCATTGCCCTTGTATAAGCCTGATCAAGGAAAAGCCCTGTATCTGCATAAAGGGAAAGCTCCGTAAGGAACTCATGTCCATTCTCGCGGACTACTACCTTAACTTCCTCTTCTCCTTTCTCATGCTGTTCACGGCCTTCTCTCTTACGTCTTTCCTTGAACACTATCTTGTTTCTCTCTACATAGAGATAACGTGCAACGATATCATTGATTTCTTCAATGAAAGCCGCATCAAGACCTCCATCTGAATAATCAACGACTCTCGCATACTGTCCATAAAGGTCAACTGTAACAGGGATAGATGCAATGTTCCTGTCGTAGACTCTAGCTACATCGGAATCAGTAAGCTTCATATAGCGTCTGGCTTCAAGCCCCCCACGCTTCAAAAGCTTCTCAAAATCCTTTTTCTCAAAATCTTCCACAGATGACAATATTATCGGATGTCGCAAAAAAAGGATAGTAATAGATCAATCATTTTTGCTTATTATCTTTTTATATTGTAGAATATTTGCATGAACCAGAATGATGATACCGAAGCTTTCCTGAATGTCAGACGTGAAAAGCTTGGCGGAGAACTGATATATAGAAGCTATGCCACATGGTATGGAAGATCAGATGGAGACAAAAGAGAATTCGGAGTCTTCATTTATAGCGATGGCAGAACACTTGTACTGGAGGATTTCGAAAGAACACCTACAATACTTGGCATCAGGTATACACCTAAAAAGAAGAGCGAATACAGAAAGCTGGAGATATTCATCCCTGCTGATTCTATTACAGGCATAGATAGGATCACAAGAAGAAGCGCTGAATTATCAGTAATGGATGGCAAGGACCGTGGAAAGGTCATCAATCTCTTTGCAAAGCTCTTCAGGAAGACTGTCACAAGAGTCGCTCTTGAGGATGGGACTGCATACTATCTAGAAATTGCTGATACTGATAAACTGAAGAAAACATTAAATAAATAATAAAGGAAAAACTATGGGTGCATTCAAAGCTTATGACATCAGAGGAATCTGGAACGTTGATTTCAATAAGGATACCGTCTATAAATGCGGCTATTTTCTTCCATCCCTTCTTAAAGCTGATCATGTTGTAGTCGGAAGAGATGTAAGACTATCATCACCTGAAGTGCATGATGCTCTTATAAGTGGCATACTTGATAGCGGAGCTGATGTATGGAATCTAGGTTTTGCAACCACTCCCATGGTGTATTTTGCAACAGCTTTTCTTAAAGCAGATGCATCTGTGCAGATTACAGCAAGCCACAATCCACCTGAATACAATGGACTCAAGATAAGCAGGACAGGGGCACTTCCTGTAGGCGGAGAAACAGGACTCAAAGAACTTGAAGAGCTTACAAAGAATGGAAGGATCATAGTTTCTGAAAAGAAGGGAACAGTCAAGGATTATTCTTATGTAAAAGATGAATATAGAGATTTTCTGAAAAAGCATGTGGATTTTGAGAATCTGAATCTCAGCATCGACTGCTCAAATGGAATGTCAAATCTTCTTGTAAAGGAAGTTCTCGGACCAGACTTCAACTATATAAACGATGCTTTTGATGGATCATTCCCTGCACACGAGCCCAATCCGCTTGATGAAGGCAACTGCAGAGAACTGGAAGAAGAAGTGAAGAAGAACAGAAGCGACTGCGGAATAATCTATGATGGAGATGCTGATAGAGTCGTATTCGTTGACGATAGAGGAAGATGGATCCAGCCTGATTACATAACATCCCTTCTCGGAATCTACTATAAGGAAAAGGGACTTGCTGGCAATACTCTTGTTGATATAAGAACAAGCAAGTCAACAACAGATTACCTTGAGAGATTAGGATACAGCGTGACTATATGGAAAGTCGGACATGCATTCGCAAAGCTCAAGATCAGAGAAATTGATGGAATATTCGGAGGCGAGCTTGCAGGCCATTACTACTTCAGAGAATTCTTCAACTGTGACAGTGGCATCCTAGCTTCACTTCTTGTGCTTTCTGTTGTGTCCAAGCTGAAGAAGGAAGGAAAAAAGCTCTCCTCTCTCATTGATGAGATAATCTCATACAAGAACTCATCTGAGATTAATTTCCGTCTAGAAGATAAGGACGGTGCAATAGCTGACCTATATAAGAGGTTCGTAACAGAAGATAAGCCTCTTAAGGTAATGGACTTTGATGGATACAGAATCGAATTTGATAGCTGGTGGTTCAATGTCAGAAAATCAAATACCGAGCCATATCTCAGAATCGTATGCGAAGCAAAGACAGATCAGCTCCTGAATGAGAAGCTAAACGAGATCTCCTCTATAATTAAAGCTCATAAATAGTAAACTATGATATGTGCAGCTAATATATGGCTGCACATAATTTGCAGGAAAATGAAATGAAGAGGACATGCCTGATTCTTCTTATTACACTGTTTATGCTTTTATCCTGTGCAAGAACTGAAAGCATAGCAAAGAACGAGACAGATACTGCTGTAATATACTTTTCAGCAACCGGAAACACAAAGAGAATAGCAGAGAAGATTAATGATTCTCTGAATGCAGAATTAATAAGAATCAATCCTAAAAAGCCTTATTCTGAAGAAGATATCAATTACAGTAACAGCGAATCCCGAGCAAATATTGAAATGAATGATCCTGATTCTAGACCGGAGACAGAAGCAATAGGAGAACTTGCTAGATATAAAAGAGTATTTATTGGTTTCCCTATCTGGTGGGGAGAAGCCCCTCGCATAATCAATACATTCATCGAGAGCAATGACCTAAATCTATTTATTTGCGACTTCCGGAAGCAGTTCTATTGACAGAAGCCTAAAGGAGCTAAGAGAACTTTATCCAGAGCTCGACATAAGAGATGGGAGGAGATTCTCTTCATCTTCATCAGACAGCATCTTATCAGATTGGCTGAAAAATCTTTGAATATGTCCTTAATACAGCCAATCAGCTATTAAAATAATCAATAATTGATGTATTCAGTATTTCACAACTCATAAATTAATGGATACATCAAATAAATGTAAATAATTTTAATGTATTGAAATATTTTCTTAATTCACTATTATTATATGTGGAGTTTTTAATATGACAAATGCATTAGATTTTGAATATATCCTTAACGGCAATGCTAAGGATTCGAGCAAAGCAAAAGAGCTATTTCCTGTAAAGATTGCAAGAGAGGCTCATAATTTCCACAGACAGATTCCTGGATACAGGATGACACCGCTGAGAGCGCTTCCAAACCTTGCTCAGATGCTCGGAGTTGGTGGAATATACATAAAAGATGAAGCTGAAAGGCTTGAGCTGAATTCATTCAAGGTAATGGGCGGTTCTTTTGCCATCTACCGCTTCCTTCAGAAGAAGCTTGGAATGGAAGGTAAAGATCTTTCCTTTGAATATCTTACATCAAAGGAGTGCCACGACAGAATCGGAGATATAACATTCGCATCAGCAACTGACGGAAATCACGGCAGAGGAATTGCATGGGCAGCAATGAAGCTTGGGCTGAAGAGTGAGATCTATGTGCATAAGGATACAAGCCAGGCAAGAATAGATGCAATCAGAAGCTATGGAGCAAATGTAACTATTGTTGATGGGAACTATGATGATGCTGTCAGACAGGTAGCTATCGATGCAGCAAAGAATGGCTGGTATATAATCTCTGATACATCATGGGATGGCTATGAAGAGATTCCTACATGGATTATGCAGGGATATACATCGATTCTTCTTGAGTCTCAAGAGCAGTTTGCTGGAATGGGAATATCAAGGCCTACACATGTATTCGTACAGGCAGGCGTTGGTGCACTTGCAGCTTCAGTTGTTGGTTATTTCACAGCATTATTCCCAGACAATCCTCCTATTTTCGTTGTTGTGGAACCCAATAAGGCTCCTTGCATCTTTGAATCAATGAAAGCCGGAGATAACAAGCCTCATTCTGTGAAAGGTGATCTTGATACAATAATGGCAGGTCTTGCGTGCGGTGATCCTTCCCCTATTGCTTTCCAGATCCTTAATAAGAATGCAGATTGCTTCATCCAGGTTCCTGACTATGTTGCTGCAAGAGGAATGAGAATACTCTCATGTCCTATCAAAGGCGATCCATTCATGATAAGCGGCGAATCCGGAGCTGTTCCTCTTGGTGCTCTTTATTCGATAATGACAGAAAAGGGAGATATGGACTTAAGAGAGGCCCTTAAGCTGAGCCACGATTCTCTTATCTTCATGATCAATACAGAAGGCAACACAGATCCTAAGCATTTCAGGCAGATTATCTGGGATGGGGCCGATCCTGTTCCTCGTGAATACAGAACAAGACGCTGATCTTTTATATTATGCAGGCTGCTGGATTATGGGATTCAGCAGCTTCTTTCTATTCATGCTATGCTTTTCTTGATATCAGTTTACCATTTATGGATATCTGCTTCTCTGAGAGGTTCATTAGACCAGCTATTCTCATCCATCTTTTCCTGATCTCAATTCTATTCTGAGCATCCATCCGTTAGACAAGTTATTTCAACTTAAGCATTTTGTTTATCAAAGATGCCATACCGGAACATTATCCTGGAGATCTTTTCATCACTTACAGAGATGAATCCAAGCCCTAAGGGCTCTTTTCCGGGATAGGATTCTATTGAAAAAGCATCCCTGTCTTTCTCTATCCCATCAATATCAGAAGAGAGTGAGATCTGCCTATAGAACTCATGGCCTCCATTCAATGGGCATTTCTCTCTCCTTAGATACTCTATTACATTATCTCTGCCTTTTACATGAGCATCGCCAGAAAAGAGCTCAACATCATTGTCCAGAGAGAACTCAAGGCGCTCTAATGTATTGAATATCAGAGACGAAACAAGAAGCGAGATATAATTGAATTCATCCCTTAAGGCACCATCTTTTCTCCGGTCTATTGCAGGATCCAGAGACAGAAACATCTCACACCAAATGTAAAGATTATCAGGAATCTTCCTCCTGCTTTTGAACAGATTAGCATCTGGAGCCGTGAGAACAACCATAATCTCCCTGCCAATAGGAGAAGAGCAGAATGCAACAGGAATAGACTCCTGCCTTAAGCCATTAACATTATATGCTACAGGAATCATCTCAACCCTGCTTACCTTCAGCAGGGATTTGACCGTAAGAGACCTGAATCCCCCATTCTCATCTAAAGGTGTGAAGAATGCATTATTGATCTTATCCAACTCCCCATAGAAATCAGGATCATGCTTTATATGAAGCTCAGCTTCATGCATGCCTTCATAGAATTCAGTATGGACAGCAAATGCTTCGTAATATGCAGCAAATGCTGAACCTCTTAGGTAAGAAGGCAGAAGCTCACCGTTCATGATAGAGACAGGGAAAGGCTCTGTAAATGAAGATAATGGAGCATTTACCTTCGCAAAGAAATGCATCTTATTCTGTGCATCTGTAACAATATACTGCTGTATCATGAATGCAGATAAAGAATCCGTGGCTATTGCGGAAGACAGGCCTGCAACTTCCTCAGATCCGCTTCTTCTGTATAAAGAGTCAAGAATGAACTGTACCTTCCCGAATCGCTTTATATAGTGGCATCCACCATATCCTTTCAGAACCTTATCCGGAGATCTGACAATCCTGGAAATAAGCTCAATCTGATCACTCTTTGGAAAATGCAGACTTTCAGGAAAGAATCCCATAATCACCTCTCATAGAAGGATAAGCTATATTGCTGATAATGTAAAAGAAAGTTATGCAAGAATACCTTTCAGGAATATCTCAGCTCCGATAATTATAAGGATTATACCACCTGCGATCTCAGCTTTTCCTGAAAATTTATTACCAAAAACCTTTCCTATCTTTATCCCCGCATAGCAGATTATGAAAGTAACAAGCCCAATCAGAAAAGATGCAGTAAGAGCCATTGGTAGCTGGTATTCTGCAATCGTAAAGCCTACAGATAAAGCATCGATGCTTGTTGCTATTCCTTGGAGAATCAGGGCTTTAAAAGAAAGCTGTGCAGATGAACCATTATTTTCATCTTTCCCGGCCCCCTTGATCATGCTTATTCCTATATAAAGCAGCAGGAGAAGAGCAATCCATGGAATAAAGCGCTCAAAGAAGGTGAAATAAGAGACAAATGAATGAACACATACCCATCCAATCAAAGGCATTGCAATCTGAAAAATAGCAAAAGTCGATGCAATCAGAAGCTCCTTACCTATCTTCATCGAACTATCATTCAGCCCATTAGCAACACTTACCGAGAAAGCATCCATTGCAAGACCTACGCCTAAAAAAATGCTATTGACGAAAAAAAAGAAAATTCCACTCCATTTACAGCTCCTGACAATGTTTTAGCATGCTAAGACAAAGGATGAGATCTATGCATAGCAGCTCTATGCATGGGTCTCGAAATTAATGCTGACCAGGAGTTATCCAGTATGTTGACCAGCAACGCAGTGCGTTTCTACTCCCCCATGACGGGTATCGTCAATATAATAGAATTTTCTGTATTAATCAATATGATATAAAGAGTTAGCTTTGACTAACAAGCTCTTTTTCAGCAATATCAATCATATACATGAGATCTGCATCCTTCACATCTTCCGGATACTTTTCAGCAAGACGATAAAGGGCATCCACAAATTCCCTGCTTTTTGTCTCCTTCGCAACTACATCATAGACATCGCTCATCCAGACAAACTGATCTGCACGGCACTCATTATCAAGGAAGCGGATTGTATCATCAATATCACGGGTAAGGAGATCAGTGAGCCTATCCCAGCACAGCTGAATCTGATAATCCCATTCACCACCACTAAGAACAGAGAGCCTATAACGCTCAGAAATAACAGCATCTATATCATCACAAGTAAGCATTCTTTCAGTTTACTGTCTATTGATGACAATAGAAATACCATTTTAGTATTTTCCCGCTTTTATTTTTATGATATATCATCCGTGGTGGAATGAAATGACGAAGGATCTTACTGAAGGAAAGCCTCTTAAGCTTATCTGGTTATTCTCGCTTCCTGTTATAGGCGGAAATCTATTCCAGCTTTTCTATACAATTGCTGACACGATAATCGTAGGTCAGACAATCGGAGAAAAGGCTCTCTCTGCAGTGGGGAGTACTACGGTTATCATTTATTTCATACTTGTTTTCATACAGGGACTGACAAGTGGATTTGCAATACTCCTAGCTCAGTCTTTCGGACTGAAAGATAAGAATGGAGTCAAAAAGAGCATTGTATCTGCAATATATCTATCTCTGGGAATAAGCCTGATATTAACAGCAATCACACTTCCACTCTGCAGGCTAATGATTCATTGGATGATGATTCCTGATGAGATTTCCGGAGATGCATATTCATATCTATTCATTGTCCTGGCAGGCACAATAACGACAGTGTTCTACAATATGATATCAAATACTCTAAGAGCCCTTGGCGATAGCAGGCTGCCTCTAATTTACCTGATTCTGTCATCACTGCTCAATATAGTACTGGATTATGTCCTTATTGTATTCTGCAATATGGGAGTAAGCGGTGCCGCCGCAGCAACTATCATCTCACAGCTTATTGCAGCAGTCATGTCTTTTGCATCTTCCATAAAGCGATATGAAGAGATGAAGATAGAAAGAAAGCTCTGGAATATTGATATTGAGAATATCGTATCGCATCTGAAACTTGGAATGCTTATGGGGATGCAGATGTCTGTAATGTGCATAGGACAGCTTGTCATGCAGGCTTCTGTAAATAGCCTTGGAACTACTGCAATTGCAGGCTATACAGCAGCAACGAAGGTCGATCAGCTCGGAGTGCTTGTCAATAATGCATTCGTAACTTCAATCGCGGCTTATGCAGCTCAGAATTATGGGGCGCATAGGATAGATAGAATAAAGCAAGGAGTCAATGCTAGTCTCCTAATCGTCGAATCATGCGCTATCATCATGGCTCTTCTGATCTTTATGGTAGAGCCGTTGATTGTACCGCTCTTTGTAAATAATCCGACAGCGGAGATTTTCTCTTATGCAAGAGATTACTTCATCGTAGTGCTGCCATTCTACCCTATGCTTGGGCTTCTTGTAATATACAGGACAACAGATCAGGCTATGAATCTTACCTGGGTTCCACTCGCAGCATGTCTTGCAGAGCTTCTTGCAAGATGCACATCAGCAATCCTTCTTGCAAGGATTGCTGGATATAAAGGAATTGCATTCTCTCATCCTCTTGCATGGTGCAGTGCATGCCTCATTGTCATTCCTGCATATTACTGCTATATGAAGAAAATAAATCAGAAAATGCACTGATCCTCTCGATATCGTGCCCATATTCTTTCAAAGAAATCATCATCAGCCGGTATTGGCCGAGCTTTTCTTAGACTGCTCATAAGATTTCCATCCTTATCTTTCCATACTTCAAGGATATCAGAATCTGAGGACTCGTCCTCAAGTGTGTACGTAAAACGTTCATCAAGCAGTCCTGGATGGACTGTTCCACTCTTATCTGTATAGAGAGCACTTCCACGGCTCTTTCCCCCACACCTTATGTATTCAAGCATTGCATATAGATACATCTGGCTTGTAAGAAGAGCGTTTCTATACTCGAAGAGCAGCCAGATCTGGCTATCCCTCTCGGCTTTAACATCATGGAACTCAGAAAGCCTTTCATCTACATATGAGAGCGCTTTTCTAATCTCAGTCTCGGATCTTATAGCAGAAGCATTGATTGACATTATCTCTCTAAGCTCTGCATATGCATCAGAAACCAGGATGCTTCCACTTCCTGCATCATCCCTTATTTTCATAATCTCATCTATTTTCTTCAGGCTCTCATCACATAAGTCTTTCCGAGGAAGATTATTAGATGCAGATATATAAAGAGCAGCTCGCGCAGAACCAGCCTGACCGGCATTCAGAGCACTGCCACCTGGACGATAAACACCATGAGAAGCAGCAACCTCACCTACTGGAAACAATCCTTTTATATTGCTTTCCCACCAGAGATTGATAGAGAGACCACCATTGTTATGCTGAGCTGATAATGAAATCTCAAGGTATTCCTTTTCTAAATCTATGCCTTTATCCAGATAGAACTGATATGAAGGCTCATTCATAGCTCTCAGCCTTTCTATAGGAGTCCTGCCTGTGGCTCCTGCCTTCTCAAGATATTCTCTGGCTTCAGCAGAAAGAGCGCTGAAATCAATATCAGCAAAATCAGGATTATGAATATAATCCAGATATACTCTCCGTCCTTTTTCAAGTTCAAGATAGCATAGAATATCGATTATCGAAGACCCCGATTCAAGCTTTCTGACATCAAATGGCCATTGATAGCCTTTAAGAAAAACAAGAGATAGGATGTGGTTTCTATCAATCTGGTAAGAAGACAGGAAGTCATATTCAACTCCATCAGAATCTACAGAGACAAACCGAGGAAGAACCTGCATATAGCTTCCGCTTACATTCCATCTAGGATGAGTAGAGGAAAGCCCATACTGCCATTCCGTTAGATTCTTTCCCTTTACTCCTATTTCAAAAGCAAGTCCGGTTGCTCCAAACTGACTTTCAGGATAGACGCTCATCTGATATATGCCGGCAGGTCCCCCAGTTGCCATAACAAGATTATCAACCTCAATGAATAAGAACTCACAGCTTTTCCTGTTCATAGCAACAACACCGCGGATTCTGCCATCCTCTGCAATGAGCCTCACGGCTTGATAGCCATCTATAATCTCAATGCCTTTCCCCTTTACATCTCTTTCAAGAGCTTCTGTCATGAACTTAGAAGTATATGGCCCAGCCGACGTAGCTCGCTTATGTGGATCATGATCTGTCTTATATCCAATATATTCGCCATACCTATTTGTAGGAAAAGGAACACCCATCTCAGCAAGACGCAGAAAACCAGATGCAGAAAGAGAGGCTTCTGCAAGTGCAATATCACCATCAACTGCTCTTCCTTTAAACAGATCTGAAGCAAGAGCTCTTACTGAATCATCATCCGAGCCTGCGAGAGATAGCTTATAGTATGTCTGTTTATCCGAGCCTGTATTCCTGCTTGTTCCGCATTTCAGCCCCTCCGTAAGAATTGCAATATCCTTAACACCATACTGAAATAATCTAGATGCAGCATTTAGCCCCGCTGCACCTGAGCCTATGACAACTGTGCTGATATATCTGTTTCTGATGTTCATTATACTATAGCCTCTGAATGTGGAAGCCTCCATCCACATCTAGATAATTACCTGTTGTATACATAAGAGAATCAGAGGCAAATACTGAGACAGCAGCTGCAACATCTTCACCTTCTCCCCACCTTGCAATAGGGAATACACCATCCTCAATAAGCTTTGTATACTTATCTTCGACAGTGCTAGTCATATCGCTTCTGATAACACCAGGTCTGACTTCATTTACAAATATACCTTTGCCTGCAAGCTCATCAGCCCAGACTTTAGTCAGCATTGATATGCCAGCCTTAGATACACAGTACTGAGCCCTATTCGGACTTGAAACCTCTGCAGAGCATGATGAGATATTCACAATACGGCCTCTCGACTTATATAAAACAGGCTGCGAGAGCATAACCTTAACAACACTCTGAGTCATGAACATATTGCTCTTTGTATTTGTATCTATAACATAATCCCAGCTTTCCTCGCTCATATCGAGAAAAGAAGATCTTATCTTTGGTGCCACACCGGCATTATTAACAAGAACATCTATGCGTCCAAATTCAGATACTGTCTCTTCTACAATCCTTGCTCTATCGGCAGATAAAGAGACATCAGCACTTATATAATATGGCTTAAGGCCATACTGCTCTATTTTCCTAAGTGAATCTGAACACTGCTCTTCTGTCTTTCTCCCTACAGCAACGACCTGCATTCCGTCTTCTGCTAGCTTTATCGATATAGCAAGCCCGATTCCACGGCATCCGCCTGTAACAATTGCAATCTTAGCCATTCGTTCTTTCCTTTGCTTCTTTATGCTGACGCTGGAACATAGGAGCATAAAGCTCACTGTCTCTTACTACACAGCCATCCATTCCATGATCGCGCATCATCTGTGTACATTTTGAGCATGTTATGCAGCACTTGCCTCTCTCCATTCCACCATGCTTCAATACATCATTAGGTGCATCAGGATATGCAATGCCTTCTCTTCCTAACCCTACCATCTGGCATCTGCCATCTTCTATATTCGCAGCACCAGCATTGGCAAGGAATTCTCTGAGCCATGTGTAGCCATTTCCGATTACAGGGACATCCCCTGCTGCTTTCTGTATCTTCTCAGTAAAGCTGAAAAGCCTATCAATTGACTGCAGCTGATGTTCTTCTGGAACAGGTATTCCTTCAGAGGAAGTATCGAAAGGCCTTGTAACCTGAGGATATATATAATATGGATTACCTGCAGAATTAGAGAGAAGAGATACACCCTCTTCTACTATTCTCTTAACAAAAGACAGAGGTTCTTCCTCATCGAATTTCCAGAAATCTTCTTTATCTTCACCGAATCCATAAGGGTAAGGATGTGCATCGAATACATTAAAGCGTGAAGCAATGATGAAATCATCTCCTACACTCTTCTTTATAGACCTTATTATTTCCAGAATAAGAGATATCCTGTTTTCAAATGAGCCGCCGAATCTTCCACCTCTTGTATGCGAAGCAAGAAGCTCTGAGAGAAGATATCTATGGCATGCCTTTACATCAACGCCATCATATCCCGCTTCTCTTGCAAGCTCTGCAGATCTAACGTAATGAGGTATAAGGCTTTCAAGGTATTCATCTGTTACAATCTGATTATCTGATACTACACCTGTGCGAGGGTCAAGGATAGGATCTCTCTGTGGTACAAGAGGTGCTGGTTTATGACCTGATGGTCTTGAATAGCGTCCAGAGTGGGTAAGCTGAAGAATAGAAATCGGAGAATAGCCATTTACCTTCTCAGCTTCATTCTTCAGCATCTTCAGCTGAGCTCTGAAAAGAGGTAGATTGGAATCTGTAAGCATCATCTGATGCTCATTTGCTCTACCTTCTTCAACTACAGCATTTGCTTCCCACCATACAAGGCCTGCTCCACCTGTGAAGAATCTCAGATATCTTCTTGAAACCAGGAACGAAGGGGAACCATCGAGTTCTGAATCACATCCTTCCATCGGGAGGATAGCAAATCTATTCTCTGTCTTCTTTCCATTTATAACCAAAGGCTTTGATAATGAAGACAAATCATCTGATAGCCTTATATTAAGCCCCTTGCTGCTGATTGCATTCTTAAGCTCTTTCTCTGTTTTATAACTGAATTTCTCTGCCATAGCTCATACACCCCTAATCTTTATGAATTTTCCCTTTGAATGCTGAATAGCATTCACGATTTCAACTGCAGCAAGACCAGTATGGCAGTCTGCAATGAATGGCGTATTATCACGAAGGGATTTGTAATACTCCTCAATAAGAACTGAATGGGAGATTCCCCATTCAGATTTCTCTCCGCTGATCACTCTCTCTGCTGGATTGAATATCTGAGATCCTCCATCCTCATCAATCGTCAGCCCTGACTGTCTTACAGTAAGCTTTGCCTTTTCAAGATGGATCTCTACTGTACATATCTTGGATTTAGGATAGCAGTTCGTCAGGAATCCAACAGCTGTAGCACCGCATTTAAGCTTAAAGAGCGCCATTGCAGTATCTTCAACTTCATATTCATCACTATCTCTGAAGTGAGCATCAAATGCTGAGACGGAAGCAACTCCTCCAGTAAGATAATCAAGCAAGTCCAGTGTGTGGATAGCCTGATTGATTATGCAGCCACCACCTTCCTTTTCATAGGTTCCGCGCCAAGGGCTCTCTGAATAGTATTTACCACCTCTATCCCAAGCAACTAAAGCCATTGCAGAGACAATAGGTCCATACTTACCAGAATCTATTATCTCCTTTGCCTCTATAGTTGCACCATTGAGCCTATTCTGAAAGCATACGCCAAGATGGCAACCTGTCTCCTCGCTTTTTCTGATCATGCGTTTTGCATCATATGGCGTTATCGCAAGAGGCTTTTCAGAAAAGACATTGATTCCATGATCCATCAGATCTATCGCAATCTCTGGATGAGTGAAATGGGGAGTCACTATATGGGCCGCATCTATATCCTTATCAAATAGCTTATGATAATCATCAAGGGGTTCTCCTCCATATGTTTCAGAGAACAGAACAGCCTTTTCAAAATCAATATCGACAGCATATGCAATCTCTGCATATGGAGAGTTCATGAGTGCTTTACCATGATTTCTGGAAACTGCACCGCATCCTATTACAGCAACCTTAAACTTCTTCATCGCTTCTTTCCTTTCTCATAGCCCTGAACTGCCCAGGAGTGATATTCTCCTTATCCTTGAATTGCCTCAGGAAAGTCCTGAGACTTCCGAATCCGCATTCTTCTACAATATCCTTTATCGGCTTATCCTGCGAAAGATACTTCTTCGCAACCATTATCCTATATTGAGCAATATAATCAGATATGTTGCTTCCATGGTATCGTTTGAATATCTTTGAAAGATATACATTAGATACACCAATCTTCTCTGCTACCTCTGAAACATTGAGCATTGAATCCGAGAATTCATTCTGAATAATATTCAGAGCTTTTTTATATGCAATATAAGATTCCTCCTTATAATTCTCATTCTCGCTTTTCTTCTCAACAACAATTCTGACAATGCTTTCAAGTACCGATGAGACCTCCTCAAATGATGCAGAGAAATTATCACTCTGGATAATTGATGAGATTGAGATTTCAGGCATCTCCCATCCATAAGCCTGCTCTATTCTGCTTGAGCTTCTTATTATTGTCCCCATTATTGAGAAAAGCAGATATCGGAGAGTTCGCGGAGAAGAATTCTCTCTGTTCTTCTCAATAAATGCAGAGAGAAGATTCTTTGCTTCCAGCTCCCGGCCTTCTTCTATTGCCTGCTGCAGCATTATCTCATCCTCTGTCGTATAAACAAATCCGACTTTCTTGAAAACATCTACAATATCTCTATAAACCATAAATTCCCGAGAATCTATCTCGCTTTCATATTCAAGGACATTTATGGCATCAAGATAATCAGAGCCTACGCTCTTAAGACCTTCTGAAACATCTGAAGCTGCAGCTCGCGCAACCTCTTTATGCTTTTCCATAAGCTCCTTTACATTGCTTGCAAGAATTCTGTCAAAAGAGGAATCTGGAATGACCGACAAAAGAACAGCAATTCCATGAGCTGAAGGAAATGGAATTGTCTGACATTTATCAGAAGACATCAGAGCAATGATTTCTGCTTCTATTTCATCTCTGTTTTCATCAGATGAAAGCGATATGAGGAGAACAGTGAATTTATCTGAGATGAAATGTATGCCGCACTCTTCAAGCGCCTCAGCAGAAACAGGAGCTGAATCTGTATCGACGAGTTTCAGAAGAATGCTCTCTTTGAGCTTTTTTGTCTGGGTCTCTATAACTGTCCCCATAAGCTCTTTCTCTGCCTTCATGCGCTCTGCTGAATGCATGAAGGGAGCATACGGATTCTCTTCTATTGCAGAGTTATCAAATTCAGAACCGATTGCATTCATTGCACTCTTATAGTTATTCCATTCATTTACAGTATGCCGATATATCAGAAAAGCTGTAACAAGCATGCTTATCAGAAGAAGTGATGCTGCACTTACAACCATGAGATTGCGATATCTATTATAATCAGCTCTATCAGTCAGTATGACGTACATAAAGCTCGAATACTCGGAAGAACCAACAGATGCAATATCATTACCTAAAACAAAAGCAGAATTCTGGTCATGAAGTGGGGCATCTTCGAGTATATCTCCGCTGCAATATGATGCTGAGTAGTCAAAAAGCACTCTGCCAGTGTCCTTCTGAACAATCATGAAATCATTGAAATCAGATAAATCGCTAGAAAGCAGATCCTTGACATTTGCTATAGCTGCTAGGTAATAGCCATTTTCTGCTCCATACTGAACAAAAGAAAGAGGTCTTATTATCAGAATTCTTTCAATGCGTATTCCATTCCACTGATTATATGAAGCATCGTATATCCTGATTCTATTTGCATCTTCCATGAATATGTCCTGGCTTATCTCTTCTGAGAATAGGAGCGAAAACTCATCCCTAAGGAATATCTCTTCAATTGTTCCCCAGCGCATTGTTGATACATATAAATCCGTACCAGGAGAGAAAATCATGCAATCAGTAAGCATTGAGTAGCTATTCATAAGATGTCTAAGATTTGTCGATGCTGTATATAGATCCTGAGATGGTATTCTCTCATCATCAGCCCGATATCTTATAGAGCTTATGCTCTGGGATAATATAATATCTTCTGCAAGTGAATTAGTCGAATCAAGTATGCTGTCTATTTCTCTGCTTACAGATGAAAGAGATGTTTTATTCAGCTTCTTTATGCTATTGAATAGAAGAGAAGAGGAATAGGATGCAAAGCAAATGAAGATGACAAAAGGCACAAGTGTGAGGCTCAGATACTGAACCCCCCACTTGAGAAGCAGACTCTTCTTAAGATTATCCTTTTCCTCCACTCTTTTCATTTCCATCAGACGGGCATCTCTCCGCCGCATTTCTCCTTAAGTTTCTCATAAAACAGATCAGCATCGCATGGGATATCAACCCAGTCTCCCCCAGTCCATGATGAAAGATGTATTGCATTAGAAATCGAAAGTCCTTTGATGCCATCTTCACCTGGTGCGAGCAGCGGTGTTCCTTTAAGTATAGCATCTGCAAAGTTCATTATCACACCAGGATGTGATGTATATGTACCCTTAACAGGAATCTCGCATTTCCAGTTCTCAGGCTGTCCTATCTCTCCTTTAAAACGCTTATTGAATTCATCTGAATCCTCTCTCAGACGCCAGAAAGTAATTGTGTCATTCTCTATTACAAGCTTTCCACGGGTACCATCAATCTCAAGCCTATTTGTACCAGGTGCATCTGAAATTGTTGTTATATAGCTTCCGGTTGCACCATTAGGATACTCGAATAAAGCGTAGACATCATCCTCCACCTCAATGTTCCTATGCTTTCCATAATATACCTGGGATTTAACCCTTGAAGGCATGCCACAGATCCACTGCCAGAGATCAAGATTATGAGGATTCTGATTCAGTAGCACTCCGCCACCCTCACCTCTCCATGTTGCACGCCAAGAAGATGAAGCATAATAGCTTTCAGCCCTGAACCATGATGTGATAATCCAGTTTGTATGGATTATGCGTCCCAGCTCACCTGTATCAACAAGATCCTTTGCCTTCTGATAAAGAGGATTTGTACGCTGATTGAACATCACGCCGAAGACCTTGCCTGATGCCTTTGCAACCTTATTCATCTCCTCTACCTGTTTGACATATACTCCAGCAGGTTTCTCACAAAGCACATTAAGTCCTGCATTGAATGCTTCGATTGCATATACAGGATGATAGTAATGTGGCACTGTAGGAATAATCGCATCAACAGTTCCTGAATGGATAAGAGCTTCAGCGGAATCAAAATAAGAGACCTTATCACCGCAGAATGCCTTTGCAGCCTCTACTCTTTTCGGGTCTATATCAGCGATTGCAGTAAGAACACCATTCTTTATTTTTCCATCCATAAAGGCTCTTGTATGCTGAGAGCCCATTTTTCCATATCCAATGATTCCAAAACGTACCTTTTCCATAATCATTCCTCCATAAATGCTTCTCTCAGAGCCAATAGAGCCTTTGGCCCATCTGTGAGAATATCCTCTGTTTTTCCTTCAATTGAAAGACGCTTATCATAACCAGCCCTTTTCAGTGCACCTGCAAATTCTTTCAATGCCTCATCGTTTTCAACTGGATAGCGTCTGCCATTGAGAGTCGCAACATGTGCATGAGAAATAGGAGAACAGAGAATTATGTCTTCAATAGGCTCATTCTCCTTCCATATATGGAAAGAATCCGCAAGAAGACCTGCATTTGTAACCGATGCAAGAGCAGAACCTTCTGTCAGTGTATTTATAAGATTAGTCTCAGCTCTATTCAGAGGCTCAATTGCAACTTCGATATCATAATCAGCAGCAGTATCCACAATGCGCTGAGTAACAGATATAAGCTCTTTGAATGCCTCTTTATAGCTCATGCCTTCTGGTACGAATCGTGATTTACCAGAGCCAAAGCTTACTATATGTATGCCCATCTCCTTCATTCTTGAATATGCACACCTGAGATATCCATCAAGTTCTGTCTCTGAATATCTATCTCCGATTACGACCATGGACTTTGGAAGCAGAAGGCTGCAGGCTTCTGCGGGAAATGAAAGCTTATCGAATTCCCTTAAAGCTTCAATATATTCAGACTCAGACATTATCCCTATTTTGTTTATTGGCAGTTCAATATAATCAAAGCCGGCCTTCTTTACCGCCTCTGCTTTACTGAAATCTGCACAGACTCCATATCTCATAAGACCTCCAGTCCATTCTCTTTTACAACGTAGTTCATTTTTCCATCAGCAATCAGAACAGAGCCATTCTCTATCGTAGCCTTAACCTTATCCTGAGCCGAACTAATTGCTGTCACAGCTATAAATGGAGCTTTTCCGATTTTTGAGTAAACAACCTGATTGCTCTTCTCCTTTACAGGATAGCCATAGCTTATCCAGCCACCCTTTGGATTCTCTGACCCATAATAATGATTGAATCTGAATTCCGATGTACTAGTGAAGCTGAAGCTGAATTCTGTGCCCTTATCTGTTATGAATGAGAAAGCATTTCCTTTTCCTTCAATTCTACCCTTGTTGAAATTGTAAGAAAGCCTGAAATCATGGTTTTCCTCACCTTTTCCTGTAACGTAGTCAATAATGACTGCAGAATGGGATGGCAGCAGAAGGACTTTCCTTCTATGGAATACAGAATCAGGAATAAAAGCATACCCATTATGGGAGATATCCAGGATTTTGACTCCTTCAGCTGTATCAGCCTGATTGCATATTGCTCTTACCCCTCTTACTCTTGTCATATTAGGTACTTCACCCATCTCATGGCCATCTACATATAATGTATTATGTGCAAGAGAAGAGCAGAAATACTCTCTCCAGTCTCTCCAGATAGAAGATCTGTAGATATATCTGCCACTATCTACCAGAATATCCTCACCTTTCAGTGTTATCTCAACATGTCCGGAGTCATTATGTGAGTGAGTGCTTCTCTCTCCTCTTTCTAGCTTGACTGAATGCATCAGTGCATAATCTGCATTCATATCCCAGCCAGAACGGCAGACGAATATTCCTTCCTCTCTATATGCATAATCAAGCTTCTCCGGTGCTTTACCTTCTTTCCTAAGAGAAGCGAAATATAGGAAATCCTCTCGTCCTGTCCAATTATACATAAACTGGAAAAAAGCTCTGAGCTCATTGAGGTCTTCAGGGAAGAATGATAGATTCATGCCTTCATATACAGATGTATCTGACCTAGTAGTGGTAAGATCATCCCTATCAGCATCTCCAATCATAGGAGTCGATAAATCAGGCTTGATCAGAGACATGACATATGAAGCAGCTCTTGTTATTATCTCTTTTGCATATGGTGCAACAGGTATTCCATTTATCTCGGAGAGCTTAATAGCCTGCATAAATGCTATAGTTGCTACAAGATGATATATAGGAGTCTTCTCCATATGTATTCCGCTATCAGAGAAGCAGTACATAACCTCATGCATGACTCTTTCATATCCTGTATCACGCCATTCTTTTGCTTCTTTGAATTCTGGAAACATCACACCTATCTGATAAAGTGCGCTTGCCTCCATGCTCAGCCAGTTTGAAGACCTATCATGATTTGAATAATGCCCCATAAGAAATAGTGCATGATTCCTTATTGAAAGAAGAAATTCTGAAAAGTCCTCTTCACTCCAGTCTGGAGATTTTCTGAATATCTCAAAACAAGGAAGCCATGTCGTATAGATTCTTATTCCAGACTCAATAGTACGCCACGCATGTCCAGGAAAAGGTGTCTTGATCTCAAATGTATGGTCCTCTATATATTTATCTGCAGGCCATACAGAATTGAACTGCTTCATCTCATGAATGAACTCATCAAAATATCTTCTTTCCCCTGTAAGTGCATAAGCTCTAGCTAGTGGCTGCCAATAAATAGTACGGAAAAGAGACCATGACCATTCATTATCACGGCTGGTCTCACTTGTTGGATTGAAAAGATAATCAATCTCCCCATCAAACTTCCATCCGAATATGTCATGATTCATAGTCTTCTCAGCTTCCTGAAATACAGTCTTATCATTCATCTTCGCTGCATCTTCGATACTGAAAAGATATTCAGGCTTCTTCCTATTCCTGTAATAGCTGATCAAAGCCTTACCATCCAGTTTCTCTATACCACTGAATCCTTCATAATCCTTATCTAAAAGAGATAAGAGCTTTTCTGTATTATTCATTAACAACCTCATAACAAGCAGGGGATTTCTCCCCTGCCAGATTTTTTCAATTATTTAGAGATGTATCTCTCGTATGCTGCCTGCTTAAGCTCAATAGCTCTTTCGATGCCGAAAGCCTTAAGCTGCTTAACATAGTTATCAAACTCTGAGAGAGGCAGAGCACCTGTAATGAACTTAGCTTCCATCTCTTCAGCGTATGTATTCACATTATTGAGGATCTTAGCAATCTCACCTGCTTCCTCTGAGGTATGTGAAACACTTGGCATAATGTATTTACCATAGTCTGTCTGAGCCCAGAGATTAATAGCTTCTTTCAGCTCAGGAAGCTCATAATACTGCTCAAGATATCTTGGATCCTGAATAAATGGACCAGATACAGCTGCTCTTGTATAAAGTGCAAGTGCCTGAGAAACAGGAAGACTATCATTATGCAGAATTACATCTGTGAATGTTGGATATCCATCAACCATGTTGAATGTAACACCTTCAATACCGAAATTAGCAAGAAGTCTTCCTTCCTCTGAGAAGTTATAGTCAAGGAGCTTAGCTGCAGCTTCAACATTCTTGCATGATGTTGATATAGCTGCTGATGTACCAGACTTGTCATAGATAGAATTCATCTTAGCAAACTTAGAAAGCCTATCTCTTGAAGGAGAGATTGGACGAGCAGATACCATCTCAACAGAAGGATCTTCTGCTCTGAGAGCTGGAAGCCATGTACCGATTCCTGATCCGCCTGGAGCGTATGTTCCACCAATCATATTGTTCAGAACCTTAACAGCCTGGCTCTTCTTATCAACTGACAGGTAATCGTTATCAAGAAGACCTTCAGAATAGAGCTTATTAGCAAATGCCAGATAATCCTTTCTTGAATTCTCGATTCTGCCATATTTGACCTCTCCATTCTCTACATAGAAATCATCCCAGCTGTCAAATCCTGGAGAAAGAACTCTTGAGATATGGTCTTTTCTGATTGTCAGAGGAATCTGAACACCAATATTCTTGAGGGCAACAAGTGCTGTATAAAGCTCATCTGGAGTCTCTGGGATATAATCGATTCCTGCTTTCTCTAGAAGATCCTTTCTCCATACCCAGCCTTCAGAGAAGATCAGGTTATTATTCTCATAGCTCTCGCCTCTTAGAAATGGGAATACATAATATGTTCCATCATCTGTTGAGATCAGCTTAGCAATATCAGGATGCTCGTCAAGATACTTCTTCAGATTTGGAGCATATTTATCGATAATATCATTAAGAGGCATGATTATCTTATCATCGAGAGCAGCCTGTGGTCCACCAGGATAATCAATCCACTTATATTCGATGATATCTGGATATGAACCAGAAGCCATCAGGATATTGAAACCTTCGCTTAAAACACCATCATTAGCGGCAGATACATGCTGGAACTCAATATCTGTATTAGTCCTCTTCATCAGTTCCTTCCAGTACTCAGTCTGGGAGAAATCCTGAGCGACTGCCGATACATTCGGATTCAGCGGAGCCCAGTAAGTCAGCTTTGCTGCACTATTCGCAGAAGACGCATTTTCTTTTGCAGCCTGTGCAAAAAGAGGTGTTACTAATGCCAATACCAGCAACATTGAGACAAGAATTCTTTTCATTTAGACCTCCTTCGTTGTCCTTTTTCTTTTTTCATTTATTCCGATCAGGCCTAAGCCTGCATCATATGCTATCTTTCAGGTACAGTCCAATTATCATAAGCATTGAAATACTCATCCTTGAGAGATTCAATGCTCCAGTACCCATCGTCATCCTCTGCTATTTTCCTCTCTGCATCATATCTGAGATAGACAGGAAGCTTCTCTGTTTCTATAACGCATCTGATATGCGCAAGTGATGTAGACAGAGTCACAACAGGTCTGGTTCCAGATAAAACAGCATCTATCGAATCATAGAGTTTCTGCAGCCTCTCCCCCTTCGCATGAGAAGAATAGTCCTCTATTCTGCCGTCATTGTATTCGACACAGAAATTATCATCACAGCTTTTGATAACACCTTTTTCAAATTCCATTTCAATAAGAGGACCTACTTTCTTCTCATCAAGGCAATGGGCTGTATAGTAGTAAAGATCCACATTCTCGTCCGTATGGATACAGATAGCAGCTGCATCATAATTCTCTATATCTCTTCTGGCCTTATATAAGACTCCATCAACGCTTTTTACGTTTCCTGTGCTTTCCATGTCATGACCAAGGAAGAAAAGCATCACCTGAATCTGATGTGCACACGCATTTGAAACAGGACTGTCAAAGACATATTCACCATGGCATGCAAGCTTTCCTGCCCAGCTAGTCCTTGCATAATATTTATCTGTACGTCTCATCATTCTGAGAGCTTTCATTCTAACAGGATTGCCAAGCTCGCCTGAGAGGACTTTCCTCTTCAGCTCAAGTACATCTCGGGCAAAGCAGAGCTGATAGCCAACAGCTACAAATAGTGAGCTCTTGCGTTCAGCTTCAATAAGCCTTTCCATCTTCACAACAGATATAGTTACAGGTTTCTCTACAAGCACATTCGAACCATTTCCCAAAGCTGTGAGAATATATTCATAATGTGTATGAATCGGCGATGAGATTACTGTTAGATCAGCTTTTCCCCCAGAAAGGAAAAATGCCTCAGGAGACCTATAGACAGGTATCTGTCGGTCCCTTATCTGATCTTTATAGGAACTCTTCTCTATGAAAGGGTCAGCAACAGCAACAAGAATTGCATTCTTTATATCATGCTCAAAGAATTCCTTTATATAGTTTTCACCATATCCACCGATACCAACCAGAAGGACTCTTACTCTATCCATTTATTTCTCCTCAAATGCAGACTTAAGAATGCCTTTCTTATCTACATAAAGAGCTTTTGTAGGACATACCTGGAAACAGTAGCCACATCCTATGCAAGAATCTGTCTTATGTGCTTTTCTGTTCTCAACCTCAATTCCACCATAGAAGCAGACATCAGTGCATCTCGCGCAGCCTATGCATTTGTCAGGATCTGCATCTGCATTCTTGTAAGCAGAACCTAGCCTGTTCTGTCTTTCCTTTGCAAAATCAGCAGGCATATTGAATAGCTTCAGAGCATCTCCCTTCAAAGAAGGAATATCCTTGTATCCATTTTCATCCATCCATCTGCTGAACTGTTTTATGAGATTCCTGCAAGCCCCAATACCACCTGCACATGCAAGCGCACCTAGCTGAACCATATCTGCGCCAGCCATAATATAGCGTAAAGCCTGGTCGTATGAGAAAACGCCACCGCCGGCATACATCGGAATATCATAGCCTCGTGTTCTAGCATCAGCAACAACATAGCTTACAATCGGATTTGCCTGAGTTCCTCCATAACCAGCACCTGGTCTTGCTTCTGTTGTCTTCCAATCAAGATCGAAATAGAATCCTTTCCATCTTGCCGTAGGACCTACGGCAGAAGCTCCAGCCTCTGTAGCATTTCTGATTGCTGTTAATGTATCACAATTCTCTACAGCAAGCTTTACCATTATTGGAGTATTAGGGACAACATCATGGATCATCTTTGAGCATGAATATACAAGTTCATAATAATTGAACTGCCTATCACCTGCGACAGCAACGCCAGGAGTATTGAAATGAAGCTCGATTGCATCAGCACCAGCATTCACAAGCTCCCTAGCCTGACTCTTCCAGTTCTTTTTCCAATCTCCACCCTTGACTATATCACTATAATGGCCAACAGAGACCCACAATTTTATATCACTATCCATTCCGTCTCTGGCTTTCTTGACTTCTTCACAATACTTATCAAGAGAGTCCATAGAATCAGGCATCTGGGTGCCAACTGCATGGCTATGAAAAGACTGCTGTCCTTTATACATTGCATCGGCAGATGGGTAGATGAAGCTTCCTCCACCCATTCCATGTCCAAAATTCCTCATTGTTATAGCACCAGGCCTGCACTCACAGCATTTTATTACATTGCTGCTTCCTCTAGTTGCAGGTGATGAAGCTATCACAAAAGGATTGATCATATCAAATTTTTCTACTCGTAAATCCGCCATTTTATTTCTCCTAATTAAGCCAGCTTAAAAAAGCTGATGCATCACTTGAAAACTGCACAATAGTATTGTCTTTTACAAATTCCAGAAGCGCATAATGGTCCTCTGGTCCAAACAGCTTCATATATCTTTTCCAATCAGATTCGCCTTCAGAAAGAGGGCGACGCCCTGTATTGTCCCAGTAATATACATGGATATTCTCGATAAACTTAGAAACCATCTTAATTCCTTCGCATCTCTCCTCAACATCCATTTCAGGTGAAGGTTGCCAGAACGTTCTGAAATTAGAACAGTCTACATCATTTAAGAATTTCAATCCTGACTGATTTCTGTCGGTCAATGTATTTTTATGCCATTCAAGGCAGACCATGATTCCATTATCTGCAGCAATTGCTGAAATCTGCTGAGCTTCCTTTACAAGTAACTCATACTCATCATCTGCCACAGCTGAGGAAGGTTTATCACCAGCCCAGATTCTGATCCTTTCAGAGCCAATAGCAATAACATTATCAAGGCTTTTTCTGAAGTCCATTCCCTTGCCAAGCCTATAATATGAACCATATGATGCAATTGCGACTCCAGCATCCAGACACTTTTCTTTAACTGCTGAAGCCTGCATCGTATTTCCTAACTCAATATGATGATTCTCACTCCATTCAATTGCCTTGAGCTTATTTCTTCTTGTAATAGCAATCACATCATCTATTGATAGATTCTTGAATGTTGCAGAGACTATTCCTGGAATCAGCATTTTCACATCTCCAGAACAGACTTCCAGATTCCCTCATCTACAAGAATTCCATCTCTCATAGACTCCTCTCTGGTCTTTCTTGTTCCATCGCCAGGTGCATGAACTGGATGATTCGCATCCATTGGGATAGAATTTCTCATATCATCAAGCGTTCTGTTTATCTCTTCGTTGATTCTATTTCTATCAGGGAACTTTGATAAATCAATTGCCATGAAGAACTGAGAAAGCTCGGTCTCCGTTGGAAGCGTCCCAACAATACGAGAAGTATTTCCACCTGCTACAGAAGCAGCAATGAGATCTAGCACAAGAGAGAGACCTGAACCTTTCCAGAATCCGATAGGGAATACCTGATGTGTTTCCAATATCTCCTCAGGATTTCTTGTGACTTCTCCACTCTTATTATAGCCTCCATCAACAGGAGTCTCCTTGCCTTCTCTCTTAAGCTTTTCGAGCTTACCATAAGAGAACATTGACATAGCTACATCAAGAAGTACTGGCTCATCTCCATGAGGAACAGCAAAAACAATAGGATTGTTTCCAAGCTTTGCATCTTTTCCGCCCCAAGCAGGCATATTAGGTACTGTATTAGTCCAGAGAATACCTATGCAATCATTCTCTGCTGCCATCAGGCCATAGTTGCCAGGTCTCATCCAATGGTTTGTATTAGAGAGTCCAACCACACCTACAGTATTCTTCTTTGCTAATTCTATACATCTATTCATTGCAATATATGCATTGAGATTTCCTGGACCTCTCTGTCCATCCCAGCGCTCAAGTGCACCAAACTGCTCTTTAAGTACTGCTCGCTTTGAAACATCAACAGAGCCATTCTCTATCGATTTAATGAATTTCGGAAATCTGTTGAGTCCATGTGTATATACGCCATCTTTTGAAGCATCAGTAAACAGCTTAGCAGAAAGCTCTGCATCTTCTCCTGTAATACCATACTTATTAAGAACACGAACAAACTCATTAAACATTACATCGTATCTAACTCTCATTTTAATCACCCCTTTACAGCACCAACCATCACACCTTTTACAAAATACCTCTGAAGGAATGGATAAATACAAAGGATAGGTACTGTTGCAACAACGATTGTTGCATATTTTATTGTATCAGAAGCCATTGCAAGTGCATCTGTGCCACCTGCAGTCGTAGTCTCATCCTGAATGAGGATTTCTCTAAGAATAAGCTGCAGAGGATATTGAGCCTTCTTATGAAGGAAAATCATTGCATTAAACCAGCTATTCCAATGATAAACAGCATAATACAGTGTTATTACTGCAAGAGTAGATTTTGTGAGAGGAACCATGATGGACACCAGAGTCCTGACATGCCCAGCACCATCCATCATTGCAGATTCTGGAAGGGAGTCCGGAACACCTGCCATAGCAGTCCTCATTACAATGAGATTGAATGTATTCACAGCCACAGGAAAGATCAGCGACAGCCTTGAGCCTGTAAGTCCAAGCTTATTGACCACAAGATAGAAAGGAATGGTTCCACCCTGGAAATACATCGTGAATACAACCATCAAAGTAAGAAACTTAACAAGCTTTGCATCTTTTCTAGAAAGAACATAAGCAGCAATTGTTGTCATTATAATATTGAGGATTGTACCGAATAAAACAACAAATATAGTATTCAAATATCCAGAAATGATATTCGGGTTCTTTGCAACATAATGATAAGCCTGCAATGTCGGCTTAATCGGCTTCAGAAACAATCCCTGATGTCTCATCACTTCTATAGGATCTGAAAAAGATGCAAACACGATATTCAGAATCGGAAGAAGAATTGCAAGGCAGAGCAGACCACAGATAATGACATTGATGATATCAAAGACAACCTCACCTGCTGTTCTTCTTTTCAAAGAAAAATGTAATCTCATCTCGAACCTCCTATTACCAAAGACTGCTGCCACTGACTTTCTTGCTGAACTTGTTTGTAGCCCAGACAAGAGTGAATGAAACAATAGAATTGAATAGTCCAACAGCAGTTGAATATGACCAGTTCATATTCAGCAGACCTTCTCTATAAACATATGTGGAAATAACATCTGCAACCTCATAAGTCAGCGGATTGTACATCAGAATTATCTTCTCATATCCGACATTGAATGACTTTCCTACCTGAAGAATAAGCATTACGATGATTGTAGGAAGAAGACCTGGAAGCGTGACGGAAATAAGCTGTCTGAATTTTCCAGCTCCATCAATTTTAGCAGCTTCATACAGCTGGGAATCTATAGCAAGCAGAGCTGATAAATAAATAATTGAATTCCACCCTATATTCTGCCAGATTCCAGATATTATGT
>CAKQRI010000016.1 GCA_934271365.1 uncultured Spirochaetales bacterium
TATTATAGCATTCTATCATAACGATTTAAGCAAAGAAAAAGAGCTGCTCCTTAAGTCTGACTTATGAAACAGCTCCTTTTTGGATATGAGAAGAAAAGACAGGGAAAGAGATGAAGGGTTTGCATTAAAGGTCTTTGATGAGGCTCCTTATTGCACATTGGGCTTATCTGATAAGAACGGCCATGTCTATACTGTTCCTCTCTCGATGGTGAGAGAAGGAAAAACGCTGTATTTCCACTCAGCGATGGAAGGGCTGAAATGCAGTATGATCAAGGAGAATAACCATGTTTCAGTATCAGCTGTATCTGAGTTCTTTATCGATTCTGCAGCATATACAGTGCGCTATAGCTCTGCGCATGCAGATGCAGATGCTGTGGAGGTTGTGGATAAGGCTGAGAAGATCAGGGCGCTGAAGCTTCTCATTAAGCGTTATGCTCCTGATAACACAGCCATAGATCCAGAGAAATACATTGATTCTTTTTTCGATAATACACTTGTTTATCGGCTGAATCTGAAGAACATATCAGGAAAGGAGAATCCCAAGTTATAAGAGAGATTTTGTAATTAGTTGTATTATAACGAAATAAAAAATTTTTATTTTATTTTCTATTTTTCTGTTGACTAATTGCTTTGATTTCTGCTAATTTATCCTTGCTTGTGGGAGTAGCGAAGCTGGTTATCGCGCTGGCCTGTCACGCCGGAGATCGCGGGTTCGAGCCCCGTCTCTCACGAACTTATTTAAGTCCTTACTAGGTAAGGACTTTTTTATTTGCTGTAAGTCTCATCTTTGATTTCGACCAGGCCAAAGCTGACCGATTGGCTTCAGTGCTATGCATTTATGTAACATCATTGCCCAAAACAAGGTCTATCTGAACTCCATCTATAGCGCTATCTGATTCATATGGGGTGGAATGAGATTCTGACGGCAGTGCACTTTGTATTCTGACAAGACTGTCAAAGACTCGGATTTATGTTGAGGAACTGCTCAACAACGAGAATCTTTTTCGCAAGGTTTTTGAATTCGACCTGGTGATTCGGATAGACGGTTCAAATTCACTCCAGACCAACACGACAGAGAGCAACGCAGACATTCCAACTTTAAAGGAATTCGCCTCCCCCTGATGGCATTGGGATACCTGTCCTTATGTCCTTGCCAGAAGATCTGCAGGGACAGAGTCTCACACTGGAATCAAGAAGAGCTATGTGACTTGCAACGAACTCTGGACTCGCAAGTACCTCATTCCTTACTTCGACAAATACAAGCTCTCTGATATCAGCGTAGATATGATCAACAACTTCTGGCAGGTTCTGAAGGACAAACATGGCCTCGCTTCGAAGTCAATCAACAATATCAGATCCGTTTTCATCCAGAGTATATTCCTGAACAATGTCCGGACTATGTTTTCTACCATCCATTAACCCTTCTCCTAATACAGATTCTCATTCCAGCCATCTGGAAGCCTCATACCGCCAGAACGTCGGATTGATATCAGCCTTTCGACTTCATTTTCTTTCGGCCACTTTCCAACAAGCGATGCAGAATTGGTAATATTCGGATTGCCAATCAGCATAAGTTCAAGCTTTTCTCTTTCTGTGTCTGTAAGGAGTTTCTGAGGGATGATTGCCGGAGCATAATCAAAGAGCACCAGATAACCTTTTTCCTCTTTTGCTTTGTAGATATCGATGACACAAGGATGCTGATTAAGTGATACTCCCAGCTCTTTCGGAAGAGAAAGGAAATGACCATTGTTATAATACCGTACTGGAGAGAATCCTCTTGTTGGGTAATCTGTTATCTCTGGAATCCTCCATTCTCCGCCGACTTTGATTGCACTCCTTAGCTTGCCCCTTCTTATCCACTGCCGAACTGTCCCAGCTTCAATCTTTGAGTGAGCTGCAAACTGCTCAACTGTGAGCAAACCCACCGGGTAGTTAATCAGTCTGAATCTCTCATCTATGTCAAAAACAGCATTGCCATCTTCATCTTCCTGAATCTCAGAAACATGTCGGATGTACAAGGCATCATTCTTGTTTGTCACCTCAAACGAGTAGAACCAGCCTTCTGGAGCATCGAAGATATTCCTTGAGGCAATCTCTACGATGACCTTATCCAGTAGCGATGAAAGGGCATTGTAGTATTGCAAGGTATGCTGAGAATTGTTCCTCATCTCGGATACAACACTTCTACTAGCATTATCCAAAATCGCAATGACTGATTGTTTGTTTGTTGGTAGGATTTTCCAGACCATTTCTATCGATTCTTTTGACAACATTCATTGTTCCTATTAACTGTATTGTAATAGTACATTTTTACTAACGTAATACACAAATAGATAACTCAACAAGCATGAAAAAAGCTAGTCCACAACTGTGGAAAAGCAGTGCCGAAACCACAAAATCAAACGTGTACCATCCACTTGAAACGGCTTCGGATGATACACGCAATAACATATTGATATTACGAGACTTACGCCTTTAACGTGAACGTCCCTTATTTGTCTTGCCCAACGTATACTTTTCTTCATAGATAATGCTATCATTAAAAAACAATGCTTCTGGATTGTTTTACTGCTCTTCCAATACAGCCCCATCTTATTCAGAAAGGCTCAGGAAAGAATGAGGTACAATTTATAGGCAAAGGAGAACAAAAGTATCTGAGGGTGAGTGTTCATCTTCAGGAGTGCAGTGAGGGGCAGATGGAGGTAATAAACAACGTATCAAAAAAATTGAGAGATGATCTCAAAGAGGAAATCAGATCAGATAGTCGTCTGTCCATCGCTGCTGCTTGTTTCTCCATTTACGCTTTTGAAGAACTTAGAAAGGAACTTGAGGGAATCAAGGAACTGAGGTTTATCTTCACATCTCCATCTTTCACGACTGAGAAGACAAGCAAGGAAAGAAAAGAGTTCTATATTCCACGGCTCAATAGGGAGCGGAGTATTACAGGTACAGAGTTCGAAATCAAATTGAGAAACGAGCTGTCCCAGAAAGCCATTGCAAGAGAGTGTGCCGACTGGATCAGAGAAAAGGTGAAGTTCAAGTCAAATACAACAGATGAGACAATGATGGGTTTCATGAATGTCGATGACATCTCATACATGCCCATTACAGGCTTCTCCACAGCAGAACTTGGATGTGAGAAAGGCAACAATGCCTACAGCATGATCAACAAATTCGAGTCACCCGTCTCCAACGAATACAGCAAGCTTTTCAACTCTTTATGGAACTCTGACAAACTTGAGGATGTCACAGATAAGGTCATCGAGAATATCTCGGCTGCATACAACGAAAACTCTCCGGCTTTTATCTATTTCGTGACGCTCTACAACATCTTCCATGAATTCTTGGAAGATATCTCTGAAGACACGCTGCCAAATGAGGCTACAGGATTTAAGGACAGCAGAATCTGGAAGATGCTCTACAACTTCCAGAAAGATGCGGCCCTTGGCATCATCAACAAGCTTGAGAAATATAACGGCTGTATCCTTGCAGACAGTGTAGGCCTTGGAAAGACATTCACAGCCCTTGCTGTTATCAAGTATTACGAGAACAGAAACAAAAATGTTCTTGTACTCTGTCCGAAGAAGCTTGGAAACAACTGGGTGACATTCAAGGGCAACTACCTCAACAACCCGATAGCAGAAGACAGGCTCCGCTATGATGTTCTCTTTCACACAGACCTTTCCAGGGCACATGGTTATTCAAACGGCATAGACCTCTCCCGCCTCAACTGGAGCAACTATGACCTTGTTGTTATCGACGAGTCTCACAACTTCAGAAACGGCGGCCAGATTTATGGCGATGAGAAGAAAGAGAACCGCTATGCAAGGCTTATGAATCAGGTCATCCGCAAAGGCGTTAAGACAAAAGTCCTGATGCTCTCAGCAACACCTGTAAATACGAAGTTCCTGGATCTGAAGTGTCAGCTTGAGCTTGCATATGAGGGTGATGTCTCCAATATTGATCCGCTTCTCAATACAAAGCGGTCAATCAATGACATATTCACAGCAGCACAGAAGACATTCAACAAGTGGAGCAAGCTGCCGGCAGAAGAAAGAACAACGGATTCTCTTCAGAAGTCACTGGACTTTGATTTCTTTGAACTTCTGGATTCTGTCACGATTGCAAGATCCAGAAAGCACATCCAGACATATTACAGTACAAAGGATATCGGAGAGTTCCCGACAAGGCTTACACCACTGTCATACCGTCCTCCTCTTACAGATCTGGACAAGGCGATCACGTATAACGAGATTTTCGACATCCTCATGACACTGAATCTTTCTGTCTATACCCCATCGGCTTTCATACTTGCCAGCAAGAGAAAGAAGTATGATGAACTATATGACAGCAACAAGCCGAATGCGAACCTGAATCAGCTGGGACGTGAACAGGGTATCCGTTACCTGATGGCTGTGAACCTCATGAAGAGAATGGAAAGCTCTGTACATTCATTCCGCCTCACTCTTGAGAGAATCCAGTCTTACATATCTTCGATAGTCAACATCATCAAAGAGTTTGAGAAGCACAAAGATGAAGTGCTGAATCTCACAGATATCTCAAACATGACAGAACTGGACAGCGATGAGGAGAACGCTGAGGATCTTCTTAAAGTCGGCCGCAAAGTTCAGATCAGCCTTGCTGATATGGACTACATCAGCTGGAGAAGAGATCTTGAAGCGGATCTTGAGAATATCTCCATCCTCGATTCTATGGTCAGGGATATTACTCCTGAATACGATACAAAACTTAAGGAACTCATCTCAGTCGTAGACAACAAAGTTCAGCATCCGATAAATGAAGGCAACAGGAAGATTCTTATCTTCACAGCCTTTGTTGACACAGCTGAATACCTCTACAGTAATATCGCACCGAGAATGAAGACAAAGTATGGACTGGATACAGCTCTCATCTCAGGTTCAGTGGATGGAAGATCCACCATCAAAGGTCTGAAATGTGATCTCAATACTGTTCTCACATGTTTCTCACCGATATCAAAAGACAAAGAGATGCTGATGCCTGGCAATGCTGCCAATATCGACATACTCATTGCCACAGACTGTATTTCAGAAGGACAGAATCTTCAGGACTGCGATTATCTCATCAACTATGACATTCACTGGAATCCGGTGAGAATCATCCAGAGATTTGGACGAATAGACAGAATTGGCAGCAGAAACAAAGTAATCCAGCTTGTGAACTTCTGGCCGGACATCACGCTTGATGAATACATCAATCTCAAAAGCCGTGTCGAAACGAGAATGAAGATAGTGGATCTTACTTCCACTGGTGATGATGATATTCTCTCTCCAGAAGAGAAAGCAGATCTCGATTATAGAAAAGAACAGTTGAAGAAGCTTCAGGAAGAAGTTGTAGATATCGAGGATATGAGTTCTGGTATCTCGATTGTTGATCTCGGACTCAACGACTTCAGGATGGATCTCCTAGAATACATCAAAACACATCCTGAGATTGAAAGAGCTCCTTTCGGTCTTAATGCTGTTACTAGGTGCAAGGAGAATACACCTCCGGGTGTAATCTTTGTTCTCAAGAACAGAACGGGCAACATCAATATTGATAACCAGAACAGACTGCACCCGTTCTACATGGTCTATGTCGATATGGATGGCAAAGTCATCACCGACCATCTCTCTCCGAAGAAACTTCTGGACAAGATGCGCTATCTTGCAAGAGATGAGGAATCTCCGATTCCATCTGTCTACAAACCATTCAACAAGGAGACAAGAGATGGACGGAATATGAAGGCGTACTCATCTCTTCTCGACAAAGCAATCGACTCCATCATTGAAAAGAAAGAAGAAAGCGATGCAAGAGCATTCCTCTCTGGTGGTCAGATATCCTTCATCAACACACTCATGAAAGGACTTGATGACTTTGAGCTCATCTGTTTCCTCGTAATCAGGGAGGAAGAATGCTAGGACTACCCAAAAGTACCGAAGTTTCGCTCCCTCTCTACAAGAAAGATATCCTTGCAAACTTTGAAGGCACTTCAAAGCAGAAGGATTTATTCAATGATGATATTGCATCACTAAAGATTGTAAATGAATTGTCGCCAAGATCTCTGCCTGTCGAGCCAAGCAAGACAATCAACGGGATATTCATCATAGAGGTTATTCCCAAGTATCAGGAGATACATCAGGAAGTCCTTGAGATGATCTTCCGCCTGATTCCACAGCACATAGTCATTGTCCTGGAGCATGAAGAAAACATCCGGCTTGCCATCCATCAAAGTAAAACATTCATGACAGAGTGGATGCAAATCGGTTACACTTTGAACATTGAAGGGCTGTCGATAGATGAGATATGGAAGCACATTGTCGAGGCAATCGGAAACTTCCAGGTAACAGAAAGCCGAACCCTTGAAAAGCAAATCGAACATGATTCCGAAATTCAGGCAATCTTACTCAAGATAGAGAAGCTTGAAACTAAGAAACGAAATACAAAGACTCCAAGAATGAAGTATGAGCTGCATCAGCACATTCAAGCTCTCACTTCTCAACTGGAAGCACTAAAGAGGAACTGATATGGAAAAGTTGAAGATGCACTCGATGAGCAAGATCGATGAAAACGTAAAGAAGATAGCTGCACTATTTCCAGAGTGCATAACTGAGATTATCAATGATAAAGGCGACCTGGAGAATGTCGTCGATATCGACGCATTCAAGAAGCTTTTCTCCAAAACAGCAGTAGAAGGCAATCAGGAACGCTATCAGTTCACATGGCCTGATAAGCGCAAAGCAAAGGCACTTGTAAATCAGGAAGTCACTTCGACTCTACGACCATGCCGGGAGGAGTCAGTTAACTTCGACACAACAGAAAATCTCTACATCGAGGGCGATAACCTCGAAGTTCTCAAGCTTCTCCAGGAAACCTATCTTGGCAAAATCAAGATGATCTACATCGACCCTCCTTATAACACTGGAAATGACTTCGTATATGAAGATGACTTCGCCCTGAAAACAGATGATTATGTTTCAAACAGCGGCCAGTATGATAATCAAGGTAATCGGCTTGTAAACAATACTGAATCGAATGGGAGATTTCATACTGATTGGCTTAATATGATTTATCCAAGACTTCGCCTTGCGAAGGATTTGCTTTCTGAAAATGGTGTTATTTTCATTTCAATTGATGACAATGAAATAAGCAACATGCTGAATGTATGCAATGAAGTTTTTGGTGCTCAAAATCATTTGGGGACATTTATCTGGAAACGCAGGCAAATGGTCGATAGCAGAACTAAAACAGGTGTTTCTGAAGATCACGAATATGCCGTTTGTTATAGAAAATCAATCTTTGGGAGAATTCGTGGGAAAGCCCCTGACTTATCAAAGTATTCTAATCCTGATAACGATCCAAAGGGAGCTTGGATGAGCGCTGATATGACAGGACTTGCCACTGCTTCTCAGCGGCCAAATCTTCATTATGATTTGACTGATTCCAAGACAGGCATAACATATGCTTGTCCTCCTACTGGATGGAGATATGAAAAGAAAAGAATGCAAGAGCTTATGGATAACGGAGAGATTCTATTCCCAAAAGATTCATCAGGACGACCTCGCAGAAAGAAATATGTCAAAGATTTATCAGGTGAATTTGCAGGTTTCAGTACTGTATTAGAAACAGTGTACAATACCCAAGCAACAAGAGAGCTTAGGAACCTATTTGATGGAAACGAGTATTTCGATTTTCCAAAACCTGTTGACTTAATAAAGCTTTTTCTTATCCAAGGTGCAGAGGACAAGGATTCATACATCATGGACTTCTTCTCTGGATCTGCAACAACAGCCCATGCTGTCATGAAGCTCAATGTAGAAGATGGAGGACATCGCAAGTTTATCATGGTTCAAGTACCAGAAAACTGTGATGAAAAGTCAGAAGCATCCAAATCTTTATTCAAGAACATCTGCGAGATTGGAAAGGAAAGAATCAGAAGAGCTGGTAAGCAGATTCTTGAAGAGATGAAGAATAAGAATGGAGAACTGTTTGAGGAAGAGTCTACTCTTGATATCGGCTTTAGAGATTTGAAGATCGATTTATCCAACATGAATGATGTCTATTACACCCCAGAAAAAACAGATCAGAGAATGCTGGATGGTTTTATTTCCAATATCAAGGAAGGCAGGACAGCAGAAGATCTACTTTTCCAGGTCATGCTTGATCTTGGAGTACTGCTTTCTGCAAAAATTGCCGAGGAAGATATCGGAGGAAAGAAAGTCTTCAATGTTGATGACAATTACCTCATTGCCTGTTTCGATGAGAATGTTGATGAATCTGTAATCATAGAAGCAGCAAAGAAGAAGCCCACATACTTCGTTATGAGAGATTCTTCTCTTGCTAATGATTCTGTATCTGTAAACTTCGACCAGATATTTGCTCGTTACAGCCCTGATACTGTGAGGAAGGTGCTCTGATGAAATTCAAATTCAAGATACAGGATTATCAGACAGAGGCCGTCCATGCTGTAGTCGATGTATTCAAAGGGCAACCTTACAATAATGGACTTTCATACAAGAGGGATATGGGAAAAGGCTTCGTATCACTCTTTGCGGAAGATAGTCTTGGTTATGGCAACAATCCAGTTGCCCTTGACAGTGCAGACTTGTTCAGCAATATCTCGGATATTCAGAGGAACAGCAATATTCCTCTGTCTGAATCCCTCTCAAAGGAGCTTGGTGCATGTTCTCTTGATGTTGAGATGGAGACTGGAACAGGCAAAACCTACGTTTACATTAAGACGATGTTCGAGCTGAACAAAAAGTACGGCTGGAGCAAGTTCATTGTCGTCGTTCCATCTATTGCCATTAGAGAAGGCGTGAAAAAGACTTTTGAGATGACTGTCACTCACTTCATGGAGCATTACAAAAAGAAAGCAAGATTTTTCGTCTATGACAGTGACAATCTCAACCAGATTGAAAGCTTCTCATCAAGCATCGACCTCAATGTAATGATCATCAACATGCAGGCTTTCAACTCTTCTCTCAAGGAAGGAGCTGTGAATAAGGCTGCCAGAATTATTTATACAGAGAGAGACGAGTTCGGATCAAGAAAGCCAATTGATGTCATCAAGGCTAACAGACCAATTCTCATTCTTGATGAGCCTCAGAAGATGACAGGAGCAAAGACTCAGCAGGCTCTGAAGAACTTCAATCCACTCTTCAGCCTAAATTACTCCGCAACACATAGAAAGAAACATAATGCAATCTATATCCTTGATGCACTTGATGCCTACAATAAGCGCCTTGTAAAGAAGATTGAGGTAAAAGGCTTCGAGATAAAGAATATCCCAGGAACTAATGGCTATCTATTCCTACATGAGATTGTGCTTTCAAAGAACAATCCTCCTGTGGCGAAGATAGAGTTCGAGAAGCTGCAGAAAAATGGAGTAAAGCGTGTTGCGAAGAGTTTCCAACAAGGTGAGAGCATCTATGCGGAATCAGGAGAGATGGAGCAGTACAAAAATGACTACTTCATCAGTTCAATTGATCCTCTCAGAAACAGCATAACGCTTGGTAATGGCACTACACTTTATGCTGGAGATGCAGTCGGCGATGTCTCTGAAGATGATATCCGTAGAATTCAGATTAGGGAAACGATTGCATCACATTTCGACAAGGAAGAGGAGCTTTTCAACAAAGGCATCAAGACTCTTTCCCTATTCTTCATTGATGAAGTTGCAAAGTACAGACAGTACGATGAGAACGGTGAAGCTTCTCTTGGTGAATATGGAAAAGTATTCGAAGAAGAGTATCAGGCTGAATTGGATAAAAGACTCACTTTATTCACAGATACGTCTTATCAGAAATATCTCAGAGAAATGTGTTCAGATGTTCATCGCGTCCATAATGGATACTTCAGCATCGACAAGAAGGGGCACTTTGTAGACAGCAAGCTGGAGCGTGGATCTGACGAAACTAATGACATCTCAGCATTCGATCTCATAATGAAGAACAAGGAACGCCTCCTCAGTTTTGAGGAGCCTACACGCTTCATCTTCTCCCACTCTGCCCTTCGTGAAGGATGGGATAACCCGAACATTTTCCAGATCTGCACCCTGAAGCATTCAAACAATGATGTTGCACAACGCCAGGAAGTCGGAAGAGGACTCAGACTCTGTGTTGATAAAGATGGAAACAGAATGGACAAGGAGCTGCTTGGTTCTGAGGTCTTCAATGTAAACATGCTCACAGTCATTGCAAGTGACAGCTATGCATCCTTTGTCAGCAATCTCCAGAATGAAATGAAGGAGAATATGGCAGAGCGTCCAAGAAAGGCTGACTTCGACTTCTTCAAGGGCAAGACAATTGTTGTTAATGGAGAGAAAACAACAATCACAGAGCAGACAGCCAAGAGCATCTACAGGTATCTTCTCAGGAATGATTATCTGAACGATGACGATACCGTTTCAGACCTTTTCAAGAACGCTGAGAATCAAGGAACACTTGTACCACTTCCGGAAGAGCTGAAACACATGCAAGAAGGCATCATCAAGCTTGTAAAATCTGTATTCGATACAAATATTCTCAACGAGCTCTTCAATGATGCTAGAGGCACAAAGATTGCTGACAATCCTCTTAATGAGAACTTCAGCAAGAAGGAATTCCAGGAGCTATGGAAAGCCATCAGTCCTAAGTATGTCTACAAGGTTGACTTCGACAGCAACGAACTGATCAAGAAATCAACTGATTACATCAATAATCATCTTAATGTCAGAGAGCTTCAGTATGTCATCAGAAAAGGCGAACAGAAAGACATGATGACTCAGGATGGAATCGAAACGAAAGATAGCTTTACAACTACTGCTTCAGAAAACAGAAAGCTTGGACGCAAGGCATCATCTACTACCTATGATCTTGTCGGAAGGATATCAAAAGCCACGAGCCTTACGAGAAGGACTGTTGTTACCATTCTAAAAGGATTGGATCTTGCCATTTTCGATATGTTCAAGCTCAATCCTGAAGACTTCATTGTACAGGTATCAAAGTTCATCAACTATCAGAAAGCGACGATGATTGTAGAGCACATCTCATACTCTGAAGCACAGGGTGTTGCACCATACGATCCATCAATCTTCACAGCAGAGAAAGTTGACCGAGATTTGATAAAAGCCTATGAAGGCAAAAAGAGTGTTCAGCGATACATGTTCCTTGACGGTAAGGTGGAAGAAGACTTTGCCAAAGAGATGGATATCCCTGACAACGAAGTCTATATTTATGCCAAGCTTCCAAGAGGATTCCAGATTCCAACTCCTATGGGCAACTATGCACCGGACTGGGCTATCGTTTTCCATCAGGACAAGGTTAAACACATCTTCTTTGTTGCAGAAACAAAGGGTACTTTGGATTCCGAAGAGTTGAGAGGGATTGAAGACGGAAAAATCTCATGCGCTAAGAAATTGTTTGGTAGCATACGAACAAGAGATATTCATTATGAGCATGTAAGCACATACCAAGATTTGATGGATAAAGTCATTGGTGAAGCAAAATGATTGATATAACAAGCCAGACTATTGAAGAGATATGTGAAATCATTGGAGATTCCTTCACTAAATCAGAGTTGAAGAAATTCCTTCATCATGCTCGCATACCAGAACAAGATGATGGTAGCAAGAAATATGAAAATGTAGCTTATGTTCCAGGATTAAGAAAATCAAAATGGCTTTTCAACTGCATAGTAATAGAACAGAGGCAAACACCTAACTGCTTTGTCGCCTTTCTGAAAACCGTGTATTCGCCATCTACTGCTCTTAACCCTGATTTGAAACCAAAATATGGAGAGACACTCCAGAAGGTTAACATGCAACTAGCCTTGGTGGGGCTTGAAATAACAAAAAGTGGTGATATCAAGACAGTTATAAAAGCTACCACGGCAGATGAAGTAGAAAGACGATTTAACAGCATTCAGAGAAAGCTATCTCAGCGAGGAATCCACCATGAGGTGACAAAGTACTGCACACGAGAACTTCTCCATGAAAACTATACTCATGCCGTCTTTGAGGCAGCGAAAGGGCTTGCTGAGCGAGTGAGAATAATGACCAACACCGACAAGGATGGAGGGGAGTTGTTTGATTATGTCTTTAGCACTAAAGCTCCAAAACTGCTAATTAACGAACTTAAAACGCAAAGCGACAGAAGCGAGATGCTAGGCTTAAAAGAACTCATGTGTGCAATATTTCATCTCATAAGAAATGAGATAGCTCATATTCCTGCCATTGACTGGCAAGTTAACGAACATCAAGCTTTGGATATCCTTACAATGATTTCAGTAGCTCATAACTACCTCGACAAGTCCTTTCCATATCCCACTTACAGCAATGGTTGAAAAAACTGAATCAAGGCAGCGACCGAGGCAAAGAATTCAGTTGATCCTTTGATTCCTTTTAATGCTGCAATTGCGGTTTTGATAAATTGCTTTCTCGGATTACCGGTTTTTACTTCGTCACTAATTGTAGTCAGGCTACTATTCACCGTCTCAGAATCATCTTTAGATAACGAATTTGATTCATCTTTTATTCTTGAAATTAGTTTCGATAATTCAGTAACATCAATTCCTTGATTGTTTGTTGCAGTAACAACAGATGAATCATTTGCTATGATTACCTGCCCGTTTCCACCGACAATAGAGTAAGTGACACTTTCATCCAATCCCATATCAATCCCCAGCTTCACTAAATAGTCGCTAATATGATTTATCAAAATCCTTACAACACGGTTGTTAAAATCCTTCATCATTTCATTAAAGTTATGAGAAGCCGAATATGATTCTGCAATTTCTAGGTATATTTGAATTTCATTAGCTTGTATATAATCCAGAATTGCAGTAATGTTCCTCACTTCTTCTTCATTGGTTTCACCGAGTGCAAATATCGCTCGTCCATATGACCTAGAAACTTCCTCTACTTCATTTGCCACGTTTAGATCGCATTCGCCACAAGCTGAAACATAGTCGAAAATAATTGGAGTAGACTTAACATAAGTAACAAATCGCTTAAGCACGCTATTGTAATCTAGATAATCAGCTTGCAGTAGTCTATTAGAAATCGAATTAAAATCATAAATCTGTTTTCGCAGCTCGGATTTAGTCAAAATCATAGTTTATAACTCCACAAAACGGACAATAGCATCCTGTCATCTTATACAAGGGGATAATCTTAATAGATTTATGACAGCAAGTAAATGAAACTATCTCCATAGCGTCAATTGTGGAAATAATAGGCGATTCGTGCTCTCTTTCTAATTTACTTTCTACTGAGAACGATACTATACCAGCAGACCTCGTTTCCAACTTTTTTTGCTCATCCTCAATGTATTCCCGAGTCCAGTTTCTTGCTTTTACAAAAGCCAAATCAAGAACATCTTGTGTGAGATAATTATCTCCTATTAGTCCACAGCTAGGGCAATGAATATCAAGTACACATTCACTCTGAAAATCTTCTGGTGTCACTTTGAAGAAAGTTCCGCAATTAGGACATTGTAACAAAACATAGCCATCATTATCTGTAGAAATTGAGATTTCAAACTTTATTGAGTCACCCATTATTTCATGCCCTTTGTAGCTTATTATTTTATCTTGTTTACAAGCCCAAATCAATTATAGTAATTCAGGCTTACAATATTATAAATATTATTACAATTTTTGATATAATAAATAGATGCAATGGCTAGAAAACATAAAAATACTAATCCGGGGATTATCCCCTTTGCCTTTCGTTTAGTCCTGTCTCTGAGCAGACAGATTATTGTTGTGATGATTGCAAATGCCACAGCTTCTGATATGTACCTTGCGATGGAATCACTTGATATCAACCATCTCGTGATGAACAGCACAATGGGAAGCAGAATGATAGGAAGCCACTTCATATCAGGCCTGTCAGCTTCATAGAAGATCATCATGAATATGAGATGGAGGAAAACCCAATCCGAGATGAAGGATATCGGGAAGAAGATTACGAAAGCAAGTACATAGTAGCCCAAACTCTTTAAATCTGTTTCCCTAGGAAACGATACTTTCCTTTCCCATATCCTTTAACTTCTGCTATCAAATCAGCCTCTTTCATCTTTTTGATAAGACCTCCTGCTGCTGTCTGAGAATCCCCGGTCAATAAAGCAACATCCTTTCGACCGAAAATACCTTCATATCCAAACTCCTGAAGTAATCTCAGTGCTTTGGCTTTGGTATTCTTGTTTACTTCCAATCTGTTGATTGCCTCTTCAATCGTAACATTTTCGGACTCAATCGCAACTTTTTCCGAGGCAATCGCAACTTCTTCAAGAGTTTTTCCATAATTCAGATTCTTGAGAATTACAGAGAACTGGGAAGAGTCAGAGAAAAACTCAGGCTTTAGATCCTCGCTGTAATTAACTTCTAATTCATAGTTCTCTATGATCTTCTTGATCCCGCTTCCCTGGCGTTCCATATAGCCAAGTCTTGCAAATACATCAGCAAGCACAGGATTTCTGCGTTTTGAGATTATGGACTTGCTCAGGTCAAGATCCTGGATATTTTTCCCACTTACCATACCACCAAGAGACGTGATTTCAAGCCTGTCATCAAAAATATCGATATGAACCTCGCTGCCAAGCTCCAGATAACTACGATGAATCAGAGCATTCGTAAGTGCTTCGAGACAGCTTCTTTCTGCATATTCAGGCATTTCTATTCTTGATGTAAGAGCTTTTCTCCACATCATCCTATTATGACGTTTTATGAAGTTCATGCCTTCTTCCATCGTTACAGCATGTAATCATTGTATTCTCTTCCTTCATCCAGCTCTTCATTATCGATCCTCCTTCAATGGCTGCATAGATATAGCGTGAAATCGCATCCCAAGCCTCAGAGCAGAATGGCATTTTAGGACCACCTGCAACCTTATCCGCATCGCCAGAGGTCTTTACAAGCGTATTGATGCCCATATGCCAGAAATCATCACGTTCGTCATCACGGCAGAATATGAATTCATCTCCGACATTGTAACATGCACAGGCTCCAGCATTCGGATTCTTGCAGTACTCCTTCTGAAGTTCGGGATAGTGCTTCTTGTCCAGAACAATGACTTTTACCTTGTGCTTCATTCTCTCATCCTCTTAGTAATTGATAATCTCGCCATTCCAGAGTTTGTCCAGAAACACCTTCCATGGCATTATCCTGATTCCATCTTCAGTTGTACGCTCAAAGAGTTCACGGCATACGATTATATAATCCTTTACAGCATTCTCATCCATGAAAGCCCTCAGTCCCTTGAGTTCTTTATTAGTGATGTTCTTTGCTGTCTTCACCTCAATGGCAACCTTGTTTTCAACAACGAAGTCAACCTCATAGCCTTCACGGGTACGCCAGAAGTAAAGTTCATCATCTGTCATGTTGTAGTCGATGCAGGCCTTCAGTTCCATAAAGATGTAGTTCTCGAACATCTTTCCATACTCTGTCATCGTCTCGGTAGGAACAGGCATCCTGGTTGCGGCTCTGGCAACTCCGATATCGAAGAAATAGAACTTCGATGTATTCACAGGAGTCCTCTTCGATCCTTTCCTGTATGGCCTTAGATAGTAACCAATGAAAGTGTCTACAAGAATCTGATACCACTCCTTGATCGTATCTGCGGACATCCCTATATCCCTAGATACATTTGAGAAGTTCATCAGCTCCGTATTCTCGCTCGCTGCGAAGGTGAGGAAGTTACTGAAGGCTCCAAGATCACGTCTTTCTCCTTCGGCTGCAATCTCATTATCGAGATAACCTCTGACATAGTTCCTGAGCTGAGTCTGATATGACTTGGCCATAAAAGCCTTTGGAAGCATTCCTGTGGAAAAGATCGAGTCAAGTTCTGGATTCCAATTCCTGATTTCCTTCCATACAAGAGGGTGCATAGAGACTATTCCGGCTCTCCCTCCAAGGAGATTGCTTCCGCTCTTCTTCAGTTTCCTTGCACTGGATCCTGTGAGAAGGAACTGGATATTGCTATGGGTCATGATATGCTGGATGTCGAGAAGCACTGGAGGAAAGAGCTGCACCTCATCGACGATGACAAAGCCTTCAGTCTTTCCTTTCAGCATGGATCTCAGAAGCACTGGATTACGACGGAATGCATCGAGAGTATCACCATCAAGGAATGTGATAGAAAGGATAGCTTTCTTCTGAAGCTCATTCTCGATATAGGATGTCTTTCCTGTCATCCTCGGTCCGAAGAGGAAAAGAGAGCTTTCTTCAAGCAGATCTTCAATCTCAAGTGCTCGTCTTATATATTCCATATTGTTACCTCTAATCGAAATTATATCTAAAAATTCCGAGTCATACTAGGAATTTGCAAGAAAAGTAGCAGAAAAATCAAAGCCCCTGAATTAAGAATTGCATCATGCCTGAGAAAAGAATGGATTCAAGCTGCAATTTCCAAAAACTTATAAAAATGTAAGAAAACTATTCTTTATTATTAAAACAGTTGCTCATTAGAAGAGTAGACGGGGCCGAAGCGGCGATCTGAGATCAAAACAGCGTGAAACAGTCTTTCAGAGGGATGCAACGGGCTTTCTGCTATCTGAAATATGACGTTTCATTGCGATAAAAGCATGGGAGTGGAGGTCAATTCAGTAGCCAGACTCAGAAAACAGGCAACAATGACTCCGAGAAACGCAACAATCCTTCTGTTTTCATTCTGCTCCAGGCATGGTCTGCCATGTGAAGAACTACATAAATAAGAACGTATACGAGAATTGGTATTTCACATTGGAAAAACGCTGTTTCAGCGACTGACAATTGGTTTTTAAACGAGGTTCCGAGCATTTGCAATCGTATTTCCTTTTTGTGCAACAATGTAAAGAAGAAAGGGAAAGTCACTTAGTATTTCATGATTCCGTTCTTTGTTGCACCTTTCCGGCTGACAATTGAAAGTGCAACATGTCTTCTTCCCCTTGAATCAGGTTTCAAGGCTCTTGCAATTACTTTTCCTTTGTGTTAAGCAATGCTATTGCTTGTGGGAATTGCGAAGCTGGTTATCGCGCTGGCCTGTCTATATATGTGGAGTGGGGTTCGAGTCCCGTCTCTCACGCTAGGTTAAGTCCTTACTTTGTAAGGGCTTATTTTAAGTCTAAAGACTTTGGCTGATCAATTGAAAACAATTTGTTTTGCAATGTCGTGGAACAAGCTAAAGAAATCTTTTTTGCAATAATCCCCGAAAAAGTGAATATCTGAATCAATACACAGCCAGCTAACTCATCTGTAATTAAAAATCCATATCTGATGAATATATGTACATGAGAGGATATTGCGGATTCCTTTTAAGAAAAGAATCCGCTGAGGTATTTTTTTCAGAATTCTTTGTGTTTCATGATTGAAATACTTATCCTTAGTGATATAAGCAAGAGAATGGTAGATGCAGCAGTGATTACCGCAATCATTGCTCCAAGACTTACAGCCGGAAGGTTGTTGATTGTCGCTGCTATGTCAAATCCGAACATTTGAGCTGTTTTATCAGTAATGATTCCAATCACGATAAATAAGCCTGTCATGCCAAGCAGTATAATTCTTCCTTTTTCTCCTCCAAATTTCAGCTGCAAAGGAATCATTATTGCTTGAATCAGCAGAATTGAAGGTAGAATCGTAAAGCCTTTTAATACAATATCGGTCAGAGATACTGTTCCTTTAGAAATTCCGAAGACAAGTGCTAGTATCATTGAGAAAATCCATGCACCACCTCCCAGAATTAGGGAAGGACAGTACTTCTCCGCAGTATAACCTGATCGGCAGTGTGAACAGGAATGCATTTCCATTGTCAAATTCATCATAGCTGATTGTACTCAGAGTAAAGAGCGAGAAGACAAAAGTGATGAATCCAATCATGAATGATGTGTCATCTGCAGAGATTGCCATAGCAACTGCTATAGCTATGAAAATCAGAAACATTCTTATCTGAGTCTTCATCAGTCTGAAATCTTTTATAAGTAGCCCTTTCATTTTCCTGTCTCCTTACCATCATTGAGATCACTTCATCTATTGTCCCTTTTTCGATTGTTATCTTCGGGTAGTTCTCCTCATAGTACTGTCTCTGGTTCGTCAGACAGCTGTAGTTGAAAGCAGTTTGGTTTCTCTGCTCAGACAATCTTACCGTTCCAGAGATCTGAAAGGAAATCTCTGTAAGGCAGAATGAGAATTCCATTGTCCAGAAGCTGCGGATAATCCTCTCTGCATACCAGAATGTATTTTTCCATCAGTCCTTCTTCCATAAGAGCCTTCAGACCTTTCAGATCCCTTGTGGAGACACGCTTTGTTGCTTTCACTTCGACAGCAACCTTGTCCTTTATGATGAAATCAACCTCCTGACCACTCTGTGCATGCCAGTAGGATAACCCCTCGTTATCAAGCCCTAAATAATCGAGGAAGCTGCGGATCTCCATTGCTATGTAATTCTCGAAATATCTTCCATACTCCGCAGTTCCTTCCTCGATAGTCGAAAGCCCCTGAAGCTTCCTTGTGACACCGACATCAAAGAGATAGAATTTGCTTGAGGCATTAGGCTTCCTTATCTTCGTCTTCCTGTAGGGAGGAACTTCGAATCCGATGAGTGTATCAATGAGAATCCGGTACCATTCTCGTACACTGACTCCGCTGATTCCAACATCCCTTGCGACATTTTCGTAGTTGGTGATCTCTCCGCTCTCTGTAGCAGCTATTCTCAGAAACTCCCAGAATGGGGGAAGATTCCTCACTTCACGTTCTGTCTCGATCTCCTCTTTCACATAGAGTCCGACATAATCAGAGAGTAGGCTTTCATAATCAGTACTACTGAAGGCTGCAGGAAGAAGGCCTGATTGGAATATCTTATTGATGGATGTTTCAATCCTTTTGATTTCCGGCCATACGAGGGAGTGGAAATTGAGTCTTCCGGCTCTTCCTCCTAGAAGATTAACGCCCTTCTTCTTTAGCTTTCTTGCACTTGATCCGGTGAGTAGGAAATGGATATCAGTCTCCTCTATGAGCATGTGCACTTCATTTAGGAGATCCGGCAGTCTCTGGATTTCATCGAGAACAACAACACCATCATTGATTCCTTTTGCCCTAAGAGTATTCCTCAGAAGAGAAGGACGCATTGAGAGGTCACGGTAAAGCTCATTGTCCAGCAGTGTCCATGACAGCTTAGGCTCTGCAAGCTGGTTCTTGATATAGGAGGACTTTCCTGTCTGCCTTGGACCGAAAAGAAAGAGTGATTTCTTCTCAAGTCTCTTGTCTATTTCTGCAATCCTATAAATGTAGTTGTTCATTCCGATTCCTCAGCAAGAAGTCTAACAGAGAAATCATAAAAATCAAAGTAGTGCTTTGAAATTTTTAAAAAATATCAAAGTGATACTTTGAAAGTATGGACTTTTTATTATACATCCGAAACAGATTAAAAGGAAATCGATAACCAATACATACCTATCTCCAGCCTTAAATTACGGTATCTTAGCCATGAATTAGTGTAGAGTTTAAACACAATGACGTTATCCCGCAGTATCGGACCTAAAATAGATTTAAGCTGTTTGTTCTCTGAATTTCAATGGAGATAAACAGTTTAATTTTATTAGAATTTACTCCATAGGCTATGTATTCACCAATTGCTTCTTAAATCTGTTTGGCGCTAAAAGATTAGCAAATAGAAATGATTGATATTTGCAGCCATCAGATGGTGGCGGGTGATCTGAAGCAATTGCAACATAAGCCTCTATAATCTAGTCTTTTTCTTTCGTTAAACTTGATGTTCCGAACTTTTTAAAGGATATCTTATTCCCGTCTGACAGATTCTGAAAGCAGTTTGAGCTCTCTTCTTAGATAATCTTACCATCCCAGAGCCAGTCGAGAAAAAGATTCCAGGGTAGAAGTGTGATTCCATCATCCGTCGTTCTTGTAATGCTATCTCTAGAGACAACGATGTATTTCCTGAATATTCCTTCTTCCTTCAATGCCCTCAAACCTCTGAGATCTTTCTTATCGTTCACGAGCTTCGTCGTCTTGGTTTCAATGGCAACATCATCGCCGATTATGAAATTCACTTCGAATGAAGTCTGTCGTGTGCGCCAGTATGAAAGCTTCTCCTTCCGCTGTCTGTAGTCGAGGTATGCAGAGAGCTCCTCTGCTATGTATGTCTCAAACAGCTTGCCATATTCAGTCTGAGTGTCGATGAGATTATCAAGCCCTAGAAGTAAACGCACCAAGCCAACATCAAAATAATAGAAACGTTCTGTCTCTACAGCCTTTCTTTTTTTTGTCTTTGTGTATGGAGGGACTGAAAAACCGATTATGGTATCATATAGGATTCCATACCATTCGGTTATAGATCCTCTGCTCATCATCACATCATTTGCGATATTGGAGTAGTTGATCTCCTCTGCATTAGTAATGGCAGCTACTTCCAGAAAGCGTTCGAATTTTGGTAGTTGCCTGACCAGTCCTTCTCCTGCAATCACATCCTGAAGATAGACGTTGATATAGTCATCAAGAACATCATCAGGACTATCTGACAAGAATGCTGGAGGAAGCAATCCATACTTCAGAATTCTGTCCAGCGTTGGATTGAACTCCCTTATCTCAGGCCAGACGAAAGGATGCAGGTTTATTTTTCCTGCTCGTCCTCCAAGCAGATTCACTCCCTGTTCCTTAAGCCTTCTCGCACTTGAGCCTGTGAGAAGGAATCTGATGTCAGTCTCCTCTATCAGAAGATGGATTTCGTCAAGCAGTTCAGGTACTTTCTGGATTTCATCGATAATTACAAGACCATCATGGATTCCTCTTGTCTCTATTTCATCACGGAGTACGCCGGGATCAGCCTGGCACCTTCTTCTTATACGGGCATTGAGCAGGGACCATGAAAGCTTCACATTATCCTGAATCTGATGGCTAATCAATGAGCTTTTCCCCGTCTGTCTTGGACCGAAAAGGAACAATGACTTGCTCTTCAATTTTGTTTGAATGTCTATGATGCGATGTACGTACTTTTCCATATGCTATCTCTATTGGCATTATATTATGATTTTCGCTATTAGTACTAGCGATTTTCTTAAAAAATCGTCATTAGAGGTAACTTGAATCATCAATACTTTGATATTGTGACAATAAATTTATTATGAATATTGACTTTGTAATATTCATTATTTTGCATATGATGAATCTATCAGAGTTGTTTTTATGTGTAAGACGATGATAGAAAATCCATATTTCTGATCGGCTCAAGGATATGCAGAGGTATGCGAAGAATTTGATTGTCCTATGAAGCTCATCGGTATAACCACATGCTAGAAAGCAGAATGATAGTCTATGAGAGAGCCCAGGTTCTGAAACCGCAGTTTTCAGCTGCTCTGTACTGAGGCTCAAGTACTTCTTTAAGCGATGCTGAAAAAGAATCGATCGAGAGTCCCTTTCTTGAATAAAGCCTTTCTTTTGTCTCTATGGATGTGCAGTGGCTCTTGGCTAATCTCTCGAAGCTGTCCTTGAGCTGCGGGTAGTTCTGCATTATCTGATAAGACGCGTATTCTATCCTGCATAATGGCAGGAAATACTTATCCCAGTCCGGGAGATTATTGCTCTTGCTGCTGTTTATTGCCTTTGTCGTTGGATGAAGGTTCCAGAGTTCATCACTGGCAATATAAGACCATGGAATGAAGTGATCTATTGAGATGTCATCCTTTTCAAGGATTGTACCTCCATATATTTCCTTCAGCTGTCTGATTTCCAGAACTGAGCGCCAGTACTTTGCAACATCAGCAAGATTCCTTTCAGCTGGAGGTTCCAGCTTATCAGGAATGCCCGGTACCGAAGGATTCCTTCGCTGCAGGTAACGGATTAGGCTGTATCTGTACCAGCCTTCTAGGAAAGCTGCATTATCGTTAATATAAGCAGCCCACTCATCATTGATGAATATTCTGGTACTGAGTCCATTGTATTCTCCAAAGCTGTAGATAAGGCCTTCATGGCTGTTGATGAACTCGATCTTTTTTCTTGGTCCTTTCTTCCAGTCTTCTGCTGTAAGCGTAAGAAGTGTGCTCTGCAGGCGATATGGTACTTCGTTTATAAGCATCTTCTTCTTGCTGATAATGTCTGCATCCTGAGATTTCGCGAGGAATTCAAGGATTCGATCCTTCTTTTCTGAGGGACTGAACGGAGCTGTCTTCTGCAGATTGATGATAAGCTTCTCCATTGTGTCAGAGGGACCTAGATTCAGATGATATTCACTCACCATATACCATGCTGATGCAATCATGTCATCAACTAGGTCTTCATAAGATATCTCTCTGCATCCTTCAAGTATTTTCTGGAAAACCGCATTGAAAATATTTGTAGCTTTCAGTGACATTGTCGAAGATTCTTGAAAGGCTGCTGGTCTTAAGACCTGATGTAGAATGCAGAATCACTTGCTCTCTCCTGATTGGATGTTATCATATATGGCGCTTAGCGGCAAATGTTCTGAGAGAGGAATGACATGCAGAACCGATTGTTCTGCTCCATATTTATATGGAAATCCATGAGGTAGCAGAATAGGAGAGAGCATGAAATCAGAGAGCAGTTTGTTTGGTACTAGAATGATTACCATAAAGAAAAAAAGCAGGACACTACAGAAAATAAATAATGAAATCCTCTTTCTTGATCCATTGTTTCATCGTATTTCCATAGAAAGCAGATATTTGGATGCAAAAAATGGTTCAGAGATAATTTGAATGCGCCTTTTTTAATATATGCTTTCATTATAAAAACTATATAACTTTAATTGTGCTTAGTTTTATTATATACACTACATGTAGTGTTGTATTGTTTTTGCTACTCTTGATGTGGTATAATTACCATCTTGCCAAGATGCATTATGCGTGATATGGTCTCTATAGCACGAGGAAAATCAGATGAAAGTAATAAAGAGAAATGGATCAGAAGTTGATTTCGATATAAATAAGATTATTACTGCAATATCAAAGGCAAATAATGCTGGTGTTGCCCATGAGCTCACAGAGGCTCAGATCAAAGACGCCGCTGAATATATAGAGTACAAATGCAATAAGCTTGGGCGTGCAGTCTCTGTTGAGGAAATCCAGGATATGGTAGAGACGCAGATAATGGCCAATGGCGCATTTGAGATTGCAAAGGAATATGTCAGATACCGCTATCAGAGATCTCTTGTAAGAAAGGCCAATACTACAGATGATAGGATTCTCAGCCTTATTGAATGCAACAATGAGGAGATCAAGCAGGAGAATTCAAATAAGAATCCTATTGTTAACAGTGTTCAGCGTGACTATATGGCAGGGGAGGTCAGCAGGGATATCACAGCACGCCTTCTTCTTCCTAAGGAGATTGTTGATGCTGATAAGGAAGGCATAATCCACTTCCATGATACTGACTACTATGCACAGCATATGCATAACTGCGACCTTGTGAATCTTGAGGATATGCTCCAGAACGGTACTGTGATAAGCGAGACAATGATTGAGAAGCCTCATAGCTTCTCCACTGCATGCAATATTGCCACTCAGATAATCGCACAGGTTGCATCTAACCAGTATGGCGGGCAGTCAATATCTCTTGCCCATCTTGCACCATTTGTGCAGATTTCAAGAGATAAGATCAGGAAGAGCGTCGAAGAAGAGATCAGGATGCTTGGTATAGAGACAGATGAGAGCACTAAGTCCAGGATTGTTGAGAAGCGTCTTCTTGAAGAGATCAGGAAGGGAGTTCAGACAATCCAGTACCAGGTCATAACGCTTATGACAACAAATGGCCAGGCTCCATTCCTCACTGTCTTCATGTATCTTGATGAGGCTAAGAATGAGAGTGAGAAGCATGACCTTGCTCTTATAATCGAAGAGATGCTGAAGCAGAGGCTCCTTGGTGTCAAGAATGAAGCTGGTGTATGGATCACTCCTGCATTCCCGAAGCTGATCTATGTTCTTGATGAAGAGAATATCAGGGAAGGATCTGAATACTTCTATCTTACTAAGCTTGCTGCTAAATGCTCTGCTAAGAGACTTGTTCCAGATTATATCTCTGCAAAGAAGATGAAGGAGCTGAAGGAAGGAAACTGCTTCCCTGTAATGGGATGCCGCTCGGCACTCTCACCTTGGAAGGATGAGAATGGCAACTATAAGTTCTATGGCAGATTCAATCAGGGAGTTGTCACGATAAACCTTGTAGATGTTGCACTCTCATCCCATAAGGACATGAATGCATTCTGGAAGATTTTCGATGAGAGACTGGATCTCTGCTATAGAGCGCTTATGTGCCGTCATAACAGGCTTAAGGGAACACTTTCTGATGCAGCTCCTATACTCTGGCAGTATGGTGCAATATCCAGGCTTAAGAAGGGTGAGCCAATAGATAAGCTCCTCTATGGTGGATATTCAACAATATCACTTGGCTATGCAGGCCTCTGCGAGTGTGTGAGATATATGACAGGTAAGAGCCATACTGATCCTAGCGCCACAGGCTTTGCACTTGATGTGATGAATCACATGAATGATATGTGTGATAAGTGGAAGAAGGAGACAGATATTGCATTCTCTCTCTATGGCACTCCTATAGAGAGCACCACATATAAGTTTGCTAAGTGCCTCCAGAGAAGATTCGGCATCATAAAGGGCGTTACAGATAAAGGCTATATTACAAATAGCTACCATGTGAATGTGACAGAGAAGATTGATGCATTCTCTAAGCTGAAGTTCGAAGCTCAGTTCCAGGCACTCTCAACTGGCGGTGCTGTAAGCTATGTAGAGGTTCCTAATATGCAGAATAACCTTGATGCGGTTATTTCTGTGATACAGTTTATCTATGACAATATCATGTATGCAGAGCTCAATACAAAGTCTGACTACTGCCAGAAGTGTGGCTATGATGGCGAGATTGCAATTGTCAATGATAATGGCAAGCTTGTCTGGGAATGCCCTAACTGCGGAAACAGAGATCAGGATACAATGAATATTGCCAGAAGAACATGCGGTTATATAGGAACACAGTACTGGAATCAGGGCAGAACTGAGGAAATCAAAGATAGAGTGCTGCATTTATAAGATGGCAATATCATCTATTCTCAGGAAATGATCTATGAATTATGCAGCGATAAAATATTATGACATAGCAAATGGCGAGGGCGTGAGGACAAGTCTTTTTGTCTCAGGCTGCCGTCATCATTGCAGAGACTGCTTCAACGCTGAGGCCTGGCCATTTGACTATGGAAAGCCATTTACAGAAGATGTAGAGGATGCAATCATATCATCCCTTTCTCCTTACTATATAGCGGGGCTTTCAGTGCTTGGCGGAGAGCCTATGGAGAGAGAGAATCAGGATTGTCTGCTTTCTTTTCTGAGAAAGGTAAGAAAAGCATATCCTGATAAGAGCATCTGGCTCTATTCGGGGTTCACCTATGAGGAAATCTGCGGCACTGCCCCATCCAGAGCATTCTCTCCTGTTTCAAGAGAGATTCTCAGCCTATGTGATGTGCTTGTTGATGGCAGGTTCAGAATTGAGGAGAAGGATATATCTCTTCAATTCCGAGGGAGCAGGAATCAGAGGATAATAGATCTGAAACGCACCCGAGCCTCTGGCATCATATCGCTCTGGAAGGATTCCTTCTGAAATAAATAATCCTGCTGATTCAGATGTTCAGCAGGATTTTCCTTCAGCTTATCTGATTATGCATCAGGCTATCATTCTGTCCAGATTTCCTTTGCCATTCTGAATGCAGCCCAGGCTTTTGGCCATCCAGCATAGAATGCAGTATGTGTGATGATCTCCGCAATTTCTTCCTTTGTCACTCCGTGGTTCTTTGCATTCTGCAGATGGAACTTAAGAGAGCTATCGAGGATTCCGCTGGACATGAGTGCAACAACTGTCACTATGCTTCTGTCTCTTTCAGATAGCTTATCTGTCCTTGACCATACTTCTCCGAATAGAACATCATCATTCAGCTCTGCAAATTTCGGAGCGAATTCTCCCAGAGCATCTCGTCCTGCTGTTACTTTTGCCATATAATCCTCCTGTTATTTAAGCCTGCTATACTCTTCTTCGGATACAGGCTCACACCATTCTGTTTTCCCGTTCTTTCCCGGCACCTCTATTGCTATGTGCTGCATCCACTGATCCTTGGATGCCCCATGCCAATGCTTCACTCCAGGCTTTATATTGATTGTGTCACCTGGTTTTAGCTCAATGGCATCCTTTCCCCATTCCTGATACCATCCTCTCCCAGCAGTTACAAGCAGGATCTGGCCACTGCCTTCATGTGTGCAGAATGGCTTTATTGTCTTTCCTTTCATGCTGCAGTGCTCAAGGAAAGTGAACATTGCCATAGGCATTGTGCTCCAGTAATTAGGAAACCCAAGATAGATCACATCATAGCCATCAAGTGATTGTGGATATGCTGTGAGCTCAGGCCTTGCATTTCTCCTCTGGTCCTCATGTGCCTCTTCTGTGCATTCTCGGTAGTTATCAGAATAGGGTGTTTTCTGGACTATTCTGAATGAGTCTGCGCCTGTCAGCCCTTTTATGATCTCTGCAGCTATTTCTGTATTTCCTTTCTTGATATACTGGATCTTTCCATTAAAATAGTTTTCTCCGGGTCTGGAGTAATAGACTATAAGCTGTTTTTCCATATGCTTCCTCCATAGTCACAATATACAGCAGTTATTGTTGACAGAGAATTTCCAGTATGTTAGTAGAGTATTAACTTATAGTTGATACTGGTATGTATAACAGACTTCTTGATGCATTCATAAAGACAGCAGAATCCGGAAGCTTCACTAAGGCTTCTTCATCTCTTTTCCTATCTCCGACGGCTATAATGAAGCAGGTTAATGCCCTTGAAGACCATCTTGGTCTAAGGCTCCTTGAGAGAACTCCTTCTGGGGTTGCTCTCACTGATGCGGGTCGGTCTCTATATAATGATGCAAAGTTCATTATATCTTATTCTGAAGCTGCCATTGAGAGAGCGAGAGAGGTATCCTCTGCACAGAAGGTCTTCAGGGTCGGGACATCCATTCTCAATCCTGCTAAGCCTTTTGTTGATCTCTATTACAGGCTTGCAGGAGCTTTTTCTGACTATAAGCTGAGCCTGATTCCTTTTGAGGATGATCATGAGGGCATAGTCAGCGAGGTTGAGAAGCTTGGAGCGAAGTTTGATTTCCTTGTTGGCATATGTGATTCCAGGACATGGCTTTTCCATGCTGATTTCATACAGCTTGGCAGATATAGGAAGATGGTGTCTGTTCCAAGAGGCCATAGGCTTGCAGATAGAAAGAGGATAAGCGTAAGTGATTTATCTGGAGAGACGATTATGATGGTTCCTGAGGGAGATTCCGGCGTGAATGACTTTCTCAGAAACGACCTGAAGCGCAACTGGCCGGGAATACATATAGTGGATACATCTCAGTTCTATGACGTATCTGTTTTCAATAAGGCAGTTGAGGATGGAGCTGTGCTGCTTACTACAGAATGCTGGAAGAATGTGCATCCGTCACTTGTTTCTCTTGAGGTTGACTGGGATTATAGCATACCGTATGGCATTCTGTTCTCAAAGAGGCCTGAAGAGAAAGTCTTGAGATTTGCAGAAGAGGCCAGACATCTATTGGAGGAAGAGAATGACAGATAGCTATGAGGATTTCTGGAGCAATATAAAGAAGACAGAGCTTCCTATTGTTCTCTATGGAACAGGAGATGGAGCGGATATGATTCTATCTGAGTTTGAGAGGAGATCAATAAGAGTCCAGGCATGCTTTGCATCGGATGGCTTTGTCCGCTCAAGATATTTCCATGGATTCAGGGTTATTTCATATAGCGATGCAGAAAAGGAATTCGGGAAGATGGCTGTTATTCTCGGCTTTGGCACCCATGATAGAGCTGTCATTGAGAACATAAAGAGGATAGGGAGCAGAAATGAATTATACATGCCTGATATGCTCCGCGATGGCGATGGAAATCTATTTGATGAGGAGTATGCATCAAGACACAGAAGAGACATAGAGTGGGCTTATTCCATCTTAGAGGACGAGAAGAGCTGGAAGAGCTATGAGTCAGTGATCCGCTATAGGCTTTCAGGGAGGATTGATTATCTTCTTGATGGACAGGAAGATGACAGGGAATCATGGAAGCTTCTGAAGATAGGCGCTGATGAGAGCTTTGTGGATATTGGTGCATATAATGGTGATACGATAGAGCGATTTGCATCGCTTGCTCCATCATGGAAAGCTGTCTATGGCTTTGAGCCAGATCCTAAGAGCTTCCGAAAGCTGCAGAAGAATACTGAAGGGCTTAGGAATATAGAGCTTTTCAATGCTTTCGTATGTGATAGCTGCGGCTCTGTCCAGTTCTCTTGCGGAAAAGGCAGAGGCTCTCACAGGTCTTCATCCGATAAGATGATACAGTCACTCACGATAGACAGCGCACTTGGTGGAAGACCTGCTACTATTCTCAAATTCGACACCGAAGGCTATGAGTCTGAAGCACTTGATGGTGGGCATGAGACTATATTGAAGTACAGGCCTAGAATGATACTCTCTGCATATCATAAGATAGATGATTTCTGGCGTCTGCCGCGTAAGGTCCTGTCTCTTGATAGCTCGTATCGCTTCTATATGAGGAAGTCTCCAGCCATCCCTTATTGGGATACTAATTACTATATATTCTGATCTGGGTATTGCTAAAGCACCTGTTTTTCTCTATCCTCATTCTCTGCGGAGTTCGTACATTCCTGGAAATCCTTCGCATAAGAAAACAAAACTATAAAGAGGAAGCCTATGAGAAAAAACAGAAGCATCACTTCTGATGATTACCTGATCTATCTTTCAGTCGTCTATGTCGTCATCGCAGTCACAATGAATATCTTCTGCATGAAGTCACTCTCTTTTTCATCTCCTGTCATAATATGTGATGGCGGGCTGCTGATAAGCTGGGGAGTATTCCTGATATCAAATGTGATTGTCGAGGTATGGGGAGAGGAGAAATGCGTCCGGATCGTATCCTTTGCAACAGCTGTCACTTTCGCTGTCATGATGATTGGTCGTCTGATTGTATTAATTCCAACGCTTCCTGAATATGAAGAGCAGGCTGATGCTTTTGCCCGTGTCTTCTCTAATGGGCCAAGGACAATCATCGCAAGCGCTGTGGCATTCTGGATTGGAAACCTGATCAATGTGCATATAATTGCGAAGCTCAAAGCGCATATCGATTCTGATAAGGATAGCAGGGTGCTGTTCTTCATCCGCTCTGCATCCTCTACGCTTTTAGGCCAGCTTGTTGATAATGCGGTATTCATGGTCCTGGCTTTTGCACCAATTGGATTATCCCTTTATGAGCTGGCATGGAAGGATATAACAAGCTCAGTGCTTTCTGGCACTGTCATTGAGCTTGTTGTTGAGTCATGCTTTGTCCCATTCATAACAATTCCTCTGACAAGGAGGATACAGCGCCTGAGAAAGGAGGAGAACTGTGAATGTTCTGATAACAGGTAGCTCATGCGGGATAGGGAAGGCTGCTGCTGAATTGTTCCTGTCCCGTGGCCATATGGTATTCGGTATTGATATAAGAGAGAGCTCAATAGAGAATAGATGCTATAAGCATTTCATTGCAGATATATCTGATCCTTCATCTCTCCCAGATATTCCTGATGTGAACATTCTGATAAACAACGCAGGTGTTCAGGAGAGTCCTGATGATATTGCCGTGAATCTCCGTGGCACTATAAATGTAACAGAGCGCTATGGCATAACGCCTGCAATAAGGAGCATTCTGAATGTAGCCTCAGCATCTGCTCATACAGGTGCAGAGTTTCCTTTATATTCAGCATCAAAAGGCGGGCTGATCTCCTATACCAGGAATGTTGCGATAAGAGTTGCGAAGTATGGAGCAACCTGCAACAGCATCTCTCCAGGAGGCGTCAAGACAGAGCTTAATCGTCCTGTCATGGGAGATCCATCTCTCTGGAACAGGATTATGGATCTTACTCCTCTCCGGAAATGGGCAGAGCCAGAAGAGATTGCAGAATGGATCTATTTCATGACAGCTGTGAATAAGTCCTGTTCAGGGGAAGATATCCTCATAGATAATGGAGAGACTCATCTGAATGCTTCATTCGTATGGCCTGAAGGCTGATTCTGTATCATTCTGACACCCTGAAATTTAGATAATCCGGCGCTGTGTCATTTTGTCTCTTTGCTATTTCCTGTTTTGGGTCATAAAGACATCATGTCTGTTGGCTTTAGTTTATATTGGAAATATAACTCATTATTATATAAGGAAATAATAAAATTGGCATGCTATTTGCTATAGTTGGTTATAGGAGTTAGATACTATGAGTTATAACGTTTACAGAAGAGAATATACTATCGGAAATCTATTCAATGATCTTTTTGAGGATTCTTATGTTAAGAACAAGATTCCACCTGTGGATATCCTGGAAGACAGCATAGAGTATGTAATTGAGGCAGAGATTCCGTCTTATAGCAAAGAGGAAGTCAAGATCTCACTTGATAAGCATGTGCTCACTATAGCTGCTAAGAAGCATAATGAAGAGAATGAGAGGCATTACCTGATTAGAGAAATCCGCAATTCCGGATTCTCACGTTCATTCAAGCTTCCTGAGGATGCTGATGAGAAGATGATAAGTGCATCTGCTGATAATGGTATTCTCAGAATATCTATTCCTAAGAAGAAAAATGAAAGCATTGGTTCAATTGACATCAAAATCAATTAACCGGGTTTTAGTCATTCTATACACACATAAGAGGTCGTCAGCTGATGGCCTCTTTTTTTGTAATAATATATTTGCATATCATACCAAGAATTATCTGAATATATAACAAAAAAATGAGGGAATAAATGGTACCACACAACAAAAACATGAGCGAATAAATGGCACTATGCAACAAAAACATGAGCGAATAATCGATGCTTTTCTGCAGGATGTGCCGGAAATATAAGCTGATGTAATGCTATATATGTTTTACTTCTGCTGATTTCTTTATCTGTACGCACTTTGCCAATTTGATTATACTTTCTCTGGGAGTGTTCAGAGTGTATAAGATTTTGAAGAAGAAACATCTCTCTCCTGAGGTTTTCTCAATGGAGATTGAGGCTCCGATGATTGCAAGAGAGAGAAAGGCAGGGCAGTTCGTCATCATACAGAAAGGTGGCGACTTCAATGAAAGAATTCCGCTTACAATTGCAAATGCTGATCCTGAGAAAGGAACTATAACAATTGTATTCCAGGCTGTAGGCGAGGGAACTCATCTTCTGGCGCGCATGAATGAAGGAGACTTCATTGAGAACGTGCTTGGACCTCTTGGCAGTCCTACTCATATAGAGAAATTCGGCAAGGTCGTCTGTGTTGGCGGTGGTGTTGGCGTTGCTCCTCTTTATCCTATCGCGAAAGCAATGAAGGAAGCTGGAAATAATGTAAGGTGCATCATTGGCGCAAGAAATAAGAGCCTTATTCTTGAAGAGGATCTGATGAGGGAGATTGACCCTGATCTCATTGTAGTGACAGATGATGGATCATATGGCAGGAAAGGACTTGTTACAGAGCCTCTTGAGGAGCTCTGCAGGGAAGGTGTGGACCAGGTTGTCGCAATTGGCCCTGGAATAATGATGAAGTTCTGCACGCTTACTGCAGCGAAGACAGATACACCTATCCTTGTTTCGCTTAATACCATAATGATTGATGGCACAGGAATGTGTGGTGGCTGCCGTGTTACTGTCGGTGGCGAGACTAAGTTCGTCTGTGTTGATGGCCCTGAGTTTGATGGCCATCTTGTTGATTGGGATAACATGATGAAGAGAAGCCGCACATATAAGGCTCAGGAGATGGAGAAGCATCACAAATGTCACATTGATCTTCAGATTGAGGAGGGACAGGCATAATGAAGAACCCAGAAGAATTGGACTTGGAAGCAAAGGATATACTTGCAAAGCTTCCTTCAGAGCTTTCACCTAAAGACAGAGCTCAGATTCCTCATCAGGATATGCCATCTCAGTCTCCTGAGGAGAGAGTTAAGAATATGAATGAGGTTGCTCTTGGCTATACTGAGTCAGAGGCACTAGTTGAGGCAAACCGCTGTCTTCAGTGCAAGACTAAGCCATGTGTTACAGGATGCCCTGTAAGCATTGATATCCCAGCTTTCATACATGAGATAACAAAGAAGGACTATAAAGGTGCTCTTGATATAATCCAGCAGTCATCACTTCTTCCTTCTGTCTGCGGCAGAGTATGTCCTCAGGAGAACCAGTGCCAGAAATACTGCACTGTAGGAAAGATGAAGAAGAGCGTTGATGAGGCTGTCGGAATCGGGCGTCTTGAGAGATTCGTTGCAGATAGGGAAGGCAAGGATGCACCTCTTCCGCCTGTTGCAGCACCTACAGGAAAGAAGGTTGCTATCGTTGGTTCTGGCCCTGCATCTATTGCATGTGCAGCAGATGTGAGAAGGAAAGGCCATGAGGTAGTCATGTTTGAGGCTCTCCATAAGATGGGAGGAGTTCTCAGCTATGGAATCCCTGAGTTCAGACTGCCTAAGAAGCTTGTAGATGAGCAGATAGAGCGTCTTATCAAGATGGGAATAACAATAGATAAGAATGTTCTCATAGGAAGGACAAGGACAATCCAGGAGCTTATGGAAGAAGATAAGTTCGATGCTGTCTTTGTTGGAACAGGTGCAGGACTGCCTAAGTTCATGCATATTCCTGGAGAGAATCTCCTTTCTGTATTCTCAGCTAACGAATATCTTACTAGAAGCAATCTGATGAAGGCCTATGATGAGAAGGATGCAAAGACCCCATACTTCCATGCAAAGCGTGTAGCTGTGCTTGGTGGCGGAAATGTTGCAATGGATGCGGCAAGAACAGCCCGCCGTCTAGGTGCAGAGACTGTTGATATCATATACAGAAGGACAATGGATGAGATTCCAGCAAGAAGGGAGGAAGTCCACCATGCAGTAGAGGAAGGTGTTAACTTCCGTCTCCTCTGCCAGCCTGTTGAGATCTTGGGTGATGAGAATGATCTTGTAAGAGCTGTAAGGATCAGGAAGTGCGAGCTCGGAGAGCCTGATGCTTCTGGCCGCCGCAGCCCAGTTGAGATTGCAGGCTCAGATTTTGAAGTCGAATATGATGCGGTTATTGTTGCAATCGGAAATACATCCAATCCTCTGATCAAGAAGACGACTCCTGCTATTGAGGTCAATAAGCGTGGCAATTTCATTGTAGATGAGGAGACATGTGAGACCAGCGTGAAGGGCGTATATGCCGGCGGTGATATCGTGCTTGGCGCTGCTACTGTAATCCTTGCTATGGGGCAGGGGCGCAAAGCTGCTGCTGCAATAAACAGGTTTCTAGAGGCTTGATCTGAGAGTGAAGCTAGCTGAGTCTCTTATAACTCTTCCAGGAGAGGATAAGTACATTGCATTGAAGGATGTGATCATGTCCTCTCCGATATTCTCATCTGTAGATAGGAAAAGACTCCTCTCTGCTGTTATAGAAAGAGAGGAGGAGCAGTCCACATACATTGGTCATGGAGTTTCAATTGCCCATGGCAAGGTTGAAGGGCTTGATAAGACTCTTATAGCTTTAGGTCTCTCTGATAAAGGGCTCTCAGGAGACAGAGAGCCCATTCATATCCTTTTTGCGATAGCATCATCTCCTGATAATCCTGGAGGCTATCTGAAGGCTATATCAACTATTCTCTCATGGGTTCATATTAAGGAATTCCGAGAGAAGCTTCAGCGCCATGATCTTTCAGATCCTGTTGTCAGGATATTCTTATCTATGCTTCAGCGCCAGGATTTCCTTGATTATTTCAAAGCACTGGAATTTCGTCTAAAGGCTCATCTAGAGGCGAGATAGGAACCTCTTCAGTCAGAGAGGCTGGAAAGCATATTCCTATTGCATATAGCTTATGCCTGTTTTCCCTGATATATCTATCATAGTATCCTCCGCCTCTTCCAAGTCTGTTCAGGTCCTTATCAAAGGCAATCAGTGGAACAAGCATCACTGCCTTCTCGTATTGGCATTCTCTCTTCTCTACAGGTTCGTAGAATCCAAGGCTGTTTCGGATCATATTGCCTTTTCCTGGGGTGAAATGCATCCCTGATTCATCTATATACGGAAGAAGGATCCTCTCATCATCTAGAATAGGTGATATATCCACTTCGCTTCTTAGAGGTGAGAATGCAAGTATTGCAGATGCTTCCTTATATAGGCGGTGGTTTCTTATCCACTCTATAAGCTTCTCAGCATATTCATCCTTATGCTTATATTCTCTGATCTCTTTCAGCTTCTTTCTTCTCAGAGCATCCTTCTTGCTATCAAGGAGGCTATCATAATAACTGCTGTGCATATCAGCAGGATTATATCAGAACTATGCACTTCTGGGGCAGAGCGTCTCTTATCTCTATCGAATGCTCTTGTCTCAAGTGCGTCTGAGAAGCTGTCAATCTTTTTAAATAGAAGAAGCATGAGCGAGATCACATATTCAGAGATGTTCTTTATAGGATGGCTGATGAATTTTCCGCATCTGCTACGCCTTGCATTTATCATCTCTGATGCGCTTGATGCAATCATCGGTATTATTGCAAGCGTCAGCATCACATCTGAACCGAAGCGGGATGCATATCGTCCGGCAAATGGCGATAGCATGCCTGATATCGATGCTGCCATATCTGATGTGTCAGTGGTTGCGGATAGCAGAAGTGCAAGAGAGATCAGAGTAAGGTACTTTACTGCTTCATCTATGCTTCCCTTTATGCTGCTGCAGCTCCAGTATTCAGTTATGGCTATCAAGAGGGAGAGAAGCAGAAGCGCCTTCGCCTTATAAAGCTCTCTCAGTATATTTATCCGGCTTGTCGCAGCTATTATTGACACAATGGCAAAGCCTGCTTCTATTTCATATCCTTCTGCGCCTGTGATAGTGATTGACAGCATTATCAGGATGATGAATTTCACTGCAGGATTCATCCTCCTTAGCCATCCTGACTCCGGCAGATATGAGAAAGCTATCTGAGCCATGTCAGCTCCTCAAATAGGACATTAGCAGGTATGTATATATCATTTTCCATCAGCAGATCTACCATATCCTCTGATGGCCCTTTTTCTTTGATCCTGCCATCTTTGAGTATGATTATATTATCTGTGTGTGCGGCAATCTTCTCAGCCTCATGCGAGACTATGATTATGGTCTCTCCTTTCTTTTTCAGGTCTAAAAGCGTTCTGAGCACTGTCTTTGCAGATGGATAGTCAAGGTTCGCAAATGGCTCATCAAGCAGCAGAAGCTCTGTGCTCATCGCAAGCACCCCAGCAATGCACAGCTTTCGCTTCTCGCCTCCGGATAGTATAGAAGGGGAACAATCGGCCTTATCCTCAAGGGAGAATTCATGGAGCATCCTATCTGTTATCTTAGCTATATCATCTTCTGCAAGCCCCTGGTTCTCTAAGCCGAATGCTATGTCTTTTCTTAGCGTGGATCCGACAATCTCAAGTGCTGCATCCTGAAATACAAGGCCTATTCTCCTCATCCTATCCCTGCTTTTCCTTATCTCATCTCCAGCCAGGACTATTTTCCCTTCATCATATTTCTCAAGTCCCTTTATTGCCTTCAGAAGCATTGATTTGCCAGATCCGTTTCTTCCAGCAATAAGAGTCAATGTTCCTTTCTCTACTTCAAACGAGATGTCATGCAGCAGCTCTTTCCCATCTCTTCTTAGAAAAAGCCCTGATACAGAAAAATATGCCATGTGTGAATTATAGTTTGTAAACACTTTAAGATACAATAGTTTACATAAAGGTTCGTATTTCTAGTCTAAAAATCTTTCAATAGACCTGTCTTTGTTGCAGAATATAGGAGGAGGGCTTTATGAGAATTGAAGAATATCTTAAAGATAGGGAATTCAGCGGTATGACCATCTTTGGTGGAACGCTTTCAAATGGCAGGTCTTTTGCGCTCTATGCAGATCTTATTGGTCCTACAGATAGAGGTGCTTTCATTGCAGAGAGCGATGATATCAGAGTTGTTTCATCGTTTTCTCCAGAATCGATTCTTAATGAATGCAAAAGCGGCAAGGGTCTGTTTGATGCTATAGAAGAGGGCTCTGATTGTATAGCTCTTTCTGAGAAGCTGATTAGCGGAGAGTACGAGATTGCTGTGAAGTGCAAAGATGAGAGAATCAGCTGGAGCTATGTGAATACTCCAGGCTTTGGTCATATTGCAGATAGTGCCAATGGCCTCAGTGAACCGGAAGTGATTGCCATCGGAGACTCTGCCTCGTCTTTCATTGAGTGTTTCTATAACAGCCTTAAAGATAGGTACAGAGTGTATATC
>CAKQRI010000017.1 GCA_934271365.1 uncultured Spirochaetales bacterium
TGGAGTTCTTTATTCCCTAGCTGAGGATTCAGTGCAGTGGAGGTAGTCCGCTGAGAAGGTAAGGGAAATAACAGAAAAGTACTCTTCCATGGTAAAGGAAGGCGCTGAATACTGGGATAGAAAGCCTGTCAGTGAATTCTTTACTGAATACCGGAAAGAGATTACAGACGCTATCAAAGAGTATCCTAAGATAGAATACAATGGCATTAAGATGCTGGCTAATTCAAGCTATGGTGACATGCCATTTGTTAAGGAATATCTGCAGTCAAAGCTCTACAATGAGATTTTCGGTGAAGATCTGATTCTACTTCCAAGATTTGCAAAGAATTTCATCAGGGAGGTATTCGGAGTCAGGCTGGAAAAAGGCTCTTTCGCTGATGGTGTCTCAGCTATTGTGGACGGAGATAAATTTGTTGAGTTCAAGATATGCTCAAGCAATAAGCTGAATACGAGATTGAGAGATACTGATAACCCTATGTTCGATATCGGATTCATATCCACAAGATTTGTAGATTATGAAGATGATGGAGAACAGAAAAAGGATTCTATAAATAAGATTACAAAGTTTAATTCTCAGCTTAAATTGAGAACCGGATATAAAGGGTATGTCGTAGATGTTGAAACTGGAGATGTATTCGAAATAAATAAGGGAGCTCAGAATGAGCCCCCTCGAGTTACCCGGAACATCTGGTTCCCGATCAATGAGCCTAATAATCTATTAGATTCAATTAAAGAATATACATACGGGAATGATGATGTCAAGAGCAACACTCGCCTTAACTATGATGAATACAGAAGCAAGGAGATTATAAGCGAGAATCCTGATATTGCAGAGCGCTCAGCAGAGGAAGCTGAGATGACCAAGAAGAAAGAGAAGCCAATCTTCTACTCTATTGCAGAAGAGTCTGGTTCTGATGAGGAGATACAGAAGGCTTCAAATCTCGTGGCTGATATCATAATCGGAAGCATGACAGATAGACAGCTTACGGATTTTATAACCGGTGTTGTGATTAAGGTGGATAAGGTAAATGAATACCTCAAGGCATTCACAGATGACCAGAAAAAGAGAATACTGGAAATAATCAAACAAAGAGGAACATATGCAACTTAATAGTTTTACAAATTGAATTAAAAAAAACCTCTACCGAAGTAGAGGTTTGTTCTTGCTCCCCCGGAGGGATTTGAACCCCCGACAGGGTGGTTAACAGCCACCTGCTCTACCGACTGAGCTACAGGAGAATGTATTTCCGAACAAGAAGAGATTAGCATTTTCCTGAGATATATGTCAACATAGTTCAGAAAAATTTATCAAAAACATTTTTATTTCAGAATCATTCTAATATACAACATCTACACCCAGAAGCCTTATGATATCCAAGGACTGTGAAACATCAAGTCTTGCACCCTTAAGTTCTACTTTACTCTCTGATATTATGATGCCTGACATTATGCTTCCATGAAGATCTACAGAAGATAGAGAAGTGCTTACAAAAGCAGATGAAGTTAAATCCGAATCATTTATCTTAAAATTCTTGCAGCTTAAATCAGAAAAAGAGGAATCTGCGAAGTTAGATGAAGCAATAATAACGTTTTTAATAGTTGACTCATCAAATGTTACATAACGAGCCTGGCAGGAACGAAACTCTGTATTTCGCATTCTTGTAGATATAAAAGTCGAGCCGGAAATAAGGCATTCATCAAAAAAGACCCTATCCAAAAGAGAATCCGTAAAAGATGATGTAATTTCACAGCCTATAAACTCAACATAATGAAGAGAAGCATCAACAAAGACAGAATCAGAGAAAATGCAATTTCTGAAAACTGTTTCATCAATCTGAAAAGCAGAAAAATCATATGCAGTAAAATCAGCATTTGAAAATTCTTCACATGAGATTTCTCTATTATTAAATTCTATCATTCAGAACCCTCAAATAAACAAAAAAACAAACAAATGGGCACCTCTGATGAGATGCCCAAGTAAAAAGCAATTTCCAATGCTTAGTTTGCTGGATAATGCTTTGCAAGGTAATCTGCAAATACTTCATTAAGAACTTTGCCTTCTGTCAATACCTTACCAAACATTGTATATCCATCACCACCAGCTGCCATAAAGTCGTTTGTTGCAACCTTGAGAACAGTTGTTGTATCGTTTTTATCAAGAAGCTGACCATTCAGAAGAACTCTCTTGATTCTTGATCCTGCTGGGGAAAACTTTGAGTATACTACCTGAAGATCTGTCTGAGAGAATCCACCATTTGTCTCTGGGAGCATTCTGTATCCCCACTCAAGAGCTGCATATACATCAGCAGGAGAAATTTCACAAACTGTAATTGTATTTGTGAATGGGAGAACATTGTTTACATCACCGAGAGTAACATCACCCTTTGCAAGAGATGCTCTGATTCCACCACCATTTGTGATTGTGAAATCCGCACCAGACTCTTCTGTCATAGCAGCACAGATAAGAGTTGACAGGTTTGTCTTCTTTGTTCTGACATGAGATCTTTCACCATCAAGGTTAGAAGGAACATTTGCGATTACTGTATCAAGAACCTTATCAAGCTCTGCGTTAACATAATCGATGTATTCATCAACCTTTGGATCATCTGGAATATCTACGATTCCGAAAGACTTAGCAAGATCACTATTTGCTGGATCAAGCACATCCTTTGCAGGAATAAGCATAGCTGTTGTAATCTTTGCGTCTTTTCCATTTACATGGATCTCTACAACGCCTACATTCTTCAGATACTCACCTGTTGAAACAATAAGAGAATCTCCAACCTGAAGACCATTCTCTAGAACTGAATGAGAATGACCATCTACAAAGAGATCAATTCCCTTGATATTCTCACAGATGTATTTAGAAGTAATTGCAGATGTGCCATCATCATCCAGTCCGATATGGCCAAGAACGATAACATAATCAGCAAGTTCATGAGCAAGATCAATTGCATACTGAGCATTCTGGATTACTTCATCACTCATGAAATCAAGACCAATTGTATTCTTTGGATGTGATTTTTCCTTTGTATCAGGAGTAGTGAGACCAATCACACATACTTTGAAATCATTAAATCTGTAAATCTGATAAGGCTGGAATACAAGATATCCATTCTCATCTGTAATATTTGCTGCAAGAACTCTGAGGTTTGAATTATCTTCTGCATACTGAGCAAGCTCTACGAGGTTTTCATACCCATAGTTGAAATCATGGTTACCTGGAGCAACGGCATCGTAGCCAAGCATGATTAGAAGCTCACCAACTGTTCTACCCTGGAACATGTTAGCAAAGTTTGTGCCATGAGTTACATCACCTGCATCAAGAAGAAGGATATTGTCTGTGATATCTCTTGCAACATTGAGCATTGTAGAAAGCTTTGCATAACCCATTCCACCATCCTGTGGAACTACTCTAGCGTGAACATCATTAGTATGTACAATATAAAGATCAAACTCTTTATCGCCCTGAGTATTCTTTACGATTTCAGTAACACCGTATGGATATACAACAGGTTCCTCGACTGCAGCTTCAACAACTTCTTCTACTACAGGAGCTGGTTCTGCTACAACTTCCTCTACAACAACAGGTGCAGGCTCTGGTTCTGCAACAACAGGCTCTGGAGCTGGTGCTGGTGTAGGTTCCGGAGCAGGAGCCGGGACAGGTGCCGGAGCTGGCTTCTGAACAGGAGCCGGAGCTGGTGCTGGAGCCGGAGCTGGTGCAACAGCAGTAGGAGCCTCTACAGGCTGAACTACGATTTCAGGTGCAGCTTCTGTCTTTGCAGTGCTCTGACAACCAATAAGAGAGATTGCAAGTAAAGCTACCAGAAGTACCGTAGAGATTGTTTTTGAAAAACGTTTCACGTGTTTCCTCCTCATGTCTAGCTAAAAAATCATATAATTTTTCAATTTTCACTCATTATAACACACGAAGATTCAAAAGGATACACAATTTGATGTAAAAACTTCGCATCATATACATACAAAATCTTATTTTTTCTCGTTAAAACTTTTTCATATTGTCAAAACCTACAAAATTAGTATATGTTTCTATGTATCATGAAAATATCAACCAAAGGCCGCTATGCCATGCGTTTGATGCTTGATCTTGCAAAAAATCAGGGGGAAGGTTTTGTTGCACTAAAAGATATTGCATTCAGACAGGGAATTTCAAAAAAATATCTAGAACAGATTGTCCCCGTACTAAATAATACAGATATGCTTAAGACAAACAGAGGATACCAGGGTGGATATCGATTAGCAAAAGTACCTGAAGAATATACAGCCTATGATATTCTCAACACAGCAGAAGGTGGCTTAGCTCCAGTAGCATGCCTTGATAGTGAAGAAATCAATTGCCCAAGAAATGAATACTGCGCTACCCTACCGCTCTGGAAGGGGCTCAACAAAGCAATAAAAGACTATCTCACATCAATCACATTGCAGGACATACTAAATCAGAAGCTAGCCTAAAATGATATTCTGAAGAACTTAATCTGCAAACATAGGGGTCGACAAATATCTATCGCCTGTATCCGGAAGAAGGACAACAATAGACTTTCCAGCGTTTTCAGGCCTTGAGGCTACCAGTTTTGCTGCATATAAAGCTGCCCCTGAAGAGATTCCAACAAGAATGCCTTCTTCTCTTGCAATTTCCCTTCCAGATTTAAATGCATCTTCATTATCTACAGCAAGGACCTCATCATACACTGAAGTATCTAGGTTTTTCGGAATGAAGCCTGCGCCTATTCCTTGTATTTTATGTGATCCAGCACAGCCACCAGAGAGAACCGGAGAAGACGCAGGTTCCACTGCTATAACCTTAATCAAAGCATTTATGCTTTTCAGATACCTACCAACTCCTGTAATCGTTCCACCTGTTCCAACTCCTGCAATGAAAATATCAACATTGCCTTCTGTGTCGCGCCATATTTCTGGCCCAGTTGTCTCGAAATGAGCTCTAGGATTTGCCTCATTATCAAATTGCCCAGGAATGAAACTATTATTTATCCTGGCTGCAAGCTCATCTGCTTTTTTTATTGCCCCCTTCATTCCAAGAGAGCCATCAGTAAGCACTACCTCTGCACCATAAGCCTTAAGAAGGCTTCTTCTTTCAATGCTCATGGTTTCTGGCATTGTAAGAATCACTCTGTAGCCACGGGAAGCAGCAACAGCAGCAATTCCTATTCCGGTATTACCACTAGTAGGCTCGATAATAACAGTGCCTTCTTTAATCAGTCCTCTGGCTTCTGCATCGTCAAGCATAAACTTAGCAACACGATCTTTCACGCTACCTGCTGGATTAAGATATTCAAGCTTTGCAAAAACATCAGCATGGATGCCATGGCACTCGGAGAAGCTCTTCAGCCTCAGCAGCGGGGTCTCTCCTATGAGATCAGTCATCCTATTATATATTCTCATTAACAGCCTCCTTTGTATAAAAAAAGATACTATAAAATAAATGTTTAAGACATAAAAAAAAGCCCGATCAACGGGCCTTTTCTCTAAAGATGCTTATTATTACATCAAATCCTTTGGCTTACGAGCTGTATTACCAGACTTCTCACAATAAGCTACATGGCGGAGCTTTCCATTCTCGAATACACTCTTCATCTTGATTGCACCACCCCATCTGCTTGTAAGAACCTTAGCACCTTCACGATGAGCGTTCTTTGAAACATTACCTGCCATATCTATAATCCTCCAACTGACTACAAAATCTCTTTGATATTACTAACAAAACATAGAATTGTCAAATACAACCACAACAGCATGTTTATATCATTTTTCAAAAGCAAGTGTAAATATACACACATATAATTTATGGTAAATAAAATACATTTTTTGCAAATTTCACAATAATAAAAACTAGAATCAAAAGAAAGACTAAAGCAATGAACATTTTTACATATTTTTTCAAAACCTATTGCAATTGTTTTTCAAACCCGTTATATTAGCATCTGTTGTTATAAGCAATGCCTCCTTAGCTCAGCTGGCCAGAGCACGTGATTTGTAATCTCGGGGTCGTTGGTTCGAATCCGACAGGGGGCTTTAAAGCATCGGAAATCCGATGCTTTTTTTTATTCTTTACTAATAGCAAAAGAACCTGCCATGAACAGGCAGGCCTCAGATAGGATAATATTATTGAATTGTTATTTTTTGCTCCAATCAGGTCTGAGAGACTCCGCCCTATTGAGATACACCATTTTAGGCAGCTGTTTCTTTTCATGATTAATGCAGACAAGAGCTCTGATACACATCTTCAGTCCGCCCTCAATAAACGCCTCCTGAGTGCAGAATAGAGGCACTTCTTTACAGAATCCCCCCTTCCTGCATGCAGCTGCAGCATTGCGGCTTTTCAAATCAGCAGTCTGGGAGAATTGCACAAAGCAGATATCATCATCGCTTATACCATTCTCTTTATAAAGCATTTCCATCATTTCCCTGACTGATGCGTCAATCTCTGATGGATCATCATTTTCTACTGTTGTTGCACCGCGAAGTGCATAAATTCTATCCATATATCAACCTCCAAGTCGAAAACCTTTCAGAATAATATTATTAAGCAGATCAATGATTATTGATGATGCAAAATATGCAATCAGCCGCAATATTGTAAGAATAACAGGCTTTATCACAAGGACCTTACTTGAGATAGCACAGAGAATTGAAGCCATAACAATCCAGAATGCTTCAAGGAAAAGAGTCCATCCTAACACCATCTGTATTATTGTTATAAGAGATATCAGACTCTCATTCACGGGAAAATAGAGGCACAGAACAAATAAAATGGCAAAGAATGAGTACAGAGCAAGAATGTATGTATGAACTCTGGATGAAAACTCTATTATTCTTCTGAATGCCAGCATATTGTTATCTTACCATAACAGATTAATATATCAAAGGATATGAAGCATACCTGGTTTGAATGCAGATGGAGCAACTCTTATCAGAATAGGAGCAGAAGAAGTGAGGAATACCCGTTCTTTCCTATTTCTATTTGACTGAGATATAAATAGAGGAGAAAGCGGTCTATCTCCAAGCTCCCAAACAAATCCATCAGAAAAGACATTAGCCTCTGCCACAATAGGAAGAATTGAGAAATCTGTACCAACAGCAGCATCTAGGAAACCTTCCCCGCCATTGAATCCCATCAACACATCAGAGTCTGTGAACCAATAGCGAGGAACATCATATTTTCTGAATAGAGTCAGAACAGAGAAGATGTGATCAAGCCTTCCTCCTCCGCATCCAACAAGATCATACTCACCTACTTTTTTCATTATCGCAAGTTCTGTATCTGTCTGATCCTTATCATGGGAACATGGCTTGAAGCCTAATCTTATGATCTCATCCCGGAACTTTGTAGAGTCAAGGTCTCCGACAACATCTGTAGGGATTATACCTAAACGCTTCGCAGTGTCATAACCTGAATCCGCAGCGATTATCTTAGTGTAATTCCAGTCCCTCATAAAAAAAGATTCAGGAGCCGATCCACCAGAAACAATCAATGTGTCAAAATTTTTACAGCTCATAATAAACCTATGATAATATTAATTAATGCATAAGCAAAATAGGAGTTTTTATGAGTTATAACGAAAAATTCGCAAAATATGGTCTAGCTCTTCCAGATGTTCTTCTTCCTAAAAAAGGATGTAACCTCAATCACTGGGCAGTTGTCGCATGCGACCAATACACCTCAGAAGAGGAATACTGGACAAAGCTATCAGAAGAGATCGGCAGTGACCCTTCAACCCTCAGGATAATATATCCAGAAGTATATCTTGAAAGAGATGACAAAGAAGAAAGGATCAAGAAAATCAATGAGACAATGAATGAATACATCAAATCAGGACTTTTCGAAGAGTATAAGAATTCATTCATACTTACAGAAAGAAAAACACCAAGTGGCACACGTTATGGACTCATTGCTGCACTTGACCTTGAAGCATATGATTATAGCAAGGAATCAAGAACACTCATCAGAGCAACAGAAGGAACTATTCTTTCAAGAATTCCGCCAAGAAAAGAGATCAGAAAAGCAGCAAAGCTTGAACTTCCTCATATTCTCGTACTGATCTCCGACAAATACAGAGCTATTATCGAACCTCTCAAAGATAAGAGGGAAAAGCTTCCTCTTATTTATGATTTCACCCTGATTGCGGATGGAGGAGAACTTAAGGGATATAGAGTAAGTGATGATGAGAGCATAAACGGAGTGCTTGCAGGCTTTGAAAAGCTTTATAATGATCTTGATCCAAAGAATCCGCTCCTATTTGCAATGGGAGATGGAAACCATAGCCTTGCAACAGCTAAGGCTTGCTGGGAGGATATAAAGAAAGGTCTTTCAGAAGAAGAGAGGAAAAACCATCCAGCAAGATTCGCACTCGTTGAACTTGAGAATATCTATGATGATGGCCTTCAGTTCGAGCCTATCCACAGAGTCTTCTTCAATCTCAAGAAAGCTGACTTTGACAAGCTTCTATCTAAGACCTGCAAAAGCTATGATGCTGAAGAAGTCAAAAACATAGATGAGCTTATGAGAAGAATAAACGAGAATGGACAGCATTTCGGCCTGGCTCTTGATAATAAGCTATATCTATATACAATACATGGCGGAGAGAAGCAGATTGCAGCAGGTACAATCCAGCTTGTGATTGATGATATGCTCAATGAGGGACTTGGTAATATTGACTATATCCATGGAGTCGATGTCACACTGAAGCTTGGAAATGAGAAGGGAAATATTGGCCTCATCCTTCCAGAAGTCTCAAAAGACAGATTCTTTGCAGATATGCTAAAAGATGGAGCATATCCGAGAAAGACATTCTCAATCGGACATGCAAACGAAAAACGATTCTATATGGAAGCTAGACGGATCACAAAAGACTAATCAAAGACATAAGAGCCCTGCCTGATTACAGTGTAGGGCTTTTTTGTTGCATCTATAAGCGTTGAAGATGTTCCGCTCTTTCCACTTTCACTGACAATGAAGTCAGCACTTTCACCAAAAACAGAGAGAAGTGTTTTAAAATCGTTAATAGCCGGACAGCCAGATAAATTAGCACTTGTTGAATAAATAGGGCCAGAATATTCCATCAGAGATAAAAGAAAATCATTATCAGGAACTCTAACAGCAACTGTAGTTCCATCTTCATCTCTCAGAACTGCAGTAAATGGCGCTGGCCATCTATCCAGAAGATCCATTGGAACCTGCAGCGAACTATCTTCCAGCTGCTTCTTTGTCATCAGAACAATCAGATGTTTTGACTCAGGCCGCCTCTTCATCTGGTATATTCTCTCACTTCCTTCAACACCTATTCTTGATGATATGCCATAGATTGTATCTGTTGGAAGAATTCCGACCTCACCTTCTCTAAGTCTCTTTCCGATTTCTTCCGCATTATCAAGTCCATATTCAATTATTGCTGCGCTCATCTTCTCTCCTTTCTTTCCTGATTTCAGAAAATACAACAAAGATTATAAATATAACAGCTGGAATAAAAGAAATAAAGAATATTGAAAAGTCTGAAAGAGGCTTGAAATCATGTACCAGCACGTCCTCTTCATGTCTTTCACTTATGGCATCTTCATCTTCTGAGAAAACATAAATAAGCTCACCAGATGTATTCTCAGCACCCTTTCTGGCTATTTCAGTCCTAAGCAGGGCAATATCTGCTTTTTTCCTATCTTCTTGATAGCTGATCTCTTTTCTCTCTTCATCCAGCATTTTACCAGAGAAGAATCCAGACTCCCCAAAGAATGAAACCAGAACAATAAAAGATATTATATATATTGCAATTACCATTGCTTTTTTCTTTCTTGTAAACATACTGCTACTTTTGATATAATAACATTATCGATGTATATTTACTATCGATGGAGGAAGTAATGGCCAAACCTTCTAAGACCTGGAAGCTTGTTGTCACCAGTATTATTATTTCGCTGATCATCCTTGCAGTGTTCACTCTTGTCTTCATACGCATGATTGCACCTGCATATAACATCACTGAAGCTATGATCTATTCTGTCCTGACTAAGATTTTCCCAATTCTGGTAGGACTAGTGCTTATTGAGATAGCTATCCTAATTGGAAAGAAGAATGATGAGGACTATAAGGACACAATAGATAAGCTTGCACCTAATGCCTATGACTCCCCTCTCTACACCCCACCAATCGATGATCCGAACGCAAGAGGAAGAGTTGAGGGATCTGTCTTTGAATACAAAAAATCAGATATTCCTCCAGAGATTAAGGAAATCATAAAGGAAGTTCCTGTTGAGACAGTAAAGGAAGTCATCAAAGAAGTTCCTGTTGAAGTCATTAAGGAAGTACCTGTAGAGGTAGAGAAGCCTGTACCTGTTGAAGTTGTAAAGGAAGTTGTCAAGGAGATTCCTGTTGAAGTCATCAGAGAAGTTCCTGTTGACGTTGTAAGGGAAATCAAGACAGGCGATGATGAAAAAGTAATAATCCGTGAAGTTGAGCGCCCTGTTGAAGTAATCAAGACGGTACCAGAGCCTTATGAGGTAAAAGTTCCTGTTGATGTAATAAAGACTGTCGAAGTTGTTAAGGAAGTCCCAGTTGAAGTCATCAAAGAGGTTGTCAAAGAAGTTCCAGTCGAAGTTATTAAGGAAGTTATAAAAGAAGTACCTGTCGAGACAGTAAAGGAAGTCATCAAAGAAGTTCCTGTTGAAGCAGAAAAAGCAATAGAAAAAAGAGATGAGGTTTCTTATGATTTCAGAGGTTCCCTCAACGAGGAAATCAAGTCTGCAAAAGAATTCGGATATGATCTTACTGTTGTAGGATTCAAACCTTCAGATAAAATCAATGAAGGCTATCTGAAGTCTGTCTTCGGCGATGATGCACTTATATTCGAAGATGGTTCAAAGCTGTTTGCAATCCTTCCTTTCGTATCACGAGGTGAGGCTGAAGCAAAGACCAGGTATATCCAGCCTAAGAGGACAGCAAGTCTTAATGGCAGGGATATCACAGCTGATGTTTTGATTAAAGAAGCATCCAGATTCTGATTTATCGATAGTAAAAAGCAAAGAAGGTATTCATGCAGAGAAAGCTGAATACCTTTTTTAATAGGTTTCATATGGCAGAAATAAAACTCAATTATATAGAAAAAGGAACAGGAGAACCTTTTATAATGCTTCATGGGAATGGCGAGGATAGCTCTTATTTCACAAAGCAGATTGAATATTTCAGCCAGACATACAGGGTCATTGCACTAGATACACGAGGACATGGTAAATCAGAAAGAGGAGATACTCCTTTTTCAATTCATCAATTCTCAATTGATTTATATGACTTCATGAAAGATCTTGAAATCAGCAAGGCAATCATACTAGGATTCTCTGACGGTGCAAATATTGCTATGGACTTTGCTATAAGCCATCAGAACATGATAAGAGCCCTAATCCTCAATGGAGGTAATATTTACTCAAGAGGGGTAAAAAGAATCGTTCAGTTCCCAATTGAAATAGGATACAGAATCGCTAGCCTTTTTGCTTCAGTTAATCGAAAAGCAAAAATGAATGCAGAGATGCTTGGACTTATGGTGAATGATCTGAATATCCATAAAGAGGATCTAGCAAAAATCACTGTTCCTACGCTGGTAATTGCAGGAACAAATGACATGATAAAAGAAAATCACACAAGAGAGATCGCATCCATAATTCCAGACTCAGAGCTTATTTTCATTAAAGGGAATCACTTCATTGCTAATAATAAACCTTATGAATTCAATATGGCAGTTGAAGGATTTCTAAAAAGACTGAATTAAAAGCATGAAATGCAGTCAATCAATCCTTCAGCGGAATATCAAACTGCATTCTGTCCCTAGTCAGTATAGTATTTGGAAATATCTCTCGTGCCTCATCCTTGAGCACTTTTAGTTCCCTATCACTATAGCGAGGTGAATAATGCTGAAGGCACAGCTTATCACAATAGCCATCCCTTGCTATCATAGCAGCCTCAGCACTAGTCATATGCTTCTTTTCATGAGCGCTATCCTTTAAATCAGAAGCAAACATTCCCTCACAGAATAGCAAATCACTGTCATGGACATAATCCGAAATCTCAGGAAAATAAAGAGAATCTGTAACATAGCTGAATTTTCTGCCCTCTCTAGGATTGCCCATTACCATGCTGCTGCTTATGATGCGGCCATCATCTAAAGTAACAGATTCACCATTCTGAAGCTTTCCCCAGAGCCTGCCCTTTGGCACACCAAGTTCCAATGCTTTATCAGGGTAGAATTCACCTTTCCTCTTCTCTTCAACAAGAGAATAGCCAAAACAAGGCTTTGTATGCACAAGAGGAAAGGCATTTATGGAAAAACCATCTCCATGATAGATTTCACCTTCTGTGACTGGAGTCACTATAATCTCGTAATTGATATACATATCGAGAATCTTCCTTGATGCATCAATGTATTCAACAAGCTTCTGTGGACCATAGATATAAAGAGGCTCTTCCCTTTCAACCTGGCTTGAGAGCATGAGAAGACCTGGAAGGCCTGTAACATGATCGGCATGCATATGAGAGATGAATATTGCAGAGATCTTCTTCCATTTCAGATTCAGCATCTTAAGAGAAACCTGGGTTCCCTCTCCACAGTCAAATAAGAACAGCTCCCCATCACGGCGGAGAAGAACAGATGTAAGGAATCTGCCAGGAAGAGGCATCATTCCACTTGTACCTAATGAAAATGCTTCAAGATTCACTTGTTTATCCTATCTCTCTTATTCCCCTTTTACAAGGGTGTTGATATCTTTTGATTTTATCGAAAAAAGTGAAATAAATACTGTAATTGCAGAAACAAATAGCATTACTACTATGATTGCAGCTATTGATTTCAAAGGAATTGATACAGAAAATGATGTTATATAATACTCAAGAAGAGATGAATTCTCTTCTGCTATCAGCTTTATAAGATGAGGTATCCTCATAGATAATACGATTCCAGCAGAATAACCTATCAGAACTGCGATCAGAATAAAGAACAGAGTTAGCTTAAGGTACATTTTCCTTATTCTGTTCTCAGACAATCCCAAAAGCATCATTGCAGCAATATCCCGAGCATCCCTAGCAACATAAGCATGAGATGCATCTGAAGAGAAGAAAGCAGCAAGAATGGCAACCAAGGCAAAAATCAGGTACAGAATTGCAATTGAATTGCGTACATTACCATATAATGAAGAATACAGCTGATCAAAGCTGGAGGCATCATATCCAGAAGACCGAAGGCTAGAAGCAAAAGAAGCTGCAGATTTATTATCCTTTAGGATTATCTCATATCCTCCTTCTGCTCCTTCAAGAAGTGAGATATCGACAAATGCTAGATATCTATCAAGCTGAACATAGCCACTGTCAAAGATACCTGTAACACTCAGAAGATGAGGCCTTGTCCTATTCTTCTCTTCTTCATATAGAAGAAGTGTCAGACGATCTCCAATATTAAGGTTCAATGATTCCGCAAGAGTCTGGGATATAAGAATGCCCTTCTCACTATTGCTAAGCCCCGGCTCGAGATGAAGTGCATTTCTGCGTTCATCTGTAAAATATGTGCTATCTATTCCTTTAAGATATACTAGTCCTTCCCCATTTTCAGAATAGATAATACCTTCAGTCTTTGAGACAAAGCTTTCATATCCCACTTCTGGATATAAAGCTGGATCAACATATTCAGAAGAATAAACAGCACCTGATCCTAGATATATTATTGCATTCTCTATTGCATCTGACATTGAGAATATGAATGTTATAGAGAAAACAAGGACCGCTGTAATAAGCATTATTATCAGAAGAGGCGTAAATGAAGATAGCTTATACCGCAGTGAATTACCTATCCCAACCTTCCTCTTAAGGTAAATGAGCTCTGCATCATTTCTCATTAAGCACCCCTGATTTCAGAAGATAGGAATGATCACATTTCATAGCAAACTGATTATTATGAGTGACAAGCATCATTGAAAGTCCTTTTTCCTTTACCGCTGAAAGGAGAAGACTCTCAACAAGCGAAGCACTCTCTTCATCAAGAGCACCGGTTGGCTCATCGGCAAAGATGATAGATGGTTCAGAGACTATTGCCCTAGCGATAGCTGTTCTCTGCCTTTCACCTCCAGATAAAAGAACAGGCTTATATGAAGCTCTGTCATCTATCTTCATAAGTGCAAGATATTCTTCAGCTCTTCTATAAGCATCTCTTTTCTTGATTCCCTTAATAAGAAGCGGCATTGCAACATTCTCCAGTGCAGTGAAGTCCTCAAGAAGAAGAGAAGACTGGAAGACAAAGCCCATTGAATTTCGCCTAAGCTCAGATAAAGCTCTATCATCCAAATACCTGACATCGTCTCCATTATATATAATCCGACCTCCATCCGATGAAAGAAGCAGTGCAGCACATGCTAAGAGAGTAGATTTCCCACAGCCGCTCTGTCCGACAATGGAAACAGACGAACCCATTTCAATCGAAAGATCAATATCCTTAAGAATCTCTACAGTGCTTCCATCTGGAGAACTATATGCCTTACTTACATTTTCAAGACGAAGAACAGAATCAGCCATGAATAACCTCCATCAGGTCTTTTTTCCTATCAAGGATAACCTCCCTAAGAGAGAACAGAAAAGTAAAAAGAAGTGAAGCTGAAGCAAAAACAGAAAAACCGGCAATCGGCATTTTCAGATTTATTTCTCCATAAATAAAAGGTGATATCGCAAATTCAAGAACAGGAAGCAAAGCATAAGATAACACTAATGCTGCACAAATTGATATCACTACTATAATCATGAATGACAGGATGAATATGACACCAACTTTCATCTGGCTTACACCTAAAACACAGAGCTCTGCTCTCTCTTTTTCCTTTGCGCTGAAGAATATCCTTACAGACTGCTTTTCGCTTACAGCGATTATTATGAAGAGAAGAGAAATAACTGAATACATCATTGCCTTCTCAATAATAAAAGCCGAATAAAGAGAATCTTCACTCTCCTTCCATGTTCTCACATTATATCCAGAATCAGATAACTTCCCCTTTTCACTTTCATCGATTCCCTTTATCGCAGTATAAAGCGAGGATCCATCATATTCAGAAAGTGGAAGGAACAGCATATTGCTGTCAAACTCGGATCCAAGCGGCGTTGAGTAGATACCACTTGCATGGTAATCAGTGCTCTTAGGAAGCCTTACACCGCTTCTTCCCTTCTTTAGCATAGTGATAGAATACTCAGATTTGCGTTCTTTCCTATATAATGCATACGGAATAGAAAGAGAAGAACCATCACCTCTCAGGTATCTAAGCGCTCCATCATAATCTTCATCTATATATCTTAAAAGATAAGCATTCCCATCAATAAGGGCTTCTCCTTCTGCATAGAGAAAGACAGAATGAGAATGATACAGAGCTTTCATCTCATTTTTATGGTCCCCGCTGATGACAATATCAAAAGAACGCACAGCTCTTATATCATCAAATCGGCTCTTCTGAAGAAAATCCATTATAGATAGCACAGAAGAAAGGATGGCAAGCGAAAGCGCTAATGTGATTATAATCCGTATCACCCGAAGACGGTGACCACCGCTTTTAGAAAAAGCATAACGGAGAACGCAGTCTGCTATCATATGGCTTCTGCCTCCAGCAGTCTAGAGCCATCAATGTCATATGTAAATCTATAACGAGGAATTGATGATATATATCGGACCTCTTCAACTTTCCCATCGCTGAGCCTTGTCCTGACCTTCTTTAGCTCTCCATCTGCATACTCTCTTTTCCTGACCACACTGCCATTATCATATTCTTCGATAGTCATTGAACTGCCATTCTCTATCTGCTTTTCCTTCAGCTCATCATCTTCATAGCAATAACTTATGGAAATTCCATCAGAATGCTCTTCTATAAGCCTTAGGTTATCATCATAAGATAAAGTCCATTCCTTGCCATCTCTCTCTATGTTTTTTGAGAATAAGCCCTCTGCATTTCTTTCCAGAACTTCATCTTCTCCCCGCGACAGCTTTCCATCAGGACTGATCCTCACCCTAACCACATCACCATCTGAATCATAGGAATAGAAATCGTAACCGAAATAGCCATTAGAATCTCCAGATATAGATGTCAGTTTATTGTTAAAGGAACTATATGAGACTCGCTTTCTGACTTCTCCATCTATGCTGTATTCATATCCAGAGATAGAATCTCCGTCATATCTAATCCTATATTCCTCTTCTATTCCATCATCTCTGATAATCTGTCGGGTTATTCTATAGCCCTCATATTCATAGATTTCTTCACGTCCGCTTTCAAAAACAAGATATTCCGCATTATCTGCAGCAGTTTTCCTATATACTGAAATCCCATCATGAAAAAGCTCAGACTCATTGTCGCTTGATTTCAATATCCAGCCGGAATCGCTTATGCTATCAAGAAGCAAAAGCTTCTGACCCAGTTCATTGCTTTTCCATATTTCGGAATAAACAGGGAATAGTAATATAAGTAAAGCTATAGATAATGCGATGATTCTTCTCATTATTCCTATAAGCCTAGCAGAGAATTCAGATATTCTTCCTTATCAAATGGATGGATATCATCATATCCCTCACCTGTGCAGACGAATAACACAGGAAGATTAAGCTGTTTTCCAATCTGCACAAGTGCACCACCTTTTGCCGCAGAGTCATACTTTGTGAGTATGATTGCATCAAGAGATACAGCATCATTGAAGAGACTTGCCTGAGCTAGTCCATTCTGGCCTGTTGTAGCATCTATTACAAGAATCTTATGATAATGATCAGGATTCACATTCTTAGCCTTTATTATCTTATCCATCTTCTTGAGCTCTTTCATAAGATTCTCTTTATTGTGCATTCTGCCAGCGGTATCAGCGATGATGAGAGAATCACCATGAGCCTGTGCAGATGTAATTGCATCAAATATAACAGCTCCTGGATCAGAACCCATCTGCTGCTTTACAATCCTCATACCAAGCCTATCAGCATGAATCTCAAGCTGATCAACAGCAGCAGCACGGAATGTATCAGCAGCAGCTAGCAGTACCTTCTGTCCATGCTTTGTGTAATACCTGCTCATTTTTGCAATAGAAGTTGTTTTTCCAACACCATTAACACCTAGTACCATGAATACAGAAAGTGAATCCTTAGGGATATCAAAATCTGCAGCTTTAACATAACCTGAAAGAATCTCCTTCATCTTCTCATGCAGAAGTGCTGCATCTGTTATCTTCTCAGACTTAGCTTCTTCTCTTAGTGCATCAACAACTTCAAGTGTCAGCCTTGAGCCAAGATCTGCTTCAATAAGCGTATCTTCCAGATTCTCAAAGAATTCATCATCTATTCTACTTGAAGAGAAAAGATTCTTTATCTTCTCACCGATTTTTTTGAAAAATGCCATTTCAACTCCTATAGACCATATCTTGCAGCATCAAAATAGCTGAACATTGAATCAGCCATCCATATCAATGATACTAGGCTTACGCCTGTAAAAACAACATCAAAAGGCCCGAAATCATATTCACTATATATCCTCTGAATAGTCCCAGCACCAACAGAAGCACCAAAAGAGATCAGCGTTGTAAACAGGGATGCATAAAACTTCCCTTTCTCCTTTTCCAGAATATTCTCTCCACTCATCCACTCTGGTTTGAGCGATAAAGAGAGCGATGAGAGAGCTCTGGTTGACTCAAAAGAATATAGGGAGAATCCAGAATACGATGCAGTAAGAGAAAAAGGAGAAATGGAATCCCTTACAAGATGTGAGGATAGTTCATTCCCCTGGTAATTCAGCTTTGCATCATATGGAATAGGACTCAGAAAAAGAAGATTGGGAGTGTCCTTCTCCATAGAGAGCACCACATCCTCTTCATCTGCCAGCTCTAGCTCAATATCTGCAGGAATATAATAAGGTGCAGATATGCTGAATCTATGCATGCCTGGTTTCAGAACTACAAAATCTGTGAGCAGATCTGCTTTTACCCCATCTATTGATATTGCAGACGCCCTTGGATATGTAAGCCGATATATTCTTACGCTATCATCTCTGAAATATGGAACAATAACACTCAGCAAGGCACGTCTCTCTTCATCTAGAAGATTATTAAGATATAAGCTCTCTCTGATAATCTCTCCATCAGCATAGAGTGTCAGTAATGGAATTCCATCAGATTTCTCACTTTTAAGCACTAGAATAAGATCCAGATTCTCTTTAAGAAGGAAATATCTGAAAGCATCAGAATCTCCAGATAAAAGATAATCCTGCTCCTTATCTGCAGGCTTAAGATATAGAGTTGAAATATTGAGAGGAAGAGAGACATCTTCAGCATCTATCCTCGGCACTGAATCACCGCTCTCTTTCTGATAAGCCTCATTGAGCGCCTTCAGATAATTCCTCTCAGATTCCAGAGCAAGCCTTTTCTTCACTTTCTCAAGAGAATAATTGCTGTCAGCCTGTCCTCCAATAGATGAGATAGCTTCCTCTAGAAGAGACAGAGCATTCTCATCATTAGAATAGATGCCAACTCTGAACTCTGCAGAATGCAGAGGCAGAGTGACAACAAGCAGCAGTAATAGAATCTTAATTCTCTTTCTGAAAATGGAGCCAGCTTTCAATGAACTCATCTATTTCGCCATCCATAACAGCTGTAATATTTCCAGTACTGTAATTTGTTCGATGGTCCTTCACCAGAGTATAGGGCTGGAAAACATAGCTTCGGATCTGGTTACCCCAGGAAATATCGCTTTTGGCAATTGCATCCTTCTCCTTTTCCTTCTCTCTTTCCTTCTGGTAATACTCATAAAGCTTAGCTCTGAGCATCTTAAAGGCAACATCCTTATTCATGTACTGGCTTCTTTCGTTCTGACACTGAACTACAATTCCTGTAGCATAGTGAGTGATTCTAACAGCCGAATCAGTCTTGTTTACATGCTGGCCACCAGCACCGCCTGCCCGATATGTATCAAGGCGATAATCCTCAGGCTTTATATCAATCTCAATGTCATCATCAACTTCTGCTGATGCATATACAGAAGAGAATGATGTATGACGCCTCTTCGCAGCATCGAATGGGGAGATTCTCACAAGCCTATGGACTCCAGCTTCTCCTTTTAGGTATCCATATGCATATGGGCCAGAAACCTTCAAAGTGACGCTTTTTATTCCACCTTCATTTTCTTCCATATCAAGGAGCTCACACTTGAAGCCATGGCGCTCAGCCCATCTTGTATACATTCTCATCAGCATCGAAGCCCAATCTGATGCCTCAGTACCGCCAGCACCAGCATGAATTGATAAGAATACATTGTTCTTATCGAGCTTACCATCCAGCAATGTCTTTATCTTAAGAGGCTTGAACTTTTCATCAAGTGCATCAATCTGCCCCTGAAGCTCTAGTCTCAGGCTCTCATCGTCCTCTGAACCATAAAGCTCAATAAGCTCATCAAGCTCTTTGATCTCATCAACTAATTCCTTCCATGGATAATAGCTGTCTTTCAATGCATTGAGCTCTGCAAATGTCTTTTCTGCATTTTCCTTATCATTCCAGAAGTCAGGTGCAGCTGTCTTCTCTTCGATTGCTTTTATCTTATCTTCAGTCTTGGCCTCGTCAAAGACGCCTCCAGACTTGATATGCTTCTTCCTTCAGATCTTCAAACTTAGCCTTATTTTCAATAAACATCTTATTTTCTCCTTAAAAATTATTTTCTGACTTAAATATAAATTAAATATGCGAAAACTGAAACTACAGCTCACTGGCCCGCATAACAAGCCTGAAATCCCTTGCCTTACCACTCTCAATAGAAAATGGGAAAGAGAAGACAAGCCTTTTGTATAAGCAGAATTCCTCATACGAGACAGATGTGAACTGTCCCTGGAACACATGCTCTTCTGAGAGCGAGAACTGCTCTGTAGAAGAGAAAACAACCTGCATCTGAGGCGTTTTTGAACTGTACTTGACAGTCTTAGCCTTAACAAGCCTATCTGTGAGCATGAGACGCTTCATCTCTGCACCAACAAGCTCAAATCCAGAACCTTCCAAGAACACCTCACTCTGGTAAACACCTTCAATCTCTTCATCAGAAATGAGAGTGACATCAACAATGAATGTTGAGCTTCTTAGCTTATAGTGCTTTATTATTGTGAATGGCAGAGATGGATCTGATAGTGTGAATATGAACTCAGTCCTCTTCTTATCAATGACTTCAGCATCAAAGAGAAGGCCATCAGTGGAATAGCGCTTTCCTCCGACTATTATAGTATCAGAAAAGCTTTTCTTAAGATGGACCTCACCAAAACCCTTATCAAAAGGAACTCTAGTATCAAATAGATTTATTGCAAATCTCTTATAGTCAAATTCTGTAACAGCAGCACCAAGTGGGGACATGACAGCAAGATACTGAGCATTTGATGTGAAATAGTTATTCTCTCCACTCTCTTCTAGGTCATATTCCTTATACATCGTTGCGCTATTTTCTTTATATACGCACTCTTCTGCTTCAATTATTCCTGTCCAGAATGCCCTCCTTGCAGAGGACCTTAAGGGCGTACAGAGTGCATCATGTATAAAGAGAGGTCCTGTACCAATTCCAAGCAGACAGCGTGAGACATCCTTCTTTGTATAGCGGCTACCCCGCCCCCCTTGGCAGCCTTCAGCTAATGAGATATATCGATTGAAAAGATATCTGAAATTCTCATTTCTTACGAAAATATCATTGAAAGATAGAAGCCCACTTGCATACGCATCTCTAGAATACCAGCCAGAATCAAGATAGCCTGGCTTATTCAGCTTTATATCCTCCAGAAAAACAAGCTCTTCTTTATGCTTTGTCAGGAATCGTGTGACAAATGCACCTATTTTATCATCCTCATTGCTTCTTGATGCTCCTTCCAGCAGCTGATCTGCATTGAAGAATATTATCTGATCTCTGTTCTTTGATGAAAGAACTGATTCAAGCTCCTCTTCAAGAGATGATAGCATAATCTCTCCCTGTGCATATGCAGATATAAGTGCTGATGCATCATCATTTATTATGTATACGCCTATTCTCTTTCCAAGCTCATTCATCATGAAGCTGTCTTTTACAAGATTCTCTTTATTTGTCGCTTTATATCCAGAGATTATGACGTTATCAACCCCTGCATTCTTCATTGCAGATATGTAAAGAGGTGCCCATATCTGACCATAGAAAAAAGCTGTTTTAGGTGTAATACCATAATCATGCCTGATCATGCTATTCATTCTCTCAATCTGCGTAAGCCTATCCTTAGGGGGAAGCAGAGAAAGAATTGACTGGGAATATGAGCCTGTTATGAATTCTATGCTATCTCTCTTTGCCAAAGACACAAGAAGGGATCTGATGTCAGGGCGCTGTGAGAATATATGCTTCATCATTCCAGCACTCTGATAAAGAGAAAGCCGATGATCTGGATTATTATATAGAAAAGCTAGCACTGGCTCATAAATGAGCGACAGTGCCCGATTAAATGCGGGCACTGGAGATGTAGATGAAATCTCAGTATATAAGCCAAATGCTATCTTCACTTAAACCTTCTTAATACACTTCTGCGGACAGATTTCCATTGCCTTAGAACCTGCATCCTGATTCTTAGAATAATCGTTGGATGAGAGGAAACTGTCAATATGGAAAGGAGACCCATCTACCTTGATTTCACAAAGTCTGCAGCCTATGCATCCGCTCTGGCATACCTTCTTAACCTTACCACCAGGTAAATGATTATTACAAGCAACAATATACTCTGCGCTATAGGGAACTAATCTTATAACATTATTTGGACATACTGCCACACAGGATCCACAGCCTATGCATTTATCCTTATCTACAGTTATCTTACCATTATCACTTCGAGAGATTGCAGCGACAGGACATGCACTGATGCATGATCCAAGATGCAGACAGCCTTCCTTGCATGCCATTGGGCCCCCTTGGAGAAGAGATGCTGCATTGCAATCACTAAGGCCAGAGTACTCATAATCAGTCTTAGTGGTATCAAGATTTCCATCACAGTGCACAAATGCCACCATTTTTTCCTTTATTTCAACATCTACGCCCATTATGCTGCCCATTCTCAATGCAAGTTCTGCTCCACCTGGAGAGCATAGACCTGGCTTTGCTTCACCATTATAGACAGCTTCGGCATAAGCCGCGCAGCCGGCATAGCCACAGCCACCACAATTGGCACCTGGCATGATTGACTGAAGCTCAACAAGCTTTGGGTCCTGTTCTACAGAAAGTTTCTTCTCTGCAACAGATAACCCGAATCCTAGAAGCAGACCAAGTATGGATACTATTAAAAATGCAATTAAAATACTCATCATCTTCTCCTTATACCAGGCCTAGGTTTGAAACAAGATTCTTATCAAAAGCCATAAAAGCAAGAGCCATAAGACCGGCAGATATGAAAGCTATAGGAACACCTTTAAAGACTTTTCTGACAGGAGTCATATCAAGCTTCTCTCTTATGTTTGCCATAAGGATAATAGCCATTGTGAAACCAAGCCCTGCAGCAATACCTGCAAAGAAAGACTCGAGGAGATTGTAATTATTATCAATATTGATAATTGCAATACCCAGAACAGCACAGTTTGTCGTAATCAGCGGCAGATAAATTCCAAGAGCCTTATATAGAGCAGGACTCATCTTCTTTATTACCATCTCAACAAGCTGTACAAGAGCCGCAATGATGAGGATGAATACGATTGTCTTCAGGTATTCAAGTGCAAATGGCACTAGAAGCAGATGATAAGCAGCCCAGCAGACAACTGATGCAACACCTGTAACAAAAGTTACGGCGACTCCCATACCTATTGCACTCTCACTATTCTTTGAAACACCAAGGAAAGGACATAACCCCATGAACTGTGAAAGAATGAAGTTTGATACGAATATATATGTAACAAGGATTCCGATATAACTCATTACTTTGCCTCCTTTGAAAGAGATCTCTCACTCTTCCATGAGAAGAATGCCTTTAGATATCCCATTAGGAGCAGAGCACCTGCAGGAAATGTAAGGACACGGATAGGAGTCTCTGCATACTTAGGTATTGTAATGACGCCATTCCAGCTTCCTATTGGGAACAGAGTTATTGTTCCAGCTCCGATTACCTCTCTTATAAAAGCGATAAGCGTAAGTCCTAGTGTAAACCCTATACCCATTCCGATTGCATCAAGAGCAGAATCAAGAACACTGTTCTTATTTGCAAATGCCTCAGCTCGTCCAAGAATAATGCAGTTAACTACAATGAGAGGCAGATATATCCCAAGCGCAGAATATACTGCGGGAACAAACGCATGCATAACCATCTCAACTATAGTAACGAATGATGCAATTATTACAATATAGGCTGGTATTCGGATTGAATCTGGAATCACATTCTTCAAAAGCGAAATGAATATATTCGAAAAGAAGAGCACAAAAAGCACTCCGGCTCCCATTCCCAGAGCATTTGATACCTGCGTGGAAACTCCAAGAGTAGGACACATGCCAAGCATAATAATGAATATCGGATTTTCCTTGAAAATTCCTTTTGTAAGTTCTCTGCTATGCTTTCCCATCTCATCTACCTCCCAGATTCTTTACATAAGCTGAACCTGCCGCAAGAGCAGAAGAAACAGCCTGGAAAGTTACACTTGCGCCAGAAACTGCATCACTATCTTCACTTCTGAGCATTGTTTTTGATGTTGGAACCGGATCTGAGCCACCCTTTCCTCTGAAGATTTCCATGTACCAGTCCTCTTCACTCTTCTTTCCAAGACCTGCAGTCTCACTATCACTAACAACCTTAGAGCCAAGAAGAGAGCCATCATTCCTATAAGCTGCAATTATTGATATATCGCCACCATATCCCTTTGCTGTAAGATCCAGTACATATCCTGCAATATTCCCATTCGAATAGAGAGATGTTCTCGAATTGATCTTTCCTTCAGCAACTTCTTCAGTTTTACCTATTTCAAGTCCTGATGAAACAGAGATAAGCGCTGCTTCCTTCTTTGCTTTATCAGAAGCAGCAATAACAGGTGCAGTAACAGAATTAACAAGGGCACAAAGTGCTGTGCAGACTCCGCAGATCAGAAAAAGAACCAAAGCCGTTTTCAAATATGCCTTCATCACTTTGCCTCCTTTTCCTTAAGTTCTTTGACATATCCGAACTTCTTAGGTCTGATATACCTATCAATAGTCGGAGAGACGATATTCATCAGGATTATCGCAAGCGAAACGCCCTCTGGAAGCGCTCCGAAATACCTGATAATAAATGTCAGCAGCCCACATCCGACTGCAAATATAATCTCGCCTTTAGCTGTAGTCGGGGTTGTAACCCAATCAGTTGCCATAAAGAAAGCTCCGAGCATCAGGCCACCGGAGAAAACAGGAACCAGAATCTCTCCATGGAAAGCACCAAGTCCATAAGGAATTCCTCCAAATGCCCATGTAAAGAGTGCAAAAGTTCCAATAAAAACAGCAGGTATTCTCCAGGATATCACATGGCGGAAAATAAGGAATAAGCCACCAGCTAAAAGCAGGATTGCACTAACCTCGCCTATGCAGCCTGCAGTATTTCCAAAGAAAGCATCAACAGCATAAGGAGAGATACTGAGCTTCTCTGCCACTTTTTCAGCAAAGGCTGATACTGGAGACGATATCAGATCTGCAGAAGTTCCAGAAAGCCCTGCACTTAGCCCCGTCTTCATCTGAGATAGAGGAGTTGCACTTGATACGGTATCAACACCGAGCGTCCAAGGAAGAGAGAACTGCCCCATCTGCTTAGAGAAAGAGAAGAAAACAAATACACGTCCAGCAAGTGCTGGATTCATCCAATTGCATCCAAGTCCTCCGAATGTCCACTTAACAACACCAATTGCAAATGCAGAAGCCAGAACAGGAATCAGGAATGGAATAGCAGGAGGCATATTCATGCCAACTAAAAGCCCAGTAACAATAGCCGACAGGTCAGATAATGTCTTTTCCTTATATATAAGTCCAAGAAGATATTCAGTAAGCACTGCCGAAGCTACTGATACTGCAACAGTGATCACAGCATGGAAGCCGAATATGATCATGCCCCAAATACATGAAGGAAGCAAAGCTATTATCACATAGAGCATAGCCTTGTCTGTAGATAAGCTATCATGAATATGAGGACTGGATTTGACTATTTTCATTTCTTCTTCCTCCCGAGTTTCTTTCCAAGCTTGAAAGCCTGCACAAGAGGAAGATGCGATGGGCATGAATATGCACAGCATCCGCACTCTTTGCAATCCATAAGGTTCATATCCATAGCAGCCTGATAATTACCATTCTTTATATTTCTGAACATCTTATTAGGCTGAAGCCCCATTGGACAATGAGCAGTGCAGCGGCCACATGACACACAAGGGAAAGTCTTATCCTCAACAAGAAGAGGAAGAGCAAGAATTCCACTCGTCCCCTTAACCATAGGAGTTTCCTCATCAGACACAGCAAATCCCATCATAGGACCACCTGAAACCAGCTCTCTGAAATCATCCTTTGTTCCACCAGCATATGCAATGAGATCAGATATCTTTGTCCCGATTGGTGCAATAACGTTCTTTGGACTATTTATTGCCTCTCCAGATATTGTGACAACTCTTTCAAAAAGTGGCTTATTCTTAACTACCGCTTCATAAATCGCAAAGGATGTTCCGAGATTGCATACAACAGCACCAACATCAAGAGGAAGCTTTCCTGATGGGATTTCCCGATTTATCGTAGCCTTGAGAAGCTGCTTCTCATCACCCTGTGGATACTTCATCTTAAGAGGCATTACTGTAATGTCATAACCAAGCTCATTAGCTCTTTTGCTGAGTAGAGCAAAAGCATCAAGCTTATTTGCCTCTACACCTAGTATGACATGCGCTGGCTTTATTGCAGCAGAAGCTATCATTATGCCTTCAAGGACCTCATCTGTCTTTTCTATCATCAGCCTATAATCCGATGTAAGGTAAGGCTCGCATTCAACACCATTGATTACAAGATACTCCACACTCTTACCTAATGGGATTGAGAACTTCACAGATGTAGGGAAGGTTGCGCCTCCCATACCGACAATGCCTTTCTCTTTGATTATTGCCTGTATTTCCTCTGATGTCTTATCCTTCCAGTAAAAAGATTCTTCATATACAATGCTTTGATCTTCATCTGGCTTGATTACAAGAGCATCAGCAACAGCTCCCGATGCAAGACGTGTTCTGCGAACTTCTGTAACTATACCAGAAACAGGGCTATGGACATCTGCACTGATGAACGATGAGGCTTTACCTATAAGCTCTCCCCGCTCCACTCGATCTCCTTTGTTTTTCAGAGAGGATGCAGGTGCTCCTAGATGCTGAGACATTGAGACTATAAGCTCTGATGGTATTGGCAGTCTTTCTAAAGGACTATTCTTAGAAAGCTCCTTTCTATCAGCAGGATGCACGCCTCCTCTTTTGAAAGTGGCTAGCTTCATCAAATTCCTCCATTGGTTTACAGACTATGATTTTAAACTCTAACATACAAATACTCAACTCTAAGATTTAGTTTTACAGCAATTGAATTAATTATATTTGCTGTAAGTCAATAAAATTATATCTATAATATCTTATTTGTATTCACACTAATCACCTAAAAAACAGAAGTTCCTTGAAGAATCAAAACAGAACATTTAAAATAAACAGCATGAACAGGCTGTTTCAATTATGGTTTTCCAAATTCAAAGGCGTAAAAGTCTATGCTCTTGTCGGGAGGAGCGGGACAGGGAAAAGCCATCATTCAAAGCTTGTTGCATCAAAATATAAAATAGATCTGATTATTGATGATGGACTGCTCATTAAAGGAGATAGAATTATTGCGGGTCACTCAGCTAAGGAGGATCCAAATTTCCTTACAGCTGTTAAAACTGCGGTATTTGATGATGATGAGCATAAACGTCAGATTGAGAATGCCCTTTTAAAGGAAAAATACAAGAAGATCCTCATTATTGGAACAAGCGAGAAGATGATCAATAAGATATGCACCCGGCTTGAGCTTCCGCAGCCAGAGAAAATAATCCACATCGAGGATATATCAAGTCCGGAAGAAATCGAGACTGCGATGAGAATCAGATTTCAGGAAGGAAAGCATGTTATTCCTGTGCCTCCGATAGAGATTACACGATCAGCCCCTCAGATTGTGTTCGACTCCATAAAAGTCGCTGTTGGCAGGAAGAAGAATGGAAAGAAGCAGACTAGCGAGAAGACAATTGTCAGACCTGAATTCTCAAAGCCTGAGAAGGAAGGCATGAGCGAGGCAGTCCTAACGCAGATGGTGAAGCATTCCATAGGGGAATATGATCCTGTAATAAAGGTAAAGAAAGTCAGAGGAATAAAAAATCCAGATTCTACATATTCAATCTCTGTCATGTTGCAGCTTCCGATAAGACATTATATAAGCACTACAATCTCAGACCTGCAGGAATACATATCAGACTGTCTAGAGAAGTATGGCGGAATAATGATCAAGAAGATCACAATAGATATAGAAGAATGGGGCTAAAAACTTACATATCATGTTCTTCTGCAGCTGAAGAAGGGATAGGAACATCACTAATACTTGGCTCAACAATCCTGCTCTTCCTTGCTTTTACCTTGTCTTTTGATGCACGGCTTCTTTTCCGCTGCTGTACAGCTCTACCCTTTACATTCTTCTTCGGTCTTGATGAGGTGATTCCATAATCCATAAGCACAAGCTGCACGGCCTTTTCAAGCTCATAGTTAGCTGGAGTTATTGGAGAAATCAGGACCTTAGCCTGTCTGAATGCATCCTTCATCACCTCTTCTGCAGATAAATCTTCCTCACAATCAATCAAAAGAACAGGACGTATAAGATAATACAGCATCTCAGACCTAGAAGGCTTTACAGCATTTCCATCCTGAGCATCTCTTACCAAGCGATCCAGCTCTTTCAAAGATGCATTTACCACTGGATATCTGTAATAAACAGAAAATGCAGGAAGCAGATATGACAATATCCTATATTCAGATAAATATCCAAATATCTCAGCAGAATAGCCTGATGCGAGTATTTTTGAGACTTCTTCAGTTAGCCTGCTTGTACTGCAATGAACTATATTCGGAGCATTCTTCTTTATAGCTCTCTTTGTATTCCATTTCAGCCTGAATCCTGTTGTTGCATGATATTTCAGCGCTCTGATCATCCTGACAGGATCTTCAGAGAATGAGTATGAAAGCGGAATAAGGGAACGTATGACCTTCTTCCTGAAATCGGCATATGCATCATTGAAATCCAGAAGCTGGCCATTAGCAGGGTTATAGTAAAGGCTGTTTATTGAGAAATCCCGTCTTTTTGCATCCTGCTCAATTGTTCCGAATATATTGTTGTTTCCCTCCTCGAAGTTCTCCTCGTCAGAGCGGAATGTAGTGACTTCAATTATCTTATCATTGAAGAATAAATGAACAATCCTGAACCGCTTTCCAATTATCCGGCTATTCCAGAAAAGCTTCTGCACCTGCCTTGGAGACGCACTCGTAGCTATATCTACATCCTTAGGCTTATTCCCAAGCAGCAGATCCCTGATTGCTCCACCTACTACATAGGCCTCTGCCCCGCTCGTCTGAAGCTTCCTGATTGCCCACAGAGCATCCTTATCTATCATGCTGTTCTTAATTGGATGTTCTTTCTGGCTATATATCTTTGCAACGGGAACAGATGTTCCCTTTCCATTTGATTTATATTTTATAAACACAGTCTTTAAAACTACTAAATCATCTGAAAAAAAACAAGATGCAGTCTTTTGGTAGACCCTCTTCTAGTTTGCTGTTAAAATTTATCAGATGGAGGATTTATGATTGATCCAGTAATTCTGAAAGGCTTCAGGGATTCTCTTCCAGAAGAGGAAATCCCTAAAAGAAAGATAATTAGAAAGCTAGAAGATAATTTCTCTTCTTATGGCTTTGTTCCTATTGATACACCAGTACTTGAGTACACTTCCGTACTTCTTGGCAAAGGTGGCGGGGAAACCGACAAACAGGTTTTCCATTTTGAGGATAACGGTAGAAGAGAAGTCGCAATGCGCTTTGACCTCACTGTTCCATTTGCCAGATTCATGGCTCTTCATAGCTCATCCCTCGCCCTTCCTTTCAAGCGTTACCATATCAATAAGGTCTGGAGAGGAGAGAAGCCTCAGAAAGGAAGATACAGAGAATTCATACAGTGCGATTTTGATATCGTAGGCGTAGATAATGCTGAAGCTGATTTTGAAATCCTTTCAATGATGCATTCTTCTTTCTCCGCGCTGGGTATTGATGGTTATACATTCCACCTTTCGCACAGAGGCCTCTTCAATACATTCTTAGAAAAGCTTGGAATAAAGGAGCACTCTGTTGAGATTCTCAGAACTGTCGACAAACTCAGGAAAATCGGTGAAGAAGAAGTTAGAAATATGCTGATTGATATCACAGGTGACAGCAGAAAAGCTGATGCAATTCTCTCTTATATAACAGCAGGTGAAGACACTGGATTTGAAGGGACTCTTTCCAAGCTAAAGGAGCTATCTGGAGGCAATTCGGCTTCTTCGAAAAGACTTGAAGAGATCTATGCTCTTCTGAAAGCTGTAGGAATCGAGCGGAATTTTGTTCTCGATCCATCAATAACACGAGGCCTCGATTACTATACAGGCATTGTTTATGAAACATTCTTGGATAAGCTTCCTGACCTCGGCTCAGTATGCTCTGGTGGCAGATATAACAATCTTGCATCTCTTTATACAAAAGAGCAGCTTCCTGGCGTAGGCTCTTCAATTGGTCTAGATAGGCTACTTGCAGGTCTCACTGAGCTGAAAAGCCCTCTTCTGGCGTCCACTTCAGCTTCTGATGTTCTGATCATCCACAAAGCTGACGAAACGGTGAAAGCTCAGATAGCTGCAATGGAGATGAGGAAGAAAGGCATCAGAGCTGATGTTTATATGCTTCCAGAGAAGAAGATGAAGCAGATCTTTGAATATGCAGACAAGAACAATATACCTTATTCCCTATCTTTTTCTGGTGACAAATGCATGCTTAAATGCCATGCAACCAGAGAGACAAGAGAATATGAAGATGCTACGAGCGCAGCAGATGGAGTAACTCTTGCCTGATTTCTATAGCCTTCCTGTCTATGCACATAAAGATGAGATCCTGAAAGCTCTTGAAGAGAATCAGGTGATAATCGTTGAGAGCCCGACAGGAAGCGGTAAGACAACCCAGCTTCCTCTGATTCTGAGGGAAGCTGGTTATGATAAAAGCGGTATAATCGGAATAACACAGCCTCGACGCATTGCAACGCTATCTGTATCTGAGTTCATAAAAAAGCAGATTGGAGATGAGAATGGCTCCTACTGCGCATACACTATGCGTTTTGCTGATACATCAACTGCTAATACAAGGATCAAGATAATGACTGACGGGATTCTCCTTCAGGAAGTTAAAGCAGATTCTGTGCTATCAGCATATTCTGTACTCATGGTTGACGAAGCACACGAGAGGAGCCTGAATATAGACTTCATCCTAGGCCTGATAAAAGAAGTTCTCAGAGAAAGAAGCAATCTTAAAGTCATAATATCAAGTGCAACAATAAACACTAAGATCTTCTCTGAATTCTTCTCAAATGCACCAATAATATCAATAAGCGGAAAACCTTATCCTGTTGAAGTCAGATACAGAAGCATGGTCCTTTCGAGGGAAACAGAAGATGAGTACTGGAACAATGTAACTTCAATCGTAAAGGAATCAATTGAACGCGAAGATGGTGGCGATATTCTGATATTCCTCCCAGGCGAGGCGGAAATAAAAGCATGCCTTGCGGCTCTGTATACAGCTTCTTTTTCTGATAAGCTCCAGATATATCCACTTTTTGGGAGGCTATCAAAAGAAGAACAAGAGAGAGTATTCATTCCGACAGAGGAAGGAAAAAGAAAGGTTGTTGTTGCTACTAACATAGCAGAAACAAGTATAACAATCGATGGAATACGGACTGTAATTGATTCTGGAATTGCAAAAGTTAATATTTATAACCAGAAAAACTTCACATCGGCCCTACTTCCCATTCCTATTTCAAGAGCATCAGCTGATCAGAGAAAAGGAAGAGCAGGAAGAACAGCAAGCGGCGTGTGCATCAGGCTCTATAGCGAAGAAAGCTATGAGAAGAGAGCAGAGTTCAGTGAGGAAGAGATTCTTCACTCTGATCTTGCAGAAGTAGTTCTGAGAATGAGTGAGCTAGGAATATTCAATACTCAGGATTTCCCTTTCATCACACAGCCAAAGAAAAGCGCTCTAGAATCGGCAGAGAACACTCTGATTACAATTGGCGCAATAGAAGAGAATCATCATCTGACATCAATTGGTGAGATGATGATTAAATTTCCTCTTGTTCCAAGGCTTTCTCGTGTTATAGTCGAATCCATACTCAACTACCCTGAAGTAATAAATAATGTCCTGATTGCTGTTGCATTCCTATCAACAAAGACTCCTTACATACTTCCACCTGGCGAAGAACTTGCCGCAAGAGATATGCACGAGAGCATGCAGGATCCTGTTTATGGGGATTTTATTGCAATGCTTACATTATACAACAGGTATATAAAGCTTTCGAGAAAAGAAAGAGAGCAGTTTGCTAAGAGACATTTCCTCGATATGCAGAGCATGGAAGAGATAATCCATGTGAAAGAGCAGCTTGAGGAAATAGTAAGCAAAGAAGGCGTTCCGGTATCGACAGGAGGAAGCGTGAAAGCATACTTCCTCGCACTTGCGTCTGGCCTAAGACAATATGTATGCAAAAAGGCTGACCGCTGGAGCTATAGAAGCATGGCTGCTGATCAGATTCTGATTCATCCAGGTTCAACATATTTCAAGAAGCTTCCGCAGTACATTCTTGCAGGAGAGATTGTAAAGACAACAAAGATGTACGCAAGGACATGCTCTCCGTTGAAACCGGAATGGCTAAAGGAACTTGATCCAAAGATTCTCGAAAGCCTCTCAGAAAAAGAGCAAAAAGATAAGAAGAGAAAAGATGATTCAGAACAGCAGAAGGATCTATCATCTCTTGAAGTTTATAAGGCACGCTCTCAGGGCAAAGACTGCTATATAGTCCCAGTAAAGGACCTTAACAAAATAGAAGCATACGGAAGCACTAAGATACTGCTTTCCATCGGCCCTTATATCTCTGAGCAGCCAATCAAAGCCAGAGATAAGGATGCAGCATATAGCATACTTGCAAAAATAAGAAAACATATATCAAAGAAGCCTGATATAAAAGCAGACCCTTACAAGAGAGAATATGAAGAGCTCAATATAATGCTTGATTACCTATTCACCCCTATCTCTTCAGATAAGAAGCATTTCAGATATCTTTATATGAAGGAATCAAAAGGCAGATACACACTTCAGCCTACTCCTTCATTCATGGGAGCTCTGAAAGAAAGCATGTACTCTCTTTCTTCCCTTATCGAATGCCTTCCAAAGAAGAACAGAAAGATAAGGGAAAGAGCGATGTCCATACTCAGAAAGCTTGAAGAAGCTTTAGAGATTGAATAGTTTTTGATATAATTAATCAACTTGAAAAGTAACGTATGTTATTATTATCGACAGAGGCTTATATGAAGAGAAATTTTACGATTCTTTTTATTTTAATTATCGCATTTTATTCAGTTAATCTAATAGGGTGTGAGACAATATTTGGACAAAACACCTCAAATAAGCTTGTGGATTATAAAAATATAGAAATAAATGACTATCACCCTGATTTCATTGAAATATCAGATAACAAAATGATTTTAAACAGAAATGATGGTTTTTTCATAATAATAGGAGAGGCTGATAATTCAGATTCAATCAACTATGAAAGTAATATTCTAGGAACTACTATCAAAGAATACCTACTAGAAAATCATTTCACAAATGTTAATTTAGCCTCACAAACTCCAAACTATCAATTAGATAATGCTGCTGTTACTGCAATTGCGAATGGATGTCGTTACATAATTCTAATAGGGATAAATGAAATAAAGACTTTTGAATATGGAGGAGGAATTGCTGATTCACTCTCTACTGTCTATATTTTTGATTTAGCATCTGGATTAAATAACATATTCGAAAAATATGAAGACAATAAAGATCTCCAAAATTTAACAGGGAAAAATAACAGCATATCGTTTATCATTGCAACAACAGCATATAATAATATGCAAAAATATTATCCATCATGGAAAACTTTCAGTGAATCTTTTGCAAATGTACTAGCAAATGAGCTTACAAAAAAAAGCTCTGATACCAGCGAAAGTGAATTAGATTTATTTTATAGTCTAATTAAAGATGAAATAAAGGATAATGCTAACAATCTCCTAAATAATTAGCATAAAATGGCTTTCAATAATGTTGTATTAACTAACAACAGATATGATGCTGGTGCTATCTAATTCGGCTAGTACCGGCTTTCCCTGCCCTTCCATAAGAACAAACTTAACTGAACCGTTTGTCTTCTTCTTATCTTTTCCTATTGCGTCAAGATAATCTGCAAGCTTATCTCTGAAATCATAATCAAGCCTGAATGGAAATAAAGACAGAAGATCTAAAGCCTTATCTCTATATGCCTTGTCAGTTACACCAATAAGAACTCCTGCATCCATTGCCATCTTAACGCCCCAGGCAACACCAAGGCCATGAGAGACCTGATAATCAGTGATGGTCTCAAGCGCATGAGAGAATGTATGTCCGAGATTCAGAAAGCTGCGGATTCCAAGCTTCTCCTCAGGGTCAAGCTCTATATAATGCTTCTTTACCTCTAATGAAAGCATAACCATATCTTTAAGAGCTGAAGGATTACGCTGCATTATCTTACTGCTATTCAACCGAAGAAAATCATACAGCCTTTCATCTGGAGAAAGAAAAGCATGCTTCACAACCTCACCCATTCCGGAAAGGAATTCCGAATCAGGGAGAGAGCAGAGCATTTCAGAATCGATTATTATCGTTTCTGCTGGAAAAAAAGAACCGACAAGATTCTTATATCCAGAATAGTCAACTCCGCTCTTTCCTCCGACAGAGGCATCAACCTGGCTAAGAAGCGTTGTTGGAACAAGAAGAGCCCTAGCCCCTCTCATATATATAGATGCAGCAAATGCTGTCATATCACAGATAACACCTCCGCCGACAGCAATGAAGAGAGAATCCCTGGAAAGAGCCAAAGAAAGTGCCTTATCAAGAATCTTAGTAATTGATTCTAATGTCTTGTACTCCTCTCCGGCAGGAAGCACTATTGCATTGCGACCATTTCTTGATATAAGGTCCTTGGTGTTCTCATCAAATACAAAAAGCGTATTGCTGCCGAATTCTGAGAGCATCTCATCCACATTCTTTCTAGATGAGGAGAAGTAAACATCACTGATTTTCCCACCCATGAGCTTTGCACTGAAGACTTTTTCCATAGATAGAAGATTACTCCATGTAAGCTAAAATCTCAAACAGATAAGACAACTTTAATGGAATTAGTATAGTCAGCGCCACTTACTAAATATATTATTATTTATAAAATAAAAAATTATATAAAAACGAATAATAATTAAAAAAGAATAGTGCTCCGCTTTGTTATCATCAATAACTAATATTAATCAGATTGGATAATGCTCAATCTCATAATTTCGCATATATGCTTCAGTACTGTTTAAAAAGCGGTAATCTCTAGACTAAATTCTCAAATACAATTTTAATATTGCATATGACTTATTATTTCGATAACGCAGCAACTACAGCTTTATCAGAAAGAGCTGCTGATGCATATATAAGAACAGCATCTGAGTTTCCAGCTAATCCATCATCAATCCATAGAGAAGGACAGAAGGCAAAGGCAGAGCTTGAGAGGCTCAGAGCATCATGTGCAGATCTATTATCAGTTGCACCTGAAAATCTCTATTTCACAAGCGGTGCAACAGAATCTATTGCAGCATTCTTCTCTTCTCTCCTCTGGCAGGAACCTAGTGTAATCCTATCCACAAGAATTGAGCATGAGGCTGTCTCTTCATGGTTTCCTCTTCTTACAAAATACGGCTGGAAAATTGAGTACCTAAAGGCAAGAGGTGGTTTTGTCGATGCTGAAGAGCTTAAAAACAAGCTCAAAAGCGAGGTACGTGCCGTTGCCGTGATGAATACAAACAATGTAATCGGAGCAATCGAACCTATAGAGAACATAGCCAGGACCATAAGGGAATTCGAAAAAGAGATAAAGCATAAGATTTCCTTCTTCTCAGACTCTGTACAGGCTCTGGGAAAAACAGGACTTGACCTGAGAGCATGCGATGTCGATGCAGCTTCATTTTCGGCACATAAGATAAATGGCCCTCGTGGCGTCGGACTATTATATCTCAAGACCCCAGAAAGATTCCGAGCAGCTGCTCCCGCCGGAGGACAAGAGAAAGGAAAAAGAGGCGGAACAGAGAATCTTGCAGGAATTGCAGGCTTTGAAGCAGCACTCAGAGAATGGACAGAAGAAAGAGATGCAAATGAAGAGAAAATCAGAGAATGCAATGC
>CAKQRI010000018.1 GCA_934271365.1 uncultured Spirochaetales bacterium
GATAGACGGAAACGGAGAAACCATGAATAATCAGAGAGTGCTTTTCTTGTACGCCTTGATAGTAAGCATAATCTCGGATCTGAATCAATATTAAAGCAAAGCAAATCGGAGGCTTTGTAAATTCCTAGGTTGGAATATATAGAAGCTGAAGCTGAAGAACTGAAGACATCGGTTAATGGCTGATCGAAATATTCATTGCCTTCGACCTCTATTCTCATCTGCCTTATTCTCATCTTCGTCTTCCGATCTGATGCATTGTATATAGATGGAAGCCCGCTCTTCTTCCTAAGAATATAAGAATCAACCATATCATCCCCTCTTTTCTGGCATTGTAAAGGACAATAAAGATAATATTTATATGTTTCATCAGTTAATTGTATTTCAAATTAGAAATCATTGATGATATTCTCTAAACATCATGAGAAAAACACAGCTTATGGATACTGAATGGCTTTCTAATGCTATCAGGGGATTACTGACAGGTATTGTCGCAGCACCTTTAATAACGCTTTTTGCAAATACAATAGCTTTTGCTGGTAAAGTAAACTCTGAATTTCCTTTTATTGTACTCTTCCTTCCCATAGGTGCACTTATCATCACGTTTATCTACAGAAAAGCTGGAGATAAATACAAAAAGGCCACTGTATATGCAATTGATGAGATACAGGCAAGTGAGAATCAGAAGCTTAATCTTGCTGAATCCCAGAATACAGAAGCAGAAGTCTCGCCTATAATGGGGTTGATAGGATTCTTCACATCCACATTCTCTCATATGCTTGGAGCTAGCGTCGGAAAAGAAGGTGTTGGAGTGCAGTTAGGCTTATCTGCAGGAAGCCTTTTATCCATAGGCGAAAGGAAGCTCTTCAGAAAAAACAATGCTGATGCATCCTCATATTATCTCATGGCTGGAGCTTCTGCTGCATTTGGAGCTCTATTCGGATCTCCTATTTCTGGAGTTCTTTTCGGAATACAGTTTGCATCACCTTCCTTTACCAGACTTGATGCACTTATGCCTTGCATAGTCTCATCATATACTGCAACTGCATTATCAAGAGTTCTTGGCATCCATATCCTTACAATACCAGCAATCACAGCACTAGAAGTAAATTCTTCCAATATACTAAGTGTCGCTTTATTTGCTCTTATCATCGGCTTAATATCGCGTTTCTTCTGCTTCTCGCTTAAAAGATTCTCAGAGCTGAACAATCGGATTTCAAAAGAAAGTGCATACAAGTCATCTATTTTTCCAGCTATCATCGCTCTTCTAATCATTATAGCAAACTATTATCTAACGAATAGCTTTGCATACAATGGTTTATCTGCACAGCTCCTTTATAGCTCCATCTCTGATAGCATTCCACTTTATGCATTTATAGTGAAAGCACTTCTTGTGATTTTATCAATATCAGCAGGTTTCATAGGAGGAGAAGTGGTTCCACTCCTCGTTGTTGGCTCAGCAATTGGTTACACTGCCGCATCAATTCTTTCTCTTCCGACATCCTCTTTTGCTGCATTGGGTGCACTTGGGATGCTTTCTGGAGGAACGAATCTGCCTCTTGTCTGTTTTGCTCTTGGCTTAGAGCTATTTCACTACCCTGATCCGACACTTCTTTTCATTGCCGTTACAGTCGCATATGTAACATCTGGAAATGAGGGAATCTATGCACATCAGAGAAAATTCTTCAGATAATTGAAAAACAAGCAGCTAAACTCTTGACTGCATTGCTAAATAGTTTAATATATGAATAGTTGTTCATATATTTAATTAATAACAATTCAGGAGTTTAATATGAATGCATCTAAATATTCGAGAATAACAATAAAAGCAGATATAGACTGCGCTGAATGTGCACGAGAAGTAGAAGAAGCACTAGCCAATCACACTGAAGTAAAAAGTGCACACTTCAACTTCCCTAAAAAAGAGCTTACTGTTGAAACAAGTTTAACAAAGGATGAAATAAAAAAGATTGCAAAAGATGCAGAAGATGAGATTCTTTTTCTAGAAGATGAAGTTCGAAGCTATAGATTCAAAGTTGAAATTGACTGTGCAGAATGTGCTCAGGAAGTAGAAGAAGCTCTTGCATCACACTCTGAAGTAAAGAAAGTTCATTTCAACTACCCCAAAAAAGAGCTCAGCATTGAAACATCGCTATCTGAAGATGAAATCAAAAGCATTGCGAAGAATGCAGAAAATGAGATTGTATTTCTTGATGATATCACGTCTGATAATGATAAGGACTATAAACTTGTGAGAATAATCATATCTGCTGTAGTTTTCCTAATCGCTATGCTTTCTGGTTATAAATGGATTGCTGTAATAAGTTACATTGTAGCAGGCTATGATGTGCTGTGGAAAGCAATTAAGAATATTTTAAGAGGAAAAATTTTCGATGAGAATTTCCTGATGGCAATTGCTACAGTCGGAGCACTTTTCATTGCATCTTATGATGAGGCTGCAGGAGTAATGATATTCTATCAGATCGGAGAATACTTCCAGAATAAAGCAACAAAGAAAAGCCGTTCCAACATTGCAAAACTTATGGATCTGAAAGCTGATACAGCAGAGGTTGAAAGAGAAGGTTCATTCGTAACAGTAAAATCAGAGAATATCGAAGTCGGGGAAACAATAAGAGTCAAAGCTGGTGAGAAAGTCCCTCTTGATGCAGAGGTCCTCAACGGAGAATCATTTCTTGACACAAAAGCACTTACAGGGGAATCTGTTCCAAGAAAAGCAGTCAAAGGCGACAGGATTCTTTCAGGCTCAATAAATGGAGAAGGCACACTGATCTGCAGAGTCACTTCTCCATATGCTGAATCAACAGCAACAAAGATAATGAAGCTGGTAGATGAAAGCGAGGCTAAGAAGTCAAAAAGCGAGAAATTCATATCGAAGTTCTCAAAATATTATACACCAGCTGTATGCATAGCCGCACTTCTGATTGCATTGCTGACACCGCTTATCTCAGGAGTCTCTCTGATAGACAGTCTTTATAGGGCATGTATGCTTCTTGTAATATCCTGTCCATGCGCTCTGGTTCTGTCTGTACCACTTACATATTTTGCATCAATGGGTTCATTTGCAAAGCGTGGAATTCTTGTAAAAAGTGATGAGACAATACAGAACATCGCTAAGCTTCAGCTTCTTGCACTTGATAAAACAGGCACTCTGACTGAAGGAATCTTTTCTGTTCAGAAGCTGTATTCTGATGATAGAAACAAGCTGATACATTTAGCTGCCTCTCTTGAGAAGAACTCTTCTCATCCAATTGCTAAAGCTATACTTGCATATGCTGGTAACAACTGGGAGGAAGCAACTGATGTAAAAGAGATTCCAGGAATAGGACTTGAAGGCACTGTTGATGGAAAGATAATCAGAGTTGGTTCAAAGAAAATCACAGATAATGCGGAAGAACCAAAAGAAGCAGGCACGCATGTTTACGTAACTGAGGATGACAGGCTCGTAGGCATAATAGTAATCAGTGATAAACTCAAGGCCTCTTCTATAAATGCTGTCAAAGAGATGAAAAAAGCAGGAATAAGCGAAGTCTGGATGCTCAGCGGAGATAGAAAGGAAATAGCAGAGAAAACAGCCATTGAAGCAGGTCTGGATGGAGCATTCGGAGAGCTTCTGCCACTGGACAAGATATCAGCACTCGAGAAGCTGATGAAGAAAGATCTGGTAACAGGCTATGCAGGAGATGGGATAAATGATGCACCTGTTCTGAAACGCGCAGATATAGGCTTTGCAATGGGAGGTGTAGGCTCAGATGCAGCAATAGAAGCTGCAGATGCTGTAATTATGAATGATGACCTCATGAAAATTCCAACAGCTGTCAGAATTGCAAAAAAGACAGAAAATGTAGTAAAAGAAAATATAATTGTCTCATTGGGAGTTAAGGCTATTGTATTCATTCTTGCTATATTCGGAATTGCAAACATGTGGCTTGCTGTCATTGCAGATACCGGAGTCGCTCTGATTGCTGTCATGAATGCAATGAGAGCACTAAGATGGAAAGAATAATTTAACCTTACTTCCTTGCCCTTGCTAATACCAACAAGGGCTTTTTCAATCTGGAAACCATTCTACAAATTGTAATTCTATTTAAAATTATGTTATCTTTGGCCTTATGGAAGACAATCAGATACGAAATATAGGCATCATGGCTCATATTGATGCAGGAAAGACAACTACAACAGAGAGAATCCTGTTCTATACAGGGGAAAATCATAGAATTGGAGAAGTTGATAATGGCGAGGCTACTATGGACTGGATGCAGCAGGAACAGGACAGAGGCATCACTATCACTTCTGCCGCTACAACCTGCTATTGGAAGGGCCATCAGATTAATATAATTGATACTCCAGGGCATGTTGACTTCACTGCAGAGGTCGAACGTTCACTCCGCGTCTTAGATGGAGCTGTAGGTGTATTCTGTGCAGTAGGAGGTGTAGAGCCTCAGACTGAGACTGTATGGCGCCAGGCTGACACATATAATGTCCCGCGTATTGCTTTCATAAACAAGATGGACAGAATGGGTGCTGACTTCTATAGGGTTCTTGAGCAGATGAAGAAAAAGCTATCTGCAAATCCTGTACCTCTATTCCTCCCTGTAGGTTCAGAAAACTCATTTTCAGGTGTGATTGATCTGATTCATGACAAATATCTTGAGTTCTCAGCAGGAGATGAAGGCTCTACAATAATAGAGAATGAAGTTCCTGATAAATACAAGGATAAAAGAGAAGAATGGTACGAAAAGCTCATAGACAGCGTAGCATCATTCTCTGATGAGATTACAGAGCTTTACTTTGATGGGCAGGAGATAAGCGAAGAACTTATCATGAAAACACTTAGGGAATGCACTTTGAATAGGACTATTCTACCTGTGTTTGTAGGATCCTCGCTAAAGAATATCGGAGTACAGACTCTGCTTGATGGCATAATCACACTTCTGCCTTCCCCTTCTGACATTCCTCCTGTAATTGGAGAAAATGCAAGGAATGGAAAGAAAGAAGAATTCACAAATAATCCATCAGGACCTCTTGAAGCTCTGATTTTCAAGATTCAGGTAGATCCTCAGGCTGGCCCTATGTGCTTTGTCAGAGTTTATTCTGGAACACTGAAAAAAGGTGTTTCAGTATATAATATCTCAAAAGGAAAGAAGGAAAGAATAAACAGACTTGTGAGAATGCATGCAGATAGGGAAACTGACCTATCTGAACTCAAAGCTGGAGATATAGGTGTTATCATCGGCTTCAGATTTTCCCAGACAGGAGACACAATAGGAGCAGAAAATCATCCTTATCTTCTTGAGAATATGATATTTCCTAACCCTGTAATCTCAATTGCAATAGAGCCTAAAACCACAGCAGACCAGGATAAGCTAAAGAAAGCATTGGAGATGCTTTCAATGGAAGACCCTACATTCTCATACAAAGATGACAATGAAACAGGCCAGCTGATAATATCAGGAATGGGCGAGCTTCATCTCGATGTACTCGTTACAAGAATAACAAAGGAAATGAAAATTGATGCCAGAGTCGGAAATCCTCAGGTAAGCTATAGGGAATCGATAAAAGCTGAAGCATCCGGAACTGAGACTTTCGACAGGGTGATTGCAAATAAGGAAAACACAGCATCAATAGCTCTCAGAGTAAAGCCTTTGCCTCCAAAGTCTGGGAATGTACTGAAGATTACAGCTACGGTGAGAGATATTCCAGAAGATATAATAAATGCTATCAAAGCTGGAATTGAAGGAGCTTTCTCATCTGGAATAAAGTTCGGCTATGAATGTACTGACATTGAAGCAGATGTAACAGAGATTGGGTATGATGAGCTCACTTCTACTCCTTTTGCATTCACATCATGTGCTGCTATGGCTTTTGATAAAGTATGTCAGGATGCTACACCTGTTATGATGGAACCTATAATGAAAGTGCAGGTAACAGCTCCATCAGAATATATTGGAGATGTCATTTCATCGCTTACAGCCAGAGGTGGCATTGTACTTTCTATGGAATCCGGCATAAGTGCCGATCTTGTAACAGCAGAAGTACCTCTTGAAAAAATGTTCGGATACACAACAATACTTAGAAGCTCTACCCAAGGGAGAGGCTCATTCAGCATGGAATTCGATCATTATTCTGAAAAAATGTAAAACTGATAGCTTTTTCAGCGCTTTTCATGTTTTTGTTTGACTTATCATATCCCCTCTTTTACCATCATAGCTATAAATAGCTTTGTGATTTCAAAAGGAGGGAATTATATGAGCGTTGAGACAAAAGACATCAGGAATGTTGCCATCATCGGCCATAATGGTACGGGAAAGACCAACCTAATTGAGCAGATGCTTTATTATGCAGGGTCTCTCCCGAAGCCAGAAACAGTAGACTCAGGCAAGACAGTCAGTGACTACACAGAAGAGGAAATCTCAAGAAAGATATCCATTCATACCTCCCTTGCTTCCACAATATGGGATGGCAAGATAATTAATATCCTAGACACTCCGGGAACTGCAGACTTCATAGGAGAGGCTATCTGTGCATTCAGAGCAACTGAAGCAGCACTGATGCTTGTAGATGGAAGAGAAGGCGCGCAGATTGAGACAATAAAGCTCTGGAGACGTCTTGATGAAAGAAACAAACCTAGAGCAGTATTCATCAATAAGATGGATAAGGAAAGAGCCAGTTTCAGAAAGGTAATAGATTCTCTTGAAGAAGAGTTTACATCTCATTTTGTACCTGTAGTAATGGCTCTTGGTGAAGCAGAAGAATTCCATGGAGTTATCAATCTGATCGAAAACCAGGCTTATGAATGCCATGAAGGCGGAAAAGAAACGCCAATCCCAATTCCGGAAAAATATGCAGCTGTTGTTGAAGACTTCAGAGCTAGGCTTATAGAAAATGCAGCAGAAGGTGCTGATGACCTCATAGAGAAATACTTTGAGGAAAATACCCTTACATCTGATGAAATCAGACGAGGATTAAAAGAAGGCCTTAAGGCAAATAGAATAGTTCCTGTTTTCTGTGGTGCAACTGATAAAGGAGCAGGAATAACATCCCTGCTTAATTTCATAAAGAACAACTTTCCTTCTCCTCTTGGTGTTGATGAATTCATTATCGGCAGGCAGGGAGAAGAGACAACTCTTCCAATAACACCTGAAGGAAATGCCAGTGCATACTGCTTCAAAACAACCTTGGACCAGTTCTCTGGAAAACTTTCATTCCTTAAAGTCGTAACTGGCACAATTACACCTGATACGGAGCTTTATAACAACGAAATCGGGAAGAAAGCTAAACCAGGCAAGCTATATAGAGCAATCGGAAAGAAGCTGATTGAAACAGATTCTCTTGTGGCCGGAGACATAGGCATTGTTGCAAAATTCGATATTGCATCAACAAATTCAACATTAGTCCAGAGTTCTGAAATGAAGAGAAAATTCAGGCCTCTCAGACTACCGCAGCCTGTATTTGAACTTGCAATAAAGGCTGACGATAAGAAAAGCGAAGACAAGATGAATGATTTCCTTCATAAAGTAGCAGAAGAAGATCTCACATTCGTCATGAAATACAATGAGGAAACAAAGGAATCGATCATCGGAGGAATGGGAGAGCTTCATATAAATATGATTCTTGATAGAATCAGAGAGAAGCAGAAGGTAGCAATCCATACAAAGACACCAAAGATCGCATATAGAGAAACAATCACAAAGAAGTCTGGCATTGCAGAATATTCCCATAAGAAGCAGTCAGGCGGACATGGGCAATTCGGACGCGTAGTACTTGAGATTGAGCCCATAGAGAGAGGTAAATACTACGAATTCACAAACTCCATAAAGGGTGGTGCAATATCAAAAGGCTATATTCCTGGAATCGAAAAAGGAATACTGGAATCAATGCAGGAAGGATATCTTGCTGGTTATCCGTTAGTTGATATCGGAGTTAATCTCATCGATGGAAAGGAGCATCCTGTTGATTCATCAGAAATGGCTTTCAAACTTGCAGCAAAGGGAGCAATGGAAATAGCTCTTTCAAAGGCTGGTTGCGTGCTTCTTGAGCCATTCATGAAGCTTGAAGTATTCGTTGAGAATGAATACCTAGGAGCTATTCTATCTGATCTATCAGGAAAGAGAGGAAGAGTACTGGGACAGGAAGAGAAAGGTCATCTAACTGCGGTAAAGGCTGAAGTTCCTATGGCTGAGCTCAGAAATTATGCAATTGATCTCAAGAGCATGACAAGTGGCACAGGTTCATTTGAGATTGAATTTGATCATTATGAAACTCTCAATGGAAAGCTTGCAGAAGAAGTAATAGCTGAAGCTAAGAGAGAAAAGGAGGCAGTAGCTAAGGAATAAGCTTATGCCAATAGCAAAAAAGCACTTCAGGGAAACCGAAGTGCTTTTTTATTATAAAGAGAATTCTCCATTATACACGCTCAAACCAAAGCTCATTTATAGTATATTCCTTCTCCATACCCTTCTGCTCAAATTTTGTAACAGGACGCCAGGTAACAGGAGGCGCAAATGAATAGAACGGATTAGTCAATAAAGGCTCTCTTCTCTCTATCTCTAGCACTTCTTCTGCATATTCCTCCCAGTCAGTTACCATATAGATATAACCACCTTTTCTGAGTTTTGTTGCTAATAGATGTAGGAATTCGGGATTCATAAGCCTTCTCTTATGATGTTTTTTCTTAGGCCACGGATCAGGAAAGAAAACATGGAAGCCATCTACAGATCCATCTGCAATCATATTCTCAAGGACATCAACAGCATTGAATCTCATAATCCTTACATTATCAATATTATTATCACCAAGATTCTTCAGCAGCTTTATGTATCCCTGAAGATACACTTCAAGACCAAGATAATTATTTTCCCCCTTGATCAGCGCCATCTTTGCCGTTGTATCGCCCATACCGAATCCTATTTCGATTATCAGAGGCTTGTTATTTCCAAAGACCTTTTCCTTGTCAAAAGGCTCTCCTGTATAGAAAAGGCCATATTTATCAAAGTAGTTTCTTACGACTTCCCTATCCTTCTCCTCTAGTGTGTTGTTTCTGAGAACATAGCTTTTAATCTGTCTTTCCTTACCTTCTCTGACTTCTATCTTGCCAAGCCTTTCGAAGAGTTCCTTCTCATCCATTAAATCAATCTCCTTAGCTGCTCCAGGATAAAAAGAGCCTTATCCTTAAGGGAAACAGCACTGGTTTCCATTTCTAAATATGACATGCGTCTTGGGTCTAATCTTACTTTACCTGCCGATAATGATACAAGCCGTACAACCTTATCTGGATTAATATCTGATATTCTGCTGAATTCAAGCTGAACAACGCCTCTCACTTCCTTCAAATGGAATATTGAAAGCTTCCTGCATATTATCTTAATCTCTGCAATACAGAAAAGATTGTCAACTTCTTCAGGAATTATTCCAAAACGGTTCTCAACCTCTCGCTGAAGCCCTTCTAGCTCATTCTCTGTCGAAACACTTGAAATCTTCTTATAAAGCTCAAATTTAAGCGTTGGATCAGTAACATAAGAGTCAGGAATGAATCCTGTATAATCCAGCTCTAGAAGCACCTCTCTCTTATCCTTCTTCTTATCTGAAGAAAGCTTATCGATTTCCTCTTCAAGGAGCTTCATATACATGTCAAGACCTACTGCCTCAAGCTCTCCTGACTGCTCTCTTCCAAGTATATTGCCAGCACCTCTGATCTCCATATCCTTCATTGCAACTTTGAAGCCAGCACCTAGGCCTGTATTCTCACTGAGAACACGAAGACGCTTTATAGCATCATCATTAAGAGATGCCTTATCTGGATATAGAAGATAGCAATATGCTTTCTTATCAGACCTCCCGACTCTGCCTCTAAGCTGATAAAGCTGCGCTAGCCCAAGCCTCTCAGCTCTATCGATTATTATCGTATTGACATTAGGAATATCTATTCCATTTTCAATAATCGTTGTTGAAACAAGTACCTGTACACCTTCAAAGATGAATCTGTGCATCTTATCTTCAAGCTCTTCTGCATTCATCTGACCATGTGCTGCTTCAATTATCGCACTAGGAATCTCCCTTCGCAGCATCATTGCTATATCTTCCAGATCATCAATTCTATTGTGAAGATAGAAAACCTGACCGCCTCTATCAAGCTCCCTTTTTATTGCATTCACAACAAGAGGCAATGAAAATTCCTCAATATTCGTCTCTATTGGCTGTCTTTCCCTTGGTGCTGTTGTCAGAAGAGACATGTCACGTACTTTCAGAAGAGACATATAAAGCGTTCTTGGTATCGGTGTTGCAGATAGAGTCAGGCAGTCTATATTGGTTTTCAGCTGCTTTATCTTCTCTTTATCCTTCACACCAAAACGCTGCTCCTCATCAATGATAAGCAAGCCAAGATCCTTGAATTTCATATTTTTTCCGAGTATGCGATGTGTACCGAATAAGACATCTATTGTTCCATCTTCGATTCCCTTAAGATTTTCCCTGACCTTAGAAGAGGATACAAAGCGTGTTATTATGCCAGCCTTTACAGGAAACATTCCCAATCGTGATTTGAAATTCTCATAGTGCTGTTCTGCAAGAATCACTGTTGGAGCTAGAAAAGCAACCTGCTTTCCTGACATAACAGCCTTGAAAGCAGCTCGGAAGGCAATCTCGGTCTTGCCATAGCCTACATCACCACAGACAAGGCGATCCATTACCCTATCACTCTCCATATCCCTTTTTATCTCATCTATGCATTTAAGCTGATCAGGAGTTTCAGAGAAATGGAAAGATGCTTCAAACTGGATCTGCCAATCATTGTCCTTTGAGAATGGATACCCATGTATCATCTGGCGTTCGGCATAAAGCTTAACAAGAGATGCAGCAAGCTCTTCTGCATTCTTTATTGCCTTCTCCTTCTTCTTTGTCCAAGAAGAGGAACCTATTGCATCAAGTTTAGGTATGCGTCCGTCGTTTCCAATGTATTTCTGGACAAGGTTTGCCTGTTCTATAGGAACATACAGAAACTCATCTTTTGAATATCGTATTTTTATGTAGTCACGTTCGGTACGGCTAGTCTTTACTCTTTCTATCTTTACAAACTGTCCAATACCATAATTAACATGAACAACATAGTCTCCCTCTTTAAGCTCAACGAAGCTATCAAGAGGAGAAGAGACTGTTTCAAGCTGCATCCTAGCCATCTTCTTATGACGACCGAAAATCTCCTGGTCCAGAACAACAAGCAGATTCTCACTTTCAATCTGAAAGCCTGAAGACATGTCTCTTATCTCAATCTTTACAGGATAATCACGGAGAACGCTCTCTAAGCGTTCCTTCTGAACAGGAGATTGTGCGATTACAAAAACAGACCAGCCAGCATTGAAAAGCGCAGATATATCATCTTTGAAGTATGTTACATTTCCAAAATATGACCTTGAAGCTGTCACAGAAAAATGATACCGCTCAGGAGATGCAATATCATAGAAAAAGAAGCCTCTACATAATTCAGAAGAGAATTTTTTCCATGGAAAAAGAAGCTTATCAGGAAGAGGTGCTCCTGCATTCTCCCTATAGGCCTCCTTATAAAGACTTCTGCTTTCAATCTCTATACTGGCCCAAGATGTCTCTAGCCTTTCCATTCCAGAAAGCACAAAGTAATCATCGGGTCTCAGATATTCAGAGATTGAAGCCATTGAAACTGATTTATCACTCCCGGGTGAAAGCAACGGTATTCTTATCTTATCTATAGACCTTGTAGTTTTCTGACTCAGAAAATCATAGTATGAGATCTTCGCAATATCATCCCATTCTGCATATATTCTCACTGGATGCTCTGATGAAAAGGGGAAGATGTCCATTACCTCTCCACGCAGCGAGAAAGTACCTTCTTCTGAACAGTTATTCGGAACTCTGACATAACCAGCTTCTCCGAGCTTCTCAGAAAATGAAGCAATATCAAAAGAATCACCTTTTTTTATTACTAGAGTATTATCATTAAGTGCAACGCGGCTAAGAAAAGGAAAGACAAATGACCTAAGAGATATAATCACTATTCCTCTCTTCATCTCATCTATCTGCTCTAGTGCTACTTTCCTTTCATATTCGCCCTTTGTTGAAGCATATGGAGAATATAGGAGCTTTCCATCACTTGGAAGATATACAACAGGCCTATCGGAAACATCAGAGAGGTCCTCTTTCATACTTCTTGCACTTTCCTCTGTAGGAACAATAACGAAAAGACGCCCCGCCCTTTTATCACTCATCAAAAGAGATGCTCTGGAAAGCGGATAGAAATCAAGGCCATCAGCCTCATATATAGCATCTGGATTTTTCGTATAAGCTTTGTATATAGGGCTTTTTCTGATATACTCAGCAATTATGTTCTCTAAAGGCATATAACTAACAGAGCGACTATACATAAATTCGAGGAAAAAGACAATGCAGGAAACGCTTGATAAAAGCAAACTCGATCAGCTATATGAAGAAATTGTAAAATCAGGTAGATGGGCAGAGGAGATGCAGGGTAAAGTCAGCAGGCAATATAAAGCTGATGGATCTGTTCTCACAGAAGTCGACCTTGCAATAAGCCATAGGATAATAAACAGAATCGAATCTCTTTTTCCTGAATGCGGAATAATAAGTGAAGAAGAGACAACGGAATACAAAAAGGATGCACTATTCACATTCGTTCTAGATCCGATTGATGGCACTGATGTCTACTCGCTTGGACTTCCTTCTTTTGCTGTTGCTCTTGGAATTATAGATCGATATAGAAAGCCTATAGGAGCATTCATATCTGCTCCACGATTCGGAATTGCTGAACATGCACTCAATCTCAGGCTTGATCCATATGATGAAATGAAAATAAATGGGAAATACTTTGAATTCCATGGTGATAAAGATCATATAAAGCAGATTACAATGGGATCAAAATGCCAGAGAGAACTAGATTTTACTGAATTTACAGGAAAAGCCAGAACTTTCGGAAGCACCATAATACATCTGATTCTGCCTATTCTCGTCCCTGATATCCAGGCAAGCTGCAACCAGCCATGCTTTATATGGGATATTGCAAGTGCTCATGCAGTTCTTTTAAAGTATGGCATGGATATATCCTATGCTGATGGTCAAGAGATTATATATGATGATGATTTTGTCAGAAACAAAAAACCGCTTAAAGGGATATTCTATGCAGGAACTCTTAATGCAAGAAAGGAACTTGCACAATCTCTGCCTCTTTTAAAAAAGGATAAGTGCTAAGCACATCAGGTAAATTAGATGTCCTGATAGTTACCACAATAGAAGCATCTACCTTATCTGCATAAGTGAGAATAGGAGAAAATCCCCGCTTCTCACACTCAAGCATGCCTATTTCATCAAGATATAGAACCGAGTTACCCAGTTTGCGATGCTGAATATATGAAAAGGCATCTATGAAGGCATTTTCATTTACATACCATTTCCTAAAGCGATCCTGAGATATAGGATACAGAGATAGCAGAATATCCCTACTTCCTTCTCTTATATTCACAAGAGAATAAGATGAGGAATTCTTTTCTGTAAAGAAGCCAACTGCATTACAATCTGTTGAGATTAGACCTTTTATGTATGTTGTCTTACCGCAGTTCTTATCGGCGATTATTATCTTAGATTTCCTCATTCAGGAATGTCTGAAGAGATGCATACGCCTGCATGCTATCTTCTCTCTTTATCACAAATGTAAGCACGTTCATCGTAGATACGACTTCGATGACATTGATATTCTCCCATGCAAGCTTTCTCACTGCAAGGTACATAACGCCTGGAGTCTGAAGGAAATTACCATCCTGAAATACAATAGTAAGAGCCACAAGGTCCTTCATTCTCTGCACAATAGTCTCTTTTTTAAGAAGATCATCAACAATGCCACGATATTTCTCAGAAACAGAAAGCGAGATTTCATGAGAACCTAAAGTAACATTAAGAAAATCCCCCTTTTCAAGATTGACTTTATCATATAGCTCTGGAAGCTTATTTATAAAAGCATCATTACGCATGAAGTTAACATCATAGATATTTGTCTTCATGCTGATATCATACTGAATCTTACCATGCTCTTTCACATTCTTGTTCTTCTTCAGTTCTTCTGCATACCGCCTTTCAGCCATCACTATTGCACTTGTCTTAACTTTCTGGCCATACATGGCCTCGACCTTTGGAGCAATGAACTCAGCAAGATTTGAAAACGAGATTATATCAAGTGCAAGCATCTCTGAAATAAATGGATTTGCATTTATAATGGTCTTAACGCAGCTTGAAACTGATCCTGTCATAGTCACCTCTCAGTTACAATAATAACATAATGTCTCAGAACAAACAACTTCGTTCTTTGTCTGTATTTTTTCTTCACTTATTCAGGGCTCTGTGATAATCTCAGTTCTATGAACTGTCCACGATGCAATCACGATAACGATAAGGTCCTGGAATCCCGATCTAATAAGGAAGGTACTACAATCAGAAGAAGACGGCAGTGCCAGAACTGTGGATACCGCTTTACAAGTTATGAGAGAATTGAAGAACGGCCTATTATGGTAATAAAAAAGGATGGCCATCATCAGAGTTTTGATATTTCGAAAGTTGAAAGAGGAATAAGGACCTGCACAGATAAGCTCAACATCGATCAGAAGACGATAGAAAGAATACTTGGGAATATTGAAGACCGTGTTTATGAAATTGCGGGGGCAAAAAATACAATAACATCGAGAGAAGTCGGAGAAGAGACACTCAAGCAGCTCTACCCGATTTCTCCTGTTGCATATGTCAGATTTGCGTCTGTATATAGAGCTTTTGATGATGTTGACCAATTCATAAAAGAAATTGAGTCTTTAAGAAAATAACTATTTACGGACATCAAACCATTTACCTGTAAGAGACTGATCAATCTCTTCGTTGAGATGTTCTGGCTTAAGTATTTCATTAGCACAGTCAAGGCAGAAGTTATCTGTCATACCGGCAACATAATCGATAATCATCCTCTTATCACTACCCTCATGCTCTATATACTTACGCTGCATTCCATTTATATGGTTGTAAAAACCAGCAGCAAGCATATTATGCTCCTGAAGATATCCTTTCTCATCGAGAGAGAACTCACTATAAAGCTCTTCAAGGTAATCAACAATGAGAGTAATCAGCCTCGTGAAGTATCTTGTGTAGCCATTAAGTATCTCAGAGCGGTATATATTCTCATAGTTGAATTCAGAAAATGCCTTTACAGCCTCAAAGATATTATCAGAGAACCCTATTCCTTCTGAAGAATCAGCACCTGCAATTATATCTGTTACAAGTGTGTTTATTATTTCGCTGTTAGTCCTACCTAGTCTTTTCTCTACAATCTCAGGGAGATCCTTATCTTTCAGTATTCCAAGTCTCCATGCATCTTCCCAATCTCGGCCAAGATATGCAATTGAATCAGAGAATCGAACTACAGCTCCTTCATATGTTGAAGGAATAAGACCTTCCCTGCTGGCTATTGCTGAAAGATTCTTTATTCCACCAGTTGGCTTCAGACGGCGCTTAAGGCTCTCTCCATTATGAGAGACAATACCATCGCGCACTGCATATGTAAGATTCAGCCCCCGTCCAGAATCCGCCAAGAAGTCAACAACACGCAGAGAATTGACTTCATGTTCAAATGCCCCTAGGCCACGCTCTATGCTCAGCTTTGATATAATGCGTTCTCCGACATGGCCAAAGGGTGTATGACCAAGATCATGGCCAACACCTATTGCCCAAGCAAGCTCTGTATCAAGGCCTAATGGCCGGCAGATTGCACTTGCAATACTTGCAACATGAAGGACATGCTCCATGCGGGTGCATATATGATCATTTGACGGAGCAAAGAAAACCTGAGTCTTATGCTTCAGCCGTCTAAAAGGAGAAGAATGAATAATTGCGGTTGTATCCCGATAATAAGATCCCCTGAAATCCTCCGCTCTTGGTCTGACTCTGGATTTCATGCTATCTGTCTCTGCCCAGCTGGAAAGTGCCATGATATTCTCTCCTATTTCTTTTTATGTTATAATATATATCAAGAATTTATTCATGCAGAAAGGAGAATAATTTGTTCTCATATATAATACCTGTAGCAGCTCTGCTTCTAACATTTCTTTCGCTTCTTGCATCAATGCGCTTCATATTCTCAAGACAAGGACTATTCTGGCTGCTTCCAGCCCTTATTTCCATACTGCTATCATATCAGAATCTGAATACTCTGCTTGCAATAAGCGAAGCTGAAGATGGTGTATTCTCCTATACATTGACATCATTTATCCCTTTCATCCTCGCTTTTTTATGGTATATGATGATAATCACATTCCACTATGCGCTTAAGATTGCAATTCCTGAGAATAAGTTTATCAGTGATAGCAGAAAGAACAGAAATGAGGCTATCTGGAACGAGAAATACGAAATGAGGGCTAACATGAAAGAGCGCAGAGAAAAAGAAGAATGGAGTCAATATAAAACGGAACGGCCCTCTGTTCCTAGCTACAGAGAACCAGAGGAGAAAGACCTTTAGACTTTTCGAAAAAAGCCATACATGATAAAATCCTCCTTTAAGGAAAAATCATGATACGACTCTTTTTTACAGGAATAAAACATTCAGGAAAGACAACTTTTGCATCACGTACTGCAGCATATTTCGGACTTCCTTTCAAAGATGCTGATGACCTTGTAAAAGAATGCTGTAGAATAGATAACATAAGAGAATATTACAAAACATACGGCAAAGCTGAATTCATGCGAATTGAATACAGAGCCGTTTCTTCTTATATAGAATCCTCAGAAGATTTTGTCTTATCCTTAGGGGGTGGAGCATCAGATAATGAGAAGCTCTTATCCCTCATTAAAGAAAATGGCAGTATCGTATATCTTAGAAGAGAAGAAAAAGATATGCTACCTATAATACTAAAGCATGGTGTTCCTGCTTTTCTCGACAGCACTGACATCAGCGGATCATTCCACAGAATATATGAAAAAAGAGATAGCATCTATAATTCGGTTTCAGATCTGACAATCAATCTCGGGCCTTACAAAGATAAGGATGAGACTGAAAAATATATAATCAGCAAGCTTATGGAGGCTGGGTATGGCATCAAATAGCTTTGGCAGGCTTTTCTCTTTTACTACATTCGGAGAATCTCATGGAAAAGCAATAGGATGTATTATTGATGGTTTTCCTGCAAATATAAGAATAGATGAGGACTTCATACAGCATGAGATGGATAGGCGCAGACCTGGCTCAACAAAGCTCGGAACTCAGAGAAATGAAGCAGATCAGGTAAAAATTCTATCAGGCATATTCAATGGATATAGCACTGGTACTCCTATTATGATGATGATTGAGAATTCAGGGCAAAAAAGCGGTGACTATAGTGAACTAGAGAATATTTTCAGGCCTGGTCATGCTGATTACACATTCTTCAGAAAATACGGAATAAGAGATCATCGCGGTGGCGGAAGATCAAGTGGAAGAGAGACCGCAGCAAGAGTTGCAGCCGGCGCTCTTGCAAAACTGTATTTAAGAGAACTCGGAATAGAAATCAATGCTGCAGTAATTCAAGTTGGCAGCATAAAAGCATCATCATATATCTGGAACCCACCTTTCAATGGACCTCTTTATACTCCCGAATGTCCAGAAAAAAAGGAAATGGAAGCTCTTATCGAGAAGGCGAAAGAAGAAAAAGACAGCATTGGAGCTGTAATTGAATGTCATATAACAGGAGTTCCAGCAGGACTAGGAAATCCAGTATTCGACAAGCTTGATGCATCTTTAAGCTCAGCAATTTTCTCACTTGGCGGAGTCAAGGCATTCGAAATCGGAAATGGTTTTTTTGCCTCTGAGATGAAAGGCAGCGAGAACAACGACCAGATGAAGGCAGACGCTGGAGAAGTTGAATTCCTCTCTAATAATGCAGGAGGGATTCTTGGAGGAATATCAAATGGCAATGATATTATATTCAGAGCATGGTTCAAGCCTACCCCATCAATTGCAAAGCCTCAGCACACAATAGATAAGAATATGAATAATGTCCTGCTGGAAATAAAAGGCCGACATGATCCATGTATTGCACCTAGAGCTGTCGTAGTAACAGAAGCTATGGCAGCAGCTGTGATACTTGATGAGATACTCATTTCAAAGGCATATGAAAAATGAATGATAAGCCACTGACAATACAATCAGATAGGACGATGCTTCTTGATGTACACTCAGAGTCTGCAAAAGCATGCAGAGAGGATATCATCGCGTTTGCAGATCTGGTAAAAAGCCCTGAGCATATACATACATATCAGCTAACATCTCTCTCCCTATGGAATGCAATATCCTCTGGACTTACCTCAGAAGAGATAATAGCAAGGCTTGAGCGCTGGTCACGATTTGAAATAGACAGCAGAATTCTGTTCTTCATAAATGATACAGCAGAACGATATGGTGATTTCATACTAGAAGATTATGATGATCAGCATCTCATACTCACAGTGAAAAGAAAGCTATTCATGATACAGCTTAAGCATGAAAGAGCACTTGAAAAATATCTGATTCCAAATGATGATAGCTCTTTTCTGATAGAAAGAATGCATAGGGGGACGGTAAAAGTCCTGATGATCAAACTTGGATTTCCTGTTGATGATCGAATTCCACTATCAAAAGGAGAACTAATAGATATAAAACCTAAAAGTGAGTTTAAAGCCAGAGATTATCAGATAGAAGCCACAGATGCAATTCTTGGAAAAGATCAGGAACTTGGATATGGCACTATTGTGCTTCCTTGCGGATCCGGAAAGACAATCGTAGGAATAGAGATAATGCTCAGGCTGAAGACCAGGACTCTTATAATGGCTCCTAATGTTGCAGCAGTTCATCAATGGATCAGAGAACTACAGGATAAGACAGATCTGAAGCCTGATATGATTGGGGAATACTCAGGAGAAGCAAAGGAAATCAGACCTATTACGGTATCTACATATCAGATTCTGACATGGAGAGAGAACAAGGATAGTGATATCTACCCACATTTCTCTCTTTTCAGAAATGGCAGATGGGGCCTTATAATATATGATGAGGTACATATGCTTCCTGCACCGGTATTCAGGATAACAGCAGAGCTCCAGGCGGTTTACCGGGTAGGTCTCACCGCAACTCTTATCAGAGAAGATGGCAGGGAGGATGAAGTATTCTCGCTTGTCGGCCCGAAGCGATATGATACACCTTGGACAGACTTAGAGAAACGTGGCTTCATTGCTAAAGCCTACTGCCATGAAATCAGGATAAGACTACCAGAGGAACTTGAACTTGACTATGCAACAGCGAAGAAGCATTCAAAGTACAAAATAGCATCTTGCAATCCTGAGAAGATAAGAGTAACGGAAGAACTGCTGAAAGAGCATGAAGGAGATTCCATCCTGATAATCGGACAGTACCTTGACCAGCTTAATGAATTCCATAAGCATTTCGGATTTCCAATAATAACAGGAGCTACAGGAAACAAGAAAAGAGATGAAATCTATAACGATTTCAGAGAAAGCAGAATAAAAACTCTCATTGTCTCAAAAGTCGCAAATTTCGCTATTGATCTTCCTGATGCCTCTGTTGCAATACAGCTATCAGGGACATATGGTTCAAGGCAGGAAGAAGCACAGAGACTCGGCAGGATTCTGCGCCCCAAAAATAAGGATAGCCATTTCTATACGCTAGTATCAGAGTTTACAGAAGAAGAAGACTTTGCTCAGAACAGACAGAAATTCCTGTCAGAACAGGGATATGAGTATACTATAGAAAAGAGGTAATAATGGATTTTCTGCGGAATCTGTATAATTTAGAAGAAAGCAGCATAAAGATCTCTGATTATATAAGAAAGGAAGAGAATTCTGCACTTTCCATTATTGGAATCGAAGAGAGCAAAAGCCTTTCAGCTTTCTACCTTTCATCTGATAATTCTTTTTTAAATAAAGATATGATTCCATCTTATATTGAAAGAGGAATACTTGAAAAGAAACATGATGGAGCCTTGGAAATCACAGAGATAGGCTTAAAAGCAGTATCTTTATATCCGCTTCTCGGAATAAAAAAGGAAAACAGACGCCATTATGATATGGAATTCTTTCCAATGCTTTTATCTTTAATAGCTTCAGGTGACGTCCCCTCAAAAAGGAAACTATGGACAAAGTTCTTCTCTTCTGAAGATTTCATTTCTATTTTTCCAAGAAGAAATAGAGATAGAATAACAAAAGCAGCAGTAAAAAGTATTGAAAGCCTCTTGCGGCTTTCTGTCGCAGAAGAGAATGGAAGCTATCTTTTTCTAAGGAAAGAACCTGCGCTCTTGTTTGCTGCACTCTCTGAGGAATCAAAGCTAAGCTATATCTTATACCCAGATGCGAATGATGAGGAGATAAGGGAAAAAGCGGCATATCTGATTCATCTTGCGATGAAAACAGAAGGAATAAAAGCAGAAGATATTGATTCTCATCTAGCGATGCTATCAAAAATAGCAGATTGCAGAATTGATAAGGAACTGCTTTTCATGTTTGATGTTCTTCATGAGGAAAACGGACAGGTTTCAGGTGCTGACATAGTATGCAATAGAACAGAGGATGCCTTGATATCTTCAGATTTCACACTCTCTTATACTGGATTCACACCTACACCGCTCTTTATGTATTTCAAGGCTGAGAAAGATGACAATATTACACAGTGGAAGGTAACAAAAGAAAGCATTATTGCTGCCTTTGATCTTGGATGCACCTTGAAGAATGTAATATACATAATGAAGGGCATGAGCAATCAAAGACCACCAGCAGCATTAATTCCACGCATTGAAAGCTGGTATGATGGATACTCTGCAATAAAAATAAAGAGGTCTGTGATACTAGAAGCTGATGAAAAAAATGCAAAGCTCATCGAAAAGCTCCCGGACATGCAGATGCATATACTCTCTCATCCGTCTTCGACCTTATTCATGATGGACTGCAAAAGCGAGAAGCTCTGGAGAAGCAAGCTGATAAGCTATGGCTTTGATAAGCTTGGACGAACGGAAGGACCATCATTCACAGAGGAGAAAGAGAATCCTCGTTTTATAAGCTATGGAAGTTTAAAAGAACTTCCTCCTTCCAGAGCAATTGAGTTTTCCGAAGATATGAAGGCTAAGGTAAACAGTACATCTGAGTCTCTCCTAGACTCGCTGCTTACAGAAGAGGGAATCAGATTTCGCGCAGATCAGCACTTCAAGCCTTTTCTTGCATATGGATTCAACTACTATGAAAAGCTGAATATCATAAACAGCGCAATCAAAAGCAATATGAGGATATATGCTGAGCTTGCAGACAAAAGAGAATTCGTATTTACTCCAATCGCTATAATAAAAGAGGATGACAAAGAAGAGCATTATGTGAAAAGCGAAAGAGGAAATATGATACCAGTATGCATATTGTATAGACTCTCTGCTATAGATAGGATAATCAGAGATCAGGTCTGAGTGATGCCGGATAATGATAGCCTGTAAAAGCTTCGAACTGGAGCTTGCCCTGCTCTAGCAGCATTTCTGCCCCATAATGAATCCGGCAGCCTTTTTTCTCTGCTTCTCTTAGCAGCTTTGTCATTCTAGGCTTATAGATTATATCATAGACAATCTCATGGCCTGTAAACTCAAAGCCATCTATGGGGTTAGCATCAACATCTGGATACAGCCCCACACTTGTAGTCTGAACTACAAGATCTACCAGTCCTTCATATTTCTTCGCATTATCCAAAGTATCATATTGGCATAGATTTAGTTTAGCAAGATGAAGCGCATGTGACAGCGTCCTATTGAGAATAGTAACCTTCACTCCTCTATTCTTAAGTGCCCATACAATTGCCTGAGATGCACCACCGGCTCCGATTACAAGCGCATTCTTTATCTTTCCATTATCAATTTCTTTTAGAATAGGATATAAGAAGCCATAATAATCAGTATTTATTCCCTTCCACATTCCAGGAACTCTGACAACAGTATTGCATGATCCAATCTGCTTAACTTCTCTTGTTATATTGCCAAGATATGACAACACATCAACTTTGAATGGGATTGTCACAGAAAAGCCACGCATTTTCAGCAGCTCTGCCAGACAGAAGAACGAGCGTATGTTGTCAACAAGAAATGGTACATAAACTGCATTGAAGTTTATAGCATGAAAACCTGGGTTATGGATAAGAGGAGATGCCGAATGCATTACAGGATTACCTATTATGCCATAAACAGCTGTGGCATCATTTACCTTATCTGCACTATAAAGCTCTTTCAGATCTTTAGCAGGAATCTGGCCTGGTGCAACCTGACTAGATGAGGCAAATGTCAGGATTGATCCGATTTTCTGATACAGTATTCTCGTACATACACCCCACTCTCCCATTCCTATTACAATCTTAGGCACATCCTTCAGCTCTTCTTTTATCCTGAAAAGAAGAAGTATATCATTTATTGAATGCGGAGTAACCGCAGCTTTCGCTATATCTCCTCTCTCACTCAGGCGATATATCCTTGAATATATATCCTCAGGAACTCCATTGAAATCATGAAATGATCTGATTATCTTAACACCTTTATTTCTTGCCTTAATCTCAACCTCGTTCTTCTTTATGTCTTCTTCTAAGTCAATGTATGCAAAATTTCCATCTAAAGCTTTCAGAAGAACAGAACGCCTTGATCTTTCACTGAGTTCAGACTGTCCTCCATCACACTTTCTTCTAAGTGTCAAGATAACGGGAATATCCACCATCTGAGGAAAATCCTTTGCTCTGTCTCTTTCCTTCTCATCAAGCAGGTCCAGCCGAAGCTCACATAAATCAATATAAGGCCGGTTTCTTCTGACCTCATCAGCCGAAGCTTCTAATGTTGGACTTGAAAGTGTAAGGCAAATCATCAGGAATCTCCTATCTGCTTCTAATTAATGCTCAATGAATGAAACAGAATTGCATAAAAATACATTATTCAGAATAATAATCGAATATTGGTTATTTCTCAATATATTTAACTATTCAGGATTGTTTTAAAGATCATCAGTTTTATAGTACAATGTTCATCTATTTACATATGAGGAGATTAAGCTTACCAGCTAAAAACAACAATGAATACATTGCAAGTACAGGATATATCACTCTCTTTCGGAGAAAGAGAAATACTCAGAAATGTATCATTCACGATGGATAGCTCTACAAGAGCAGCACTTGCAGGTGCAAATGGATCAGGAAAGTCAACGCTTTTAAGAGCTCTAACGGGGGAAATCCAAGCCGATTCAATAAGAATCTCCTACACAAAAGGAGCTAGGATCTCCTATCTTCCTCAGTCTGATATAGTTCTTCCTGATAACACTGTTTATGAAACAGCAGAAGAAGGATATAAACGCTTTGATGCAATATTAGATGCAATGAAAGAAGCAGAGGAAGGCACGCAGAAAGGTGGAGAAGAAGCACTGAATGCAGCAGAGAGACTTGCTATTTTAAACGAGGAACTGCTTAACTCTGGATATTTCGACAGAAAAGCACGCATAGAAACAATCCTCCATGGTCTTGGTTTTAATGCAAAGGATTTTGAAAGACCAGCAAGAGAGTTCTCTGGTGGATACCAGATGAGAATTGCTCTTGCTAGGATTCTTGTGGAAAGCCCTGATTTCTTATTTCTTGATGAGCCTACGAACTATCTCGACATCGAAGCACTCACATGGCTCGAAAGCTATCTAAAGGGATGTCCAGGCGGTTTGATGATAGTATCTCACGATCAGGAATTCCTGGACTGTCTTGTGAAAGAGGTTTATGAGCTATTCAAGGGAAAACTAACAAGATATAGCGGAAACTATACAAAATATCTAGAAACAAGAGAAGCAGAGATCGAAGCACTTGAAAAAGCATATAGAAAACAGCAGGAAGAAATAAGCAGGACAGAGGATTTCATAGAACGATTCAGATACAAGGCAACAAAAGCAAAGCAGGTTCAGTCAAGAATCAAGGCACTTGAGAAAATCGATGTAGTAGAGATTCCTGACCATCTGAAAAAGCTTTCTTTCTCATTTCCACCTGCACCACACAGCGGAAATGATGTGCTCATTGTGAATAATCTTTCGAAGAGCTATGGCGATAACATAATCTACAAAGATCTCAGCTTCATTCTCAGAAAAGGTGAAAGGCTGGCAATAACAGGACGGAATGGAGCTGGAAAATCAACTCTTTTAAGAATTCTTGCGGGAGTAGATAGTGCATACAGTGGAGAAGTAAGAGATGGCGCTGGAGTTAAGAAAGGATACTTCGCTCAAGATACGGAGAACACACTAAAAAAGGAGAATTCTGTAATAGAGGAAGTTGAAAGCATAGCAGATACTAACGATATTCCAAAGCTCCGGTCGCTTCTTGGTTCATTTCTTTTCCAGAATGATGATGTATTCAAGAAAGTTGCAGTGTTATCAGGAGGTGAGAAATCAAGGCTTGCACTTCTGAAGATTCTGCTTCATCCTTCAAATCTTCTTCTGCTTGATGAACCGACGAATCATCTTGATATAAATGCAAAGGAGATGCTTCTTGAGGCTCTGAAGAAATATGAAGGAACAGTTGTATTTGTATCCCATGACAAACACTTCATAAGAAATCTAGCAACAAGGATTCTATATATCAGTGAATCAGAGCCAGAATTCTTCAATGGCGATTATGAATATTTTGAATATAAGCTTGAAGAAAAAGAAGCCCAGTATGAAGTAAAGAGATCAGCTGAGAAAAAAGTCCAGACTGATGCAACAAAGGAAAAAGGTCCTAAAAACTCATATGAAGATATGAAAATCCGAAGAAATAGGATAAATGGAATCACAAGAGAGATAGGAAGGATTGATAAAGAGATTGAAGAACTCACAGAAAGGCTCAATAGCATAAACAGGAAGATAGAAGATCCATCAGTCTACTCTATTCCGGAGAAAATAAAGGAAGCGCTAAAGGAAAAAGAAATGATAGAAGAAGCCATTGCTGATGCAGAGACGAAATGGATAATGAAATCGGAAGAATTGGAGGCAATAAATGCAGAGAATAAATGAACCTGATGAATTGCAGTTTGAATTTGCAAGAAGATTTCCAGAGCTTATACTTGCCTCATCCTCTCTTAACAGAAAAAAACTTCTAGAAATAGCAGGGATAAAAGTAAAAACATTTGTTCCTGGAATAGATGAAGAGAAAAAAGGCAGAACTAATGAGGAAAAGATATTGAATATTGCCAAGCAGAAGATTGAATGTTATGAGAAAAACCCTGAATTCAATCCAGAGATTCCAGCCATTGCTGCAGATACCCTTGTCCTTTTTAATAATAATCTTATTGGAAAGCCTGCTGATATAAATGAAGCAGAAAAAATACTTAAAGATCTAAAAGGAAACCATCACGATGTATTAACGGCGGTAGCATTGTATCTTCCAGGAAAAGGCACTTCTGTCTTTCTAGATAAATCATATGTGGTATTCAGAGATCTTTCAGATCAGGAAATCAAAGAATATCTCAGCCTTGGTGAATGGAAAGGAGCTGCAGGCGGTTATAGGCTGCAGGCTACAGGGCATGAGCTTGTTGATAGAATAGATGGGGACTGGACCAATGTCGTAGGACTACCTCTGAGAAAAATACTGGAAGAATCTATCAGCTGAGAAGCTCTTCATAATGCTCAAAGCCAAGTGTAAGAATCTTGTGGATATGCTCATCAGATAGCCTATATATAATACTTCTTCCATCTTTTCTGAATCTAACGAGCCTGGAAGCTCTGAGAATCTTAAGCTGCTGAGAAATTGCAGACTGGCTCATAGACAGGGAATCTGCAATGAAACCAACAGAGCTCTCGCCTATCTGATCAAGAAGATATAAAATGCGAAGTCTTGTAGCATCTGCAAAAACTTTGAAGAAATCTGCAATATCCACAATCTCTTCATCACTTATCTTCTCTTCTGCCATCTTCTCCTCCATTGATTATTAATTTATCATATTCAAAAAAAGAAATTCAGAAAAGCCATGATTATATTATAATTAAAGATTGCTTTTTATCTGATGAAGCAAGCAGATAGCAATTAACCAGAAATGGAGGACTACAATGGAAATCAAGAAAAATAAGGCTTTGATATATCTAGAAGATGGAAAGGAATTCAGAACTGACATTATAGTCGATAGCATGGGTGATAAATCCATTGATATAACAAAGCTGAGAGCCGAAACTGGATATATCACATATGACCCAGGATTCGTCAACACCGGTGCATGCATGTCCTCCATCTGCTATATAAATGGAGAGAAGGGAATTCTGAGATATCGAGGCTATGATATAGAAGACCTTGTGAAGAATTGTGACTTCATCGAAGTAGCATACCTACTGATCAAAGGATCTCTTCCTAATGCAGATGAAAGACTGAAATATCAAGACCTGCTCAATAAGCATAGCCTGCTCCACGTAAATATGAGAGACTTCTTCAAAGCCTATCCCCATGATGCCCATCCTATGGGAATACTCTCTGCAATGGTGGCCTCACTCTCCGCATTCTACCCAGAACTGGGAGAGAAAGATCCTGAAGAAAATATCGACCTGACTGTCACTCGGCTTCTCTCTAAAATGAGAACAATAGCTGCCTTTACATATCGCCAGATGAATGGAATGGATTTTGTAAATCCGCAGTATGATCTTTCATACTGTGCGAATTTCCTCAATATGATGTTCTATAGCTCAGTTAATAACTACACTCCAGATCCAATATATGTAAAAGCACTGAACCAGCTGCTTATCCTACATGCCGACCATGAACAGAACTGCTCTACAAGTGCAGTAAGACTTGTAGGATCATCCGAAGCTAATCTTTATGCTTCTGTTGCAGCAGGATGCTGTGCACTATGGGGAAGCAAGCATGGAGGAGCAAATCAGGCAGTCATGGACATGCTGACAAAAATGCGCACTGAAAACATCAAGCCTCAAGACATAATAGAAAGAGCTAAAAGCAAGGATAATCCTTTCAGGCTTTCTGGATTTGGGCACCGTGTATATAAGACATTCGACCCCCGGGCAAAAATTGCAAAATCTCTATGCATGGAAGTTCTAGAGAAGAGCAACATGAGCGATCCTCTTCTGGACATTGCGATGGAATTAGAGGAAAGAGCTACCCATGACGAATATTTCATCGAGCGCCACCTCTACCCTAATGTTGATTTCTATACCGGAATCACATTCCATATGATGGGAATTCCTGTATCCATGTTCACAGTGCTCTTTGCTATGGGAAGGCTTCCTGGTTGGATAGCACATTATCTTGAATGGAGACATGATCCATATCAGAAGATAGGACGGCCAAGACAAGTGTATACAGGAGAGAATAGAAGAAAGGTCATTCCTTTAAATGAAAGATGACATCTGCCAATATCTTAAAATTTCATATCGAAACAGAAAGAAATCATATTATAATTAAGGAGTATGATTATATCCGCTTTATATAGGAGGATCTGATGAAGCGAATAATACTTCTTATCATCTCTGTGATTATTCTTCTTATACTTCTTTTTGCCTTTATCTTATTTTCAATTTATAGAACAAGACTTGAGACAATCTCAACCATAGAGAAGATTACAGAATATGATGACTACAATCTCTATGAAATCGATATTAAATACGATTATAGCCTAAAAGACGTAATTGATTATGGAATAAAGGATAATCAGTCATTTGCAGATGCGATTCTGAAAGAGGCACTGCCTCTGATTCCTGTCAGCATTAAAGTTCCAAGTTTTGGATGCAGTGCTTTCACTATCAGGACTCAGGATGGAAAAGTAATGATGGGAAGAAACTACGATTTCAAGCTAGACACATCTGCATTGCTTGTTCATGCGACACCTGCTGATGGCTATAAATCAATAGCATTTGCAGCTCTTAACAATATAGGTGCCGATAATGCGGATAAAAATATAAAGACAAAGCTTTCATGCCTGACGGCACCTTTTGTTTGTCTAGATGGAATAAATGAGAAAGGTGTTTCAATTGCTGTTCTGACTCTTGACAGCAAGCCTACAGACCAAAGCAGAATGGACAATGGCAAAAAAACAATCGGAACATCTCTAGTAATAAGGCTTGTCCTTGATTACGCAGCAACAACGGAAGAAGCTGTAAAACTGATTGCCCAGTATAATATGCTAGCAACATCTGGAAGAGATTACCATTTTTACATAACAGATGCATCAGGAGATGGCCGTGTTGTTGAATTTGACTGCAATAGTCCTGATAGAAAGATGACTGTGACTAAATCAGATGCAGTAACGAATTTCTTCATAATGTATAAGGATCTTGTGGAGCCTAACCAGAAAAATGAACAGTATGGTCATGGCAAAGAAAGATATAATGCTATTCTTGAAACAATAAATAATGAAAAAGATGCTGAAAGCATAGAAACTGCATGGAATGCATTGAAGGCATCTTCTCAAGAACCAAATCCTGAGGATGTAACAAGCAATACACAGTGGTCCATAGTATTCAGCAATACAGATAAAAAAGCCGATATAGCCCTGAGAAGGCACTGGGATCTGATAACATCCTGCACCCTATGATATATGCATATGATTCTCCACAGACAAACCATGTCCACGGAGAATATTTAGCACTATTTTATAATGCAGCTATCAGTACTTCTGTAAACTCCGATGTAGATAAGCATCTGCCATTTCTGCCTTCTCTTGCCATAAGATCGTAAAGATCCTTTGTTACTTCACCATTTTTGATTACAGCAGGAATAGCAGAGGTTATAAGATTTGCTGCTTCTTTCCAGCCCATGTACTCGAGCATCATTACCCCTGATAGTATTATCGATAGTGGATTTGCAACATTCTTTCCTGCAATATCTGGTGCAGTACCATGTGTTGCTTCAAACACAGCTATACCTGTCTTGTAATTCACATTCGCACCTGGAGCTATCCCAATTCCACCAACTTCTGCAGCTAATGCATCCGAAATATAATCACCATTAAGGTTCATCGTGGCTATCACATCGTAGCATTCAGGCTTAAGGAGAATATTCTGAAGAAAAGCATCGCAGATACAGTCCTTAATCGCAAGGTCTTCTCCATGCCTTGGAATGTATACATGACCATTTTCCTCATAGGCAGAATATTCATGCTTTGCAATCTCATATCCCCAAGTGCGGAATCCACCCTCAGTAAACTTCATGATATTTCCCTTATGAACAAGGGTAACACTCTTTCTGTTATTTATAAGAGCATATTCTATTGCAGCTCTAATAAGGCGCTCTGAGCCCTCTCTGGATATAGGTTTTATACCTATAGCACTGCTTTCTGGGAACCTTATCCTATTGCAGTTCATCTCTGAAACAAGAAAGTCTATTACCTTTGAAGCCTCAATGCTCCCAGATGGCCATTCTATTCCAGCATAGATATCTTCAGTATTCTCTCGGAATACCACCATATCCACATTCTCAGGATGCAACACTGGTGATGGAACACCGCAAAAGTGCTTCACTGGTCTGAGGCATACATAAAGATCCAGGGCCTGCCTCATTGCAACATTAATAGACCTTGAACCTTTTCCAACAGGAGTCATCAGAGGCCCTTTTATAGCAATCAATGAATCCTTAATAAGAGATAGCGTCTCATCTGGAAGATTCACTCCACATCTTTCTTTTGCCTTTCCTCCAGCAAGAGCTTCAACCCAGCAGATTCCACGTTTTCCTTTATATGCCTTGTCAACAGCCGAATCTAAGACAGAACGCATCGAAGCAGTTATTTCCTGTCCTACTCCATCACCCTCTATATATGCAATATCGGGGAAATCAGGAACTGTTAAATGCCCATCGGACATTGATATCTTCATCTTCTATTCTCCTTAAAGACATTTAGCCTACCACCAGCTAAAAGCATTTCTTTCTGTGATTCTGAGGCAAACAGATTAAGTGGTATCTCGATATTCTTCGACTTATCAACAAGTATTAGATGGCCATTTTTGATAGCATCCTTTCCGGAAGCAAGATAAAGCTCATCATCACATGATAATTTATCGTAGTCATCCTCATTTTCAAATATCAGTGGAAGAATTCCGAAATTGCATAGATTTGCCTGATGAATCCGTTCTATTGATTTTGCAATTACTGCCTTAATTCCAAGATACATAGGGCAGATTGCCGCATGCTCTCTAGATGAGCCTTGACCATAAGATGCCCCTGCGACAATGAAGCCTGCATTCCCTGCATCTCTATTCTTAGAAGCAATTAAATGAAAATCAGGGTTTATACTCTCAAAGACATAAGTAGAATATACAGGAATATTCGATCTGTATTTGAGTCTCTGGCCTGCAGGCATTATATGATCAGTGGTAATCTTATCGCCGACTTTTATAAGAAGCTTCCCCTCTAATACATCAGGGAGCGCTGTATTAGATGGCGGCATTCCGATATTCGGACCTCTTTTAATTGACTCTGAGCTTCCATCAGGGAAAATGAACATTGAATCATCCACAATGAACTCATGTGGGACCTTTATTGAATTATAATCAATATCTTTGCATTCTCTTGGATCTGAAATCTCGCCTTTTATTGCAGAATATGCGGCAGTCTCAGGGCTTACTAAATATACTTTTGCAGACCATGTACCTGACCGGCCTTCAAAATTTCTGTTATTTGTCCTAAGAGAAACCCCATCAGTACCAGGACTCTGATGATTTCCAATACAGAAGCCACAAGCACTCTCAAGAATGCGTGCTCCGGCTTTTATAAAAGTATCAAGTGTGCCATCTTCTGTTATCATACGAAGCACGGCTCTTGAACCAGGAGCAATTCCTAATGAGACAGATGGAGGTATGACATGGCCATTGAGAATAGCTGCAGCACGCTTCAGATCAAGGTAACTGGAATTCGTACAGGAACCTATTAGTACCTGATTGACCTTCATTCCCTTGAGATTCTCAATGCTATCTACATTTCCCGGACTATGAGGACATGCAGCCATTGGCTTCAAAGATGAGAGGTCTATCTCAAAATAATCATCATATTCAGCATCATCATCAGCAGCTAATGGCATCCATCTCTCTTCTCTTCCCTCTGCTTTTAAAAAGGCCCTAGTAACATCATCTGATGGAAACAATGATGTTGTGACTCCGCATTCTGCTCCCATATTTGATATCGTTGCACGTTCTGGGACCGAAAGGGTGCTTACACCTTCTCCCCTATATTCAAATACAGTATTGACATTGCCTTTAACCCCGAAATGCTCAAGGACCTTCAGGATGATGTCCTTTGCTGAAACAAAAGGCTTAAGCTTGCCCTTTAGCTCAATTCTCACCGTCTTAGGAGCAATTATTGAAAAGCCAACACCAGCCATAGCCAGTGCAACATCAAGCCCTCCAGCTCCCATCGCAAAACTTCCTACACCACCAGCAGTCGGGGTATGAGAATCTGAACCTAGGAGTGTTTTTCCTGGAAGTGCAAATCTCTCTAGGTGAACCTGATGGCAAATTCCATTTCCAGCCCTTGAATAAATAACACCTTTATTTTCTGCAACAGTTCTCAGATATTCATGGTCATCAAAATTTTCAAATCCGACCTGTACTGTATTATGATCAACATAGCTTACAGCAAGCTCATTCTGTATTTTATCAAGACCGAGAGCTTCAAACTGAAGATAGGCCATAGTCCCTGTTGCATCCTGAGTCAGAGTCTGATCTATGCGGATTGTAATGCTCTCGCCCTTTTCAAGTTTTCCAGAAACGAGATGTTCTTCAAGTATTTTATAGCATAATGTCTTTCCCATCTGAAAGCTCCCTTTCCAAAAGTCTTCATTAGGATTCTATCCGATATAAATAAAGCTGTTAATGCTTTATTCTGAAAAATCTGAAATGATGAGAAACTTCTGTATCTTGCAATAATCAATAGTAAAGTCTAAGCTCTAGGCATGAACAATAATATCCTGTCAAATCCTGTATTCTGGTCATCTTTAGCAGGGATGCTGATAGCTCAGTTCATTAAACCATTCATCAATCTGATCTGTGGCAACGGATGGAAGCCTAGCCTTTTATTCTCCAATGGTGGCATGCCATCATCACACACATCTACAATATGTGCAATGGCTACATCTGCAGGATTATATGAAGGCTTTGGATCCTCTTTGTTTATTGTCTCAACAGTAATGGCCTTCATAGTCATGAATGATGCTTTCAATGTCAGGCTTGAAACAGGAAGGCAATCAGAAGTCCTAAATGAATGGGCAAGCATATTCTCTGATATGTTCCATAATGGAGCATTCACCAGAAAGAAATTCAAGACAATGGTCGGACATACAGTCCTTCAGGTATTCTGGGGAATGATTATAGGGATACTTACAGGTTTTATTATAACGGTGGTTTTCCAGAAATATGTCTAAGAAGAATAAACTATCAGGAAAGGATCTATTTGATGAATACTACTCTACTCAATATAGAGATAGGTGGCCTATTCTTCGTGAGGCATTGAAAGAAAACAAGAATTCAATGGTATCCATCCCTGGCTTAAATGAACCATATTATCTTGATCAGAGCTCTATGGAAACAGCAGACAGATTACCTATTTCCGAAGGTATGGCAGTGCTAGATATGTGTGCAGCACCTGGTGGAAAGACTTTGATACTTGCAAAGAAGCTTAGGGGAAAAGGAAAGCTTATCTCAAATGATAGATCCCCTGACAGACGAATGCGGCTGAGCAAGGTTATAAATGCATCACTAACAGATGAAGAAAAAGCCATAATAAGAATCACAGGTTTTGATTCGTCATCCTGGGGAGTTTATGAAAAGGATGTTTATGATGCAATTCTTTTGGATGCGCCATGCTCTTCTGAACGGCATGTGATAAATGACACCTCTCACCTTGATATCTGGTCTCCAAACAGGCCCAAAAGACTTGCTGTAACACAATACGCAATGCTATCTTCAGCACTTATTGCAGCAAAAAAAGGTGGATATATACTCTATTCGACTTGTTCTATAAATGACAATGAGAATGAGAAGATTATTGAAAAGCTTTTCAAGCGTCATAGCAACGAGGTTTCAGAAATTCCTGTTGATATTCCATATGGGGAAAAACGAAGCCATGGAATGATTGTCCTCCCTGACACTAGTGCAGGAAGAGGGCCAATGTACTTATGCCTGCTTAAAAAGAAAGAATCTGATTGAAGCAATCTCTCACATTTTATATAATCATCGCCGTTTCCTGATATAAAGCTATGAAAATCAATCTAGATAGAGTACTGAATAAAGAACAGGCAGAAGCTGCGGCACAGATAGATGGCCCAGAGCTCATCATTGCAGGCGCTGGTTCCGGAAAAACCCGCATGATTACATACCGAATTGCTCACATGCTAGAAAGCGGCATAGATGAGAAGAATATCCTTGCTCTTACATTCACAAACAAAGCAGCATCAGAGATGAGTGATAGAATCAGGGCACTTACGGGAAAACCTCTTAAGAATCTTACAACCACTACCTTCCACTCATTTGGATTAGGTCTTCTTAAGCAGTATATCCAGCACTTAGGGTATCACAATGATTTCACGCTTTATGATGCTAATGATAATATTGTATTAATCAAGAATTGTATCATTGCATGCGGTCATCTGATCAGTGATTACAATGTGAATACCCTTAGCTCCCTATTCTCTGACATCAAGACAGGCAGAGCTCAGATAAAGAACAGCGAAAGTGAGATTGCAGCAATATATGAGGAGTGGCTTAAAACCCAGAAAGCATATAATGTTGTAGATTTTGATGACCTCATTCTTCTTCCTATAAAGATTTTTGAGAAGAAGCCTTTCGTTCTGGAATCTGTTCAGGAACGCTTTCGATATATCATGGTTGATGAGTTCCAGGATACATCCCTCCTTCAATACAGGTTTGTATCTGCAATAGCAAAAAAATATAGGAATATTGCTGTTGTAGGAGATGATGACCAGTCCATTTATTCTTGGAGAGGAGCTAATTATCAGAACATAGTCATGTTTGAACAGGACTTTCCAGAAAGAAAAGAATTCAAACTGGAAAGAAATTACAGATCTACTGGCAATATTCTGAATGCAGCAAACTCTGTTATAACAAACAATAAAGACAGAAAAGAAAAAAAGCTTTGGACAGATGAAGGGGATGGAGCATCTATTTATCTTAAAAAGCATAAAAATGGTGAAAAAGAAGCATTCTGGATAGCAAATACAATACGAAGGGAAATGCGTGCCAATAAATACGACTACAGTGATTTTGGCATCTTGGTAAGGACCAATAGCCTGATTTCTGTAATTGAAAATTCATTTGCAGAACAGCAGCTTCCTGTAAAGATATCCGGAGCTCAGAGTTTTTTTGATAGAAGAGAGATCCGAGATATGCTCTGCTATCTCAAAGTCCTCATAAATAAGAAGGATGATGTTTCGCTTCTTAGGATAATAAATACACCTAGAAGAGGCATTGGAAGAACAACAGTTGAACGGCTAAGGGAATTTGCTGATGAGAATTTTATTCCCCTTTTTGATGCAATAAAAGAAATTCCTTCTGATAGGATTCCAAAAAGAAGCAAGGAAAGCCTTGATAGATTCGCGGAACAGATAGCAAAATGGAGACGCAATATTGATGCAAATCCCAAAGGAATCCTAGATTCAATTGTCTCTGACACATCATATGAGAGCATGCTTATGGAGGAATTCCCTGATAACGAGAAAGCTGTCGCATTCAGAATGAGATCAATTTCTTTTCTAAAAGACAGACTTTCAAGATTTATCGATACACATCCAGAAGCAAGCATAAGGGACTATATAAATGCAGTATCTGTATTAGGTGATGAAAATAATGATAAGGACAATAAAGTTAATCTTATGACTATGCACGCATCGAAAGGTCTGGAATTCAAAGAAGTATTCCTTGCAGGTATTGAGGATAACATTATTCCATCCTCAAGATCTCTTGAGGAAAATCCCGCCAATATCGATGAAGAGAGAAGGCTTTTCTATGTTGCAAT
>CAKQRI010000019.1 GCA_934271365.1 uncultured Spirochaetales bacterium
GAGCCATCACTGAACTCCACAGGGAAGAAGGCCTCAATATATCATATAGAAAGATTACCATCTCTACCTGCGGACAGGTACCTGGAATAAAAAGGCTTACAGAGCTGAATCTTCCAGTTAAGCTTGCTGTATCACTTGTTGTTGCGAATGACGAGATGAGAAGCCGCATAATGAGAGTTAATAGATCATTCCCTCTTAATGAGCTGAAAAGTGCTCTCCTATCCTTCCAGCATCATCATGATAAACGTCTCACTCTTGAATACTGTCTGCTAAGTGGAGTCAATACATCGAAAGAGAACGCTGAAGAGTTATATAAGTTCGCAAAAGGTCTCGATGTGCTGATCAACCTCATTCCATGGAACCCTATTGACGAACTGGAATTCAAGACACCTTCTGATGCTGAGATAAGAGCATTCACAAATGAACTCAGAAAACTTGGACTTAATTATACGCTCAGACGCTCAAAAGGCAGAGAGAACAGCGCAGCCTGTGGCCAGCTGGCAAGCGAAAGCAGAAGATAAAGAAGAAGCCAGTCAAGCTGAGGGGACTCATAACGACTGGCTTCTAGTATTTCTACTACAGATATTTTCCCATATTCCACATAAAATGCAACAAAATTTGTAACATTTTATAAAATATATAACATATTATGTTTCTTGTTGCATAATCATCCTGATTTCATAATCAGCGTTATATGGAAATGGATGAGACAAGCAGATTATTCTCAATGAATCTGAAGCGGATAAGAGATGAACGCGGACTGACTCAGGATGATTTTGCAGCAATGATCGGCACTACACGAAAATCCATCGGCTCTTATGAACGAGGCGAAACATTTCCATATCCTCAGGTAATAACAAAGATTGCAAAGGCACTCAATGTCGAAATCGCATCATTCTTCTTAAAAGAAGGTGCATCCCTCAATATGAATTACACTTTCACAGAGGAAGTAATTGATCAAACACTATTTGAAATAGGACAGGATCTGAAAAGAAAAGCACGGGAGAATACGCTTAAGAAATAAGCCGGCTCAGGCATAGAACCAGATCTCTTCAAAGAACATCATCAATGACACATTAAATAATAAAAGCCATATACAATGGATATGCTGCAATTACAGAATCATCACCAACATTCTTTACTGACAATCTGATACCTTTATTTACATGATATCTATAATTCTGAATCAAAGAATTTAAAGATTTGGATTTGGTATTATCCCCAGCCTTAACTTCCAAAGCTATCACTTCACCGCCGATATTCAGAATGAAATCAATCTCTTTCTGAGACGATGGCGAAAAATAATAAAGCCATCTGTCATTTTTACGGAGACACTCTGCTATTATATTCTCATAAATGGCTCCCTTAAATATTCCAAGATTCCCATTCAGAATACTATCTGCGGTGCTATCTTCATACATTGAAATAAGCAATCCTGTATCATTCATGTAAACTTTGAATTCTGTTTCTATTCTGAATGCTTCTAATGGAAGTTCTGGACGTGATAAATTATAGCAAAAGTTTATGATGCCAGCATCTTTCAGCCAATTCAGTGCCCCACCTTTCTGGCTCCGGCCTTTTTTTCTACAACAGAATATTGAAATTACTTATAATCCTTCGACAACTGTACAGTTATTGAAGAAAAACATGAAAGTATCTTCTGCTTTTCCGTATTATCTGCATATTTTATTATATCATTTTTATAATCTGTTACTATGCCCCTTTGGAGTTTCAGTACTCGCTGATAATCTCTATTCTTCACATAAGAAGAAACAACCGCAGGCATACCTCCAATAACTATATATAATTTAAAAAGATTCATAAATGACTCATGGAAAAAGGAATCCAACCTAGTGCTTGTCTTAAAGAATTGTTTAATTTTATCTATCAGAAGCTTCTCAATTCCCATTGCCCATAAAAATTCTTCAAAATCAAGAGACATCATTTCAATTTCTTCTGTATAATCCACTGGAAAAGATTCTGTATCTTTATAATTAATCCCAAGTAAAGATCCCGTTGCGATAACATCAAACCTATTGTCATTTGCAAGGAACTTAAGAGATGTTCTAGCTTGAGGACAATGCTGAATCTCATCTAAGAAAATCAGAGTTTTACCTTTTGAGAATTCTATTTCAGGGAACTTAAATGAAAGCTTTGCCAATATTGTATCTGAATCAAGATCACCATCAAAAACAGTCTTCAACGATGGACTTATAAAGAAGTTTAAATCATATATAGTGGTGTATTTTTTTTGCAAATTCGAGGACTGCTGTAGTTTTTCCAACCTGTCTAGCACCCTTAATCACCAAAGGAAGTTTATCTTTTCTGTTTTCCATTCTTCTAATTTACTATATATTTTTCTATCCAACATAGTATTATGTTACACATTGATTAATATAAATGCAAATTTTATAGGGGAATAATCAGTATAAAATGCAAATTTTACAGGGGAATAATCAGCATAAAATGCAAATTTTGTAGTGAAATAATCAGTGTTTTCTATTATATAGGAACATCAGATAAGCACTGATGAAGATAATTAGATAACCAATAAATGAATAGATATCTGGAACCTGACCAAGAAACAGGAATCCCCATAAAGCAGAGAAGATAACATTGAAGTAGTCGAATATCGAAATCTTCTTTGATGGAGCCTCTTTATAAGCAGCTGTGATTCCAACCTGTCCAAGAGTAGCACCAAGTGATGCTACAATCATTATGAGAATCTGCTTAAAACTCATTGGCGCATGATTCATTATAACAAGGGGAATTCCGATCACTGTAGAGAAAGCCGAGAATACAAATATGATCTCAGTTGATGGAACTCCTCTCTTTCCTAAGGCTCTCACTGCTGTATATGCAGCCCCTGCAGCAAATCCACCTAGAACTCCGATTAAGCTTGCAAGCATATTATCTGAAAACTCAAGAGATGGCTTTATTATGAAAAGCATTCCTATAAACGCAATGATAATGAACAGATACTGCTTCCAGTTTGTCTTCTCTTTGAGAATCACAGCAGAAAGAAGCAGAGTGAAGAACGGAGAAAGCTTATTGAGCATCGAAGCATCAGATAGCATCAGATGATCTATTGCATAGAAATTAGCATATATGCCTATTGTTCCAAGAACTGAACGCACAATGAGAAGCTTCACATTCTCTTTCTCAAGATTGAGCTTATCACCGCTTCTCAGGAATAGAATCAATGAGAAAAGCATAGCAAATGCATTCCTGAACATTGCTTTCTCAAAGACAGGCAGCTCTCCTGCTAGATTGACAGATAAGCTCATTACAGAGAAACCGAAAGCTGAGAGGAGAATATAGAATATTCCCTTTGCGTATGAATTGTTCTTTTCCATATCAGGAAAAGGATTCTAGCACACAATGGCTGTTTGAAGAATCAGCTTAGGCCATCTCTTTAATCTTGATCTTCAGTTCCTTCAGATATGCTATGAAAAAGAACAGCGAACAGAGAAATGTGAACACATCAGCTACTGGCTGAGCAATCTCAATACCGGCTAGCCCCATGATTCTCGGAAGCAGAATGATTGCTGGAATGAAGAATATCCCCTGTCTGCACATAGCTAGGAATGTAGCTGAAGATACATGGCTTGTTGATTGAAGTGACATATTAGTAGTCACATTGATTCCTGTAACAGGAAGGAGAAGGCACTGTGCCCTGAGTGCTGCAATCCCGATTCTGATTACATCCAGATCATCTTTTCTGAATACCCTGATGAGATAAGGGGCAAAGATGAAGCACAGAATAGACATAATGGTTATTCCGACAGTGCCGACGAATGCCGTGAATACCGTTGCTTTATATACCCTATCATATCGCTTAGCTCCCCAATTGAAAGAAGAGACAGGCTGGAACCCCTGTCCAAAGCCCAAAAGTGCAGAGAAGATGAAGAATGTTATCCTTCCTGATATAGACATGGCAGCAATTGCAGCATCGCCATAAACAGATGCGTTGACATTGAGAAGGATTGTAGCAATGCTTGCAAGTCCCTGACGAGCAAGAGAAGGAAGACCCGTCTTAAGTATATTAAAATACAGCTTGGGCTGGAATGAGACCTTGGTGATTCGTATCATTGCATCGCTCTTTCCTCTTAGAAATGCAGAAAGAAGCAATGAAAAGCTTACAATCTGACTGATAGCCGTAGCAATTGCAGCTCCAGCTGTCCCAAGTCTGAATGTGAAGATGAATAGAGGATCCAGTGCGATATTCAGGATTCCACCTGTTGCTATTCCCACCATTGCATACATGGCTTTACCTTCACTTCTCAGGATATTGTTCATTACAAATGAGCCAATCATGAACGGACAGGCAATGAATATGTAAGATGCATAAGCTTCAGCATAAGGCAAGATTGTAGGAGTTGCTCCAAGAGAGCTCATTATCATCTTATTGCATGAAAGACCTATTATAGAAAGGAAGCCTCCAATAAGGAGCGCAGAGAAAAAGCCAGAAGATACCAGCGTCTCAGCTCTGTTTATATCCTTAGCGCCAAGAGCCTTTGATGTCAGAATGCCGCTTCCCATTCCTATTGTGAATCCAACAGCCTGGATTATTGCCATAATAGAGAATACTATGCCGACAGCCCCGCTTGCACTTGTTCCAAGCTGTGATACAAAGAAGGTATCAGCCATATTGTATATCGAAGATACCAGCATTGATATGATTGTAGGAAGCGCAAGCTTCGGAATAAGAGAAGAGACAGGAGTCTCTGTCATCCTCCTGAAATTCTCCCGATGGATATTATTATCTGCCATGTACTGATGATAGCATATTATTGAGATAGAATCTTATAGCATGCTATTCATTGAATTAGACTTTCTGTCAGTTTCTTACGCTTAGCAAGAGCTAAAGCCAAAGCTATAAGAGGAAAGATAATTGAAACTCCGAATAGAGTCCTGAAACCATAGCAATCAATGATCATTCCTCCGAAAAGAGATGCAAACAATCCTGGAAGATTTGAAGCTGCCGCCCAGTATACAGTTGCTGCAACCTCATAATCAGAAGGATCTGAATTATCTGAGATGAATCTGAGCGTACCTACATGAAGAACACCGAATGTAAGACCATGAAGCGTCTCTGCAATAGTGAAAGGAAGAAGGCCCGGAATAAGAAAGAGAGTAAATCTCACGACCAATGCTATAGCAGAGATTATAAGAGCAGAGAAGCTTGTTATCCTTCCATTATCAAGAAGACGGCCGAATATGATCATTGTAAAGAACTCAAACAGAGCTCCAAGTGCAATGAATGCTGTAAAATAGCTTCCAAGACCAAGCACCTCAGTCATATAAGATGGGAGAAGCTTATCCACTACGGATATGCTGATCTTAAGGAACCCAACTACAAGCATGTACAGATAGAATTTTCTGGAAAACATGGAAAACGAAAATCTCTTCTTCTCTGTTCCCCTATTCACTTCATTCTCTTTCTGCATAGCAGATATAGCGATGAAGATTGATATGAATAAGAGAAAGCTTCTCATAATCGATGAATTATCACTCTCATCAGGAAATGAGAGGATAGCGAAAGCTGAAAGCACAGCCACATAAGAAAAAGTGCCAAAAGCTCTTATGATTCCATATTCAGAGCTTTCCCCTGAAACTTTCCTGTTTATGAAGCCATCACAAAGCGGGTTCATGCACCAGATGAATCCATTCAGGACAACCAGAGCTATTGCCACAGCAGCTATATTATCTGCAATAAAAAAAGGAAAAGAAGCCAGAAGAGCAATAATGCCAGAAAGGACTATGAAGCGCTTGGCCTTTCCTCTTCTATCTGCAAAGACGGAGATAACAAGAGGAATAAAGATTGCAGAAAGCTGTGATACTGCCATCAGAATGCCTACAAGAGAATGAGCATATCCTTTATTCCGGAGAGCTATCTGCAGATATGTAGAGAATGATGCAATTGCAGCCTGAAGCGCAGCAGATAGAAGAAACAGCCTAAACACATATAGATTATCCACCTTAAGAATTGCAAAAGCAAACTTATTTATGAAAAACGCGAATTGATGCTAGAGTAATACTGTATGGATAAAAGCCGGGTATACATTGCAATTGATCTGAAGTCATTCTATGCATCTGTTGAATGCGTAGAGAGAGGTCTTGACCCAATGAAGGCAAATCTAGTTGTTGCAGATACTTCAAGAACAGAGAAGACAATATGCCTTGCTGTCTCTCCGAATATGAAAAAGCTCGGATTAAAAGGCAGATGCAGGCTTTTTGAAGTCGAGGAGATTATCCGCCAGATAAAAAAGGAAACCGGGCGTAAGATAGATTATATAGCAGCAAGGCCTCGGATGTCGCTGTACATGAAATACTCGGCAAGAATCTATTCGATATATCTTAAATATGCAAGCGAAAGCGACATACATGTGTATTCAATTGATGAATGCTTTATTGATGCAACAGACTATCTTAAGCTATATAAGAAAAATGACAGGCAATATACTCCAGAAGAGTTTGCAAGACTACTGATCTCTGATGTGTACAAAGAAACAGGGATAACAGCAACAGCCGGAATCGGATCTAATCTATATCTTTCAAAGATTGCCATGGATATTATTGCAAAGCATGTACAGCCAGATGAGAACGGAGCAAGGATAGCAGCTCTGGATGTTATTGAATACAGAAGGAAACTATGGAACTACAGGCCCATAACCGACTTCTGGAGAGTCGGACATGGCGTTGCTGAAAGGCTTCAGAAATACAGCATATACACAATGGGAGAGCTTGCCTCTTTCTCTCTGCGCCATGATGATCTGCTATTCAGAGAATTCGGAATCGATGCTGAGATTCTGATTGATCATGCATGGGGAGAAGAAAGCTGCCGGCTTGAGGACATCAAGGCCTATAAACCAAAAGACAATTCAATTTCAAATGGACAGATTCTACAGTGTCCATATAGCACTGACAAGGCACGCCTGATTGTCCAGGAAATGGCAGAAGAGCTTTCCTTCATGCTCATAGAGAGAAAAGCTGAAGCAGAAAGCATAAGCCTATATCTCATGTATGATAGAGAAAATCTTAAGAATGGCATAAATGGAATGAAGACAGAAATGGATTACTATGGCAGGACAATGCCCAAAAGCACTCATGGCACAGCGCACATGGCCTATCATTCCTCGCTGATGTCAGATATTGTCAATGCTGTGCTTTCTGTTTTCGATAGAATAGCGGATTCCTCTTACACAATAAGAAAAATATACATAACAGCAAATAGCTTAAGGGGAGAAGGAGAAGATACGGTACTGGATCTTCTTGGAGACCAAGAAGCTAAGGAGAAAGAGAAGAAGGCACAGAAGGCAATGCTTGAGATAAAGCAGCTATTCGGAAAGAATTCAATACTAAAGGCTTCTTCATTCGAAGAAGGCTCAACAGCAAGAGAGCGCAACATGCAGATTGGAGGACACCGAGGATGAGGTTTGACGACATAATTGAGATAAAAGATTACAGAAGTCCCGAGTCATTGATAAATCATCCAAGAATGGAGAGAGCAGAAAGGGCTAAGATATTCTCCCCATTTGCAGCACTGCGCGGATACGAAGATAGCATACAGGTAGAGATACATAAAGCCAGCCTCTGCAGAAGACCTTTCCTCTCAGATAGTGAGAAAGCCTCAATAGACGAGTGCCTTAGAACTGCAAGGAAAGGTGATCCGATAAAAGCCATGGTATTCATAGAAGAAGACAATGGATATGGTGAGATTGAAGAGATATCAGGATCATTCATCAAAGCGGATGCTGAGTCCATGAGAATTGTAATAAAGCAGGATTCCGAACTCAGGTCCTTTGCCTTAGAAGATCTTATTAAAGCTGAGACCTTGGAAGATTGAATTCAAAGGAAGGTAATTCCTTCGAGCTCTCTGCAAGATATGGGGTAATCAGAACAACTCCGGTCTTCTCATCAATTGATACATCGTACCAATAGCCTTCCGACTCATATTCAAATGGCTTGGTATGCCTCTGATGGAAAGCAGCAGCATTGAATTCGCCCATTGTGTTTTTCATATGATATTCAATATTCCCCTTATGGTAATGACCTGTGAGAATCAGCCCCACATCATAATCATCCATTATCCTATAGAGTCTGTTTCTTTCCTGGATATTGAGACCGAATAATACTGCAGATATATCAGGAATACCACCTGATGATATAGTCTCATGCGTTATTATTATCCTGTAAACAGCATCATCAGAGGCTAATGCCTCTTCAAGATACATCATCTGAAGCTCTCCAATCACCCTTGCTGAAGTATCCAGCTTATATATCGAAAGAAGAGGCCTCTCTCCTGATTTCCCGAATGAATAAGCAGAAGCTGTTGTGAATATCTCATCCCCGCTATCCCAGATAGATGAAAGATTATGCCTATCATGATTTCCAATGCATTCAATGAGATATCCGGTTCTTGCTTTTATTTCATGAATGAAAGAGAACACACTATCATCCATTCTGCCAGAATCTGAGATATCACCAAGAGATATTGCAAATGGATAATGCTGTGAAGATAGGAATTCATAGTAGTTCTCATTGAACCAGTGAACTTCACCATCGTTATCACGACCGAAGTGGACATCAGTAATAAGAGAGAATCTTATGGTTCCGCTACCATCATATGAACCAATCTCCTTCTTCTCAAGAAATGGATTGCCACTATAGGAAGCTAAAGGATATGGTGCATAGCTGCATGAGACGAATGCTATCAGAATCAGGATGCAATAGAGTATGTGCTTCATCATTCAATCCTATATTTATAAGAGAGTCTCATCGCTGCTGAATATGGCCGGAAAAATGGATCAACCATGTATTCTGCACTCTGGATATATAAATCAGCAGCAATTGAGCTGTTATCGCTGATCAAAGCTTCAAGATTGATTCCGAATAATGGGGATGCTTTCCAGAGATGCTCGAACCTAGAGGCCATATCCATATAGAATATTATTCTGATCGGACTGAAGAAAAGCCCAAAATCTGCAGAGACAAGAGGTGACAGAGAGTACAGAGCACCTACAGAGTGCTCTGAATAAGCAATGCCACCCTGGATTCCAAATCCAAAGCCAAGTGATGCATGCTTATAGCCAAAATCCAGAGCAAATATGTAGCTGACATCAGAAAAACCGCCATCTTCTGCTACATACTGGCTATGAACTATGAATTTATTATGTATATACTTACCACTCTTCAGATCATATTCAGCTTCAATCTCATTCACATATAAAGCCTGGCTTCTTGCATACATGGAGAATGAGTCATAAGAAAGCCCAAGATCAAAGAACCTAAGCTCATCATCCTTAAGCGCAATATTTGCACGGTAGCCAGTTCCGAACTCAATTGAAAATGAATCTGAATATATAGGCATGAGAATCAGCAGAAGAAGCTGAACCCACAAAACTTTTTTCACAGAGGAAGTTTATCTCTTTCTATGCTTTTATACAATAAGACCACCTGCAGATATAACAACAGGTGGCCTTGTGTCAGATATGCTCAGTTCTCTTCTTTATCAATGAATCCAACCATATCCGAGATTGAAGCACCAGGTGCAACCATAGGAAGAACCTTATCATCAACAGGAATCTCAACATCTATGACTACTGCTTCATTCATATCAACAGCTGCTTTCATAACAGATTCTGCATCATCATCCTTAGTAAGTCTAATGCCTTTGATTCCATAAGCATTAGCAAGCATTACCCAATCAAGCGGAGTATCAAGAGTTGTCTCAGAGTAGTGCTTATCATAGAAGAGAGTCTGCCACTGCCTTACCATGCCAAGTGCATGGTTATTCAGGATCAGTATGATTACAGGAAGATTATATCTCTTTATTGTAGCAAGCTCATTGCAGTTCATTCTGAAAGAGCCATCACCTGCAACATTCACAACCCTATAGTCAGGGAATGCCTTCTGAGCCCCGATAGCAGCACCTGTTCCATATCCCATAGTGCCAAGTCCGCCACTCGTGAGGAATCTTCTTGGCTTTATATCCTTAAGGAACTGAGCAGCCCACATCTGGTTCTGCCCTACTTCTGTTGTGATTATATGTTTCTCTGGAAGTGCTTTCTCTAGAGCTTCAAGTACAACCTTAGCCCTCCCTGCTTCTGTTGGGACCTCGAGAGGATATCTCTCTCTGCGCTCTTTTATCATATCCACCCAAGAGCCATGCTTCATCTCTGGAACCATCTCAATAAGAGCAGATAAGGCACTATTAACATCGGCTATTATATGGACTTCCGTCTCGATGTTCTTATTGAATTCAGCAGGATCAACATCAATCTGGATTATCCTAGCCTGCTTTGCAAATGTTGAGGATTTCGAAATCACCCTATCAGAGAATCTAGCTCCGATTGTAATGAGAAGATCGCAGTCATTGATTGTCAGATTCGATAGCCTTGTTCCATGCATTCCAATCATTCCTGTGAATCTTGGATCCGAGCTTTCCATAGCACCAAGCCCCATGAGGGAAGATCCTACAGGGCAATCTATATGAGATGCAAATGCTCTTAGGATTTCAGAAGCATCAGCTCTGATAACACCGCCACCGACATAAATCATAGGACGCTCTGATTTCTTTATGAGCTCTGCTGCTTTTTCAAGATCAGAATCTCTCATTCTATCCCTTGATGCAGAAGCCTTGCTTACAGTAGCTGGCTCAAATTCATAGCTCTCTGTCTGCACATTCTTTGGAACATCGACAAGAACAGGACCTGGTCTGCCTTCATGTGCAAGCCTGAAAGCCTCTCTTAACGTAGATGCAAGCTCCTTTATATCCTTAACTATGTAGTTATGTTTTGTAATAGGGATAGTCACACCTGTGATATCAACCTCCTGGAATGAGTCCTTTCCCAGAAGTGATACAGGCACATTTCCGGTAATAGCAACCATTGGAACGCTATCCATATATGCAGTTGCTATACCTGTCACAAGATTAGTAGCACCAGGACCGGATGTTGCAATGCAGACACCTACACGTCCTGTGGCTCTTGCATAACCATCAGCAGCATGACTTGCACCCTGCTCATGAGCTGTAAGAACATGATGGATTCTATCACGATTAAGATATAGTGCATCATAAAGAGGTATTACCTGTCCTCCTGGATAGCCGAAGACTGTATCAACACCTTCCTCAACAAGACACTCAATTATTATCTCTGCTCCTGTCTTCACCATATTCAGTCCTCCCTTATTATTGCACCCTCTGCAGCTGAGCTTACATGCTTTGAATATCTAAGAAGATATCCGCTCTTAATAGGGCATTCATGCTCCTTCTGGTTCTTTCTCCTCTCAGCTAAAATCTTCTCATCTACAAGAAGATCTATTCTGCCTTCAGGGATATTGATTGCAATCATATCACCATCTTCAACAAGCCCTATAGGACCACCCTGAGCTGCTTCTGGACATACATGACCGATTGATGCACCTCTTGTAGCTCCAGAGAATCTTCCATCTGTAATCAATGCGACTTCCTTATCCAGACCCATTCCGGCAATAGCAGATGTAGGAGAGAGCATCTCCCTCATTCCTGGACCGCCTTTTGGACCTTCATATCTGATTACAACAACATCTCCGCTCTTAATCTTCTTTCCGAAAATAGCAGCAATGCAATCCTCTTCGCTATCAAAAACACGTGCAGGACCTGTATGGACAAGCATCTCAGCAGCAACAGCGCTTCTCTTTACAACAGAGCCCTGAGGTGCTAGGGTTCCTTTAAGAACAGCAATTCCACCTGTTGCAGAATAAGGCCTATCGATAGGCCTGATTACTTCCTCATCATAATTTCTGGCATTCTCAACTGATTCTCTCAGGCTCTTACCTGTTACTGTCATGACATCAAGGTCAATGAGATTCTTCTTTGAAAGCTCTTTGACCACAGCCATGACACCGCCTGCCAGATTCAGGTCTTCCATATGGTCTTTTCCTGCAGGAGCCAGATGGCAGAGATTAGGAACAACAGCACTGATCTCATTTGCATTGAAGATGTCAATAGAAACCCCAGCCTCATGCGCAATAGCAGGAAGATGAAGCATAGTATTTGTTGAGCATCCCAGTGCCATGTCAACCTTGAGCGCATTGTTTATAGAACGCTCATTGATTATATCCTTTGCTTTGATATCATTCTTTACAAGATCCATGATCCTGTAACCAGCAGTCTTTGCAAGTCTCACTCTCTCTGAATAAACAGCTGGTATTGTGCCATTTCCAGGAAGAGCTATTCCGATTGCCTCACATAGGCAGTTCATCGAGTTTGCTGTATACATTCCTGAGCATGAGCCACAGCTAGGACAAGCAGAGTTCTCCCAAGCCTGGAACTCAGACTCATCCATATTGCCAGCCACATACTTTCCAACAGCTTCAAACATCGAAGAAAGAGACATGCCTTTCTTATCTCCGCCCTTTACATGACCTGCAAGCATCGGACCTCCGGAAACGAATATAGAGGGGAGATTAAGCCTGCTTGCTGCCATAAGCATTCCTGGAACAATCTTATCGCAGTTAGGAATGAACACAAGGCCATCGAACGGATGGGCTGTAGCCATGATCTCTATTGAATCTGCGATAATCTCACGTGATGCAAGTGAGTATTTCATTCCCTTATGCCCCATGGCAATTCCATCACAGACTCCAATCACCGGGAACTCTACAGGATTTCCGCCAGCTTCCCTGACTCCAGCCTTCACAGCCTCAGCAATGCGTCTGAGCTCAATATGTCCTGGAATAATCTCATTGAATGCATTCACTATTCCGATTGTCGGCATCTCTAGCTCTTCATCTGTCCAGCCGAGAGCCTTCATCAACGACCTGTGAGGAGCCTTATCTACTCCCTTTTTCATAAGATCAGATCTCATTTCAGCCTCCTTACAATCTCATCGCCTACTTCTTCTGTTGAATAGGCCCTCTCACCTTCTTTTGCGATATCTGCACTTCTGACTCCATCTCTCAGTGCATCCTTAACAGCATTCTCTATAGAAGCAGCTTCAGCTTCCAGCCCGAATGAATAGCGAAGCATCATGGCACATGAGAGAATCGTAGCAATAGGATTTGCAATCTTCTTACCTGCAATATCAGGAGCAGAACCATGAATCGGCTCATACATTCCAACGCTATCCTCTCTCAGGGAAGCAGATGGCAGCATTCCTATTGATCCAGTAATCATCGATGCCTCATCAGAGAGGATATCACCAAACATATTCTCAGTCAGAATGACATCAAACTGCGCTGGATTCCTGACAAGCTGCATTGCTGCATTATCTACATACATATAGTCAAGAGCTACTTCAGGATAGCTTTCATGGATTTTACCAGTCACTTCCCTCCAGAGCCTTGATGATTCAAGAACATTAGCCTTATCTACAACAGTCACATGATTCTTCCTGAGCTTAGCTGCCTTAAAAGCCTTTATGGCAATGTGCTCAATCTCTGCAACTGAATATGACATAACATCATATGCAGAATGATCCTTTCTGCCTTTTTCTCCGAAATAGATTCCACCTGTAAGCTCTCTTACAACGAGGATATCAACACCACCAGCTACAACCTGATCCTTCAGAGGAGATGCAGATGCAAGCTCTGGGTAAATAGAAGCAGGCCTTAAATTACAGAAAAGCCCAAGACCTGATCTAAGTCCGAGAAGTGCTCTCTCTGGCCTATTTGGCCCTGGCTGGCTATCCCATTTAGGCCCACCTACTGCCCCCAGAAGAACGGCTCTCTTTGTTCTGGCATTCTCAAGCACCTCTTCTGTAAGAGGAACACCATATACATCTATTGAGGAACCTCCGATAAGCATCGTATCATATTCAAGTGTATGGTTATAAAGAGAAGATACCTGCTCTAATACCTTAATACCCTCTTTTACAATCTCTGGTCCTATTCCATCTCCAGGAACAACAAGAATATCAAGCTTCATCAGTAATTCTCCTTTATATAGGATGCGAGGCCACCAGCTCTGAAGATATCCATCATGAACTTAGGGAAAGGCTCTGCCCTGAATTCCCTTCCTGTTGTCTCATCTTTTATTATGCCTGTCTCGAAATCAACAGAGACTTCATCGCCATCCATTATCGCATCTGCAGCTTCAGGGCATTCGAGAATAGGAAGACCTATATTTATGCTATTTCTATAGAAAATACGTGCAAATGTCTTAGCAATAACACAGCTGACACCAGATGCTTTGATTGCAATCGGAGCATGCTCCCTAGATGAGCCACATCCGAAGTTCTTTCCAGCAACAATCACATCTCCGCTCTTAACACGGCTTCTGAATGATGCATCTATATCCTCCATAGCATGCTCAGCAAGCTCATGAGGATCTGATGTATTCAGATAGCGGGCAGGAATGATTACATCTGTGTCCACGTTATCTTTATATCTAAAAACTCGGCCTTTAACCATTAGAGAACCTCCGGTGTTGCAATATAGCCTTTAACAGCACTAGCTGCAGCTGTATATGGAGATGCGAGATATACCTCGCTCTTCACATGTCCCATTCTTCCAACAAAGTTTCTATTCGTTGTTGATACGCATCTCTCACCGTCAGAAAGGATGCCCATATAGCCGCCAAGGCATGGGCCGCATGTAGGTGTTGATACAACACAGCCGGCATCAATGAAGATATCAAAAAGGCCTTCATTCATAGCTTCCTTCCAGATCTTCTGTGTAGCAGGTATCACGATGCACCTGACATCCGGATGCACCTTACGTCCCTTCAGAACCTCAGCAGCAGCTCTAAGGTCTGAAAGCCTTCCATTAGTACAGGATCCGATTACAACCTGATCAATCTTTATATCTGAAGAAGCCTCAGCAAGATGCGTATTCTCAGGAAGATGAGGGAAGCTTACTGTCGGGCGGATCTCTGAGAGATCAATATCATAGACAGCATCATATTCTGCATCACTATCACTCTCAAAGATCTGAGGCTCTGCAGCTCCTGCATCCTTCAGATATGCAAGAGTCTTATCATCAACTGGGAATATGCCATTCTTAGCTCCTGCTTCTATAGCCATATTCGCAACAGTGAATCTGTCATCCATGGAAAGAGATGATACTCCATCGCCTGAGAACTCCATTGATTTATATAAGGCACCATCAACTCCAATCATGCCGATGATGTGGAGAATGAGATCCTTTCCTGATACATAGCGCTGGAAAGAACCACTCAGACGGAATTTTATTGAGGATGGAACCTTGAACCAGCATTTGCCGATTGCCATGCCAGCTGCCATATCAGTAGATCCGACACCTGTAGAGAAGGCTCCTAGAGCTCCATAAGTGCAGGTATGGGAATCAGCTCCGATTACGACATCGCCAGCTGTCACAAGTCCTTTTTCAGGAAGAAGCGCATGCTCAATTCCTACTCGTCCTACCTCAAAATAGTTCTCAATGCCTTCTTTTTTCGCAAAAGAGCGCACACATGCGCACTGCTCTGCAGCTTTTATATCCTTATTCGGAGTGAAATGATCAGGAACAAGCGCTATCTTTGATCTATCAAATACAGAGCTCTTTCCGAATTTCGGAAACTCTCTGATTGCTACAGGGCTTGTTATATCATTTCCAAGGACCATTGAAAGATCTGCCATGATCAGCTGACCAGGATGAACGCTATCAAGACCAGCAGCTTTTGCAAGTATTTTCTCTGTGATTGTTGAGCCCATCTGTATTAGATCTCCTTATCTGTATGTCCAAGGAGCAAGTCATTCTCAAAGGACATTGCCTGAGCAGCCACACCACCAGCAATCGATGTTGAAGCTTCGTCGAGCATCTTATTCACTGCTGCTAAGCATGACAGGATAGATGCCTCTATTACGTCTGTTGAAACGCCACGGCCCCTGAATACGCCTCTCTGATCTGAAATCTTAACAAGCGCTTCTCCAAGAGCATCCTTGTACTCTGTGACAGCATTCAGGCTATACTCCTCCAGAGCAAACGGATGGCGGATTATCTTCTCAATACAGCGAAGGGATGCATAGATAGGACCTGTACCAGTTGCTACATCCATCACCTTCTTATCTCCCTTTTTAAGGGTTATGCATGCAGTGGCACTCATATGATTGCCGCTGTTTATAACAAAAGAGTCAAGAGACCAGCTGTTTCTGCTCTCTGTCGTATCTCTGGCTTCAGCAAGGGCGATGATGTCCCTATCGGAGACATTCTTCTTCCTATCACAGAGCTTCTTGAACTCAGCAAAGATTCTTGAGCATTCCTCTTTTGAAAGAGAATAGCCAAGCTCTTCAAGCTTCTTCTCAAGAGCATGCTGACCAGAGTGCTTGCCAAGCACTAAGCTTGTCTTCACAACACCAACTGACTCCGGTGTCATGATCTCATATGTCTTACTGTTTGCAAGCATGCCATGCTGGTGGATTCCAGACTCATGGGCAAAAGCATTATCGCCTACGATTGCCTTTGAAGGATTTATCTTCACACCTGTTATAGAAGAGAGAAGCCTTGCAGTCTTTGAAATCTCCTCGCTCTTTATCCCTGTTGTGAAATCGAGCCTGTCTGCTCTGGTCTTCATAGCCATTACGACCTCTTCCATAGCAGCATTACCAGCTCTCTCACCTATTCCGCAGACTGTGCACTCAATCTGCCTTGCCCCTGCTTCTATTCCTGAAAGGGAATTAGCAACAGCAAGTCCAAGATCATTGTGGCAGTGCATGGATATTCTGGCCTTATCGATATTAGGAACATTATTCCTGACATAAGAGACCATATTAGCAATCTCAGAGGGAGTCGAATATCCTACAGTATCCGGAAGATTTATCGTTGTTGCACCTTCCTTAATCGCACATTCAACGACACGGCACATGTAATCAAGGTCAGTCCTTGTAGCATCCTCAAGTGAGAACTCAATATCTGAGCAGAGGGAGGAAGCATACCTTACATTTGCCCTGATTCTATCAATAGCCTCTTCTCTTGACATCTTGAGCTTGTACTCAAGGTGCAGATCACTTGTTGCAAGAAACAGGTGAATCCTAGGACTATTTGCCTTTTTGACTGCATTGTATGCAGCATCAATATCCTTTTTAAGAGCACGGGCAAGAGAAGCAACTGTCACATCTTTAACAGCTGCTGAAATTGCCTCTACGCTCTCATAGTCACCAGGAGAGGAGATTGCAAAACCGGCCTCTATGATGTCAACACCTAGGGCCTCTAGCTGCTTTGCCATTCGGATCTTCTCCTCAAGGTTCATAGAGTAGCCAGGTGCCTGCTCTCCATCTCTAAGCGTTGTATCAAATATATAGACTCTGTCTGCCATCTTTCTCTCCCTATTGAATTCAGTTATTTCTTGAGCCAGCTCATCAGAGATCTGAGTCTTGCGCCAGTCTTCTCAAGAAGCGAATCAGCCTCAATTCTCTTCTTTGCATTGAAGTAAGGTCTTCCAACCTGGTTCTCAAGAAGCCAATTGCGGGCAAATGTGCCTTCCTGAATGTCTGTAAGAACATTCTTCATTGCCTTCTTTGTATCATCAGTGATGATCTTTGGTCCTGTGATGTAGTCACCATACTCAGCTGTATCTGAGATTGAGTATCTCATGTAAGAGAGACCGCCCTGGTTAATCAGGTCAACAATGAGCTTCATTTCATGGCAGCATTCAAAATATGCCATCTCTGGCTGGTAACCAGCTTCAACGAGAGTATCAAAGCCTGCCTTGATAAGAGCTGTAACACCGCCACAGAGGACTGCCTGCTCACCAAAGAGGTCTGTTTCGGTCTCTTCCTTGAATGATGTTAAGAAGATTCCAGCTCTTCCTGCTCCGATTCCTGCCGCATAAGCAAGTGCAACCTGCTCTGAATCTCCAGATGGATCCTGAGCAACAGCGATGAGTGATGGAACACCCTTTCCTTCCTGGAACTGGCTTCTTACTGTATGACCTGGGCCCTTAGGAGCAATCATGATTACATTGATGTCCTCTGGTGGCTTGATCTGTCCGAAGTGGATATTGAAGCCATGAGCGAATGCGAGATATGAACCGCTCTTGAGATTAGGAGCAATAGACTCCTTATAGAGCTTTGCCTGCTTCTCATCATTTACGAGAATCATGACAATGTCAGCCTTAGCTGTAGCCTCTTCTGTTGTCATTACCTTGAGACCTGCTTCCTCAGCAATCTTCCAGCTCTTAGAACCTTTATAGAGACCTACGACAACATCAACTCCAGACTCATGGAGATTAAGAGCATGTGCATGGCCTTGGCTGCCATATCCGATGATTGCGACTGTCTTTCCTTTAAGCTTAGACATGTCGGCATCTTTTTCATAATACATCTTACTCATATGTACCACCTTCCTATATTGCATATTGCTAGAATTTAATTTATCAGTTTCCGCATTCATCCAGAGAGAGAGCCGAAAGCGGCTTCTCACCTCTTCCCAGTGCTGTAATACCTGTTCTTACAAGCTCGACTATCCCATAGCTTGATGCAAGATTCAGGAATGACTCAAGCTTCTCAAGAGAACCTGTAAGCTGGAATGTAACAGTAGTCGGAGTCACATCGATGATTTTTGCCTTGAAAATATCTCCAAGACCGACGATATCGCTTCTTGTCTCATTAGTTGCCTTGATCTTTATCAGGACAAGTTCCCTCTGCACTGAACCACCATCTGTCATCTCATAAACACGGCGTACATCAACAAGCTTTCCTACCTGGCGGATTATCTGCTCAACAATTGCCCTATCACCGCTTACAACGATTGTAATACGGCTGACCTGGCTGTCCTCAGTCTCTCCAACAGAAAGAGAGTCAATATTATAACCTCTTCTAGAGAAAAGAGATACTACTCTCATCAAGACGCCGGATCTGTTATTTACGAGGATTGCAAGCGTATATCTGTTCTTGTCATTGTAATTCATACAAGCCCTCTCTGAAAAACAAGGATATCAGCCCTATGGCTTTTTATGAAAATCAGAATAATCACCGATGTTATGCATGTCAATAAAATATAAAAAAAGAGTTTTCATTTAATTTTTAATAGTTTATAATATTCGTAAATATTCTTTAATTAAATCGAAGGATAAGACATGATCAACATAAATGAGGTAAGAATAACCCATGAAAACCTCATGGACATATCCATTCTGGATACGTTTAAAGGAAGATGGCCAGAGATAAAAGAGAGAAAGGAAGGCATACTCAGCCTTATGAAAGCTCAGACCAGGGTTGCATCGAATGCCGCATCAAACAGAATTGAAGGCGGAGAGCTTAGAGACTGGGAAGTCGAGAAAGCGATATCAGGAATCACCCTCTCAAGCTTCAGGAAGAATGATGTAGATGATGCAAGAGGCTTCATGAGAGCAATAGCGCTGATAAGCGATGATTACGAGCTTCTTCCTTTTTCTGAAGGCACAATAAAGCGCTTCCACAAAACTATGTTCAGCAGTGATGAATACAGGCGGACGCAGAGACCTATACAGTACCTGCTATTCGATAAGGGAGAACCTGTAATTGAGAATGCATCTCCAGAAGAGGCCCCACGCCTGATGAGAGCGCTAGTAGATGAGACTGACACGTTATTCGAGTCAAAGAACTATCATCCGCTCTTAATAACAGGCGTGTTCATCTTCCATCTTCTGACAATCAATCCATTTGAATATGGAAACGGAAGAATATCGAGGCTTATGATCACTTACCTGCTTCTTAAGAACGGATATGGCTTCATTGAATATTACCCACTTGAGACAATAATGGAAGAGACAAGAAAGAACTACCTCTCTGCCTTAAAGCGTAGCCAGAGCTCTAAAGACTATACGCCATGGCTTACATACTTTCTCAAAACGCTTGCAAAGCTGGCAGTGAGGCTTGAGGCAAAGCTGAGCAGAGAGGACTCATATTACACTCCCGAAAAGAGTGAGGATGCCCTCTCCCCACTAGAGAGAGACATCTTAGAGGTTGTCAGAGGAAGTAAAGCGCTGTACACTGCTGAATTGCTGTCCTCTCTAGAATATAAGGCACCTACAGTGAAGAAAGCACTGAGAGATCTTGTGAAAAAGGATAAGCTCAGACAGCTTGGAGTCGGAAGAGGGACATATTACGAACTGAAATAGGCAGAGAGATGAAGAGAAGCAGAACATATATAATAAGATGGGACAAAGAGCCATCACTGTTTAAGAAAGAGAGTTTTGAAAAGCGATTCGGGTATGGGATATCTGATGAGAGGGAAAAGCTTATGCCATACTTCTCGCTCCATGTATATGATATGAGCACGCTTGATGAAGGAGACTCGTTCTATCTCTTTGATGATAAAGCCCTTGTCATGAAGGGACTTATCCTATCTAAGCCATACCGTGGCTACAAGGGTGACAGTGACCAGTACTTTGCAGATATCTATCCAGAGTTTGCTGCACATCCTGATTCAGAAAATCATCTAATGCTCTCTTTTCTAGAAGGAATAATCCCCGGAATCTCAGAAAAGGAAGGAGAGCTCGATAAGGCTGATGCTGAGGCCCTTGATGAAGCCTTCACAGAGTACCGCAATAAGATAGTGCCAATCGATTCAGATTTCTCATCTTCCCCTCTTGCAATCTCTCCACATGTGAAGTTCCCTGCACTTACAAAGAAGAATGCAACAATCATCGAGAAAGTTGATTACAGAAGATACCTACAGAGCAAATCGAGAATAACAGAGGGCTATATCGAATATGAAGCAGCAGGACTGACCCACTTCAGGATAAACATCCATAACTTCAGATTAATGAGATCATTCTTTGCAATCCTGAAGTGCTTATATGGAAACAGCACACTCTCAATCCTATTCGGGCTTTCTGATGAGGACTTCTGCGAAAATGATGGACTCCAGGCAGAGAAAGCGGAGAGATATCTTGAAAAGGAAAAGAGAAGCATGGAAGAGAACACACTGTTCTCAATTCTTGCCCGCCGCCAGATAGGAAATCCAGCGGAATGTGTTTACATAACACCAGAGAAGGAAGTTCTTGTATCAACAGAGGACGGAGAAAAGCTCAGAAACATGCTGAAAGAGCTCGAGATTTATCGGAAAGACAATATCCTATTCATGAGCCAGTTCATCACAGCAGAATGCAGCAGCCTGGAAAAATCATACAAGCTTGTAGATGACGTAGCTGATGCACTTCCAGGCACAATGTACTTCGGTGACGATGAGGATGAAGAAGACTAGAGGGCTTCTTCTATCTTCTCTTTTAAATCTTCTGCTGATCTGAACAGGATGCTTCTTATGCCAAGCTTTTCTGCGCTTATGGTATTCTCTTCCCTATCATCGATGAAGACAGCATCTTCTGCCCTGAAGCCTTCCTTCTCAAGTATATAGAGAAAGAATGCAGCTTCTGGCTTTCGCCTGTTAATCTCATTTGAGAGATATCTATTGTCAAAATGTCCATATAGTTCTGGATACCTTTCATTATTCCATTCATCATAGCATGCAAATGTATTAGAGCCGATTACTGCTCTATTGCCAGAAATGCGAAGGGAATCAACAAGTGAAAGCACATCTTCGCTTATCACAGGGTCATAGCCATCTGTGAATAGCTCTGATTCTATTCTGCATCCATATTTGTTCTCAAGATGCCTGTAATAGCTATCGGTTGAAACAAAGCCCTCCATCAAGGCAGCATTCCACTGATTATAGTCACGTATGAATTCTTCCTCATCTATAGAAAGCTCTGATGCCATTCTCCTCAGAGACCGGCATCCCATCATGATCACATCACCAAGGTCAAAGATATAAAGCTTAGCCATTGATATATCTCCTGAAGAATGAAAGGGCATCCTGATCATCTCCAAGATAATTGTATGCTCTTATCCCCAGCTTCTCTGCTGCCTCAATATTCTCCTTCCTATCATCTGTGAATACTGTGTCTTCTGCCTTATAGCCTTCTTTATCCATAATATATTCATAGAATGCTGAATCTGGCTTTGCACGGTAGATGAGATGAGATGCATATAGCGCATCAAAGTGGGAAGCTGGGCTCTCAGGCATTGCAAGAATATATTCCCAGTGAGGACGGAATGTATTAGATGCAACAGCTGTCCGATGCCCATTCTCTCTCAGTCTATCAGAGATGCTGATCATGAAATCATTCACGACTGGGGTGAATGCTGTCTTGAAGATATCGCCATCAACCTTCACACCATACTTGATCTCCATGTGCCTATAGTAGTCATCTGGATCCATAAAGCCTTCCATAAGAGGCCTTACATAAAAGCCATAATCAGCTCTTAGCTCTGTATAATCAAGACCATACATAGCACTGATCTTATCGAGAGTCCTCACATTCTTTATGATTACCTCTCCCATATCAAAAAGAAAAAGCATACAACCTCCTAAAATAGGATAAAATGAGGATTGATTGCAGTCAATTAATGAGATACATCACGACTTGTATTTAAAATATGCATAAAAAGTATAATTATTCACTTTTCATGCATATATAAAAAGTTCTATAATCTCCCGCATAGGAGAATTAGCTATGAGAAAACTCTTAACTTTATTACTAATCGTTTTGGTAGCAGGCTCTGTATTTGCTGGTGGTACAAAAGAAAACCAGAGTACAGACAACTCTCTGACCAAGGTCCAGGAGAAAGGGAAATTCGTTCTTGGACTTGACGACTCATTTCCTCCAATGGGTTACAGGGATGAAAACGGTGAAATCGTTGGATTCGATATCGACACTGCAAGAGAAGTCGCAAAAAGACTTGGTGTTGAGCTCGTTGCACAGCCTATAGACTGGGCAGCAAAGGAGCAGGAGCTGGCAACAGGAAACATTGACTGCATCTGGAATGGCTTCACAATCACCGAGGAGCGCCTTAACGCAATGACATTCTCAGATCCTTATGTTGATAATGCACAGGTTGCTGTAGTCAAAATCAGCTCAGGAATAAACAATCTCGATGACCTCAAAGGAAAGAAAATCGGTGTTCAGGCAGGTTCTTCTGCTGAGGATGCCATTGATGATACAGAGGGATTCAGAGCAGGTGTCAAGGAAGTCGTAGAGTTCAAGGACAACCTCACAGCACTGATGGATCTCGAAATCGGCGGAGTCGATGCTGTAATCATGGATCTCCTTGTTGCCAATGATAATATCGCAAGATCTGGAAAGGGAATCTTCAAGGTTCTTGACGAAGGCCTTGCAAATGAGGAATATGGCATTGGATTCAGAAAAGGTGATGTAGCTCTCAGAGATGCTGTTCAGGATGCGCTTAATGACATGGCAAAGGACGGCACACTTGCATCAATTGCAGTCAAGTGGTTCGGTGCTGATATCACAGTTGTAGGAAAATAACAGGCTTATGGAAAAACTTCTGCTGCAGTTATCAGAGGGAATGATAGTATCCCTCAGGATCTTCGTTCTAACTTTGATTTTCTCTCTGCCATTCGGCTTTGTCGTCTGCAAGGGAAAGATGAGCAGGATAAAACCTCTCTCATTCATAGTTGACCTGTATATACAGATCATGAGAGGAACACCTCTGATTCTTCAGCTGATCTTCTTCTATTTCGCACCATATTATATCTTCGGCTTCTCGTTCTCTAGATTCACTGCTGCGATAATCGCATTCGTGATAAACTACAGTGCATATTTTGCAGAGATCTACAGATCGGGAATCCAGGGTATAGACAAAGGCCAGTATGAAGCAAGCAAGGTACTTGGATTCTCAAAATCCTATACATTCTTCCACATCATACTACCACAGGTAATCAAAGCTGTAATACCTTCACTTGGAAACGAGGTCATAACACTTGTGAAGGATACAGCACTGGCATCAACTATAGGAGTCATTGAGCTGTTCAGAGTAGCTCAGACATCAGCATCCCGTGTCTTCTCTACGATGCCTATCTTCCTCGCAGGAGTATTCTATTTCATAATGAACTATCTTGTATCTAAGGTATTTGCTATTATCGAGAAGAAACTCAGCTACTACAATTAGGAGGATGGACATGGAAGAGATGATCAAAGCAACTGCCCTTAGAAAAAGCTTCGGAGACAATGAAGTGCTGAAAAGCATATCATTCACTCTCAATAAAGGTGAAGTCCTCTCTGTCATAGGCCCATCTGGGTCTGGGAAGTCCACAATGCTCAGGATAATCACACAGCTTGAGAAAGCCGATGGAGGAAGCCTGATTGTAGGAGGAGAGACTCTATTTGAAGAAAAAGATGGCAGAGCTGTTTATGCATCACAGAAAGATGCAAGGAGAATCGGACTCAGAACTGGTCTCGTATTCCAGAATTTCAATCTATTCCCACACTTCTCTGTTCTCAGGAATATAACAGAAGCAGAAAGAGCTGTACTGAAAATGAATAAAAGCGATGCCGAAGATAAGGCAATGCAGCTTCTCAAGAAGATGAATCTTGAGAACAAGGCTAAAGCCTACCCCTCTGAGCTTTCAGGAGGACAGAAGCAGAGAGTCTCTATTGCTAGAGCCTTAGCATTGGATCCTGAAGTATTATTCTTCGATGAACCGACATCGGCCCTCGACCCAGAGCTCACGCTTGAGATTCTAAAGGTAATCAGAGGACTTGCAGAGGATAAGATGACAATGGTAGTCGTTACTCATGAGATGAATTTTGCAAGAGGAATATCTGATTATGCAATCTTCATGGATGGCGGCGTTGTTGTAGAAGAAGGAAAGCCAGACAAGCTCTTCGGAGATCCAGAAAAGGAGAGAACCAGAAAGTTCATCTCCACTTTCCAGTCCCGTTCATAAGACTATTCCACTGCGTTTTGCATCTCTCATCTTGCCATCATATGCCAATGTGCCATTGACAAAGACATTGTATATACCTTCATTGCGGCATGAATCTAAAGCCTTAAGCTCATCCAGTCTGAATGTTACGATATCTGCAGCATAGCCTTCTTTTATCAGGCCTCTATCTGAAAGCTTAAGCCTTGATGCCACAGCCCCGCTCATCTTGCTGATAGCCTCTTCCAGTGTCAGAACCTTTTTATCTCTTACATATCTGGAGAGAAGCTCTACTGATGCATGGTAGGAACGCGGATGAGGAATCGGAGAAGAATATAGGCTATCTGTAGAGAAGCACATGAGAGGATGCTTCATTATTTTTATCAGGTTCTCTTCACTTTCTGTGATATCACTCATGACTGCAAGACCTGGCTCTTCGGAAAGAACATCTAAAAGCGCATCAAGAGGATCTTTTCCTCGTGCCTTTCCAATATCACTGAGAGTCATCCCATCATAATTCCTATGGTTTTCAAGAAAAAGCACATTTATGTCATCAGGACCAACCATCTCATATATGCTATCCCAGCCTGATGGATGAAGCATCTCTCCTTTTATATCATCACGCTCACCATCTAGACCTAGAGCCAGACGCTGCTCCAAGCGTGAAAGCTTGAGAATTTCAGGAGGAAGAAGAGAGAATAGGGATGTAGATCCAAATGTATATGGGTACTGGTCAAAGAAGACATCAACTCCCCTATTCCTGTATTCTTCTATCATTGATAGCATCTCATCAACTTTATCCTGGTTCTTTCTTCCAATAGCCTTCAGATGTGATACCTCAATCCTCACACCACTCTCTTCTGCTAGATCAAGGACTTCTTTCAAGGATGGGATTACATCATTCCCTTCACACCTATGATGCACAGCAAAGAATGCACCACACTCCTTTACAACAGATAGAAGGGATAAGAGCTCATTTCTATCTGCAAAGATGCATGGAGCATAATAAAGTCCTGAAGAGAATCCTAAAGAGCCCGCTTTAAGGCTCTCTCTCAAAAAGTCACACATAACATCAATCTCTTCTCTGGAGGCTGCTCTACATGAATCATTTCCAAGAACAGCCGTTCTGAGAGCTGTATGAGCTGTGAGAAAACCCTGATTATTGCCTATGCCATCGCGCTCAACATAATGCTTCCATGAGCTATAGCTGCTCCATGACCAGTCATCATATGTGCCTAGGACATCTGAAACAAACCCCTTCAATGACTCTGAACTATACGGGAAGACACCTATACCGCAGTTTCCGGTAATGGATGTTGTGATTCCCTGCCCGATCATAGCCGATGCTGATCTGTCCTTCAGAATCTCAAACTCCGTATGTGAATGCATATCGATGAAGCCAGGAGCGACGAATCTGCCATTCAGGTCGATTATATTCTTAGCTCTGCTGATCATCTCGCTTCCGACAAATGCGATATTGCCTCTGAAAAGAGCTACATTTGCCTTGTATGGAGCGGCTCCTGTGCCATCAACTACAATTCCATTCTTCAGAATGCAGTCATACATTGAAAAGCTCCTTATAGCTGTGGATTACAGCACGCTCTATAAATGAAGTGAAATTCTGGTAATTACCTCGCTTCAGAGCAAGGGAGAATGCTGCTTTGAGCTCATCAATGGAATCAGGAGTAAGATATGGAGGAAGAAGCCCTTTTCTAGTAAGCTCGCCAGAGAGAACGAGATATGACAGTAAATCACTGTATTTATCAAAAGGCTCGATTCTCAGAAGCTCTCCAAATAGAAGCACGCCACTTATAAGGCCATTGAGATTCTTCCATGAGCCTTCATACTGACTGAATAACGTCTCCATCTGCACATCTACTCTTATCTTCTCATTATCCTTCAGTGGATATCTTGTGAAGCCTTTTCTATAAAAAGAAGAGCTTGTATCATTTATGCCCTGCATCAGGCGGACATAAATCTCTTTTACATCCTTCTCGCACCATCTTTCCTTCTGATAGAGAAGAGAAAGCATCAGGGATCTGAAATTCATAAGGAGCATATGCTGTGAAAGCGTAAGATTACTGGAAATCTCACCACTATAGACTTTCTCTATATCGTCAGATGCTATTTCCTCATCTATGAATGAAAGAAGAGATGTAATTGATGAAGAAATCAGATGCCTATATCCCTCGCTTTCTGCGATCTCTGCGGTAATCGGATGAGATGCTACAAGGCTATCCAGAAGAGCCACATCTACAGTACCAGGCCTTATATCAAGATTCTTGAATCTCCTGAGCACGCGGCCATCTCTTGGCTTCGGCGTATCATCAGGAATAGTCCATGACCATCCAAGCCTTATTGCACCATCGATTCTGCCTTCATTGCAGAGAATTCTTATTCTTCTATCAGTAATGCCCCATCGCTTAGAGGCCTCTGTAACGCTTATATATTTCATGAATATATGATGCCTCAAGTGATATAGAGATTCAAGAAAATTTCGGAATAAAATAAAACATAACCAATCAAATCATTCCCAGTTTAATTCCTAAGGCATGTAATCGGAACAACAAGAATGCCATCTGGCCTTTTATATGCATATCTACCTACTCCGACAAGTATCATCTTGAAGCTTGGGCTCTTCATTTTTGAAGTATCTATAGATGCTTCAAGAGCATTGAGAGTATTAACACCAGCATTGATAAGCTTATCGCCTCCCAGTTTGATTTCAACCAACCCATATGAGCCATTCCGAAGATGTATAACTGCATCACATTCAAGACCATTCTTATCTCTATAATGATAGACATCGCCACCTATGGAATCTGAATAAATACGAAGATCCCTGATACACATATTCTCAAACAGAAGCCCCATAGTCTCTAAATCATTCACTAAATCTGACGGTCCTAATCCCAAAGCAGCAACAGCAATTGAAGGATCTGTAAAATATCTTGTATCTGTCGTTCTTATTGCTGTCTTAGAACGAAGATTAGGATTCCATGCGGGAGAATCCTCTATGACAAATATATCCTTCAGAGTTTTTATATAGTTATATAATGTCCCAATGCTGAATGAATCAGTATCATTTCCTAGAATATCTTTTCTTATTTCTTCATATTTCACCTGAGATCCGATATTTCTTGAGTATGAACGAAGAAGAAATCCCATCCGCATCTTATCATGAACTTCAGAATTTGCCCGCATTATATCAGAGTTCACCAAACCATCATAATAATCAAAAGCCTGCATGAGAGAAGTCTGCTCATCGCATCCAACAGATACAGGCCAGCCACCTCGACAGATTAAATATGCTATATTATAAATATCTGAGTCATGATGCCCGGCAATATTATATTTTGCGTCGAAAAGACAAGAAAGAGAAACCTCGCCAGTCGAATCTCCTGATTCGAAAAGACTCATTGGCCGCATAATCATTCTGGATATACGGCCTACTCCTGAATGCGAAATCTGGGATAAATCAGGAGGAACAGCAGAACCTGTCAGAATAAACTGATTGAATTCACTTCTCTTATCTACTTCAAAACGCACTGCTTCCCAAAGCTTCGGTGCAAGCTGCCATTCGTCAATAAGACGTGGAGTATCTCCCTGCAAAAGCAGTGATGGATTCATATCTGCCATCAGAATATTCTGATCTTTTGATGCTGGATCCTGCATAAATAAGGCACTCTTAGCGATCTGATATGCAGTTGTGGTCTTTCCACACCATTTAGCACCTTCTATAAGCACGGCTCCTTTTGCTTTAAGTTTAGCTTTTAAGACCTGATCTGCTATTCTAGCTCTATATTTCATATATCTTGATTTTATATATAATTACATTTCCAATCAAGCTTTCATTATAGACTTTGGCAACTTTTCATTGTAGACTTTGGCAACTTTTCATTGTAGACTTTGGCAATATTCTATCGTTTTTATCATTTGAAATCGATTAGAATAAACTCCATGGATTATTCTGCATATTATTTCAGCAGATATGAAGAGCATGAGCAGCTCCACTCAAAATCATTCAAATGAATAGCATAAGGCTGCCCTATAATTAGACAATCTTCACAAAGCAGCCCCAGCCCATATAACCATCATAAGCAGGATAAAGCGGAGTCTGATAGAATATTCCCAGTTCAATATTCCACCAGCCTACAGCTCTCCAGCCAATAGATGCCTCAGGACGGATTAAAAGACCATTATGAGCAAGATTATATGTTCCAGTATTTGATGCAAGCATTACCCATTGCTGGTACCATGCAGTATTTATACCGAGATTCACATTGAATCTTCCAAGCTCATATATTCTAATCTTCATTGAAAGCCCTGCTTCTCCTAGCTCTTCGGCTGCAGCAAACTTTCCAGTTCCGGATCCAAGAGGCTTGAAGAAATGGCCAAAACGAAGATATGCAGCAATTGAGACAGTATCAATCTTGATTCCCATATCCCAGGTTGCACCTACAGTCGGATAGCCGAAAAGCATTGCCGTATCAATATAGAAATGTGATATGAACCTGATATCGACATCCTTCTTGAAATAGTCATCAAGAAGAGGCCTGATCTTCTCGCTATCAGAAAGCTGAGATGAGGTATTTTGTGTGACTTCTGAGGCAAAGACCAGCGAAGCAAAAGACAATGAGATAATAAGCAGAACAAACAGTTTCTTCATCTTTTCCTCCTCAGTTTCCCCAATAGTAATAAGTCTTACCATCAGATAGCTTCATATATTCAGGACCATCGACAGCTGTTGCATAATAATAGAAATCCAAGGCCACTTCACTCTCATCATCATATGTGAATGTTATTGTTCCATTACACTCTGTTATTGCATATGTCTTATATGAAACCTTATAGTTTCCTGTTTTAATAGTATTCTCTTCCCTTTCAACAAAGGTTCCTTCTTTGCTGTTGAATGAGTAATACTTTGTGTAAGTACCAGATGCCTTATCCTCTTCACTTGCAAAATAGGCAAATTTTCCAGAGATATTATTCGGAAGGTTTCCATCAAACTTAGGAATAAGATCAAAAAGAGCTTTCATATCATCACATGATGTCAGCATGATGAGGCTGAAAACTGCTAATATCAAAGCTAAAAACTTCTTTCTATTTCTCATTTCACAGCCACCTCATAGCTCTCACTACCATCTTTATAATTGATGGTAAATACATAAGTTCCTGAAAAGTTCTTACTTTTAACGCTTATCTTATCAAGGACGACCTTTCCTGGATACATTCCTGATACCTCGAATCCATTAGTATTTGAAGAAGCACTTCCGGTACCGGATGCGTTCACATGCATCTCATAATTTCCAGTCATATAGTAGTTTGCATTCTCTCCAAACTTGGAATAAGTGAAGTAAATCTGTCCACCAACACCTTCCATTGCTGCGCTATATGTTACTTTTCCGCTCCTGTAGTGATCAGAGTCTTCCGCATCATCAAGGGCCTTCATCTGTGTTCCAAGGTCAGATGCATTGCCATAGCCAACCAGAGTTGCAATCTTTGATTTCTTCCAATATGTCTTATATTCATCTGGAACATAGCCCTGCCTGTCCCAAGGCTTAAGGCTAACTGACTCAAATATGTCTATATAAACATCAGGTGTCACAGCTCCATAAGAATCTGCTGCATGCTTGATTTCTCCAAGAGTCCTCCCAAGTTCATCTGATGTATCTATATAATAATCATAGATTACAAGCGGAGATGTAGTCTCATCAGTGAATGCTCCACCACTCACTTGGAAAGTTCTGATTGTACCATCAGAAGCCTCTCTTGTAAGAGTCTGAGTCTGTGTACTATCTGTTGTCCATGAAACATGCACTGGATATACTCCTGATGAATTTGCAGAATCTCCCGAGATAGGCTTGCTGAATGATGTAGCAGCAATTGAAGTAACAGGATCTGGCAGCATTGCAATAGTATTTGAAATAGCTCGCTCTGATGATTCATCTCCTGCTGTAACATATATCTCTATGCTCTTGACCTCTTCGAGTTCAGAATCTTTTGTAGGATTCTTATCTACAGGAATGAACGTATCAAGATTGCTGAATTCAGCTTCTGAATACTCTATCTCTTCAGTCTGTCCATTCTTAAATGTCTTTATCACATGATAAGTATATTCAATGGCTCTATCTGTATCAGAAGCTCCAACCGGTAGCATGAATGAGATATCATATCCCAGATTATCTGGGTCTGTGTTTGGAACAAGAGCTAGGTTTCTGACAGTGGAAAGGAGATAGCCACTAGCAATTCCTGCCTGGGAGATTCCGATATCATTGGAAGCTGTTATTGAATATGTATATTCTACATTGGGCCTTACATTGGTATCTGTATATACATAATATCCTTCACTGTCCCTAGAAGGCAGTGCTCCATCAGACTCTGTTGAATATATGATCTGCTCAGCACTTCCTGGGTAAGACCTCTTTATCACATATTTGTATTCTGAATCATCCGCTATTGACTTAAAACGGACATCTATATATTGACTGCTGTTACCTTTAGATACTATGACTTCAGGCTTTGAAGGCGCACCAGGTACAAGTGTATAACCAGAACGAGAGAAGCTTATATCAGCCTTCTCACCAGTCGGACCTACACCTATTATTGCAAAATAGAGCTCAGTACCTTTCTCTTTGTCATCAACTGCATATGAATAGTACCTTACCGCAGAATTCTCATTGACATTGACAGTATCAACAAGCTCACTCCTGTTTCCATTTATTGATTCAATAGTGGATTTATAGACCTCATAGCTCTCCACATATGGCATCTGATTCCAGCTGATTACAATATTCGTCTCATTAGTTCCCTTTGTAGCATCTAAAGAATCCGGAGATGAAAGAATTGTTCCTACAGAGCTTTTTGATACATCGCCTGTCTCTCCGCTGTATGTATGAGCTGTCACTCGGTAATTATAGTACTTACCGACTTCCAGATTGAGGCTATCAGAATAGCTTGTATCCTTAATGCTTTCCCCAATTATTGTCCATACTGCATTAGAAGGCAGGTCAGAACTATCCTGAATAGATTTCTCAAGCGTATAGTAATCTGCACCAGAAACACTATTCCATCTTACAGCAATATGATCTTTATAATATGACTTTGTAGCATTCACTCCAGTGGCAGCTTTTCCTGAGAACACAGTCTTATTGCCACTATCAGAACCTGAATTGTTATTAGGCTTTGAAATCTCGCCATTAGTCATGAGAATAGAGGCATTACATGAGATGAATAGAAGAAGTACTAAGAAAAGACATATATGCTTCATTATTTAACCTCCTCTAATAACTTTGGAGAAACATCTGATAAGTTCAGCACATTACCATTGATTCTTATTGTGCCATTGGTATTTCCCACATAATACTCATCAAAAGAAACGGTAATATCCTCATATTTTCCAGGAAGGCTTATAACAATATCAGAAGAAGAGGTAATTCTTTCTAGAGGATCATCTCCTAGATACCCACTAGCCTGGTTTTTCTCAACATAGCATGAGATATCACCAGTAACAGTGTTACCGAACAAGCTATAATTACTTAGCTTAACATATCCATTATTAGCTGGATTGTATTTTGCAAATCCAGAGGTTCCCCAGCAAGTACTAGCACTTAGACCTGAATAGCTTAGTGTTTTCTGAGAATCTGGCCACCATTCATTTCCAAAATAAGAATTAACCGAAGTAAAAATATAGTTCAGATTATACAATGCAAGCTTTATCTGATCGTCTTCTGAAATACTTGCATACATTACAGTAGCAAGCATTGCACTGGTTGTATTCTTCGATGTTATTGCAGCACCAGAATTCCTTGCAGCAACAGTGCAATTGAAAGATACCCGATACTTAACCTCTGGACGTTTTATATAATACGAAATCAAACCATCTGCCGATCTTTCTACTGCTTTATCTGAATAATCCGTAAGCAGTACAGGGGCTTGATTGACCTTATCAGATGATAGTACATCGTACTGTGTCTCATCAAAATTTATTATATAATCAGTAGCCCCGATGACTTCCATAAAGCTTAGCTTGAAGAACCCATTTCCTAGGTCAACACATGTAACTCTCTGAGGTGCAATCAAAGGATATCCATAATTGCTTTCATTCTCAAAGAAATTCTGTACTAGACCTTCTTGGCTTCCTACAAAGGCAGAAATAGTAAAATCAAGATTATCCGAAGAATTCAGATAATCAAAATGTGTGACATTTCCAGATACCGTATTCAAGTATTTCCAGCTATCGGAAGAATTATGTTGCTTTGAATAAATCACATATCCAGAAGCATTTTCAACTGCATCCCAGCTTATAGTTATAAGATCTCTATAATAAGCCTTCGTAGCTGTGATATTCTTTGGAGGTATAACCCAATAGCCGTCAACTGCTGTTGCCTCACCTAATGGCTCAACTACAGAACTTCCATCTCTTACAACAGGAGAGACTTTGAATTTATACTTTCTTGATAAAGCATATCTATTCTTAAGCTTTCCATTCTCAATGGTCTCTGCATAAGCTCTGAACTCATCACTATCAGAAGAGAATACATAAATATAGTTTCCATCTGATTCTGTAAGCTCATTAAGCCTTAATGTCTTCTCTACGAATATATTATCCTCATCATCGATAATGCTTATCTTATAGCTTGTAGCGTTCTCCACTATTGCCCATGCAACTTCAATTGAATCAGATTTTATATTATTATCTCCAGAGGCTTCAGGAGTGATCTGGCCAAGAATTGCACCATTAACAGCAATAGAATCAACAGGCTTTGATCTACCGGATGCGTCTATTACGCCTACTGTTATCTCATAGATCTTTCCAGCAGCAATCCCATCATCTGCAGAAGTTAGCTGTATGCTTGTATTCTTTGTATTCCTAGCCTCATTCCAAGAGGATGCCCCACGCTCTCTATAATAAACTTGATACCCATGAGCATATCCTGTAGCATTCCAGGTTACACTTATCTCAGAGTTGGATGTGTTCAGAGAAGCCGTCAGACCTGTAACTCCATCAAGAGTGCTTCCTGTTACTGTTTCAGAATAAGCAGCCTGATCTCCATCATATGGACTCGATTCATCATTATAGCAAGGACGGATCATGTAATTATATGAATCACCGGAAGTAACATCCTTATCTTCATATGAAGTTCCTGTTATTCCCTCTGTCCCCTTATGGATATCCTGATGCTGATCATCTGAAGCAGATTTCTTAAGAATATGCACAGAGACCTTATTTACATCTAGACCAGCCGCTTCTATTGCTTCTGTATTGTATTCCCATGAAATCAGGATCTTATCAGAGAAAGCAGTATCTCCATCAGTTGCAGTGAAAGACTTAATGAAATCAACTTCCTTCATGGAAGGATTGGTTCTTATTGATACTACACCTTCCTTCTCATTCACTTTTTCAATCTGGTACTTAGAATAAGCATCTGCTGCAGATTCATTATTTTTCAGCTGTATATAATACGTATAATTGTGGGCTTTCTTGTTATCTTCCTCTGAAAGAGTGAATGTATCTCTGCAGGACTTACCACTTCCTTCATAGACAAGATCATAATCTTCTGATGAATAGGCATCAGCCGGAGAACTATTTGAAGATGTGATTTTATCATAGTCCCATCTTGTAACCACATAAACAATATTATCAGGAAGCTCATGATAAGATGACCAAGACAGATCAACTACATACTCAGCATCTCCTGAAGTTACAGGACTGGATACATCAAATCCTGACACTGTCCTTGCTTCAAAGCTCTTTACTTCATCATCCTGCACATAGCATATCTGAGTTATATTGCTCTCCGATTCATCTCCTGAATATACAATCTCATTTCCATTGACAGTCAGGCAGTATTTCGGTGTGATCCTGTATTTATAATGGTTCTCTTTACCCTTATCAGCCGGTGCGGCAGTCTCATCTATATAGCTATATAGACCATCTTCACTCTTTGCAAAATTACTATTTTCTATTCCATCAAACAAAAGCAAGTCATTGCCTGATGAGTCCTTCAGAGGTATCCATGTG
>CAKQRI010000020.1 GCA_934271365.1 uncultured Spirochaetales bacterium
CAACTTTTCTTCATCTGTTAGTTTCAAAAAATTAACCCCCAAATTGGTTTTGTCCAATTTCTGGGGGTCACATCAGTCTGGCGGCTTCTTTCGTTATTGGGCGATAAAGGCATCTAGATTACCAAGAAATAGAGGCCTGATTCATTGTCTTACTAAAATTAATGAAGTATTTTGCGATTAAACCGATGTGCTTTCTGCAGCTTTGCTGATGACTTCTTCGGAAACACCAAGCCTTCTAAATGCTTCTAGCATCTGATTTTTAGCTTTTGCTTCGCCACGGGCTTCACCTCTGATTTCGCCTTCCTTAATGCCTTCAGCTTTGCCTTTAGCCTCGCCCTCAGCAAGTCCCTCATTCCAGCTCTGGTTGAGCAGGTCCTTGAATGTATATCCCATTTCAATCTCCTTCCTTATATCATTAAGAGCATCCTTATACAGCCCTAGCTCCGATTCCTCAGGCCTAACTGCCTTCATCGATCTCATCAGGTCTCCAATGATATCTCCTCTCTCCATATAGTCCCCATTGACCCTCAGCACATTCATCCCATCGGAATACTTTATCCCTGTATTCTCAATATAACAGCTTTTACTGTATATAGGCAGATTGTATTTCCTGTATGGATCATGCCTGTGGAGTATTATGAGGTACACGGGAAGCATATCGTCATAATCCTTTCCCTTGTCCTCCAGCACCCTGAGCTTCGAAAGGTAGAAGCCCTCTCTTATATAGCTGAACCTGGATGGATCATTCTGAACCTCTACGGCCATCCTCATGCCATCCTCAGTCTCTGCATAGCAGTCAAAGATGACATCCCTGGATTCTGGTGAGAAAAGCCTCTTCTGGACTTCAGACCTTGAGATGCTCCTTATCTCAATCCCGGCCTTTGAGAAGACCCTCTTCACTATGTCATCGATTATCTCGGGCCTTCTATAGGCTGCGACTGTGAAGAGGCCATCATCGAAGAGGCATCTCTGCCTTCTGATTACTTTTTCGATTATATTAGTACGCATACCATTATATACGTTTTAATTTGTTTTTCTGTTAATCTTCAGTGAAAAGGTCTGGAAAAAGCAGCGTAGAAAGACATTTTATGTTTCTTTTAGACTTCTATTGTTACTCTCTATTCCATTGTGTTATATTGCAGGCAATTTTATAGGATTTACTGAATTACCAAGGAGGCCTTTATGACAGGAGCTTCTATCTGCATACTTATCACAATCATATTGTATCTTGCAGGAATGCTTGTAATCGGAATCAGATGTGCAAAGAGCACTTCATCTTCTTCTGAATTTTATCTTGGAGGAAGAACGCTTGGACCATTTGTCACAGCTATGAGCGCAGAAGCCTCTGATATGTCAAGCTATCTTCTGATGGGACTTCCTGGACTTGCTTATCTTTCGGGCCTTGCTGATGTGGGCTGGACTATAATCGGATTGGGCCTTGGAACCTATCTGAACTGGCTTCTTACTGCACACAGGCTAAGACGCTACACAGAAGTCACAGAATCATATACTCTGCCACAGTTCTTCTCAAGGCGATTCCATGATTATAAGAATCTTATATCTGCTTTATCTGCACTGATTATAATCCTGTTCTTTATTCCATATACAGCATCAGGATTTGCTGCATGCGGAAAGCTGTTCTCTTCTCTTTTTGGCTGGAACTATATGGCATCAATGCTTATCTCTGCAGTGATAATAGTTGGATATACAGCAGCAGGCGGTTTCCTTGCTGCTTCATTCACTGATTTCATTCAATCAATCATAATGACAATAGCAATCTTCATTGTGCTTGTTTTCGCATCTGCCAGTGCAGGTGGCGTTGGGGCTGTGATAGAGAATGCTAAATCTCTTCCAGGCTTTTTATCTCTTACGTCGTCTTATGCAGAAAGCGCATCGACCTCAGTTCCATATTCACTGCTGAAGATAATCTCCACAGCTGCATGGGGGCTTGGCTATTTCGGAATGCCGCATATACTTCTGAGATTCATGGCAATAGAGGATGAGAAGAAGCTCGCTTTATCTAGGCGTGTAGCTTCTGTATGGGTAGTGATTGCAATGGCTATTGCAGTGTTCATTGGACTTGCCGGAAGGGCATTGTCATCTGAGAGCATTCTTCCTGTACTCCATGGATCAGTATCAGAGACAATAATAATCCGCATTGCAGATCTGCTTTCTCGCCATGGCATTATTGCTGCTATTCTTGCAGGACTTACTCTTGCGGGGATACTTGCATCTACTATGTCTACTGCAGATTCACAGCTGCTTGCAGCATCCTCTAGCGTATCTGAGAATATCCTTCAGGAAGCAATGAAGCTTAAGCTTGGAAGCAGAACAAGTATGCTTGCTGCACGGATCACGGTAATAATAATTGCAATCCTTGGAATAATAATTGCACGTGATCCATCTTCGTCGATATTCAGCATAGTATCTTTTGCCTGGGCGGGCTTTGGGGCAAGCTTCGGACCTGTTGTAATCCTTGCGCTTTACTGGAAGAGGGCAACACTATCAGGCGCGCTTCTTGGCATGGCAACAGGAGGAATATCTGTTCTTGTGTGGAAATTCCTCGTTTCACCTCTTGGTGGTGCTTTTGCTATTTATGAGCTTCTTCCGGCTTTCATTATAGGTCTTGCAGTGAATATTGCTGCGAGTCTTATGTCAAAGGCTCCTGATGCATCTGTTATATCAGAATTTGAAAAGGCAAGAAGGGGTTAAGCCTTCTTGTCTAATCCGATTAGATAAATCTCAAAGCTGTCATCTCTGCATGCTTTAGGCTTGAATGCTTTTGCTTTTGCGTATTGCTCTCGCATTGTTTTAAGTACAGTCTCCTGGCCTCCGCCCTGGAAGATCTTGAGGACAAGATTTCCATGTACTTTAAGCTGCTCAGATGCCAGCCTTACGACTTCTTCTGCAAGGTATTCGGATCTGGTTGTATCAACAGTCCTGTTTCCTGTTGTCATTGGTGCAGCATCAGATATGATTGTGTCATAAGGTCCAAGCTCTACAAGCTTTTCCCTTATTTCCTTGGAAAAGGCATCTCCAACAAAAGATGTTACTGTTGGTGGTACAGGATCAAGGTTCAGAGGATTCAGATCTACAGCAACAATAGAGCCTTTGCCTTTGATAAGTTCTCTATGTGTGAATAGTGTCCAGGATCCTGGCGCTGCTCCGACATCGAGAATCTTATCACCAGGCTTGATCAGTCTATGGGTCTTATTGATCTCTTCCAGCTTGTATACGCTTCTCGCTGGGTATCCTTCTTTATGAGCTCTCTGTGTGTATGAATCTGCTTTATCTCTTCTTGATGTTGCCATGATGCAATTATATGAAAAAGAGATGAGAATGGGCAAGGTTTCTAAATTCTATAATAATTGCTATAGTCAGATGTATTATGCATAACAGTATTATCAACCGTAAGTTCAGATATACATATTCAGGTGCAGCGCTGATCATAGCTGCTATCAATGTAATTATTTATCTAATCTCTGATATGATCTGGCCATCCCTTACATATTATCTGTCGCTCGTTCCATCTTATGTTTATTATAGACATTGGTATTGGCAGTTCTTTACATATATGTTTGAGCATGGTTCCTTCTATCATCTTTTCTCTAATATGCTAGCGCTTCTGATTTTCGGAGTAGCACTTGAAAGGACTATAGGTTCAAAGGAATTCGTTCTGTACTATCTGCTAGCTGGAACTCTTTCTGGAATCGCTGCATATATTTCATATTATCTTGGAAATGTTAATACTGTTCTTCTTGGTGCAAGTGGAGCTGTGTATGCAGTAATGCTGCTTTTTGCTGTGATATTTCCGAACTCTAAAGTTCTGTTATTCGGAATAATCCCTATATCTACGCCAGTTCTGGTGATAATATATTTCTTTATAGAATTCTTCAGCCAGTTCTCAAGTGATGGAATAGCTCATAGTGTTCATCTATTCGGGCTTTTCTTCGGTTATCTTTACATAAGGATAAGGCTCCGGATCAAACCTCTGCAGGTGTTGGGGATAATCAGGTAAGATGGAATTCTTCTCTGATTTCCCTATAGCCTTTCTTAATCACATCATAGATTATCCTAAGTTTCTCATCGTGATGTATGAATACTGATTTCATCGCATTTATTGTGATTTTTTCAAGGTCATGGATGTCTAAGCAATATCTATCAGAAGCAATCTCCATCTCTTTTGTTAAATCTGTACCACTCATCAGTCTGTTATCAGAAGAAAGAAAGACCCTGAAGTTATTTCGGAATAGAATAGGGAAAGGATGTGTTTCATAGCTTTCGACAGCCCCAGTTCCTACATTGCTCGATAGGCACATCTCAAGAGGAATCCGCTTGTCTTTTATATAATGTGCAAGCGTTCCCATCTTCTTTATCTCTCCATCTTCTATTGTCATGTCTTCAACAAGCCTTACTCCATGTCCTATTCTGTGTGCTCCGCAGATTTCAACAGCTTGCCATATTGATTCAACGCCGAATGCTTCACCTGCATGTATTGTTATGTTGAAATTCCTGTTCTTTATGTACTGGAAGGCTTCTATATGCTTTTTTGCGGGGTGTCCATACTCATCTCCTGCTAGGTCAAAACCTACAACGCCTCTATTTCTGAAGGCAACAGCCAGCTCTGCAGTCTTGAGTGTAGTACTAGGCTCTTCATGTCTCATTGCACATAGAATAAGGCCAAATTCGACTTTGCATTCTTTTTTTCCAGCTTTAAGACCTTCAAGTACAGTAGTTACAACCTCTTCCATGCTCAAGCCCCCTTTGGTATGGAGAGATGGAGCGAAGCGTATCTCCGCATATACAACATTCTCTTTTGCCAGATCCTCAATCTCTTCTTTTGATATCCTGAAGAGGCTTTCTTTGTCCTGCATCACAGATGTAGTCACTGAGAATGTCTCGAGGTAAAGAGAGAGTGACTTCTGCCTGCATCCACGATGAAACCATGATGCAAGCTCTTCATTGTTGCAGCTTGGAATCTTTATGCCTCTTTCACTAGCGAGTTCGATTATAGTCTCTGTTCTTAAGCCACCATCAAGGTGCTCATGGAGCTCAACTTTTGGGATTCTATGGATTATTTCTCTGCTTAGCATGTATTCATTATATTATTAAAAATAATATTTCAACAGATGAACTGTTTTATAATACCATATGATTGGATATTAAAAATATTTATCTTTTAATTATAATAAATAGATAGAATTATTTGATGAAAAAAGACATTATATATTTACAATAATCAAATAAGCATGCAAACTGGACATTACGGAGGATCATTATGGCAAAAACAGCAGATTCAGTTAATAAGAAGCTCCTTGCTGCAGCTGTAAGTGCTACTAAGGCTAGGGACATCAAAGAGCTTATTGAGAAAGGTGCAGATATTAATGTGCATAATGAATGGGGGCTGACACCTGTCATGCTCGCTGCTCAGTACAATCATTGCGTGGCAGTTCTTAATGCTCTGATTGCAGCAGGTGCAGATATTCAGGAATCAGAACCAAAATACAGATCAAATTCTCTGCATCTTGCAGCAAATAGCTCAAAGAATCCTAAGATTATTGATGCGCTTCTGGCAGCAGGCGCCAATATCGATGCAAGAAACTATCTCGGTGAAACAGCTCTTGTGATGGCTGTTAACAGCAACCCTGAAACAAAGATCTCAACTGAACTGATCAAGTGCGGTGCAGATATCAACGCAAGAGATTATCAGGGGCATTCTGTTCTTGAGTATGCAAAAGCATCCAAGAGGCTCTACCTTATCAATCTGCTTAAGGAAAAGGGTGCAAACTAAAAGCTGAGGCTCCATCCTGGAGCCTTGCTTGTTCTTTTATGATTCTCTTAATACTCTGTTTACATGGGATGCGTTAGAGAGCAGCTAGAGTGCTGTCTGCTACAATGCCATTGAATTTCCATAATTGCTTTAAATCAGCATAATGCTATATCAATCAAATGTTGGGTTGTCATGGTGTTAAAAAGACCGAGGTTCCCATTAGATAGACAGGCATTCTGCTTTCTGGGTGCCTTAACATATAATATTTTTCAGAAAAAACAATGTTGCATTTCATAAAGTTAAAGGTTTATTGTAGATAAAGTATTTTATAGGAGATTCATTTTAAATGAAGAAAGTATTTATAAGCCTTGATACAGAAGGCCTTTCTGGACTTACAAGCTGGGAAGAGATGTCAAATGACCCAGCAGCTGCAGGAAAGGCATATATAAGAGAACTCAGCTGGATTATCGATGAGCTTTTTAAGACAGCTCCAGAGATAGAGGAGATTACACTCTGTGATTCTCATGCTAGGGGAGAGAATCTTCCATATGGGGCATTTGATGATCCTAGAATCACTATGATTTCAGGATATCCACGCCAGGACTATATGCTTGCAACTTTAGACTCATCATATGATATGCTCATGCTAGTTGGCTATCATGGAATGATTGGCTCAAAATACGCACTCATGGATCATTCATATAGCGCAGCTGGCCTTTATAACATCAGAATAAACGGAGACCATGTAGGTGAGGTTGAACTCAATAGCTATTATGCTGCCACTCTCGGTGTTCCTCTTGCATTCGTTGCAGGTGATGATGTTCTAGAGGAAGAGCTCAAGCATACAGAGCTTAAGCCTGAGTTTGTCCGTACAAAGGAAGGCCTTGGCCGCTTTGCAGCTAAGCTTTATAGTCCATCTGCACTTGAGGCAAAGTTCAGGGAAGGCACCAGAAAAGCTGTAGAGAGATGCCGTGATAATAAGCTTCCGCTTGTGAAAGCTGCCGCTCCTATTAAGCTGGAGATGGATCTTGCAACAACTGTCATGGCTGATGCTGTAGAGATGATTCCTGTAGTAACAAGACCTGCAGGACGCACTATTGCATACCAGTCAGAGTCCTTCAAGGATGTTATGCATATTGTTCATGTCACAGCTATCATCACAGGAAGATACAGGGATTATAAATAAGATGCTCGATCCTATAGGCAGAATAAAAGAAGATTATCAGGATATGAATACCACCCGTAGGCGTATCTCTGATTTCATATTATCAAATCCAGCTTATTGCTGTTTTCTGTCTATCAGGGATTTTGCAGAAGGAGCAGGATGCACGGATGTCACGCTGATGTCCTACTCTAAAAGCCTAGGTTATGGGAGCTTTGCAGATTTCCGCAAGGCTCTCCAGGCTTATGTGCTTGAATGGTCGAGGCCTTCAGAGCGGATGAAATTCATTGCCTCATCATCAGAAAATGGTGATTCGCTCTATAAGAAGATTTACGAAGCTGAAAGGGTAAGCATAGATAGGACATTTGCTTCAGCTTCTGCAGATAAGCTTATTGCAGCTGCTTCCCTGATTAGACGAAAGAAGAATGTTTTTGTCGCTGCACACAATGCAAGCCGTACAGCTGCACGCTATCTGAAATACAGATTCCTTTCAATCGGGGTAGAGGTAAGTGTTCTTGACCTCTCTGATGTGCACCAGACAATAAGCCGGATTGTTGCATCAGAGCCCGAAGAAACCCTATTGATGAGCATAGCAACACCTCCATATGGTGCATCAACAGTTGCACTGACAAGGCTATGCAAGGAGAAGGGCGTTGAGATTATCGCATTTACAGACTATGAAGGCTCTCCGCTAGTTCCGCTGAGCACTGTAAGCTTTATCTGCCCAGGGCTATCTGGTCTTAGAGGACTTATCACATCTTATGTGCCTTTCTTTGCAATCTTTGATGCTCTTGTTTTCTTTTATAGCTACGATAGCATCAGAATGGATGATTCTGTTAAGCCAGAAGATGCAGAGAGTGAATACATCAGGCTTCTTGAAGAAGTCAGTAAATGATGGCTGTTAGTATAGACAAACTACTATTTCTGCATTAAATTCTATAAATTTATACCTTCAATTTATGTTTTTGCCTTAAATCCTATTGATAGGGTAGTCTTTTTTGCTTTACTATTGGTTGCATAAATATTGCATGAATATACATATGGAGGAATATAATGTGGAAGTATATTGTTAAAAGACTTCTTCTCATGATTCCGATTCTGCTAGGAGTTACGTTCATAGTATTCTTCATCATGAATCTTACTCCTGGAGATCCTGCTGCAATTATTCTTGGCGATCAGGCTTCAGCTGAAGCACTTGCTGCAAAGAGAATAGAGCTTGGCTTGGATAAGCCGCTTCTTGTCAGGTATTTCAACTACATCTGGGATATGCTTCATGGAAATCTTGGTCTGTCTTATAGAAACCAGCTGAGTGTCTGGGATCAGGTTATTGATAAATTCCCTAATACTGCAGTTCTTGCTGTTGCTGGAATTCTGGTTGCATTGGCAATCGGTATTCCTGTTGGGATAATCTCCGCAAAGAAGCAGTACACAGTTCTTGATAATACATCGATGGTCCTATCGCTTATTGGTGTATCTATGCCTAATTTCTGGCTTGGACTTCTTTTATCACTTCTGTTTGCTCTTAAGCTGGGATGGCTTCCTAGCCAGGGGATGGGAAGTGGCTTTGTTGGTCTTCTGCGGTCAATTGTGCTTCCAGCTCTTACTCTTGGTACAGGCTCCGCAGCTACTGTTGTTCGAATGACAAGATCTTCAATGCTTGAGGTAATCAGACAGGACTATATATCAACAGCACGTGCAAAGGGGATAAGCGAGAAGCAGGTGACATATCGCCATATGCTTAAGAATGCAATGATTCCTATTGTAACAGCAGTAGGCCTTCAGTTCGGACAGCTTCTCGGAGGTGCTATGCTTACAGAGACTGTATTCTCATGGCCTGGCCTTGGCCGTCTGATGGTTGATTCAATCAACAGCAAGGATATTCCTATGGTAATGGGTGCAACAATCTTCCTTGCAATAATGTTCTCTCTTGTGAATTTACTTGTGGATCTGGTCTATGCTTTCATCGATCCAAGAATCAAGAGCCAGTACAGAAAAGCAGGCTTTAAGGCAAGGAGGGTGAAGGTATGAGTGAAAAAGAGCCAAAACGCAGAGGCCTCTGGGCTGAAACCTGGAGAAGATTCAAGAAGAATAAGCTTGCACTTGTAGGCATGGCATTTATCCTGCTTCTGCTGCTGATTGCCATATCAACAATCATAATCGACTTGGCTACGGATAAGTCATTCTATAATGCTCATGTCATCAAGCAGAACCTGAGGATGCGTCTACAGGGACCAAGCAAAGATCATATATTCGGTCTTGATGAATTTGGCAGGGATATCTTCCTTAGAATGCTCTGGGCTGTAAGATACTCATTATTCATGGGAGTATTTGCAATCTTCTTCTCTGTAATCGTCGGTGGGATATTCGGCTCAATTGCAGGCTATTATGGCAAAGTTACAGATAATGTAATCATGCGCTTCATGGATATTCTGCTTGCAATCCCATCAATGCTTCTTGCAACAGCTATTGTAGCAGCTCTGGGAACGAGTCTTGTCAATGTGCTGATTGCAATCTCAATAAGCTATGTTCCGACATTTGCAAGAACAGTAAGGGCTTCTGTTCTCACAGTAAAGGATCAGGAATATATTGAGGCCGCAAAGGCTGTAGGTGCCAGCGATTTCAGAATCATATTCAAGTATATACTTCCAAACTCAATGGCTCCGCTGATTGTACAGGCTACACTTGGTGTTGCAGGTGCAATCCTCTCAATTGCAGGCCTTTCATTCCTTGGCCTTGGCATCCAGCCTCCGACACCGGAATGGGGATCTATGCTTTCAAGTGCCCGCTCTTATATTCGTGAAGGATGGCATATCACGGTAATTCCAGGACTTGGAATCATGCTTACGATTCTTGCTCTTAATGTCATGGGTGATGGACTGAGAGATGCTCTTGACCCAAGGCTCAAGGACTGAGGAGGTATTTATGTCAGATACACTGCTTGAAATAAAGGATTTGAATATAAGCTATGAGACTGAGGATGGCATTGTAGAAGCTCTCAATGGAGTATCTCTGAAACTATCTGTAGGTAAAACACTGGGCCTTGTAGGTGAGACTGGTGCAGGAAAGACGACTCTCGCAAGAGGAATCATGCGCCTTATTCCTTCTCCTCCTGGAAAAATCCGCTCTGGAGAGATTCTCTACGATGGAAAGGATCTCCTGAAGATGAATGATTCTGAGATAAGAAAAGTCAGAGGAAAGGATATCTCTATGATCTTCCAGGATCCAATGACCAGCCTTAACCCTGTTCTAACAGTAGGAGAGCAGATTGAGGAGGTAATCCAGTCTCATAATCCATCAATGAAGAAAGATGAGCTTACTGAGAAGGCTGGAGACATGCTTGAGATGGTAGGCATCCCTAGAGGCAGAGCAGGAGAATTCCCTCATCAGTTCTCTGGTGGAATGAAGCAGAGAGTTGTCATTGCAATTGCTCTTGCATGCAATCCTCGGCTTCTGATTGCAGATGAGCCTACAACCGCTCTTGATGTGACAATCCAGGCACAGGTTCTTGATATGATCAATGCCCTGAAAAAGAAGCTCAATACTTCAATGCTTCTGATCACTCATGATTTAGGTGTTGTTGCCCAGAACTGCGATGAGGTTGCGATAATCTATGCAGGAGAGGTTGTAGAGGAAGGAAATCTGCATCAGATTTTCAAAGATACCATGCATCCTTATACAATCGGCCTGCTTGGATCAATTCCATCTCTTACGGAAGATGTTAAGAGACTGAATCCTGTAAATGGAATGATGCCGGATCCTACAGACCTTCCAGAGGGCTGCAAGTTCTCTCCTCGCTGCTTGTATGCAACAGATAAGTGCAGGGAGCGTGAGCCAGAGCTTCAGGATAGGGGAGAAGGACACTTTGTGAGATGCTATCTTTCTAAGGGGGATCTTAAATGAGTGAGATTGTAAGAGTTGAGAATCTTAAGAAATACTTTGCTACACCTCATGGGATTCTCCATGCAGTTGATGATGTTTCCTTCTCTATTGAAAAAGGAAAGACTCTCGGTGTTGTAGGAGAATCAGGCTGCGGAAAGTCTACTTTAGGAAGAACAATCTTAAAGCTTCACGAGCCAACTGATGGCAAGATTTATTTTGAGGGTGAGGATATTACAGGCTTCAAGCCTAAGCAGATGAAGGTCAAGAGGCAGGAGATGCAGATTATCTTCCAGGATCCTTTTGCTTCTCTTAACCCTAGAATGACTGTTAGTGAGACAATCGCAGAAAGCCTTCTCATCCAGAAGCTTGTCAATAAGAGAGATAGAAAGGCAATTGATGACAAGGTCAGAGAATATATGGATCTTGTCGGCATTGCGCCAAGGCTGATCAACAGCTATCCCCATGAGCTTGATGGCGGAAGAAGACAGAGAGTCGGAATTGCAAGAGTCCTTGCTCTTAATCCGAAGTTCATTGTATGTGATGAGCCTGTATCTGCACTTGATGTATCAATCAGGGCACAGGTGCTCAATCTAATGCAGGATCTGCAGGATAAGTTCGGCTTCACATACCTATTCATCACTCATGATCTTTCAGTTGTTAAGCATATAAGTGACGATATCATTGTAATGTATCTTGGCAAGATTGTTGAGAAAGCTCCAGCAAAGAAGCTTTTTGCAAATCCTGTCCATCCATACACTAAGGCACTTTTATCAGCAATCCCTGTTCCAGATCCGGACTTCAAGGCTAAGCGGATCCTTCTTGAAGGCGAGCTTACAAGCCCTATTGATCCAGAGCCAGGATGCCGCTTTGCAAAGCGTTGCCCATATGCAACAGAGAAATGCAAGGCTGGTGATATCCCGCTCAGGGAAGTGGAAGAAGGCCACACAGCAGCATGTGTGCTGGCATAGCATAATAATCCTTTTGGGATATTAGATATTAATAAGGAGAGGAAACATGAAGAAAGTTACAGTTCTTTTTCTCGTTCTGGTTTTAATCGGATCCTTTGCCTTTGCAAATGGTAGCTCAGAGAAGAGCTCATCATCTGCAGTATCTGCTCAGTCTAATGGCGGATACAAGGATACAGTCATCTTCGCTCAGGGCGCTGATGTTACATCTTTTGACCCACATGTAGGTAAGGAGACTCCAGCTGTTGCTGTTACAAACAACATCTATGATACTCTTGTTGATGTTGATCCTGTAACAGGTGAAGTTGTTCCTCAGATTGCAGAGTCATGGGAGCAGCTTGATGACCTTACATATCGCTTCAAGATCAGAGAAGGTCTTAAGTTCCACAATGGTGAGGATCTTAAAGCTGATGATGTAAAGTTCTCTCTTGATAGAGCAATCGGAAGTGCTGCAGTTTCTTACCTCGTAGACTTCATTGAATCTGTAACAATTGAGGATGACTATACTGTAGTAATCAAGACTAAGGCTCCATATGCTCCAGCTCTCAGAAACCTTGCTGTTCCATATGCAGCAATTGTCCCAATGGATTATGTATCAGCTAATCCTGATGCACTTAAGACAGCTCCAGTAGGATCTGGCCCTTATAAGTTCGTATCATGGTCTCAGAATGATAATGTAAAGCTTGAGGCATTTGATGATTATTATCAGGGTGCTCCAAAGACAAAGTATGTTGAGATGAAGGTTATTCCTGAGGCAGCTCAGAGAACAATCGCTCTTGAGACAGGCGAGATTGATATCGCATATGATCTTACAACAGCAGATGCTAAGCGTGTTGCAAGTGAGAAGGGCCTGAAGCTTCTTGAAGCTCCATCACTTTCCTGCGTCTATATTTCATTCAACACAAAGAAGGCTCCTTTTGATAACAAGCTCGTTCGTCAGGCAATCAATATGGCTATTGACCGCCAGCTTCTTATCGATACAGTTAACGGTGGAAGCGGTGAGGTTGCTAATGCTCTTGTAGCTCCAGCAGTATTCGGTTACTACAACCCAGGCGACTTCGAGTACAATCCTGAGAAGGCTAAGGCTCTTCTTGCAGAAGCAGGATATCCAAATGGCTTCTCTTGCACTCTCTGGGTAAACAACAACCAGTCACGTGTTGAGATGTGCCAGGCAATCCAGGCTATGCTTATGGAAATCGGCATCACATGTAAGGTTGAGGTTCTCGAGTTCGGTGCATTCATCAGCAGAACAACAGCAGGTGAGCATGACATGGGATACTTCGGCTGGGTAACAAGCACTAAGGATGCTGACTATACATATTATTCACTTGAGCACTCAACACAGCAGGGTGCAGCTGGAAACAGAAGCTTCACAGCTGATCCTACAGTAGATGCTCTTGTAGAGCAGGGCAGAACAAGTGCAGATTCTTCTGTTAGACTTGAAGCTTATAAAGAGCTTGCAATCTACCTCAAGGACCTCGCAAACAATGCTCCTATTATCTATACAACAATCAATGCTGGTGCTAGCGATAAGGTTGAAGGCTTCGAGCTTGATCCAATTGGCTACCACAAGCTTCAGAATGTACAGGTTGCAAAATAAGCTTAATGCTTTAATAGGCGGAGGAGTCCTCCTCCGCTATTTTTCAGGAGAAGAGAGATGAAAGAGAATGAAGAGCTCAGGCTGATTAAGGAAATCAGCGATGCAAATGGCATTTCAGGATTCGAGGATGATGTCCTTGAAGTTGTAAGACGCCATGCATCTGGTCTTGGTGAGATAACAGAGGATTGCATGCGCAATCTGTATCTCAGAAGAAGTGACAATACTGGTAATAAGCCAGTTGTTCAGCTTGATGCTCATACGGATGAAGTCGGATTCATGGTAAAGGCAATCAGGCCTGATGGAATGCTTGAATTCATTACTATCGGAGGCTGGGTAGCAACTAATATCCCTGCTCACCTTGTCAGAGTCAGAAACAGCGAAGGGGTATATATCCCAGGTGTTGTAGCTTCTAAGCCGCCACACTTCATGAGCGAAGCTGAAAGAAAGGCTCCGTTAGAGGTTTCTTCTCTTGTAATTGATGTAGGCGCAACAAGCAGAGATGAGATAATAAATGACTTCAAGATTGAAGTTGCTGCTCCTGTTGTTCCTGATGTTGACTTCATCTATGACGAGAAACACGGGGTTATGCGTGGCAAGGCTTTTGATAACCGCCTAGGCTGTGCATCTATTATTGAGACAATTTCAGCACTTAAGGGTGTGGATCTTAAAGTTGATGTCGTCGGAGCTTTCGCTAGCCAGGAAGAGGTAGGAACACGTGGTGCTACAGTCACTGTAGAGCGTGTTAATCCAGATCTTGCAATCTGCTTTGAGGGCTGTCCAGCTGATGATACTGTTGTTCCTGACTACCAGGTCCAGACAGCACTTAAGAAAGGCCCTATGCTTCGTTATATTGATGCTAGGATGATTACAAATCCTAGATTCCAGCGCTATGCATTATCTCTTGCAAAAGAGCTCGGAATTCCTGTACAGGCTGCAGTCAGAACAGGTGGCTCAACAGATGGTGCCCCTATCCACATGGGACATCTTGGAGTTCCTGTAATCGTAATCGGAATCCCAGTGCGCTATGCTCATACACATTATGGATATTCTTCCCTGGAAGATTATCAGAATGGAATAAAGCTTGCAGTTGAGATTCTTAAGAGAATTGATGCAGATACAATAAAGTCTTTCTAGGAGGATCATATGAAAATAGGTGGAATGTTTGAACTTGAGAAGTGCCAGGCACGAAATGCTAATGAGAGGCCTAACACAATCTATGCAATGTCTGGTCGTTGTGCTCTATATGCATGTCTTAAGGATATGGATGATAAAGTGAAGAAGGTTGCATACGTTCCAGCCTATACATGTGAGACTGTTCTTGGATCATATCTTAAGGCTGGATTCTCTCTTAGATTCTATGATATCGATCCAGATAATCTTACTCCTATTTATAAGGAAGAAGATCTTGATGGTGTCGGAGTATTTGGCCTCTGTGGCTATTATGGCTTCATAAGATATGATGAGTCGTTCCTGAAGAAAGTCCATGATAAGGGAATCATCATCCTTCATGACACAACCCATTCTCCGACATATCCAGATCCTGAAGCTGACTATGCAGCTGGCTCGCTTAGAAAGTGGATGGGAATTGCTTCTGGCGGTGTCGCAACCAAGAAAGCAGGACCTTTCAGGGTAAAGCTCATGGAACCAGAGGCAGAGCACATCAGAGGCCGCTATAAGGCTATGGAAGAAAGATCTATGGCTCTTTCAAGCGGCAATGATGAGTATAATAAAGCTGCCAGTGATACTTTCTGGAAGACTGAGCTCAGACTGAGACAGATATTTGACTGCTATGGTTCTGATGAGAAGTCTACATTCATTGCTAAGAATTTCGACTTTGATGATATGGCAAAGAAGCGTAGAGAGCATTTCAGCACAATAATCGCATCTCTTAATCCAGTGAAGGGCTGGAGACCTGTATTCACAGAACTGAAAGAGCATGACATGCCAAGCCACTTCTCTCTGTATGCTGATGATAGGGAAGACTTCCAGTCATTCCTTAAACAGCGTGGTGTGTCTTCTACAGTATATTGGCCATTGCCACCTATGCTTGATGATATTGAGAAATATCCAGGAGCGAAGTATATCTATTCACATATCTGCTCAATACAGCTTGATCAGAGGTATGATGAGGAGGCAATGAAATATATAGCTTCGGTTCTGAATGAATATTCTGCTAGATAAGCTATCTGAAATAAAGCTGCTCTAAAAAACTAGAGCAGTTTTTTTGTATATATAAATCTATAAAAAAGGAGAATCAAATGAAGCTGCTTAATTTATTAAGTATAGCAGCAATAGCTGTTTTATCAGTATCCTGCTATTTAGGACTTCCGCATGAAGAGAGTCCTGGTGGCTACAGAACAGTATCATCTTATGATGAGCTTTTATCTGCTGTATCTAATGGTAAAAACGTAAGATTATCTAATGATATCTTGGCAGATAGATTAGGGTATGAAGGTGCCCTTATGATCAGGCACAGCCTGACAATAGACCTAAATGGGAAGAAGCTCGCATTCAAGAATACAGGATATGATTCGTATGGATATGGAATTCCTGATCCATCGAATCCTTCATTCCAGCCAAGTGGATCAATAGTTGTTTTCCCCAATACAAGCCTGCTTATCTTAGGTAATCGAGGAAGTATAGAGAGCGATTTCTTTACAAGTGTCATTGATAACTATGGAACACTCGTTGTAGAGTCTTCAGCTATAACAGCAACAGGCTCAAATCTTCTGGATAATAATGGGAAGACCACTATAAACAGCGGGACATTTCTAAGCGACGAGGATATCTTCGATATAAGCGCCAAGGATGCATCTCTGATTATCAATGATGGTGTATTTGGAAATGGCCCGAAATCGATAATCATAGAATCTGATGCGAATTCTCAGAACTGCTTTATTGAAATCAATGGCGGAGAATTCAATGGAATCAGCAGGCTTGCAGGAGATATTGAAACTATCATCAATGATGGATGCTTTGAATCATACAATACCTCTTTATTGGTATATAGCGGAAAGCTTGTTGTAAGAAATGGAGAATTCAAAAGCATGAACACCGTAGACTGGAGTGCATATGACTATGTTTATATCAATTATCCATCAGATTATCTGGGGCTGAATGGTGATATAGTCATAGGCGCTGAGGATAATCCAAATGGAAATCCTGATGTTACAATAGAAGAGAGCGCAAGTCTCTCAAAAGGAGTCTTTTATTATCAAAATAGCGGATTAACGAAGCCTCTCGGTTCCGTGATAGTACCTCCATCTTTTGCATTTACCGAAGTTAAGGATATAAAATATGCAAGACAGGTTCAATTTGCATATGAAGAAGATGGAAAGAAAATCAATTCAAGTATGGCTGTATTATTCATGACAAAGGAAAAAGCTGAAAGCTTTAAAGGTGTGCCCGGGAGTGTTCTTGAATCTCCTGAATCCATAGGTCCTGTATATAACTATAATTGGTGATGAACTTCTTGATTGATATGTGCATGAACGGAAATGCACTTTACTCGGGACATGCAGATCATTCTGAAACTGAAAGAGAGTTCTGTATATCCTTTTTCTATTCATAATCTCTATTACATATCAAATTTCATAGAGAGCTTTTTTGTTGGCTGAATGAATCTGATGTTTTTTATTGGAATTCTAATAAAAGATAATTGATTTCTTTATTTTATATGATAGAATTCAAATAGAATTAAAGGAGGAATGCAATGGATTATGATAAAATTATAATTGAAATGCTATCAAGAATACAGAAATTGGAAGAAGAAGTAGAGAAACTGAAAGGAGCAGATTCTAAGGAAAAGAAAGTCACAATGACAGACATCCGAGAATTTATAGAGGAAATGAAGAAGGATGCAATTAGGTCCGGCGAAAGCTCTTTGGAAATCAGAGCTAGCGAAATACATAAAGCAATGGGATTAAAGCAACGTTTTCCAATGGTTTGCAATGCAATGAGGCAGTGCATGGGAAATAATGATTACATAATCCATGAGACTGCAAGTGGAAACTCTTCAAGCTTCTCTGTCTGCTACCGATTAAGATAAGGAAGAAAACTGATGCCTGAGATAATCTTATATCAAGGATCTCCTAATAAGAAGATTATACCTACATATGGAAAAGGCGAAGACCGTCATGATTATGGGAATGGCTTCTATTTGACTGAGGATCTTGAACTTGCAAAAGAATGGGCAGTATGCAGCCCGAAAGAGCAGAATGGATGGGTTCATAAATACACTCTTGAGTTAGGATTGCTAAATGTAGTCGATTTTCAGTCCTTTGGGATTCTTGCGTGGCTTGCCGAATTGATGAAGCATAGAGATGCTTCTGATTCAAAACGATATAAAGTCCTGTCTAAAAGATTTATCCAGAAATATGGTATTGATACGAGTTCCTATGATGTTATAAAAGGCTGGAGGGCAGATGCCTCTTATTTCTATATTGCCAAGGAGTTTGTCAGAGATAATATAGATGTTGATATCCTTCCGGAACTTTTATCATTAGGTGGACTTGGAATACAGTATTGTATAAAATCTGAGCTTGCATATTCACAGCTCAGGGAAATTGAAAGTGAGATTATGCCAGTAAGTTATTATGAGTATAATCATCTATATTGCTCTAGGGATATCTCAGCTAGAGATAGAATGCGAGAGATGATAAATTCTGATTATAATAAAGTAATAAATGTTTTCAGCACGTTGATTTGATGGAGATTGTTATGATTCCATATCCAAAATCTTATCTAGAAGATGTAATAGAAGCACAAGGAAAGCTATTTGATTTCATTTCTTACTCTTTCCCAGATAAAGACACAGATGCTTTCATTACTGCTTATATGAAGAGCCATCTTAGAAAATCCATCGATGAAGGGCAGGCTTATGTATGCACTATGAGTGCTGTTGAGCTATGGGATTATTATAAGAATACAGAAACTCCTGTACTTGAAGATGGAAATGCAATCAAAGGATTTCTACCAGACTGGATTGGTGAATTCTATGCTTATTACCAATGGTATTACAAGATGCCTAGTTCTGTCGTTGTAGATAAGATTCCTGTAACTTTTCTTGAAAAGGCATATTATGGCCTGCATGATCTGGAACTTAATCTGGCTGTGAAGAAGGTTGGAAAGCTATGAATGAAGTTGTCTGCTTCCATAATCCAGATGAGGATAATGGATATCTGAGCAATTGGCATATATCCCATTTTTCATATAGAGGAATCAAGTATTCATCAATGGAGCAGTATATGATGCATCAGAAAGCACTTTGCTTCAAAGATCAGAGAATTGCAGCTTTGATTATGAAAACAGATGATGTGAAGTACATAAAAGAGCTTGGACGCAAAGTGCAGCCTTTTGATGATTTAACCTGGAATGGTGTACGGCAGATCATTATATATAATGGTCTCATTCAGAAGTTCTTTCAGAATCCAGATCTGAAAAAATTGCTGCTAGAAACAGAAGATTCAATTCTTGCAGAGTGTGCTGTGAATGATAGAATATGGGGAATCGGCTTATCCATGCATGATGATGACCGTCTTAATCCTGCTAAATGGAATGGCCAGAATCTTTTAGGCTATGCACTTATGATGGCAAGAGAACATCTCAGATGTATTTAGCTGTAATGCTGCTCTTGTTCTTCTTTATCTCTTCCGGCGTTCCTTCTGCAACAATCATCCCTCCTTCGTTTCCGCCTCCTGGGCCCATGTCGATTATGTAATCAGCATTTCTGATGATATCAAGATCATGCTCGATTACGATTACCGTTGCACCTGCTTTTATAAGTGTGTCAAAGACAGTGATTAGATTCTGCACGTCAAGTGGATGTAGCCCGATTGAAGGTTCATCGAATATGAATAGTGAGCCTTTCTGGCTTCTTCCCATCTCGCTTGCTAGTTTAAGCCTCTGGGCTTCTCCTCCAGAGAGTCCAGGAGTTTCTTCTCCGAGCTTCAGGTAGCCTAGACCAAGGCTTTCAAGAATCCTTAGCCTGTCTTTTATTGATTTTGGTAAATCTGATTTTTCCAGAGCGTGTTTTACATCCATATCCATGAATTCCGGCATGGAAAGCCCTGCATAATGTATATTGCAGGATTCTTTGCTGTATCTTGAGCCATGGCATGCAGGGCATGGGATATCAACATCAGGAAGGAATTGCACATCAAGACTTATTTCTCCTGTTCCATCACATGTAGGACATCTGAGCCGTCCGGTATTATACGAGAAGTCGCCTGCTTTATAGCCTCCAGCTTTAGCTTCTGGAGTTCTTGCAAATGCCTTTCTTAGCTCATCATGGATACTTGCATAAGTTGCTACTGTTGATCTGACATTAATTCCTATTGGAGTTGCATCAATCAGCTTGACCTGATTTATATCTCCTCTGCTTATTGCTTTCACATGGGAAGGAAGCTTCTCTCCTCTAATTGATGCCTCAAGTGCAGGAATCAGGCTTTCGAGTATAAGTGTTGTCTTACCTGATCCTGATACACCTGTGACAGCAGTCAGGCGTCCAATTGGTATGTCTGCTTTAAGCGGTTTCACTGTGTGGATTGCATCAGTTAATAAAGAGATTTTCCCCTGGGAGAAAACATCCTCTTCTTTTATGCTCGATCTTATTCTTTTGGGCATTTCCTTCAGGAATTTTCCTATAACAGATGAACTGCAGCTCTCAATCTGGCTGATAGTTCCTTCTGCGATGATTCTTCCTCCGTTCTCTCCTGCCTCTGGACCGAGCTCTATAAGCCAGTCAGATTTCCTTAAGAGCTCTGTATCATGATCTACAAGGATTACTGAGTTGCCATCATCAATCATATCACGCATAACATCATATAACCCTTTCTGATTCGCTGGATGAAGTCCGATTGAAGGCTCATCCAGAACATAGAGAGCTCCTGTTGTTCTGTTCCTCACGGCTCTTGAAAGCTGCATCCTCTGCCTTTCTCCGGTAGAGAGGGTAGAAGATGTTCTATCTAATGAGAGATACCCCAGCCCAAGATCAATTAGCCTTCCTGCAGAACTGAGAAATGCATCGATTATGCTTTCAGCCATTGCCCTCATTTCATCTGGAAAGCTAGATGGGATTGCTTTGACCCATTTTATGAGATCAGATAGAGCAAGCTTGCAGATATCCTCTAGGTTTTTTCCCATAATTCTAGGTTCCCTGGCTTTCTCGCTGAGCCTGGACCCATGGCATTCTGGACATATATCCTGTTTCAGGAATCTCTCGACTCTTTTCATTCCCTGCTCATCTCTGACTTTGGAGAGTGCATTCTCTACAGTGTAAACAGCATTGTAGTATGTGAAATCCAGTTCTCCTGTCTGGTTGGTTTTCTTTGCTTTATATAGAATATGCTTTTTCTCTGCAGGTCCATGATAGACAATGTCTTTCTCTTTGTCTGAAAGGTCTTTGAATGGAATATCTGTCCTGACTCCCATCTCTCTGCATACATCAGTCATCAGTGACCACATGAGAGAATTCCATGGAGCCACAGCGCCTTGATCTATTGATAGTGTCTCATCTGGAACCAGCGTTGAGATATCCACGCTTTTGATTATGCCCGTTCCTCCGCACCTTCTGCATGCGCCGCTGCTATTGAAGCTCAGATCCTCTGCAGACTGGGCATAGAAGCTTACGCCGCATTCTGGGCATGTAAGCGGAAGGCCTGCTGCAACATTCATTGATGGCATTACATAGTGGCCATTAGGGCATTTATGGGAAGCCAGTCTTGAGAACATCAGCCTTATTGAGTTCAGCAGTTCTGTGCCTGTTCCGAATGTGCTTCTGATCCCTGGCACTCCAGGTCTCTGATGAAGTGCTAGTGCAGGTGGGATGTATAATACTTCATCTACATCTGCTCTTGCTGCTTCTGTCATTCTTCGTCTTGTATATGTGGAAAGAGACTCAAGATAACGTCTGGAGCCTTCTGAATAGAGTATTCCAAGTGCAAGGGAGGATTTCCCAGATCCTGATACGCCTGCAATTGCGACAAGCTTATTCAGAGGAATCTCAACGTCAATATTCTTTAGATTATGTACACGCCCTCCATGTACTATTATTCTGTCTGCCATGGTAAGCAATAATTTCCTTTAATAGCATATTTATGTCAATTGAGAATAGGCATGATATCTGATCAGCTTTGTGTTCTGAGAAAAAAAAGATCCCATTGAAACATGGGACCCTTTGAGAGAAAGGATTCAATCAGTACTGCCAGCTGTTGTATTCAAATGGCTTGACGTCACTCTTTCCTTCATCTTTCTCTTCATTCTTGCAGTATTCAAGGTAATCATTGTAGATTTTCTTGATATCCTCACCTTCAAGCTGAGGAATTACCTTTGATGCCTCTGTTAGGAAGTGAAGCTCATCTCTTCCCATTTCCCTGCCTTTTCTTGTGTGGAGGTCATAAGCATAATCAGGTACTTCTGCTCCTCTTCCATGTGCAAAGTCCTTGATCAGCATATTCTTGACATTATCACTGGATCTTTCCTTCTTCTGACGGCATAGATAGCGGATTGCATGAACAAAGAACATAGGTCTATCGCCATCGTTATATAAGAATTCCTTTCTGATGCAGTTCAGTGTGTAGATAAGCTCTGGGGCATGGACATCTCCGAATCCGATATCTTCTACGCTGATAGCTAAAAGACGTCTCCACATCTTGTCCTCGAACTGTGGGGATGTGATGTACATCTCGTAAGCAGCAGCCAGAGCATTATGCTCTAAGCCTCTTCTTATTGATTTCTGCAGCATTGAGATGATCTCATCTCCGCTGATTCCGTTTCTTGTTGTAACTGATGCCCATGGATCATATGACATGAATTCGCTCATTTAAAACCTTATCCTTTGATGCCTGATGATGAAACACCGGCAACGAAATATTTCTGAGTTGCTATGAATAGGATGATTACAGGAATGATGGCCATTCCAGCTCCTGCAAGCTGGACTGGAATATTAGCTCCGCCTCTTTCCTGGAAGAATCTCAGAGCTGGTGTGATCAGCTGATGGGAGATTGTGCTGATGAAGAGATATGGATCTAGGAAGTTATTCCATATATTTATGAAGCTGAAGAGAATAGCAGTTGCAATTGATGGGCCAGAGAGCGGGATGAAAATCACTCCAAGGATTCTGAGATTTCCAGCTCCATCGATTCTTGCAGCTTCTGTAAAGTCCTCAGGAATAGATCTGAAGAACTCAGTCAGAAGCATGAGATAGAATACTTCGCTGATTTCAGGAAGTATTATTACCCACATAGAATCAAGTAGGTGAAGTGATTTGAAATATAGATATCTAGGAACCATTGTAGTCTCACCAGGTACCATCATTGTTGCAAGCAGTATTGCCATGATAAGCCTGCTGCCTCTGAACTTCATTCTTGCAAATGCATAAGCTGCTGGAATTGTGACAAGCAGACGGAATATGATTGTGATTACAACGGTAAGTATCGTATTTCCATACCACTGGAAGAAGTTCTCATGGCCAAGCACCTGTGCATAGTTCCTGAGAGTCGGCTTGATGATTGCGAAGATCGGCTTATATGTATCACCTGATGTTCTGAATGATATCACTATCATCATTATGAATGGCAGAAGCATCAGAATGCCGAGAACCCACATGAGGACCGTGAAGATAACTCCTGAATTCTTTTCGTTTATCGTCTTTCCCATGATGTCCTCACTTTTGTGAATATCTTATTTACTGCGATTATTATGAGTGTGAATATCACTCCCTCTGCTGATGCGATTCCGAATTTCATATATGTGAAAGCATCTTCATAGATCTGGAAAGATAGTGTTCTGGAACTTGTACCAGGGCCACCGTCTGTAAGACCTACGATTGCTGTATAGCTCTTGAATGAATTGATTATTGTAATTGTCAGAAGCATGAAGAGAGTAGGCATGAGCATAGGTGTGACCACATATCTCAGCCTCTGGAGGAATGTTGCACCTTCTATCTCTGCAACTTCATATAAATCATTTGGGATGTCCTGCATAGCAGCAAGGACAGTAATGATATTGAATGCAAGTGCAACCCAGCCACCGATCACCGCAGCTGTTGGAAGTGCCATTGTTGGACTTGAGAGCCATTTAGGCCCAGCTGTTCCGAATAGCCTGAATATTGCATTCACAGGTCCTTTTGTTGGATTTAATAGGTATTTGAATACAATGCCTACTGCAATCATGTTTGTTACATATGGCATGTAGAACATTGTTCTTACAACTGTTCTTCCCTTGAACTTCCTGTTGAAGAGCACTCCGAAGAGATAGCCGAAGAACATGACGAAGACAGTATATACAGCAGCAAAGATGAACGTATGTCCAAGTGTCTGCCAGAAAGTAGGGCTTTTCAGAACCTTGACGTAGTTCTGAAAACCCACAAATGTTGTAGAGGTAAGTTTCCTGACTGAATTGCGGTCTATAAAGCTGACACAGAATCCATAAATCATCGGATAGAGCTTGAAAACAGCAAACATCAGGACGAACGGCAGAATGAAAAGATATGCTATATTCTCATTCTTTTTGCGTCTCATTCCATTCCTGGCCATAAAATTAACTTACCTCCTCGTGTTACTGAACGTTAGCAATAGCTTCGTTTACACGTGATACGATGTTCTTGATTGTTGTCTCAAGAGACTGCAGGTTCAGGCAGTAAGCCTCAATTTCTGCGTTTGCAATTCTGTTGTATTCATCAGCTGCAGTTCCGATTATATCACTCTGAGCAACACCCATTCCAGTGTTCATGAAGTTCTGATAGAGGTCATCAACTGTAACCTGTCCATGAGATGCATCAGCAATTGATGAGAATACCTTGTTCTGCTCTTCTGCAGAGAGAGAAGCGAGAGCTGGAATCTGTCCCTCGTACTTCCACTGGTTCTGTCCAAGCCAGAGAACGTACTCAAGAGCTTCATCTGGATGAGCTGCATTCTTGTTTACAGAATAATAACCCATAGATACGAAGTTGTTGTTTCCATCTTCAGAGCTGCATCTAGGAGTAGGAGCTACACCGTAATCCCAGTCTTTTGGATAGTCTGTCTGGCTGTTGAGAAGTCTTGTGAACCAGTTGCCCTGTACAAACATAGCAAGATGGTCACCTGCCATAGCATAGTAGTTCCATGAAACGTTCTCGTTCTTAATCTCTGATACAGGAAGCTGGATTCCCTCATCTCCGAGTTCCTTGTACCACTTGATTGCTTCAGCGAATGCTGGATCATCAAAGTTACATGTTCCATCTTCTTTATAGAGAGGGATATTTCTCTGCTTAGCCTGGATGATTGTCCATGGGTTCTCAGCATTCATGAAAGATCCATAGATTCCATTAGCTTTGTCTGTGACCTTTCTAGCTGTCTCAACATAATCATCCCATGTCCATGGGCCTTCTGGATAAGCAACGCCTGCTTTGTCGAAGAGAGCCTTGTTATAGAAGACACAGTATACTTCCTGCTTGTAAGGAACAGCATAGAAGTGACCATCATCGCTGTATGGAAGATAATTTCCCCAGACTGCTTTTGCATCTACTCCCTTCTTTGCTACAAGCTCATCAAGAGCTGCAAAGTAGCCTGCATCCGCTCTGTCATAGTAGAACTTAGGTCCAAGTGATGGTACAACGTCGATTGAGCTACCTGCTAGGAGGTCGATGTTTACCTTAGCATCATGGTCTGCATCATTACCCGGAGTAGGCTGTACATCAACATGGATTCCAGTCTCAGCTTCGAATGCAGCATTCATTTCCTTGAACCATGTCTCGTTGACATAGCTTGCGCGGCAGACAACTGTCACTGTGCGTGTATCGCTTTTCTTTGCAGATGCGCTCTCCTGAGTTCCGCCGGCAAACAGCGCAGAGCATACAAGAGAAACAACAAGTAAAAGTGAAATCAGCTTTTTCATTTAAATATCTCCCAATAAAAATTAGTTTTCTTTTTTCTGGTCTTCGAGAATCTTAAGGATTCTTTCTCTATAGGTCTTATCTCTTCCTTCCCATTCTGGAGAGACCTGAGATCCTGTTGAATAGAAGTAGTCCTCATCTTTTCCTTCGAGCTGTCCCTGAAGAGTGTGCTTATCTACTGCATAATCAGGAATCTGAGGCCTGAGATTGCCGCTTTTGTATTCCTTGATGATCCAGTTATACATCTCGTCGCTTGATCTGTCTTTCTGGCACTGGCAGAGATAGCGGACTGCATGTATTGCAAGAAGGCCTCTGTCTCCTGGCTGCTTGAAAGTTTTTCTCATCTGGTCCATCACTCCGATTAGAACTGGAGCCATTGGATTGCCGAAGCCTACATCCTCAACACTGATTGTCTTCAATCTGAACCAGAGGTACTCTTCCATATCCTCACTTGTGATCAGCATCTCATAAGCAAGAGTTGCTGCGTTCTCAGGATGGTTTCTTCTGATTTCTTTCTGGAGTGCGGAAATAACAAGATCCGCTGCTAGCCCTGATCTGGTCTGGCATTTCTGCCAAGGATCATAAGGATAATCTGCCATTTTATTCTCCTCAAAATTTTTGAACTGGCTTTATTATATGAACCTGCAAAGAATCATAACAAGCTTCGTTCTTTTCAATTACTTTCGAATTTGTCTCATTTCTGATACAATTAATTCATGCTTATCGAAAAAGAAATAATACATGAACCTCAGAATGGCGAAAACCGCCTTTTCTCTTCTAAAGTAATTGAGATGGAACCATTTAAGTCCGCAAAAGTCAAGCAGGGGGGATATGGCATATTCGGAGATGAATTCTGGCTTAAAAGAACAGCAAATAGAGGATTCCATGCTTTTGTTCTTACGATAAGCGGGGAAGGAATGATCATTCTTGATGATGGAACTGAGTTCAGGACGTCACCTGGACAGGCTTTTATATCAAGTGCATCAGGGCAGGGGCATTTTGAAAAAGCCTCAGAAGGTAAGAGCTGGGAAATGGTCTGGCTTTCATTTTGGGATGATTCAGAATTCTTTGTACCGAAAAGCGAGGATTATGAGTTCAGAAACCTGCAGAATATAGAATCACTGTATTCACTTTTTTCCGGGATATTAAAAGAAGAGACAGAGCAGGATCCTAGAAGCGATGAGGCTCTAGAGCTTTATGAAAAGCTGTTCCTGATTAATCTCAGCAGGGCCTTAGCTCTCTCAGATAACAAGAATCTTTCAAAACATAGGATTGAATTCTCGAAATTATGGGAGAAGGTTGCCAGTATGCTCTCATATGATTGGGGGCTTGTGCATCTTTCAGAAGAAACCGGATATTCTAGATCACACCTTACCAGAATCTGCTTGGAGCTCTATGGCCGCAACCCCGGGGATATAGTGAAGGAAATGCGTATGAAGCAGGCTAGGGCTCTTCTGCTGAATTCAGTAGAGAGTGTTGAGTCTGTTGCTGAAAGAGTCGGCTACCCTAGGCTTTCGACTTTCTCAAATGCTTTTCATGAATATTATGGTATTTCGCCTCGTGAATTCCGCAAGCAGAATTGCCTGCCAAATATCCTAAGATATACAAATACATAAATTTAAATACGAATAAATTCAAACAGGATTATAAAAAATCAAATATCATTATAAAATTATAAAAAACCATTTGACAAAAATATAACTCTAGAAAGATAATTTCTATGTTGGAGACGATTATGAAGATTGTTGATGTAAAAGTTGATTTTATTCATTTTATTTCCTCTATGGTCAGAGATGGGGAATTCCATTCCCATCCAGGAAAGCCCCATGATGGAAAGCAGGCTATGCTTTCTATCATATGTGATGATGGAACATCAGGGTATTACTTCGGCCCGATGGCTGAGCGTGTTGTTCTTGGAGGGTGCCGTGAAATCCTGATCGGAGAGGATCCTCTATATAGAGAGAGGATTTATAGGCGTCTTCTTCAGTACCAGAGACTTCAGACAGAGCTCAATGAGAGAACGCTCTGTGCAATAGACTGCGCACTGTGGGATATTGCAGGAAAAGCAGCAGGGCTTCCGGTATATAAGCTTCTTGGTGCCTATCGTGATAAAGTTCCATGCTATGGTTCAATAATGGTTGGCGATGATATAAAAGGCGGGCTTGATACCCCAGAAGCTTATGCTGAATATGCCTTATCATTGGTTAAATCTGGCTATAAGGCCATAAAGCTCCATACTTGGATGCCTCCTATTATTCCAGAGCCTTCTGTTGATATGGATCTTGCAGCCTGCAGGGCTGTGAGAGAGGCTGTTGGACCATCCATTCCACTGATGCTTGACCCTTACCACTATTATTCGAGAGAGGAGGCACTGAGGCTTGCTAGAGGTCTTGAGAGGCTTGATTTTCTATGGCTTGAAGAGCCGATGGATGAGCATTCAGAGCTTTCATATAAATACCTATCAGAGCATACATCTCTCAATATCTGCGGTCCTGAGACAGCAGAAGGAAAGTATTATACCAGAGCTAACTGGATAAGGAATGGAGCTGCTGGCATTGGAAGGGCAGGCGCACTTACATGTGGTGGGATAACAGCGGTATTGAAGACTATCCATCTTTATGAGGCAAATGGAATGTCAATTGAGCTCCATGGCAATCATATAGGAAACCTGCATCTGCTTGGTGCGATGGGAATAGATGGAAAGTACTTTGAAAGAGGCCTTCTGCATCCGCTTCTTGATTATGAGATGCCAAAGCCATGGCTTAATAGCCTGTATGACAAGATGGATGAGAATGGTGATGTGATCATTCCATCTGCTCCAGGACTCGGATATGACATCAACTGGGATTATATTAGCGACAACTTAGTAAAGTAATATATTACAAGGAGAATAATTATGAAAAAGAAAGCATTAGCTGTTCTTATGGTTATGACAGTGCTTGCTGCAGCTGTTTTTGCAAATGGCACAGCGGAGAGCAAATCTGCATCTGCATCTTCTGATAAGCCAGTTACAATTAATCTCTGGTATGGAGCTGCTGTCACAGAAGCTGGACCGATTCCTGATAACTGGGCTGGATTCCAGATCATAAAGGATAAGCTCAATATTGATCTCAAGCTTACAGCTCTTCCTTCAAATGCATCAGATCAGGATGTTAAGATCCAGGCATCAGGTGCTGCAAATAACCTTCCTGATGTATTCATGGTCAACAGACCTGTTCTTGTTAACCTTGTAAAGCAGGGACTCATTGCAGAGCTGACAGATGACTTCTATACTGCAATGCCTACAAGAACTGAGAAGTATCATTCAGATCCTGACTCTATGAACTATGCTACAATCAATGGAAAGAACTATGGAATGGCAATTCCATCTCAGAGAACAGGTATTGAAGGCCTTGTAATAAGAAAGGACTGGCTGGACAACCTGGGGCTTGATGTTCCTACAACACTTGACGAGCTCAAGGAAGTTCTGAGAGCTTTCACATTTGGTGATCCTGATGGAAATGGCCGCAATGATACATATGGATATGGTGCATATGTTGAGTCAAACTCTGTGTTCAAGGGATATCCAGGAACACGTGTATGGCCAATCATGGGTGCATTCGATGTAGCTGGCCTCTGGTCAATGAAGAGCGAGACTCTTGGGCTGAATGTCTTCAGACCTGAGTTCTATGATTTCATGGTTTATTTCAAGAGCCTCTGCGATGAGGGCCTCATCGATCCTAACTGGCTTTCATACAAGAAGGATGATTTCAGAGCTGCATGGAAGCAGGGAAGATTCGGCATGATGTATGAGCAGTGGGCAGCACTCTCTGCTGAGTCAAACTACAAGCCATTTGACAGCAATTTCCCAGAGGGTGAATGGATTGTAATCAATCCTCCTGTAGGACCGGAAGGAAAGAGCAGCACAGGTGCTCTTGATAAGCAGTTCAGAATCTATGCTGTATCAAACAAGGCTGTTAAGGAAGGAAAGCTAGAGGCAATCGAGCGCCTCTTTGAATGGATGGGATCAGAGGAAGCTTACTATCTTCTTGGCTATGGTACAGAAGGCGTGAACTATGTCCTTGATGCTAATGGCAACCCAAGCAAGGGAGACCTTGGTGATAACTCATTCTCAGGTTCTGTAGGCCAGGTTCAGACTCAGCTCAGAAATATGGTATTCTTCAATGATGCAAGAGAGAATTCTGTAAGATTCCCTGATTACGAGGCTGCTAATTCGAAGAAGATCATCTCTCCTACAACATTCCTGGATCAGATGGGCAAGACAAACTGGACAAGTGCAGTCGGTTCAAACAGCATGCCTACTCCGAATGCTGATGTATTCAGATTCTATGAGCAGTCACTTGCTGAATTCTTCACAGGTGCAAGACCTCTTACTCCAGACGGCTGGAACCAGTTCCTCGATCAGTTCAAGGCAATTGGCGGTGCTGATTGGAATGAGAAGGGCATTGCTTATGCAAAAGAGAATGGCTACGCTAGATAATATAAGCTGTTTATAAAAAGTGGGGACTTTCTTTGAGAGAGGTCCCCATTTTTCAGTCAAAGATCTTCTTTTCTGCTATAATTGGTAGCTGTTAGATAAAAAAAGGGGGCAATTGTGCCAGATAAAAGCATTGATGGGGAAAAATATAATATCAAGGTAGCAGAGAGGTGCTTCCAGATTCTGGATCTTGCTGTTGCTAAGAACAGCGCTGTATCTATTCAGGATGTATGCCAGAGTCTGGATGTGAATCCTAATATGGCATTCAGGCTTCTTAATAGCATTGCAAATGCCGGCTATCTTGATAAGGATCCAGTAAGCGGTACTTTTTCGCTTTCTATGAAATGCCTGAGACTCTCGACTACAGCACTCCAGTCAAATAGCCTCAGAAAGCTGACTATGCCTTATCTTGAGCTGCTATGGCATTCATTCCCTAAGGCAAATATCAATATGGGCATCAGGAATGGGGACGATATACTGATTATCGACCGCATTGATGGCAATAGCCTTCCTCGCACTTATTTCACTCCAGGCAAGAAGATACCATTCCACTGCACAGGACTGGGGAAGGTTCTTACATGTACGCTTGGAAATGATGATATCATCGCTATGGCTGAGAGGTGCGGCCTCAAAAGCTATACTCCAGATACTATAGTCTCTATTGATAGGCTAATGAAGGAGCTTGAGAAGACACGGACAGAAAGAGTCGGCAGAGATCGCAATGAATTCATAGTGGATGACAACTGTTCTGCAGTTCCTATCTTCAATCAGAATGGAGATATTGTCGCTGGAATATCTGTCAGTGCACTTTCACAGAATATGAGTGCAGATGAGATAGAGGCTTGCATTCCGAAGCTTAAAGAGACTGCAGATAGAATAAGCGGTGTGCTCGGTTATCAATCAATATAATTGTATTATATTTTTAATTAAAATTAACTATAAAAATCAAATGATAATTGACAGCATGTTTTTGCTGTCATAAAATTATCTCTGTACAGAGGTAATATTTTGAACGTTGATTTCATTAAGGGAATAGTTGTTCCTATCGTCACTCCAATAAAAGAAGATGAGAGCGTGGATGAAGCCGCTTTCAGATCTCATATCGACTATATGATAGATAATGGAGTTGAAGGCCTTCTGGCATTTGGCTCGAATGGCGAATTCTATATGATGGAAGAAGATGAGATGGAGGAAATCCTATCTATTCTTGTCAATCAGGTTAATGGCAGAGTTCCTGTATATATGGGAATCGGGGCAATAAGAACGAAGAAATGCGTTCGGTTAGCACATCTTGCTCTGAAGAGCGGTGCTGATGGTATCTCAATACTCCAGCCTATGTTCCTTAAGCCTACAGAAGACGAGCTCTATCTTCATTTTAGGACTATTGCAGAAGCTGTTCCGTCTCTTCCTGTTCTTCTTTATAACAACCCTGGAAGGACTGGTTATGGAATGAGCCAGAGCCTAGTAGAAAGACTCTGCCATGATGTGGAGAATATCGTAGGGATGAAGGATAGTTCTGGAAATCTGACAGAGACAGAGGAGTTCATAAGAAGGAACAGAGATGTTGGATTCCGTGTGTTCTGCGGAAAGGATACACTGATTTATGCAGGTCTTGCTGTAGGTGCTGTCGGAGCTGTATGCTCTACTGCAAATTTTCTTCCGGAGCTTGTATGCTCCATCTATGATAGATATGCATCTGGTGATCTGAAAGGTTCACTTGAAGCTCAGTTTGTACTTAATCCTATACGCCTTGAGATGGATAAATCATCATTTCCTGTGGCAACAAAGGATTATGGAAATCTTCTTGGAAGATGTCTTGGCAATCCATATAAGCCAAATCTTCCCTCTCCAGAAAAAGAGCAGAAAGGCCTTAGAGCCCAGCTCGTTAAAGCTGGATTTCTGAAATAGTGAGGTAAAGAAATGAAAGTCGGATTTATTGGTCTTGGAATAATGGGCCGCCCAATGGCAAAGAACCTTATTAAGGCTGGCTATGAACTTGTAGTGAATACACATAATGAAGCTACAATGGATGAGTTTGCTTCTCTTGGTGCTGTAAAAGCAAAGAATGGTGCAGAGGTCGCAGCTCTTTCAGATGTAATCATAACAATGCTTCCTAATAGCCCTCAGGTTACGGAAGTTGCACTTGGAAAGGGTGGTATCATTGAATGTGCAAAAGAAGGACTTGTTCTTATTGATATGTCATCTATTGATCCGGTAGAGACCAGAAAGATTGCAGCTTCTCTTGCTTCTGCTGGTATTGATATGCTTGATGCTCCTGTCTCAGGTGGAGAGCCAAAGGCCATTGATGGAACACTATCTGTCATGGTTGGTGGCAAGAAGGAGACATTTGAGCGTTTTTATGATCTTCTCATGGCTATGGCAGGCTCTGCTGTATATGTCGGTTCCATTGGATCTGGAAATATCGCAAAGCTTGCTAACCAGATTATTGTTGCATGCAATATTGCTGCAATGAGCGAAGCACTTTCATTTGCAACAAAAGCTGGTGCTGATCCAGAGCTTGTATTTGAAGCAATCAAAGGCGGGCTTGCAGGCTCAACAGTCCTTAATGCAAAAGCTCCGATGGTTCTCTCTAGGAACTTCAAGCCTGGATTCAGAATTGAGCTTCACATAAAGGATCTTACTAATGCGCTTAATGCTGCTCATGCAATCTCTGCACCTGTTCCGCTGACAGGTGAGGTGATGGAGATGATGCAGACACTTAAGGTTATGGGATGCGAGAAGGATGACCACAGTGCCCTTGCTAAGTACTATGAGCTTCTATCTGGCGTCACAATTGAAAGCAAATAATATTCAGTATTGTTTGTTTTCCTCCTTACAGTCCTTTCCCTTATCCCCTGGGAAGGGCTGTTTTTCTTTTTCAGCATTCGCATTGTTATGAATGGCATTTGACCGAAATAGCAAGAGCGCTCATAATCACAGAAAAAAGGAGTGATATTTTATGGATAACGAAATTCAGAATTTCTTCATTGGTTCAGATATTGAGGCTAAGCCTGCAGATGCTGGCATTAAAAGAAAGGTTCTTGCACATAATAAGAATCTCATGGTATGTGAGCTGCATTTCAAGAAAGGAGCTGTGGGTAAGGTCCACCAGCATTTCCATGAGCAGTGCTCTTATATTGTAAGCGGTAAGTTTGAGATGGAGATTGGCGGAAAGAAGGTCGTGCTTGGTCCTGGGGATTCAACATATAAGCAGCCGGGAATTCTTCATGGTGGAGTCTGCTTAGAGGAAGGAACACTTCTTGATATCTTCACTCCGGAAAGAGAGGATTTCCTCGGATAATAAGCATGGCTAACAGATATGATGATGAATCATTCTTCACTGCATATGCAAAGATGGAAAGAAGCCAGAATGGACTGAAAGGTGCAGGTGAGTGGTACCAGCTTAGGCCGATGATTCCTGATCTTAGTGGATTGAAAGTCCTTGATTTAGGCTGCGGCTATGGCTGGCACTCTGAATTTGCTATAGAGAATGGTGCATGCGAAGTGCTTGGAATAGACTCAAGCTATAGAATGATCCGATAGGCAGAGAAGAGGAATCCTGATGATAGAATCAGCTATAGAGTCTGCAGGATTGAGGACTATGATTATCCTGAGAATGCATGGGATTTTGTGATTTCCAATCTTGCCCTGCACTATGTTGCGAATCTTTCTGAGGTATTTTGTAATGTATATAGGACATTAAGGCCATCTGGTATATTTCTATTCAATATTGAGCATCCTTCGTTCACATCTGGTGTTAACCAGGAATGGATTTACATGGAAGATGGTAAGAAAGCATATTGGCCTATAGATAACTATTTTTATCCTGGTAAAAGAAATACTGATTTCATTGGCTTTGCTGTTGAGAAATACCATCATACGCTTACTCAGATTTTTATGGGGCTGATAGAAAACGGCTTTGAGATAAAAGCCGTAGAAGAAGCTATGCCATCTAAAGATGTGCTTGATATCCTAGAAATGAAAGATGAAATGAGGCGTCCGATGATGCTGCTGGTTAAAGCAGCAGTGAAGAAATAACCAGAAAAAGCATGAAAGGCCTCTATTTTTCCTCCAGAATAGAAGCCTTATTTAGCTTATGTAATATTCTTATTAGACTGTAGCTTTATCAGCAGCTATTGCCTTGCTGATGATATCCTCAGAAACTCCAAGCTTCCTGAAGGTCTCCAGCATTTCATTTTTAGCTTCGATTTTGCCTTCAGCTTTTCCTTTGGCAATGCCTTTAGCCTCGCCCTCAGCAAGTCCCTCATTCCAGCTCTGGTTGAGCAGGTCCTTGAATGTATATCCCATTTCAATCTCCTTCCTTATTGGATTTATATTAAAAAAGTAGACATGAAACAAGAAGGCAATATAATGAATAAGTGGACAAAGAGAAGGAGTCGTGGAAATGGGATACACACCG
>CAKQRI010000021.1 GCA_934271365.1 uncultured Spirochaetales bacterium
GCATAATGAAGTCCGGCTTACTTCGAATGGAAAGCTTGTAGTCAAATACCTGAAACGGATGATTTCGCTTTCAAATAACATGCTTCAGGCCATTGAGGATGAAAAGACCAGAATAACATCTGTATCTGTTGGTATAACTCATACTGTTGAGAGCAGCACGATAATTGAGGCTATTGCAAAATATGCCTCTATGAATGATGGCCTTTCTATGAAGATAATAGCAGACAGCGCAGAGAATCTTCAGAGAATGCTTAAGAACTTCGAGCTGGATTTTCTCATCATTGATGGAAGGATAGATGATGCAGGCGTGAACAATGTCCTTCTAGGCTCTGATTCCTTGGTTCTTGTTACTTCGCCTTCACATTCTCTTGCAAATAAGAATGTCGTCACAGTTGATGAGCTCAAGAGGGAATCTCTTATACTCCGTCTTCCAGATTCAAATACAAGACAGCTTTTCAATAAGGCTCTGAGAAAGCAGAATATCTCGATTGATGCATTCAATGTAATTCTTGAGATTGATAATATTGCAACGATTAAGGATCTTGTAAGGCAGGATATGGGTGTTTCTGTACTAGCAAAGAGTGCCTGCATGGATGAGATAAGAAAAGGAAAGCTCTCTGTACTGAATATTGAGAATCTGAGCATGATCAGAGAGACGAATATCATATATTCCCGGGATTTTGAGCATCCTGAAGTTATACAGGGAGTTATCCAGACTTACAATGAGATGTGAGAATTACTGCTATTCATCATGCTTTATACTTCATCACTGTCAAGGTGAGTATGATGAATGCCCTTATGGAAGGAAAGATGACTGGGGCTTTTCATCTTTTTCCTATAAGGGCAATGAGAAAGAGAGTGAAGAAGATGGCTCAGGCGATGCTCTCTGACTGCTTTCTGATTCTTATCTTCTTCTCTATTGTGGCAGAGAGGATCTCTTTTCTCACAGTCCTCCGGATTTCCTTTGCTATAGGAACTTCTGAGGGCTTGTTTTTTTTGCCAGAATACAGTGTTCTGTCTATATCATCAGCAGCAATGCGTAACTCTGGCCTGTTGTATTCAGTAGCTAGACGCATAGCAAAATCATAATAGCATTCACCATCTTTTTTGCATCTGTCTGTTCGTCTGAGCTTTCTTTCAAGCCATAGCGCAAGTCCTATTGAATTGTTCTTGTTTCTGTGGATGAAGCTCTGGAGCTTTATCATGCGTTTTATAGATGCAGCTGCATTTGAAAGAGCCTTCAGAAATGGCATTGAGCTTATTTTCGTGACATTGCGGCCTTTTTCCTTCCCGTTATGACGTACTTTAACTTTTCTAAGTACAAGTACAAGTATTATCAAAGCAATCAGAGTCATAATGCCGATGATTATAAGCTTGAATGTGTTGTCGCTTATTGTGCTTGTAAGGACATCTGGATTCCTGTACTTATTATCAGATGCATTCGGGATATAGCTATTATTAAGAACTGGAGGAAACTTAGGTATAAGAGAGAACAGCCAGTCAAAGAACCTATAGAATAGATATCCTATTGCCATTATGAGATTGCCAAGATATATAGCACCATCTCCGAGTATTGATGCATAGTGCGATAGCAGTAGAACAAGACCCGATGTCGCTATCATTATTGCAATTGTCGATGGCCTCAGCTTCTTTATACCGCCAGCCCTCTCGGTAATCAAGGCAAAGAGTGAAGTGATTATTCCGGAAAGCTGAATGAAGATCACAGACTTATCAAGAGTCTCATAGAAAGAGCTATAGCAGAAGATTACAAGGAATGATATCAAGGTGAAGTCAAATAGCCTCAGAATTGAATAATCCCCCGGATCTTTTATCGAATCCTTGATTGCATTTGCTGTGAAAGCAGTGAAGAGCGGTATAGATATAAGCCGTTCGATTATAGATAGTTCTCTGGCTGTTATTATGAATAGGATTGTAGCTATTACAAAGAAAATGGAATCAAAGCCCAGAAGCATCGAAAGAGAACGCTCTTTCCTCAGATATAGCTTGTTGAGGATTGAAACAAGCGGAGCATATAGCATAAGTATAGCTGTGGAAAGTGCGCTTGGCTCTAGGAAAAGACTTAGGAGAGATACCGCTATTGTGCTTGTTGCATACTCTTTAAGAATTGTTACAATCATCATATCCTCCTGAGATTCTCTAGAAACAGAGAGCGGAAAGGAATCTGCTCCTCATCTTCTGCTTCATAGAGCACTGTGAGATTGTCTTCTCTGAAAGCTGAGATGAAGTTCTGCTTCTTTATATCAGAAGAATGTGCTGATATGTAGAAGAAATGCCCGCATTTTTCTTTTGTCTGTATTATTGCATCCTCTGGAAATACAGTCTGCTGCTGGAGTATCTTTGCCCCTCCATCCTCAATTTTCTCTTCAAGTGGCTCATATGCGGCGAGAGAAGTTAGGAATGCTCCGATTCCATCCTGTGGCATTATAGTCATTCCCTTGCTATATCTGCTGTCTGGAAGAGTGAGATATGTATGCATTCCTGCATTCTCTAATGCGAGAAGACTGGATGCAAGGATTGAGATAGCACTTTCCATCTCCTCTTTCATGCCAGAAGTGCCGGAGAAGCTCTCTCCATCAAATATTATATGAATGCTCTTTGGCTCAATTTCTTCATAGATGTTCACTTTCATCTTCTCGCCCCTTGCAAGAAGCCTCCAGTTGATATACTTAGCTCCATCTCCTTCCTGATAATCCCTGACAGATCTCATTACTGTAACATCTTCAATCATTCCCTTTGGACCTGCAGATGAATTCCATAGGTTTTTCTGGAATACAGATGTATCAACAGAGACAATCTCTGGATAAACAACGATGTCGCTTCCATTCACTGTTATATTTGACTCTGATAATCCAAAGCCATCTCCTGTTGATAGATACCATGAAGATGCGTGGCTTATACCTCGTCTCATAGCCTCCAGTGAGACAGAGAAGCTCTTTTCTTCATACCAGAGCAGCTTTCCGAGTCTCTCTTCGCCTATTGATGATGAACAGAGTCCAGCTGATGCAAGTTCTGCGGCCTCCGAGTTTGATGTCGCTTTCCTATGTTGAGAAAGGAGAGATTCATTTATAGAGAATGGAATCATGAGCTTGATCCATGGTACGGGTATGAATTTATCATTCTTGATCCTGACCTCAGCTGTTATTTTTTCGCCAGGAAAGATTGCTGTGCTTTTTGTAGTGACTGTGCAATCCAGAGACCGACCTGCAGCTCCTGACCAGATTCTTGCAATGAAAGAGAAGAAGAATAGGGTAGCCATTATTACAGACAGCACACCATTCCCATAAAATGCAGTGGTTATGCATAGCAGAAATGTCGCTAATAATGCTGGAATCGATACGAAGAAGCTCGATTTTACCAGGGAATGCTTACTTCTCATAGTCGATGCTGGAAAGCTCCTTGATATCTGTGCTGCTTAGAATATCGTCAATTACGCCTTTTACAGTGACACCAGAATAATGAGATGTAGATGTCAGAAGCAGCCTGTGAGAGAGCACATCATAGATAATATCCTGAACGTCAGATGGTGTGACATAATCACGGCCATTCATCAGAGCCCAGACTTTTGATGCCTGGAAAAGTGATCTGCTAGCTCTAGGGCTTCCGCCGGCTTTGAGCCTATGATCGCATCTTGTTGCATTTACAAGTGCAACTATGTAATTCTCAATAGCCTTTGATGTATGTACCATCTGGCACTTCTTCTGAAGGTCAGAAAGCTCTTCTGCATTTGTTATTGCATTTATCTTCTCAAAAGGTGTCTTTATTCCGACTCTTCTGAGCATCTCTGCCTCATCTTCAGGCTCTGGGTAGCCAATAGACAGAGAGATAAGAAATCTGTCCATCTGTGCAACAGGAAGTGCGAATGTGCTTTCGCTCTCTACAGGATTCTGTGTTGCTAGTACGATAAATGGCTGAGGAAGCTCAAAGCGCTCACCATCAATAGTAATCTGTTGCTCTTCCATTGCTTCCAGAAGTGCAGACTGTGTTCTAGGAATAGCTCTGTTTATTTCATCTGCAAGCAGGATATTGGTCATTATAGGGCCTTTCCGGAGCTCGAATTCACCGCTTTTCTGGTTGTATATCTTCATTCCGAGGATATCACTAGGAAGCAGGTCTGATACAAACTGGATTCTTGTGAAATCAAGTCCAGCTGCAAGGGAGATTGCCTTTGACAGGGTAGTCTTTCCACATCCAGGAAGGTCTGAGAAGAGGACATTGCCTCCAGCAAGCAGTGCCATTATTACTTTTCTTATGCACTCGCTTTTACCAATGATTACCTTCTCTGTTTCTGCTAGTAGCTTATCTGAAAATTCCTTTACTTCCATTTTTTATTATTCCTCCAAAAGATAAGTATACTCTCTGTGGTGATTAACCACAATCAGATAAGCCCTATCTCCTTTGCCAGTTTCGTCGTACCTGTATAAGCAAATATTGATTTTTTCAGCTCGTAGAATAAGTTCTTCATTATAATCAGAATCTCTGCAGCCTTATCATTTTTAGGAGCTACATATTCAACATCAGCTGTCTCTCCAGTCGGTGTGAAGGCTCTGAGTGACCATTTTGATAAGTCATAAGTGCTTTCTATCAGTTCCTCCTGATCATCAGGAAGCCTAGGATAGAAATCAAGTCCTGTTATCTCTTCGACATCATCAACGCTCATAGCAAAAGATGATAAAGGCTCAGAAGAGGCCTCATTTGGAAGAACAAATCCTATTGCCTTTATTTCAGGCTCAGTATAATCAAGCACTACTTTATAGTATCTTTTTGGAACTGCAACTTTATTCTTTCCTATTGTCTCATATGGACCATCTGTTAAAACAGGGCCTGTAACTACGTAAATAGACTGGTTATCATAAGCCATTGTCCTGACAGCTGCTTCTAGGTCTGCCCATATCCCTCTATTGAAGCCAGGAACCTGAGGGGACATGTTCGATAGGAAGAAAGTATCACTCATAGCTTCTGCTGACCACTTGAAATCTGCAGCAGGCGCCATATGGCCTCTGTCATATCCAGACTTTCTGTAGTCTGCCAGAGTTGCAGAGCCTGTGATTACGGAAGGATCTTCCTTGAATGAATCCTCTCTTTCTCCACCGCCAAGCACTTCTTCTCTTGTGAGCTCATATGCGACCCAGCTTGGCTGTTCTGCTTCTTCATTGTAAGATAGCGTATAGCCTGTATGCTTTATAATCTGCTCTCCCGGAATCTCTGCCGGGAGCTCAAGGTTCTCGATTGTGCCATCTGCTCTGAGCTGTTCATCGCTTTCTTTTGGTGTGATGAAGCATAGTGCAATGAAAAGCATGAGCAGTACTGCCAGAATGATTATTATATTTCTAAGTGCATGTCGTTTCTTCTTAGTCATTTTCTTTTTTCCCATTTGTTCTCCTCCTGAAATAACCATGTTTTTTCAGTGCATATGCAAAAGCAAAGCAGGCTCCATATATTACTATAGCCTTGAAAAGCAGAAAGATAGATGAAGATGCAGCTTCATCTATGAAAATGGCTTTTGTTGGCATTGCACTTCCTCTGTAGTTGACAATCAGAGCACAGTAGATGTTATTTGCCGCGTGCATTGCAATCGGCATCTCAAATCCATCTGTGTAAAGAGCAAGAGCCATGGCAGCTGCACCCCAAAGAAAATAGTATATGATAGCGATGATACCGCTTCTGCTTTTCACGACTTCAGGGTTTCCTAAGTGAGGAATAAGGAAAAGGAACCCTGATACGATTGAGATAGGAAGTCCTTCTTTTTGGCTTTTAGGCAGATTATTATGATAGACTAGCCGAGCCGGAAGTGCACGGAAAAAAAGCTCTTCTGCTGCTGCCTGCATAGGTGTCAGTAGGAGGACGGGAATAATATATATAAGCTTCTCTTTTATGGGTGATGGATCAATGTGTATCGTCCTGAACGATAAGAGAGAGAATATCTCCAGAATCAATATATATAGGATGAATGTATATATTGTGATTATATTGTCTGGTTTCCTGTTGTTACCTGCAACCAGTTCTGTAGCTTTTGTCTTAAGAAGGTATTTAGATCCGAGAATCAGTGCTAGAAACATCAGAACATAAGGAATATGCCGGAATAGAAACTCTGTGAGGCCTATCCATTTATCATCTCCAAGTGCTGGAATCAGTGTGAGGACCAGTGCTAGCAGAGGTCCGATATTCATCCAGCATACTAATGTAAGCAGAACTGTTATGAATGCCATCAGAGGAGAGAATTCATTTGGATTATTCTGTTTTTCTCTATCCATGCCTTTGACGTTAGCATTTACATCTTTTGTTGAAAAGCCCTTTTTGGTTTATTGTTTTTTGGGCTAGACTAAAAGCATGATGGATTTAGAAGAGAAGGTTTTTCCGATTCTGAGACAGGGTGGAATAATGGTTCTGCCAACAGAAGAGAGTGCAAGAGCTCTCGCCCGCTTGTATGTAAAGAGAACAGGAGAAGGGCTTCTTACATCAAGATGCCTTTCATTTGATACGTTTTCATCTCTATTCATTCCGGATGATAGGGAGAAGAGGGCAGCTGATGACTTTGATAGGCTCATATTTACAGAGAGCTTCGTAAGCAGGAATGCAGATTCTCTTTCTTATTTCTATAACAGTGAATATCCAGAGATAAAGAAAACCCTACCAGCTTTTATCAATAAAATGCTTCCTTCTTTGAATGAGGCTTTTACAAAGGAAATCAGCAATAAAGCCCTTTTCTTGGATCTTTCGAAGATTATGGAAGAGTATAGAGGATTTCTTGATTCAAATAATCTATATGAATCAGGCTGGGCCGAATATCAAGATAGAGAGCTTGAAGAAGACTACTATCTATATCATAGCGATGCTTTTCCCAAAGAGCTTAAGCTCCTTGATAAAGTTGGCTCAAATAAGAGAATACATAAGATAGAGGGGAATAAGGATAGCGGGAAACTTATTGTATATAAAAATGAAGCCCAGGAGATAAGAGTTCTTTTTCAGCAGATAAGAGCTCTTATTGATAAAGGTATTTCTCTTAATAGGATTGCAATATCCACATCAGCTATTGATCGGATGCGTCCATATCTCGAACTCGAGTCGAGGCTTTTTGATGTTCCTCTTTATTTTGTTCCAGGCCAGAAAGTCGCGGGGACTCCTCCTGGACGATTTCTGAAGACGATAGGTGATTTATATAATAAGCATTATGAAATAGATGTGATGAAGAAGCTTCTTCTAGATCCTGCATTTCCTCTGAAAGATAGAAAGAGTGCATATGATTTCATCACGAAGGCTGTTTCTCTTTCGATTAAGAATGCGCCTCATGGAGAAAATGATAGATACAGACAGATTGATACAGGTTTTTATAAAGAGCTCAGAAGAAAACTGGATGCTTTGATGACTGAAAGGAATGCAGATAAAGTCCTGTTCCGATATGATGCTCTGATGGATGTCCTATTTGGTGATGAAAGGTTCATCAATTCTGAGAGCAATGATAAGGTATATGGCTTTACAGCTGATAGTCTTACTAGATTTGTTGTAAGGGTAGCTGATCTTGCTGCCGATATCAATAAGCCTTTATTCCCGCTTTTTCTCACATATATTGATAATCTTGTATATGTAGATAGGGATAAGGTAAAAGGAATAAGCGTATATCCTTTTTCTCAGGCAGCAGCAACACCCTATGATTATCATTTCCTTATAACGCTGAATGAGAATGAGAGTGCAGCAAGGATAAGAGAAGCTTCCTTCTTATCTGAATATGAAAGAGAGCTTTTTGATGAGAAGGATATAACAGATGCTCTTATTGCATCTTATCAGGGAGTAACAGGTACTCTCTACTACAGTACAAGCGAGGATACTTATGCAGGCTATGCTCTTCCGCTTGTATCTCTTATGGATAATGCTCAGCGGGTATATGAAATTCCTGCAGACTCTTATCAGGAGGAAGCATCTTTTAATCGTCATGGTCAGGTTTATCCTCTGCAGAAGAAAGGATTTGATAGAGCCAGAATCAGTGCTTTGAGGAAATCAAGAAGAGGTTTGGAGATAAAAGGAACAGCTGTTTCCTTTCCTCATCTTTCGTTCTCCAAAATCTCAGAATATGTAAAATGCCCATATCGCTATGCTCTGAAGTTCTGCTATGGACTAGATAAAGAACTGCCATATGAGATTGTGCTTATTGATAATCTAGAGGTAGGAAAGCGTCTCCATTCGGTTCTTGAACGGTTCTTCAGGGCTGGAGAGAGCAATCCTAAGGCTATAAGAGATTATTTCATAACAGAAATGGATGCTTGGAAGGATGGTAAGAAGTACTCTAAAGATGGAACCCTGAAAGCTATGGAATTCGGTTCGGCATCGGCTTCTGATGAGCTTGTGCTCTACCTGGAAGCTTCATTTCTTGAGAATCTTGAAGCGGTAGCACACGCAATCCTTGAGAAAAGCGATGCAATAGAGGATGGAAATGAGATAGAGTTCCTTTCTGATTTCGAAGGCTTCTCTCTTAAAGGCATCGCAGATATGGTTGCCATTTCTAAGAGCGGGGCAGGTCTTATCATATATGATTTCAAGACGGGACATGCATTCACTAAGAGGGAAATAGAAGAGAAGAAGCTACAGTTCAGTATCTATAACATGCTTATAAATAGGTCTGAAAGATTTTCTGGAAAGCATGCAGAAGAGGGTGTTTTTGTATTTCTCAGAGATTCAAAGCTTGTTCCTGCATGGAGCTTTGATACTCAGACTGAGGCAGAAGATGAGAACCTTATCAGGGCTGTCTCTGAAGCTATTCATGACGGACGATGGTCAATGAGCAGCAATAGCGATGAATGCAGCTCTTGCGCTTTCAGAGGTCTATGCAGAAGGAAGTTTGTAATACAATGATTGCTTCATTTGACGATATACTCAGATTTACAGGTAAGAAGTTGTCTGAAGAGCAGAGAAGGGCTGTATTTTCAGATAGGGCTACAATAGTCTCCGCTGGTGCAGGCTCGGGAAAGACTACGGTTCTTTCCCTTCGCTTTCTGCGCCTTGTTTATCAGATGAAAACAAGCTCTGACAGAATTCTTACCCTCACGTTTACAAGAAAAGCAGCAGCTGAGATGTATGAGAGAATCCATGGGCTCCTATCAGCAGCTGCTAAGGAAGATGATAGTGGGTATCTTAAGAGAGAGCTTGAATGCAATTTCCCAAAAGCTCAGATTTCAACAATGGATGGTTTCTGGACGGAGATTGCAAGAGCAGGAGCCCTTGATTATGGCATAAGCAGGGATTTCTCTCTTCTTGCAAAAGAAGATTCCGATGAGATGATTGAGCGTTCTCTAGAAGCTTTAAGCGAAGATGATAATGCTTATGAGGGCTATATGTATCTCTCATCTGTTATGAATCCAGAGATGCTTTTAGGCCTACTTTCTGACATTTCATATCATATTGATATCCTTACTGACTATAATCCTGAATTTGCTATTTCTTTATATGATAAATTCATATCAGATCTGAAGGATATGGTTTCGGAGAAATCAATAGAGTCAATACTTTCTGATATTGAAGAGCTTGGAGATGGCGCAGATCCTTGCAAATCACTTTATAAAGATGAACTCTGGAATGCTATTTCACTATGTAAGGAAGGAAGATATTCAGAGCTTCCGCAGTTCAATATCAGAAATAAGCCCAAGGGTGTGGACTGGGAGCCAATCAAAAAAGAAATAAAAGACGAATACAGGGTAAGACTTAAGGATTATAAGAAGATAGCACTTCTTGAGAGCAATAGAGAGCAGGAGATTAAAGTTGCTGCTTTCATAGCATGCTTCATCAAGCTGATACAGAAAGAGAGGCGCTCTTCATCCATGCTGTCATTTTCTGATATAGAGAGAATTGCAGAGAAGACACTTATAAGCAACCGTGGAATACGAGAGTATTATAAGCGAAGATTTGATTACATAATGATTGATGAATTCCAGGATAACAACAGCAAGCAGAAGGACATTCTATATCTGCTATCAGAAGCTCCTGGAAAATTCTCTAATGGAATCCCAGATGCTTCTTCTCTTGATAAGAACAAGCTGTTCTTTGTTGGAGATGATAAGCAGTCCATTTACAGATTCAGAGGAGCAGATGTATCTGTGTTCAATTCGCTGAAAAGAGAAGTTGTTGATAAGATGGGAGGGGACTATCTTTCATTAAGTGCCAATTATCGCTCCGAGCCCAAGCTAGTAGATCACTTCAATTCAATATTCAGCAGCGTTTTTGCGAATGATGGACTTAAATGGAAAGATGATGAAGAAGAGCGCATGATTGCATCTTTCAGAGGAGCCGAGCCTGAGGATTTCTTTGCATCTGCTAGCAGCATCTCAGCAGGAAGAGCAGAGGGTAAAGTTGAGCCAGTGATTGAACTTGATGAACTACCCATTCCTGATTGGGATAAAGGAGATAAGCCCGATGGCGTTATATCAAAAAGCGATGCTGAGTCTGAATTTATAGCACGCAAGATTGAGGAAATCGTGGCTTCTGATGAATTCAATGTCGGAGATAATCGGCCTGCAACGTATGAGGATATTGCTATTTTATACAGTGTCACTAAAGCTCAGATGCCTTTAGAGAAGGCTTTAAGACGCCATAATATCCCATATACCGTTATGGAATCCACATCAGTGACAGTAGAGGCTATGGCTTCGGATTTCTATAGCTTCCTTCAGCTGATTGTCTATCCTAGTGATAAGAAATCCTTCCTTACCCTGCTGAAGTCCCCGTTTGCCCATTTATCTGATAAAGGCCTTCAGGAATTCCTTGGAAATGATGCTGAGACATTCAGAGCATTCAGCATATCCCCGATTTTTGAGGATAAGGCAGATAAAGCCGCTTATGATAGCCTTTCTCTATTTTACGAAGAAGTGAAGGAGAGAGCAGAGAGTGGAACCATTGCTTCTCTTGTTGAAATGCTTTTTTATGATAGCGGATATTATGCATATATCTCATCTGATTCGAGATTATCTGTTTATAAAGAACATTTTGATTATCTCTGGGCACTTGCGGATAGTGCTGATCAAAGAGGAGAAGGGCTTCCGCTGTTTCTTGACTCCTTAAGACCTCTTATAGGGACAGCTGAAAAGCTTTCTGATGTGACAATAGAGGCTCTTTCTTCCAGAGGTGTAAGCCTTATGACAATACATAAGTCTAAGGGGCTAGAATTTCCTATTGTCATTCTTGCAGATAGTGCAGCTGCATCTAGTTCCGAAGAGACGCGCAATTCAATTGTAGATATAGATGGAAATGATAGATTCCTTCTATATGATATAGGCTCTGATGATAATGATGCAAAAAAACCTCTTGCTGGTTATTTCAATTCATATGAATCAAGGCGCATTGATGCAGAGAGAAAGAGGGTCCTGTATGTTGCCCTTACAAGAGCCATAAATCATCTGATCATCACAGCTTCTGCATATAGCTTTACCACAAGTGATGAAAAGGATAGCAAGAAGTACTCGCTTTATAGGATTTATAAAGAGGCTCTTGAAAAAGCAGGCGTGAATATCAGATGCAATCCAATTCCATATTATGAGACATCAGAGCTTGAGAGAGCTGTCCCAGATGCCTATGATGCCTCCTGGTATGGTAGTGCAGAGGAAGTGAAGCAAGCTGAATATATAGAGGAAAGCATTGGAGTTAAGGAAGCATCTACTGATGATAAAGCATTCTGTCCTGATGCTGAATTCCTTCCAGATTTTCCTCTTTCTGTGGATCCTGTCGTTATGGATGGGAATCTGGCAGCTGATTTCGGGACTGTTCTTCATTCTGCGCTTGAAGAGAAGCTTGGTGGTTGTAAAATGGTAGAATACTCAAATAGCAGGCTATCTGGTTCTGCTGTAAATGCTATGAATCTCAGTGCTAGGGAAGTTGCAGAGGATTTTACCTCATCTCTCTTCTATAAACGATTTATTGAAGGCCGAAGAACAGAGACAGAAGTAAGATTCTATTACCCAGGTCCTGATGATATCGTTTTAATCGGCTCTGCAGATCTGATTGTCTTTTCTGATGATTATAATCTTGTTGTGGATTATAAAAGTGATCGGTATAGAAATCCAGATATCCATAAAGGGCAGCTTACACTATATGCAGAGGCTATTGAGAATCTCTATGGAAAACCATGCTATGCAATAATCTGCTATCTGAGGGATTTCTCTCAGGGACCTTTATGGGATAAGAAAGGGGACGTTGTCAGGTCTATTTAAGCGACCTGACAGCATCTGTTATTCTCTTGAGTGCTTTTAATATGCATTCTCTGGAGGTACCATAATTGAAGCGTACAAAGCCATAATATTCATCCCCGAACCAGGTTCCATCATTCATTGCAACTCCAGCTTCAACCCCGAAGAATCTAGATAGGATACCACCTTCATCTCCTCCCTCATATCTTTCTGGATCTGATTCAACTTTTTTCCTGACCTTGGCATATATCTCAGTGCAGTCAATGAATGTGACGAAAGAGGCATTTCCATTGGTAAGCTTTAGCTCAGGGCAGTTCTCTTTTAGGTATGATCTTATAGTATTTGCATTTTCTTCTAGATAAGCACATAGCTTCTTGTTATATTCAATGCCATTCCTATATGCAGCTTCACTTAGTTCTCCGATGAGGTAGCCTGGATGGCTTACGCATAATGCGGATTGCTTTTTAGTGAATCTTTTCTTCATATCACCATTAGAGAAAACGGCAAAAGCCGAATGCTCTCCTGCAACATTGAATGTCTTAGATGGTGCCATGAATGTAATGCAGTTGGCACCTATTGAATCATTAACCTTACCCATTGGAATATGATGAGCACTTGGATGCACAAGATCTGCATGGATTTCATCAGATAACACAGGTATATCGAGCTTCTTTGAACATTCAAGAATGAATCTCAGATCTTCATCTGAGAAAACAAGTCCTGATGGATTATGTGGAGAGCAGAAGAGTATCATGCTGCATCTCTCTGCATGCTCTTTGAATGATGCATGGTCAAGAGAGAATATCCCATTCTCATAATGCAGAGGCATTTCCTCAACTATTCGTCCAGCCTCTTCAGTCAGGGTACGAAATGGCCTATAAGCAGGGGTGGGGACAAGTATTCTATCGCCTTCTTCTGTGAATAGATCTACAGCGAGTGCAATTCCATGAAGGAGCCCCATTGTAAATACAGCATTCTCTGGGTTTATTGTCCAATTATGCTTTTTTAGAAGCCATGAACAGAATAGGCTGTTAAGCTTCGACGAATCTGATGGATAGCCGAAGATTCCATTTTCTGCAATCTCCATTGTTTTTGCTTTTATATGAGGTTCGGGAAGAAAGTCCATATCAGCAACCCAGAATGGTTCAGCTTCAGGATTTGATGCTATGCTCTCAATTGCTTTCTTATCCCACTTGACGCTGTTTGTCCCTCTTCTATCTGCAGCAATATCGAAATTTATCGTCTCCATAGCTCTGATGTATCCTGTAATCCTTTATACTGGTCTTTAAGCCCTTTGAATGATAATGCATTCTCTGGACATCTATGGTAGCAGGCATAGCAGCTTATGCATTTACCATCATACTCAATTGTTTCATTCTCTATTTTTATGTTATCCATAGGGCAGATATGGCTGCAGATTCTGCATGAAGTGCATTTTGATTCATCCAGAGTAAGCATGTTATCTTTTCCCGGATTATTTCTGCGCTTTGAAATAGCTCCGACTGTCCTGGCAAAAGGAAGACCTTTTGGAAGCTTGATTTCCTCCGCTGTGATCTCCTCGATTATCTTATCAGTCTTGCGCTTCATCTTATTTGCGAATGCCAGTGCTTCCATTTCAGAAAGCTGTTTCTGCTTCTGCTTCATATATCCATCAGGCATTCTGATGGTAGCTGCATATGATAGGTTCAGACCTATTTTCTGAAGGAGCTTATCAAAGGAATAGAGATGTGCATATGGGCCGCCTCCATTTGTAGTGAGTGCGAAAATATATCCGATATCACTATTGTCACGGCTAGATAGATAGTCTTCAATGAAGACCCTTACAGGGTATGGTATTCCTGCAAAATATACAGGGAACATTATGCCGAGTCTATCTATATCAGATGGAAGAGAATCACTTCCGTCGAGAATCTTATCAATGAAGTGTATCTCTGCATCTTTGAAGAAATCCGCAACATATAGTGTATTACCTGTTCCGGTAAATAATGCAATCACTGTTCTCTTCATAAAAATTCCTTCTCATCAATCTCTCTGATTGTTTTGACTATGTAGTCAGTATCCTCTCTGTTTATGTTCAGGCTTGTGACTATGCGACCCATATCACCTTCTGCCAAGAATAGTATATCTTTCTTTCTGAAGGCGGCTATTATATTAGCAATTGGATATTGAGAGGTAAAGAAGATCATATTGGTTGAGCTTATCTTGATATCTGCCCACCCGGATTCAGAAAGAGCATCTGAAATCCTTGACCTGTTCTCATGGTCTTCTTTAAGCCTTTCCACATTATGCTCAAGTGCATAGATTCCAGCTGCAGCAAGAAGCCCGATCTGCCTCAGCCCTCCACCTAGAATCTTTTTGCATCTCTTCGCTTTCTCGATGAAGTCACTGTCTGAAGCAAGTATTGAGAATGCTGGTGCCCCAAGTCCTTTTGATAAGCAGAATGTTATGTCATCAGATGCAGCTGCATATTCTTTGACGCTTATCCCGCTTTCAACAGAAGCATTGAATATCCTTGCTCCATCAAGATGAACCCAGAGCTTGTTCTCTTCTGCAATGCTCTTTATCTTCTTCATGGTATCAATAGGGTATATAAGACCGGAGGTTGTGTTTTCCATCTCTATCATCGAAGTCTCGGACATGTCATAGCTATATCCATGGATTCTTGCTCTTACGCTTTCTGGTCTCAATATTCCATTATCAGATTCTGCATATACAGGCAGTGTTCCAGATAGCGATGCAATAGCACCGATTTCATGCTGCACAATGTGTGACTCTTTCGCAGTTATGATTTCTTTTCCTCGTCCACCCTTAAGCATCATTGGAATCAGATTTCCCATGCACCCAGAGGAGATTAGCAGGGCTTTTTCCTTTCCTGTAATCTCTTCTGCCATTTTCTCTAGTCTGTTTACCGTAGGGTCCTCACCGTAAACATCATCTCCTACTTCTGCTCTATAAATTGCCTTTCTCATCTCTTCCGATGGAAGGGTAAATGTGTCTGAACGCAAATCGTACATTGCTATCTCCTTATGCTATCATACAGTGTGAAGAATGTCGGAAATGTGACATCTGCTGCGCTTATATCATCTATGAATATTGGCTCATCGCTGCCTGAGGCTGCAATTGCAAGTGCCATTATTATCCTATGGTCTCCAAAGCCTTTTGCCTTTCCACCTCTTAGCCGTCCTTTTCCATGAATGAGCATCCCATCACTTTCTTCTTCAACATCAGCTCCAAGAAGTCTGAGGTTCTCACATATTGTTGCAATTCTATCTGTCTCCTTTATCCTTGCTTGTGGAACATTAGTTAGATGTACATCTCCATCAGCAAATGCTGCAGTGATTGCAAGTACCGGTAGTGTATCAGGAATCATGTTGAGATCGAATTCGCCGCCTTTTATTATATCTCCGCCTTTTACAGTTACTTCGTTGCCTTTCCAGGTGATTTCTGCTCCCATCTGCTCAAGAATATCAAGAATTGCTTTATCTCCCTGTGGGTCATTTCTATCGAGTCCTCTTACAGTAACAGAACTCTTTCCTATAATAGCTGCAGCAAAGAAGAATGATGCAGATGAGAAGTCTCCATTTATATAGCTATCAAAGCCTTTATAACTCTGATTGCCCTTGACTGATGCATGTTCAAGGTCTTCGGATATGCTGTATTCAATACCATGGTCATCAAGCCAGCCCAGAGTCATTCTCACATATGGCTTCTCATAAAGAAGAGAGCAGTCGATAACTGAATCTCCTGAAGCGAGCGGGGCAGCAAGAAGAAGCCCTGAGAGATACTGGCTTGTCTTGCATTCTATTACTGTGCTTCCGCCCTTCAGAGGGCCTTTTATAGTAACAGGAGGCTTTCCTTCAGAATCTGATATTTTCGCACCGAGATCTCTAAGTGCATTTCCAAGAGGTCCGATTGGCCTCATATTAAGCTGCTTGTCTCCAGATATTGTTACTGGAATGCCTATTGATGCAGCTAGTCCCAGCAGAAGGTATTCAGTTGTGCCACTGTTCCCTGCATCTATATTTATGCTTTCATAGCCTTCAAATGCCTTTGTGCTATCAACATACGCTATAGATTCATCTTCAGAGAATGTTATCTTAACACCCATGGCTCTGCATGCATTGATTGCGCTTTCTGTATCACGCGATATCAGTGGGTGCCTGATTATGGATTCTGATTTTGCAAAAGATGCAATCAGAAAAGCTCTTATCGTCTGGCTTTTAGAGGCCGGTATTTCAATGGATCCTTTTGGCCTATGTGGCTTTATTTCAATCATGAAGACATTATATGGCTTTTTTCAGACATGCAAAAGTCATGAAAAAGCAATTATATAACATGTTGTCAATTGAGATTATCATGGCATTAAAATACAATTCAGTTAGAATGAATAAAATAAGGAAGGGAATCAATGAGAATACTTGTTACAGGTGGTGCAGGTTTTATTGGTAGCCATACTGTTCTTGAGCTTCTGAAAAAAGGCATTGAAACTGTGGTTATAGACAATCTCTGTAATTCAAATGAGGAATCTCTGAAGAGAGTTGAGAAGCTTTCTGGAAAAAAGGTCGAGTTTATAAAAGGTGATGTTAGGGATAAGTCACTTCTTGATTCTGTCTTTGATAGATATAATTTTGACGGTGTTATCCATTTTGCAGGTCTTAAGGCTGTTGGGGAATCTGTAGCTAAGCCAGTTGAATATTATGATAATAATCTCAATTCAACTTTGACACTTGTTAAATCAATGAGAGAGCATGGATGCAAGAACATCATCTTCTCCTCATCTGCAACTGTGTATTCAGGTGATAACGAGATGCCGTTAAGAGAGACAAGTAAGACAGGTGGCTGTACAAATCCATATGGCTGGACAAAGTACATGTCAGAAGTCATTCTCAGCGACTTGGCAAAAGCCGATCCTGAATGGTCAGTTGTCCTCCTTCGATATTTCAATCCTATTGGAGCTCATCCAAGCGGAATGATAGGGGAGGATCCCCATGGTATTCCTGCTAATCTGATGCCATATATCACAAAAGTAGCAATTGGAAAGCTTCCTTATCTGAATGTGTTTGGAAATGACTATCCAACTCATGATGGAACGGGTGTAAGAGACTATATCCATGTTGTTGATCTAGCAAAAGGCCATGTGGCTGCAATTGATTATATGGTATCCCATAAAGGCGCAGAGGTCTTTAATCTTGGTACTGGAACAGGTTACTCTGTCCTGGATATAGTAAAGGCTTTTGAAGAGGCTACAGGCTGTCATATTGAATATAAAATCGGACCGAGAAGGCCTGGTGATCTTGCTACTGTTTATTCTTCCCCAGCGAAGAGTGCAGAAGTCCTGGGGTGGAAGGCAGAACTTGGTCTTGTTGATATGTGTAGGGATAGCTTTAATTGGCAGAATAAGAATCCTGAAGGTTACAATGTTTAGAGTCTGCAGCAGATAAAGAAGAGGGCGAAGGCCCTCTTTTCTTTTCTTCCTGTTAGTACCCAAAAAGAAAAGGCGCCCCATATGGACGCCTCTTCTCTTCTTCTGGATAGACTACTTGAGGTAGATATCCTTTGTTGGATGATAATCCATAGTATTTGTATGCCATCCACCCCACTTGTTAGTGTCGATGATGTTGGTTGATACATAGTAATAGAATGGGATGATAGCCTGATCTTCGTTGATCATTGTATCCTCAGCTGTTCTGAGAACTTCCATTCTGTCTTCACCAGCTGGCATTCTAGCTGCTTCGTTGATCAGTGTGTCATATACATCATTGGAATACTTACCACCGTTCATGCCTGCGCCTGTGATGAACATATCGAGGAATGTGTTAGGATCCTGATAGTCTCCTGTCCATCCAGCTCTAGCAATATCGAAGTTACCTGCATTTCTGTTTGAAAGATATGTTGCCCATTCCTGGTTCTCGAGCTGGCAGTCGATTCCGAGGTTCTCTTTCCATTCCTTCTGTACGAACTCTGCAATCATCTTATGAGCATCGTTTGTGTTGTAAAGGAGTGAGAATGATGGGAATCCAACACCATTTGGATATCCAGCTTCAGCAAGGAGGTCCTGTGCCTCTGCAATCATTGAATCCATGTCGCCATCATATGGGAACTCAAGCTGAGTATATCCAGCCATGTCAGGAACAATGCCCCAAGCAGGAATCTGCCCAGCCTTTGTGATTGTCTCAACAAGAGTCTCTCTATCAACAGCAAGTGCAAGAGCTCTTCTTACTCTAGCATCATCGAAAGGAGCCTTTGATGTCTGGATTGTATAGTAATATGTTGAAAGCTGAGGAGCTACCTGATAGTCATCTCTGAGCATAGCTGAATCAAGCTTATCCTGTGGGATGCCTGTCAGCCAGTCAATCTGACCTGCGAGATACATGTTGTAGTTTGTGTTGTCATCATCTGATGCATAGAATACAACCTGATCAAGCTTGACATTGTCCTTGTCCCAGTAATTCTCGTTCTTGTCGCAGACAATCTTATCCTGAGGTGTCCATTCCTTAAGAACATATGGGCCATTTCCTACGAAGTTCTCAGGAAGAATCCACTTGTCACCATACTGCTCAATTGTGTGCTGTGGAACAACTGCGAATGAATAGTGTCCAAGAGCACCGATTACATATGGAAGTGGTCCGATGAGAGTCATCTGGAATGTGTAGTCGTCAAGAGCTTTGATCTGAACTGCATCAGCTCCAGCCTCTCCGCTGTTATACTCGCTAGCACCTGCAAGGAACATTGCTGGGAACCAAGCATATGGAGATGCTGTTTCAGGAGCAAGTTCTCTGAGCCATGAGAATACAACGTCATTAGCTGTTATTGGTGTTCCATCTGACCAGTTAGCCTGTCTGAGGTGGAAAGTATATGTGAGACCGTCATCTGATACGTCCCAGCTTTCAGCAAGTCCTGGAATACCATCTGCTGTAACAGGATCGAAGATAATCAGACCTTCAAAGAGAGCCTCATAAATTCTATGCTCTGGTGTGCCCTGTACCTTTGCTGGGTCAAGAGACTCAGGTTCAGAACCATTTGCAATGCGGAAAACAACCTTATCAGAAGCAGGAGCTGTTGCTGTTTCTGTTGCTGCAGGAGCTGGAGTCTCGGCCTTAGCAGGAGCTGGTGCTTCTGTCTTAGCTGGAGCTGCTGCTGCAGGAGCTGCTGTAGTAGTTGTGGCTGTTGTTGTAGTCGCTGTTGTAGCTGCTTTCTTTCCGCCACATGAAACGAAGAGAAGTGCTACACAAAGGACAACTGCAAGGATTGAAATATTTTTTTTCATCATTGCCATTAAACTCCTTGTTTTTTTCAATATGGAATTCAGTTTAATCGTTTTTAGATGATTGAGCAAGTTTGAGTTTTGCTAATATGGTTTTTAATTGAATATTCTATGAATAAACTTGCATAAATTATGAATAAAAATGGATTAGTATGCAAAAATTTTTCAGTGTAGTTTTTTCTGCTGGATTTTATCAGGCATTTTAAGCTTTGATGCGAATCGGCTACCAAGCAGCATGCTTTCTCTGCTAGCAGAGCGGATGTATCTGTGCTCAGTATGTAGCCTTACATTTTTGAATACAAGCTTAGTGGCAAGTTCTCTGTTCTTCTCATTGATTGCTACTATTGCCATACTGTTATCTGATGCAGTAGAACTCATTCTGTCTTCCAGCTTTTCATATGCACCATAGATGAAATCATTTCGTGTGATCTTCTTTCCTGTTTTTCTAAGCCTTTTGATTTCGTTATCAACTGCATCATCTAGATATTCATATAAATAGATGGCCATTTCGACTTCTTCAAGACTACCATATGCACGTATTGCAGAATTGCTACCGCTGTGGCTTCTTACAAGGAATACACCTGTTGCTTTTTCTACTATGTTCAGCAGATAAGCGCAGCCTGTGCTGATTCTTCCGCTCTCTGCCATCACTGTAATATATATCTTCTCTTCTTTTTCTGTATCTGAATATGAGCTTTCAGTCATCAGCTTCTGTGCCATGCGGATAGCAGATTCAGCTTCTTCTTCAAAAGATGAGGATGATAGTGCAAGCAGCTTCTCTATTTTATCTCTTCTTTTGGCATCCTTATCAATGAGTGCTTTTACCTTTGCTCTATCAAAGCCCGGCTCAACTCCAAGAAAGCTGCAGTATCTATGAAAATCAGCACTATGGCCGCTGGTGCTTCCTTTTACAGCATATTCAAGTGCATGTGCAAGTTCATGGAGGAATATGTTCTTTATGTAGTTCTGAGATATGCTGTCTTTTATGAGCTCATCGCTTAAAACAATGATTCTGCTGTCTTGGATAAAGAGGCCGAGTGCTCTTTCTGGAAGTTCCGGAGAGAAGAGAATGGCTGAATACAGAGGCTGCCTAAGAGCGAATTCTTTTTGTGCTCTTCTTTCGATTGAAGCACTTTCAGCTTTCAGCTTTTCTATGAGACTGCTTTCCTTGTCTCCCATCACTTCTATTGTTCTCTTCATTCTTCAATAGTAGACTAATGAAAGAAAAATAAGTATATCAACAATATGTTTTCCTATGATTTTCACGAGAATAAGATAAAGAACCAGGCAATTTATGGCCCATCTAGAGCAATGAAAGCACTATCTGCATTCTTCATCATCCCAATATCAGTCGGCTTGTATTTAGCAATCTCGGAGAGTACTTTCACTGCTGCTTCTATCGTCCCGTGCATAATCCTGCTTCTTCTTATTCTGACGCTATTATTCAGAGATCATTGGATTTTTGACAGTGATGAGAAAGTCGTGGAATATGTATTTGGCTTTGGGCCTTTTGTTAAGAGGGAGACTTTCAGATACAGGGATATAGAAAGGATAGAAGTCACGCATTTCATAAAGGGGATACCTGAATATTCAGAGAATCAGAAGGCCTCATGGCGTCATAAGGCCCAAGTGGTTCTCGCTCTGAGACTCAATGAGGATGATAAGAAGATTATAGAGGTAATGGGCGAGAAGAAGAGTGCGGGAAAGCTGGAGAGGAATGCTTCCTGGCTTGCTGGCTTTACAGGTCTTTCCTTATTTGTTGACAGACCAAGAGATACAAGACTTTAAAAATAGAGCCGTCCACTAATCAGGACGGCCTTCCTTTACTTTAGTTATCTTTGCTGTGATCTACATCATCATATAGCCAGCAAGCGACTTCATGTCCTTCACCTGTTTTGAACATAGGAGGAATGTGACATGAACAGTAGCCCATCTTCTTTGGACATCTGTCATAGAAGTAGCATCCGGTTCTTTCTTTATCAGGAGATGGTACATCGCCCTCAAGTACGATTCTCTTTCTGTTCCTTTCAAGTTCAGGATCTGGAATAGGAGCAGCTGATAGAAGTGCTTCAGTATATGGATGCAGAGGCTTCTCATATAGCTCAAGCGCATCGGATACTTCCATAATCTTTCCAAGATACATTACGATGATTCTATCCGAGATATGCTGTATAACAGCAAGGTCATGTGCAATGAACAGAAATGTAATCTTCATTTCCTTCTGAAGATCAGAAATCAGGTTCAGAATCTGTGCCTGAATCGAAACATCGAGTGCAGATACCGGCTCGTCTGCGAGTATGATCCTAGGAGAGAGAGCAAGTGCTCTAGCGATTCCGACTCTCTGTTTCTGGCCACCTGAGAATTCATGAGGATAGCGGTTCTTGAATGCTTTATTCAAGCCGACTTTCTCCATGAGCTCCTCGACTTTCTGATCAATTTCATCCTTTGTCATCTTATGGTCCATAAGACCTCTGGCATTATAGATCTCAAGTGGTTCTGCAATTATATTTGCAACAGTCATTCTTGGGTCCAGAGATGAATACGGATCCTGGAATATCATCTGTATGTTGCGCCTCTCTTTCAGCAGAGTCTTCTTATCGGCTGTGCAGAGATCTACTCCATCGAATTCGACTTTTCCGCTTGTTGGTTTATAAAGCTGTGCAATTGATCTTACAGTAGTGCTTTTTCCACAGCCTGATTCTCCTACGATGCCGAGAATCTCACCCTCATATACATCAAATGAGATCCCATCTACAGCTCTGATGGCACCTGTCTGTCTCTTGAGGAGCCAACCATTGTCGATAGGGAAGTGCTGCTTAAGATTCTCAACCTTAAGTATTACCTTCTTATCTTTATCATTCATTAACTGCCTCCTTCAGAGCCTCTGCAATCTCTTCTTCACTGGCATATAGCCAGCATGATACCTCATGGTCTGCTTCGATTTTCTTTGTTGGTGGATAGCACTTGTGGCATATCTTGATATCCTTGTGGCACCTTGGATGGAACGGGCAGCAAGGAGGTAGGTCTATTACGTTAGGTGGCTGTCCCTCGATAGAGAACAGTCTTTCTGCCTTTGACTCTGCATCAAGCTTTGGTACAGATGCAATCAGACCTGCTGTATATGGATGGAGTGGTTTATTGAAGAGCTTATCTGTAGGAGCTTTCTCTACAATACGCCCTGCATACATCACGCATACGTTATCACACATTCCTGCAACTACACCCAAGTCATGGGTAATCAGGATTACAGCGGTATTGAACTTCTCATTCATCTTCTGGATAAGTTCCAGAATCTGAGCCTGGATAGTTACATCGAGAGCAGTTGTAGGCTCATCAGCAATCAGTAGATCTGCATTGCATGAGAGTGCCATAGCAATCATTACCCTCTGTCTCATTCCGCCTGAGAACTGATGTGGATAGCAGTCAATTCTCTTTTCTGCAGATGGGATTCCTACTTCCTTCAGCATCTGGATAGCCTTTTCTCTTGCTTCCTTCTTAGTGACATCCTGATGGAGAAGTATTGTCTCAATCATCTGAGTAGAGATTCTGAGGAAAGGATTAAGAGAAGTCATAGGATCCTGGAAAATCATGCTTATCTTGTTTCCTCTGATATCTCTGAGCTCATTTTCGCTCATTTTGAGAATATCCTTTCCCTCATATATGACTTCTCCACCTACAGTCTTTCCTGGGGGGGAAGGTACAAGGCGCATGATAGAGAGGTTTGTGACACTCTTTCCGCATCCTGATTCACCTACAAGCCCTATAGTCTCACCCCTATGAACATCGAATGATACGCCATCAACGGCTTTCACTATTCCTGCATCTGTCTTGAAGTAGGTCTGAAGCCCCTTTACTTCAAGTATTTTATTGTTGTCATTGAACTCTTTCATACCTACTCCTTATAGCTGATTCTTCGACTGAGGATCGAATGCATCTCTTAGGCCATCGCCAAAGAAGTTCATAGAGAACAGGAAGAGGATCATAGTGATTGAAGGGAAGATCAGCTTCCAAGGATAAAGCGTCATTGAATTGACAGCATCTCCAATAAGGGATCCCCATGAAGCATAAGGAGCCTGTACGCCAAGTCCTAAGAATGAGAGGAATGATTCCTGCATGATGAAGTTAGGAATACGGATTGTAGAATATACAATTATGATTGAAAGCGAGTTCGGAATCATGTGCTTTGCAATGATCCTGAATGTTGATGCTCCCATTGAGCGTGCTGCTTCAACATACTCCTGATTCTTCAGACTCATTATCTGGCCTCTGACCATTCTTGCAATGGTAAGCCACGAAATCAGAGAGAGCGCAACAAAGAGGTTAGAGATCTTTCTGCCCCATATTGCCATGAATATGATTACAAGAAGCATATATGGCAGTCCATACATTACATCTACGAAACGCATCAGATAGTAATCTACCTTGCCTCCACAGTAGCCTGCGATAGAGCCTACTAGAATACCGATGAGAATGGAAGTTATTGTTCCGATAAGGCCGATTGAGATTGATACTCTGCCTCCATAGATGATACGGGAAAGCAGGTCTCTTCCGAGGTAATCAGTTCCGAAAATGTATCTTCTGTCATGTGTTCTGCTGGCCTTGATATCTGCTGTGAGACCATTTGCCATTGAAATCTCTTCCTTCATTGGGAAAGAAATCTCAGAATTGCTCTTTATCTCTTCTTTGATATGCTTAAGGGCATCTTTATTTACCTGAGCAGCAATCTTTCCATAGACATTAGCCTGGACAAGTGCACCATATTCTTTCTCTGAGTAGTTCTCCAGCTCTGACTCTGCCTGGTTGTTGATATCTTCCTGAGAGAGTGTTCCTTCGCTGTCATTGCTCTTTATAGTGTTCTTAATTGAGGACAGAATCTCATTCCTGACTGTAGCACTGAGCTTAGCCTCATCAATCTTCACCATTGATGCATATACCTTCAGGAGATCCTCTGCAGATGCTTTCTTGAGATTGACTTTCTTGCCATCTATCTCGCCATATATTTTATATACAGTAATCATGACATCGTTCTCAATCTTGTTCAGAACTCTATCTATGGACTTCTGCTCAGAAGCTGAGAGGGTGAGTGTGCCATTCTCGATGGCTTCAATTCCTCTTTCATATAGAAGATTCCAGGCCTTGTTTGTATTGTCGTTCATGACCCAGTCTCTGACTTTTTCGTTCTCTTCTTCAGAAAGAGGCATTCTCCCTGCCTTCCAGACAGATGTGAATACATCTTTGTACTTCTTCTCAAGCATCAGCTCGCCACCTGTCTTTGTAAGGCTGGGACGAAGATGCTGGTGCTCTGTTACTATTTCATCATATGGATATAGTGGAAGCAATCCTGCAATTATAGCGATAAAAGCATAGATTATTACTACTATCATCCCAAATACAGCCATCTTATTCTTTTTCAGTCTTTTCCAAGCCTCTTTGGTCAGGCTTGTGCCTTCGATGACCTGATTGAATTCATTTGTTGCTACTGTTTTCTTTCTTGCCATCTGCATTACCTACTTATAAGAGATTCTTGGATCGAGAAGTGAATATACGACATCTACGATGAAGTTCATGATTACAAGGATTACAGAGTAGACGATTACTACTCCAACAATCAGTGTGTAGTCTCGGTTGAATGAAGACTGAACAAAGAACTTGCCAAGTCCGGGAACTCTGAATACCTGCTCTATAACAATTGAGCCTGTGATGATTCCTGCGAATGCTGGTCCAAGATATGATACGATAGGCAGCATGGCTCCCTTCATTGCATGCTTGAATATGATTGTTGAGTTCTTCATTCCTTTAGCTTTTGCTGTTCTGATATAGTCCGAGCGGAGAGTTTCAAGCATTGAAGAACGTGTGAGTCTTGCAATATCCGCATAATATGCAAAAGAGAGGGCTATTGTAGGAAGTATGATTGTCTTCCAGCTTGCTTCTGAATCACTTATCCAGCCAGAGGTTGGAAGCCATTTGAGCTTCATTGCAAAAATAAGCTGGAGAAGAGGTCCGACTACGAAAAGAGGTATAGAAAGACCAAGTGATGCGAGGCTCATTGCGAAGTAATCAAAGAATGTATTCTGTTTGAGCGCTGATATTATTCCAAATGATATTCCGAAGAACAGTGCAACCAGCATTGCCATGCAGCCAAGCTCGATTGAATTCGGAAGAGACGTGAAGATGAGATAATTTACGTCGTGATCCTTGTATTTATAAGAAGGTCCAAGGTCTCCTCTAAGAATATCGAATAGATATCTCCCATACTGCTTGATCATCGGTTCATCCAGATGATACTTAGCCTCAATGTTCTTCTTTATCACTTCCGGCAGTGCTCTCTCTCCATCGAAAGGACCGCCTGGTGCGATTCTTACAATGAAGAAGCTTAAAGTGATAATAACCAAAATGGTCGGTATCATTCCGATGAGTCGCTTGATGATGTATTTTGTCATTCACAACCCCTATTCTCACTGACAGAATTCAATCAGTGAACTATTTTTCAAATTAAATGCATGGATTTCTAATTATTAAAAAAGAAAAATGCAAATATCTAAACATTATATAACGGAGTTTTAAGGTTGGTGCAAGTGTTTTGATTGTTGTCTTTGATTGCTCTTTAGGCTAAAGTTTGCATTATGAAGAAGATTTATATAGAGAGTCTTGGCTGTGCAAAGAATCAGGTTGACTCTGAAATTCTGCTCTCTTATGCAGAGGAGAATGGCTATGAACGTGCTTTAGAGGCAGAGGATGCCGATCTCATTGTCGTTAATACCTGTGGATTTATTGAAAGTGCAAAGACAGAATCAATCAATACTTTTTTTTCTCTGAAGGATATAAATCCAGATGCAAAGATAATAATGGCTGGATGTCTTGCCCAGCGTTATGGCAAGGAAATGGAGCTGGAAGAGGCTGATGCAATATTCGGCAACCATGATCTTTCGAAGTTTCCAGAGGTTCTGAAAGGCCTTGATAAGAAGCAGATCATTGTTCCGCCTTATCCAGATCCTGATAGGGAAAGAGATGATAGAAAGGAGCTTTTAGGATTTCCTAGAAGTGCATACCTGAAGATCAGCGAAGGCTGCAATCACTGCTGTTCATACTGCGCAATTCCTGTAATTAGGGGACCTCTTAGAAGCCGTCCCTTTGAAAAGGTAGTAGAGGAAGCAAAGCGTCTTATTGCCAGTGGTGTCTATGAAATAAATATCATAGCTCAGGATCTGGGGGCATACGGGCTAGATCTGTATGGGCACTCAAGATTCGTTGAGCTTATGGATGCGCTTTCATCTCTTGATGGTGATTTTGTTCTGAGAATGCTATATATCCATCCTGACACATTCCCAGAGGACCTTATTGATCTTGTTGCTGCAAGAGAGAAGATCCTTCCTTATTTTGATATTCCATTCCAGCATGCTTCGCATAGGATTCTGCTGTCCATGAGGAGGACTGGAAGCGTTGAGATTTATGCAGGACTTATAAAGAGAATCCGCGCAAAGTGCCCTGATGCTGTTGTCCGGTCAACACTTATGCTCGGTTTTCCTGGAGAGGAGAGGTCGGATTTTGAAGAGCTTCTGAGATTTGTCAGGGAAGCTGAACTCGATTGGATGGGGTCATTTACTTACTCAAGAGAAGAAGATACTCCTGCATATAGCATGAGAGGAGAGAGAGAGCACAATAAGGCTCATAAGATAGCAGAAGCCTGGCAGAAAGAGCTTGAAGAAGCCCAGAGCCTGGTTACAGAGAGTCGTCTTCAGCGCTTTGTCGGCAATACTTACAGGGCTCTTGTCGAAGAGAAGATTGAAGGCGAGGATCTTGCAATAGGAAGAATATATTCAGAAGCTCCAGAAGTAGATGGACTCACTGTGATAATGGGAAGGGATATGAAGCCTGGAGATGTGGTTTCTGTTGGAATCAGAGCTGTAAGAGGCGTAGACCTTGAAGGTGTGAAAATTGATTGATCTTGATACTCTTAACCCTGAGCAGCGTGATGCTGTACTGGATTTTGACCATAACCTGCTGCTTCTGGCATGTGCTGGATCGGGAAAGACTCGGACGATAACATCAAAGATTGCTTATGCGATAGAGCGTGATGTATATAGACCACAGGAGATTGTGGCAGTCACATTCACAAACAGAGCTGCTAAGGAAATGCGTGATAGAGTTTCTCAGATGCTGCCGGATTCTGACATCTCATATCTCGAGATCCGTACATTTCATAGCCTTGGAGCATGGCTTCTGCGCCGTTTTTATCAGGAAGCAGGGCTTAACAAGGACTTCTGCATATATGACGATGATGATAGCCTGTCTCTTCTTTCTTCTGTTGTTGCTTTAGATAAGAAGGAGCTGAGAGAAATCCAGAAGAGGATTTCAAAGGCCAAGGATCTTGGCCTTTCTCCAGATTCCGGAAATCTCAATGAAATTTCGGATGATCCTAATTTCAGAGTTTATTTCAGAAGCTATCAGGAAGCTCTGGAGCGGACTGGCAATGTTGACTTTGCAGATCTGATTCTGAAGGCTACGGAGCTTCTTGAAAATAAAGATGGCAATGCTTCAAGATATGTCCATTCCCGCTTCAAGATGATTCTTGTTGATGAATATCAGGATTCTAATACAGAGCAGTTCCTTTTTCTTAAAGCATTCAAAGGTGCAGATGCTAAGCTTGTAGTTGTCGGAGACGATGACCAGTCGATTTACTCATTCAGAGGGGCAGAGGTGCGTAATATACTCTCTTTTGCGAAATGCTTTGATAATGTAAGGGAGATTAAGCTTGAAAGGAATTACAGATCCACTAATGAGATACTGATGCCCGCAAGCGCCCTTATAAAGCACAATAAGGAGAGGCATGATAAGGATATAATTTCTGCCGATGATAAGAAAGGCAGGAAGCCATCTGTGCTAGTATCTTCAACAGGAGGCGGCGAGGCTGCAAGAATCTCTGCGCTTATTGAGAATCTCGGGGATTATGACAGCACTGCAATATTATATAGGACAAATGCCCAGTCTCTGCCATTTGAGCAGGCCCTTACAGATAGAAAGATACCTTATAAGGTGATCGGAGCTCTGAAATTCTATGCCCGTGAGGAGATTAAGGATGGTCTGGCCTTCCTGTATCTTCTTATGAATAGGCGTGACTATGTATCATTCAGGCGTATCATTAATAAGCCTGCACGTGGAATTGGAGAGCAGAAGATAAATAAGATACTGGCTCTTTCAGATAGAATCGATGATTCTCTGAGAGCATTCTCAGAGAATGAAAAGGGTGTAGCTAGGGATGGGGCTCTGGCTTTTCTGAATGCGCTTGAGGATGCAGATAAGAGAATTGAAGAGGATGCCGATCTTGGCGAAGTCATGGAAAAAGCCCTATATAGCACAGGCCTATACAGCTTTTACGAAAATGAGCCAGATAAAGCAATCAGGACAACAAAGCTCGAGAACCTCGGACAGCTTGTAAGCATACTTTCTGAAGCTGGTACTGGACGTGATGCTTTGTCTTCCTTTCTTGAGAAGCTTACACTTGATACCACAGTTCTCGGCTCTCATGATCCAAGAGATGAAGAGGGTGTTACACTCATCACAATGCACAACACAAAAGGCCTGGAATTTGACAGGGTGTTCGTTGTAGGTCTAGAGCAGCATCTGATTCCGGGTAAGACTATTGAGCCAGCAAGAGAGAAGGAAGAAGAGCGCCGCATTATGTATGTTGCAATGACCAGAGCTAGAAAGAGCCTGTATCTCTCATTTGCACGGGCAAGGAAGCAGTGGGGCCGAACAGAGTACACTCTTCCTTCATGCTTCTTAAGGGAAATACCTAGAGATCTCCTTCAGGGGGAAGTTGATGAGATATATAAGAGCGGAACATCTTCTACAGAAAAGGATATGAAGAACTCATTCTCTAGCTACAGCTATGGTACTAATCCTTATTCCTATGTAGGTCGTTCTACTGTTTATAAACCACGTACAGAGGTGGAGAATAAGCCTTCCTGGGCTTCGCTTATTGATGATGTGCCAAATGCTAAGCCTAAAGTGAATGTCATCAAGAAGAGCCCTGTCAGATTCTCCGTAAGAGACAGGATAAAGAATCCGACATATGGAGAAGGTACTGTAGAAGAGATTGAGGAACGAAGTGATGGTAAGCGCATCCTTACAATCCAGTTTTCGAAAAATAAGGCGAAGTTTGTAGAGGGGAAGGCTCCTCTTGAGAAACTCTAGCAGAGGACTAGACACAGAAAGTTTGTTTTTTATATAATCGCATACGTATGTGCCACTATGGTGCATTAAAGCTATGGAAAAATATCCCACGCTTGAAACAGTGCGAAGAGAAATCCAAGTGCTGTCTCTTAGGTTTCTTCTGGAACCAGCGTCTTTGAAAAAAGAGTGTATGGGGCGAAAGCTCCTCCCATATCCTTTCCCAGGTAGACTCTTTTGATAGGATAGCCCAGGAGAATTCGGTGACCCTAGGAGCTGTGTGTAAGGGAACTGGTGTTTCCCTGGATAAAATTATATTAAGGTGTAGTTATGAAGACTATTTTTGTAAAACCAGCAACGATGGAAAAGAAATGGTATATCATCGATGCAGAGGGAAAGAACCTCGGAAGAGTAGCTGTTGCAGCTGCAAGAATCCTCCGCGGTAAGAATAAGCCAGAGTATGTTCCTCACCAGGATATGGGGGACTATGTAATCATCATCAACGCAGCAAAGGCTACAGTCACCGGAAACAAGGTACAGGATAAGATGTACTATCGTCATTCAATGTTCCCAGGTGGACTTAAGGCAGAGAACTATGGTCAGATGCTTACAAGAAAGCCAACCTATCCTATGGAGCACGCTGTAAAGGGAATGCTTCCTTCAGGCAAGCTCGGTGAAAGACTTTTCACTAACATCAAAATCTATGCAGGTGCAGAGCACCCACATCAGGCACAGCAGCCAATCGCTGTTGAAATTTAAGGGGTAGACTAAAATGGCAAAGAATGAAAACAAAGTTGTAGATCTTGGTCGTGGCACAGGCCGCAGAAAGACCGCAGTTGCTAGAGTTTATCTCAGAGAAGGCAACGGTTCTATCGTAGTTAATGGTAAGAAGGTTGACGAGTACTTCGTAGATGCTATCAATGCAGCAATCGTAGCTCAGCCTTTTGTTGTAACAGAGACTGTTGGTAAGTTTGATGTTGTAATCAACGTAACAGGTGGCGGAATCAATGGCCAGGCAGAGGCTTGCAGGCATGGTATTGCAAGAGCTCTCGTAGCTAACGATGAGGCATATCGCCCAGCTCTTCACACTGCTGGCTTCATGACAAGAGACCCAAGAATGGTCGAGAGAAAGAAGTATGGTCAGCGCGGTGCAAGAAGACGCTTCCAGTTCTCAAAGAGATAATCGTTTTACATATTCGAAGAAAAGGCCGGCTTTGCAGTTGGCCTTTTTTTCTTTCATAATGTATCCTCTTTATATGATGAATGCATATGATAAAGCTCTCTCTCTGCTTGCTGTCAGAGAACATACTGCTAAGGAAATATTTGATAAGCTTATCCTGAAGGGCTATAGGGAAGACGAGGCTTCATCTGCAGTTTCGCGCCTGGTTGCTGAGAGGGCAATCTCAGAAGAGCGTTTTGCTGAAGTCTTCATCAGAAGCCGGATGAGGAAGAATCCGGAGGGACGCCAGATCATCTTAATGCGCCTGAGGGAAAGAGGATGTCCTGATTCCGTTTCACGAAAAGCTGTTAATGAATATTGGGATAGTGGGGCATTCATTCCATATCTGAAGGAGAGTTACTTATCTCTTCTCAGGAAAAAGGGAAGGGAAGACACTGTTGCATTCCTTCTCAGAAAAGGTTTTTCCATGAAGGAGATCAGAAATGCAGAAGAGGAGTTTACTGCTGATGAGCGCTAAGAAATCTGTGCATTTGAGAATCATTGGCTTTCTGCTTCCTGCTATAACTCTTTTTTCTGTTGCCTCTACGGCATATGCTTTTTCTGAATATCTTAATCCGATGATATTCACATTCTCTGCCACTTTATTCTTTGTTTCATCTGCAATGACATATTTTAGTGCAGCATTCTTATCTGAAGGTAAAGAGGAGAAAGCCAGCATCCTGCTGATTCTCGCGCCTCTGTTTTACATAGCAGCATCTTTTATATATGAACTTGGGCTATACAGAGTCCGTAACTATAACTATATGTTCTCTTTTCTTCCAGATATCATAATGAGCATTGCTCCTATATCAATATATTATGCATCATTGGACCGGCTCTGCCTGAAAAAGAGTGGAGGGCATTCAGTTCTCTGGCTATGTATATCGCTTTTATCGATTGTCTTTCTGATTGCTGGTGCATTTTACTATTCTTATTCATTTTCTTATGTCTACATGTCAGTTGCCTCATTCAAGACATATTCTGTACTTTCAATCAGCTTCGCATTTCTTCTCTCTGCAGCTTCGGTAAGCATATTGGTAAGGAAAAGAGGCTCTGGAATATCTCCAGCTGTCTATCTTCTACTCATCCTCTCTATGTCTGCAGAATTTGCAATGAACTTAATGGAGTATGATGAAGGAAGGCTTTATGGTGCAATGCTCAATGGTCAGCTTTCAGGGCTTTATCCTGCTTCTTCGATTGTCAGTGCATGGCTCTTCATTTTCTTTGCATCTTTCTCAGCTTCGGCTATTTTCTCAGAGATAATTCTTCTTTTCACTCTTTCAGGAAATGAGAAGAAGCGGATGATTCGCAAAAAGGCTGTGCCAAGGGGCGCCACTGCCTTCGAACGCACTGATGAAGAGAGAAAGACAGTTCATCTAGATCCTGTTCCAGCTTATGAAATCCCACCGAATGTACCAAAGAGAAAATCTGAATTGTCTAAATAGTTAGTTAAATCTAACTAATTGACATTGGCCTCTCTTTTGAAGATATTTAGCTTAGTAGAATTTATGATAAGGAGATTTGCTAAGATGAGTATTATCGAAAGTATTGAAGCAAGAGAGATCCTTGATTCACGTGGAAATCCGACTGTTGAGGTCGATGTATATCTTGAAGATGGCACAATGGGCAGAGCTGCTGTTCCATCTGGAGCATCCACAGGCGTTCATGAGGCAGTAGAGCTCCGTGATGGCGATAAGAAGCGCTTTGGCGGAAAAGGTGTCCTGAAAGCTGTTGATAATGTAAATAATATAATTGCTCCTGATATTGAGGGCATGGATGCTCTTGACCAGGTTGCTATAGACAGAGCAATGATCAAGCTGGATGGAACTCCGAATAAGGCACGTCTTGGCGCTAATGCAATTCTCGGTGTTTCAATGGCTGTTGCGAGAGCTGCTGCAAATTATCTTGGCCTGCCTTTATTCAAGTACCTTGGTGCATATAAGAGCACAGTGCTTCCTGTTCCTATGGCAAATATATTGAATGGCGGTGCTCATTCAGATAATAAGGTTGATTTCCAGGAGTTCATGGTGATGCCAATCGGTGCATCAAGCGAGAGGGAAGCAATCAGATGGACAGCAGAGGTGTTCCATAGCCTTAAGAATGTCCTCAAGGCAAGAGGCTATAATACAGGAGTAGGGGATGAAGGTGGATTCGCACCTGACCTGCAGTCAAATGAAGAAGCTCTGGAAGTGATTATGGAAGCTATTGCAAAGGCTGGCTACACAGCAGGAAGGGATGGTGATTTCATGATTGCCCTGGATCCTGCTGCATCGGAACTCTATGATGAGGAGAAGAAGGTCTATAAGCTGAAGTGGACAACAGGTGAGGAGAAGACATCATCTGAAATGGTTGATCTCTGGGAAAGCTGGGTTGATAAGTATCCTATCATATCAATTGAGGATGGAATGGCTGAGGATGACTGGGAAGGCTGGAAGATGCTGACAGACAGAATCGGAGACAGGGTTCAGCTTGTAGGAGATGATCTCTTTGTAACAAACACAGAGCGGTTGAAGATGGGATTTGAGGAGCATGTAGCTAATTCCATTCTGATTAAGGTTAACCAGATTGGAACACTTACGGAGACTTTTGAGGCAATTAAGGCTGCTGAGCGCCATGGCTATACTGCAGTTGTCTCTCATAGATCTGGTGAGACAGAAGACAGCTTCATAGCAGATCTTGTAGTTGCTCTGGAAACAGGTGAGATCAAGACTGGTTCTATGTCCCGTTCTGATAGGCTTGCAAAGTACAACCAGCTGATGAGGATTGAGGATTATCTTGGTGATGAAGCTGAATATGCAGGTAGAAATGCCTTCAAAGTTCTCTAAAACTAAAATTTAAACTCAGTCATTGAGCTATGCCACTTTTCAGAAATGAAAGGTGGGTTTTTCATGAAAAAAGACAATTCAAATAGAAATTGTATAGAAAAATATAATGTTAATATAACATAAAATTACATTAATTACATAATTAAAAAAAGTGTAAAGTAATAAAAATGTAAAAATTAGAAGTATAAATTACGTAATATATAAAATATTAAAATAAACCTCCTCGGGGTAAACCCCGAGGTATCTCACCTAAGCCTCGGGCTCTC
>CAKQRI010000022.1 GCA_934271365.1 uncultured Spirochaetales bacterium
AAGGGAAAGAAAAGGATTACAAACAGTTGCTATTGAATTTTCCGAAAGGAGAGCCCGAGGCTTAGGTGAGATACCTCTGGGTTTACCCCGAGGAGGTTTATTGGGGGATTGTAGCAAATGGCAGAATTGATTCTATCATATCATGCTTCCACATTGCATTTGCCACAGTCTGAGCATCCATTGCAGATTATACGGCTTCCGCATTCTCTGCATAATTCCCTGAAGTGAGGCTTATAGAGCTCTTCTTCAGGAATCGGAAGATTCCAGCTGTCTTTTAGGATGTATTCAGTCTTTCTTCCTTCAAAGCTCATTCCTGATTTATATGCCATTCTGCTCTGGAGACGCTTATCTGGCATTATGTATGTTCTTCCATCTTTCACGAAGTTTGTACCTGTTTCAATGAATGCAAACTTCGTATTGTGTCTTACACACTCATCCCTGAGTTTTTTTACCCAATCAAAGTCGAGGGGCCTTGCTCCATCGTAGTTCTCACCACCGCATATCACCTCTTCGATAATATTCAGCCTTAGGTATTTCTCTATTGAGATTTCTCCGATGAAAGGTGCGCACATTATCCCCTTATGCTTGAAAGGAAGATCTAATAGGATTGGAATGCGCTCATCTGCTCTTTTCTGATTTTCGCATGTGACAGATAGCATTATGTTATCCCAGCCGTCATTCCAGTTGGCGGGAAGGCTTTCTAGGACCCTTTCCGGGCGCTTTGTAAGAAGAAAGAAGATCACATCGGATCTTTCTCTCATGACTTTCCATGCATTAGGTCTCCATCTATCTGCTTCTTCTAAGAAGAAATCGCTTGTCATTGATACTCTTATTCTCTCTCCGCTCTTGATTTTGTAATATCCGCTTCTGTCTTTTCTGAGAGGGTAGTCCATATTCTTTGTAAGATAGATGTCTCTGCCATTCTTCCCTGTAAGACTATCAAGATAATACATATAGCAGTGGTCGCAGCCTTCGCTTTTCTTCCTGCAGCCATGCCATGGGTTCCATATATCATGCATATTCAGAATGATACATCTGAAAAGATTCTATATAAAGAATCTTTGCTATTGACTTAAAGTTAACTTTAAGTTGTATCTCATAATCAGATGTGATAGTCATGAATGGAAAAGCAGATTATGGAAAATCAGGTGATGTATATGTTCCTTATAAAGATAGGACAGGAGCTGAATCCATGGTGTTCTTCACAAGAGATCTATCTGCAGAAGGATTAGAGAGAATCTATAAGAGGATTTCATGTGCAATGACAGGCTGTGTCGCTGTTAAGCTTCATACTGGTGAGCAGCATGGTCCGAATATCATACCAAGAGAGTGGGTTAAGAATCTTTTTGAGAAGGAGCTTGATGATAGTGCATCTATTGTTGAGACAAATACATATTACGAAGGTGATAGATACACTACAGAACTTCATAGGAAAACCCTATCTATAAATGGATGGACATTTGCTCCTGTTGATATAATGGATGAGGATGGAACTGTTATGCTCCCTGTGAATGGCGGTAAATGGTTTAAAGAGATGTCAATGGGACAGAATATTAAGAATTATGATTCAGTGCTTGTCCTGACGCATTTCAAAGACCATACAATGGGAGGCTTCGGCGGCTCAGATAAGAACATCGGAAACGGATGTGCAGATGGCAGAATCGGGAAGAAGATGATCCATACAAGAGAGGGGTCTGATAATATGTGGAGCATTGCAGAAGAAGAGCTGATGGAGAGAATCAGCGAGTCAGCAAAGGCTACAGTTGACTATTTTGCTCCTCATATTGCATTCATAAATGTCATGAGGAATATGTCCGTGTCATGTGATTGTGAAGGCTTAGGAGCAGAGCCTGTTGTGACTCCGAATATAGGAATTGTAGCATCTCTCGATATCCTTGCAGCAGATCAGGCTTCTGTTGACATGATCTATGCTCTATCTCCATCTGATGGGCATGCGCTCAGAGAACGCATTGAGACAAGACATGGCCTAAGACAGCTTTCATACATGAAAGAGCTTGGAATGGGAAATGATCTTTATAAGCTCATTGATATAGATAATGGGGATGCTGTTATTGATGCATCTAAAGCTGTAGAGGGCGTTAAGCCGTTTTCACTTTGATATGACGATAAAGGAAGTTTCTGAAAAGTATAATGTTCCGCCTGCTACGCTCCGCTACTATGAGAAGGAGGGACTGATTCCTCATGTCTCAAGAAGCAGTGGTGGCATACGGGACTATGGGGATTCAGACCTCAGATGGCTTGAGCTGGTAATCTGCATGAGAAGAGCAGGCCTGGATATAGAGGCAGTCAGAGAGTACAGGCGACTCTATGAAGAAGGCGATGAGACAATAAAAGACAGAATCATGCTTCTGAAGAAAGAGTGTGAAAAGCTGAAGGAAAGGCTTGCTGATACTGCGTCGATGCTCAGCCGTCTAGACTATAAGATATCGAAATATGAAGAGGCCTTGGCTACTGGTCACCTAAAGTGGTGATCAGTTCTGTTTCTGGCTGTTGTGGCATAGTGCCTTCAGAGCATCTTCGATATATCTATTGAATGTCCCCTGAGGGAATATGCCACGTCTGTCTCGCTCTCCGCCTTTCAGGCCTGTCAGCAGTTCAAGTCCCTCATAGATATCGCTGATTGCATAGATATGGAAGAGACCGTTTTCTATAGCTTCTTCGACTTTATAAGGGAGAATCAGGGATGAGAGATTCTGCTGTGGTATTATAACACCCTGCGTTCCAGTAAGACCTAACCTTGAGCAGGCATTGAAGAACCCTTGGATCTTCTCATTTATTCCACCAACAGGCTGTAGCTCTCCCATCTGGTTAACAGATCCTGTCACTGCTATATCCTGCCTAAGCGGAAGATCTCCTATAGCAGATAAAAGCGCATAAAGCTCTGCTGATGATGCTGAGTCTCCATCCACTTCGCCATAGCTTTGCTCAAAGCAGATTCCTGCATATAGCGATAGCGGGAATGTCTTTGCATAGCGACCTCTGAGATATCCTTCAAGAATCATGACGCCTTTGTCATGTATTCCTCCTGATAATCCAGCCTCATGCTCTATATTCACTATGCCTTCTGTGCCTGGAGCAACGGCAACTGAGATTACTGTAGGAGTTCCGAAAGATGAAAGTCCTCTGTCCATTACAGCAAGGCCATTGACAACCCCGGTTCTCTTTCCTTTGAGGTTCATGACCATGACGCCATTTTCTATCTCATCATTGATATGGTCTTCAGCCATTGCGCCATACCAGTCTCTTTTTTCAAGGGCATTCTTCACATCTTCATCTGTTATGCTGTTCTTCCCATCATTCCTTGCTGAGATATCTGCCTCTTCTAATAGGTCCGCAAGAATTGAGAGCTGCGTTGTGAGCTTTGCTCTGTCTTCTGCAACCAATGTTGAGAATCTAAGGATTTCCTTATATGCAGAACCCTCAACCGGGAGAAGGTCATTCTCTGAGTCCATCAGATATGAAATGGTTCCTTTCAGATTATCTTCTGTTGCATCCATTGAATAATCGAATTCAGGAGATATCTTGAAGAATCGCAGGAACTGCTCGTCTTCATCGCTTAGCTTATCGTATAGATTCTCATTCCCGATGAGTATTACTTTAGTTAGCATCGGAATAGGTGATGGACGGAGAGATGATAGCATCTCGCCTTTGACTGCTGTGCTAGTAAGTGCCCTATGAGTCATTTCAAGATAGCGCTTCAGCTTGGACCATAGCTCCTCGTTTGACGTTATTTCCTCTGCATTAAGTACCAGAAAACCACCTGCGGCTTCCTGATATGAACCGATATGGATTCCCATATGGTTCTCTCTCTTGCTATCAATGAAGCCGAAGAGAGATTCCTTTGATGGATGGGTCTCTATTACTAATGGACGTCTTTTGGCCTCGGCTCTATCAAGGACTATGTTGATCTCATATGCATCAGGTTCAGCCTCCTCAGGAAGATGTCTGATGAAGCTGGCAATCTGGCTGTCTTTCCATTTAGCAATGATCTCTTCCTTTGAGATCTGCTTATCTCTGAGCTTCCATAAATCCTTCTGGAATTCTCTTGCCATCCCTTTTTGAAAAGTAATGCACTGAGGACAGTCCAGATGAGACTTTGAGTATACATAAGCAGCATCAAAAAGCGATGAGACATCAGATTCTATTCTTCGTATCTCATTTTTCACTGCACTTAAACGTCCAGAGCCTTCTTCTCCTGAGATGAAGATGTTGTATCCGCTTCTGTTTACAGATAAGCCAAGCCGTAAGAGGCCAAGAGCCCTATCCTGTCCTATTATACCGACTCCTGGCTTTACGTCTGTTATATCTAGATTCTGATAACTGAGATGAATTTCGCTGCTTTTGATTTCCCTGAGCATGAGACAATATTAGAACTGTGGAATATTTCCTGTCAATGAATTACAATTTTTCCATGACAGTTAAAGAATATGCAGACTATCTGTCATCAGTGCTTGATATAAGCTCATTTGATGATTATTCCATGAATGGAATCCAGATAGGCGGAGATGATAGAGATATTAATAAGGTAGCGTTTGCAGTCGATGCAACACTTGAGACAATAACCAAGGCATCTGAAGCCGCTGCTGATATGCTTGTCGTTCATCATGGGCTGTTCTGGGGGGAACCTATTGCAATAACCGGAAATCACTATAAAAGAGTGAGAAAAGCATTAGATAGCTCGCTTTTCCTGTTTGCTGCGCATCTGCCTCTTGATGCTCATTCTTCTCTTGGCAACAATGCCCAGATGGCACTTCGGCTTGGAATGAAGGAGTGGGACCCTTTTGGATACTGCAAAGGAAAGCTGATCGGAATAAAAGGCTCTCTTCCTTTTCCTATGACTATAGAGGAGGTTTCGCTGCTTCTGGGGTTTGATTCATCTGCATTTTCCCTGCAGGGGGCAAAGAAGAAGTCAGAAACTGTAGGGATTATCTCTGGAGGCGGAAGCTCTGATGTTCATGATGCAATAAAGAAAGGCCTTGATTTATATATCACGGGAGAGTTCCTGCATCAGGATTATCCGGATGCCCTCGAGTCTGGAATATCTGTGCTTGCCGGAGGCCACTACAGAAGTGAGGTGTTCGGAGTCAGAGCGCTTCAGAGAATGACAGAGAAAGAGCTTTCTCTTGATACTGTGTTTATTGACGCGGAGAGTGGACTTTGAAAAGCAGGCGATATTATCCATATATACTGACTCTTCTGATTATTGCGCTGGATCAGATTTCCAAGGCTGTTATTGTGCATATGATTCCAGAGAATTCAATTGGTGCAAGGTGCCTCTCTGATTTTCTCTGGATTGTTCATGTCAGGAATAATGCAGTTGCCTTTTCTGTAGGTACCGGATTGGCACTTCCAGTCAAATATCTGCTTTTCATTGTGCTGCCTCTTGCATTCATGGCTCTGATTGCATACTGCATTGCATCCCATCGCTTTGATAGTGAGATGACGCAGTTTGAGCGCTGGTGCCTTGCCGGAATACTTGGAGGAGGGCTAGGAAATATCATTGACAGGCTCTTCAGAAATCTCAGGGTAGTAGACTGGATCAGTACTGCGACATATGGATTTCTAGGTATGGACAGATGGCCGACCTACAATATAGCTGATGCCTCTGTTGTGATTTCTGTTATATTATTGTTATTGGCTTTTTTAGCTGAAAGGAAGAAAGATGAATAAAAAATGTTATACATTGCTTTTCATGCTGGCAGCAACTGTTCTGAATATAGTTCTGCTTATTGCATTCTTCATTGTAGGATTTGTCCTTCTTGGGTTATTTATAAATAAATTCCCAGATGCAACAGGTGTAGCTGGGATAATGACTCTTCTTGTTTTTGTTGTATCAATCGGAGCAACATTCCTTATCTACAATGCATTCATAAAATTTGCAGTTAAGAAGTGGAATCTGGAGGATAAGCTCTATCCATTCTTTGCTCCTAAAAACAGAAGGCCTAAAGACGGAGAGTAAGAGGATTGCGCTATCAATCGATCTCGAAGCTTCAGAATAGCTATTGGTATTCCTTCAGTGATGAGCCAGTAGCTTCACTGAAGGGACGCCTATCAAAGCTTTCAAATCCATCATTTCTTCTTCCAGAAGAGTCTCCTGATGGTCTTTGGCATCTTTTTGCTGATACCTATCTGGGCATAGAGCACTATAGCTCAACATCCGGACTTGAGTGGGAGAGAGCTCATCTGCTGTTTCCTCATGCGAATTCTGCATTCATATATAAGGAAGGCAGCACATATTATATTGTCTATGAGACACATCATAGAAAGCTATTCAGAAAGAGCGAGGATGACAGGAGAAAGACATCGAAGATAATGATCTCATCTTCTACTGATCTCTCTCTCTGGTCTCAGCCTAAAGTGATCCTCGACTCATCCTCCATTAAAGAGGCTATATTCAGAGATGGAAATGAGAGGCTATTCTCTCCTCAGCTTGTTCAGTGGAATGGTCGGTATAGGCTTTATTTCGGAGCAGGTGAAGCTGTAATCTATGATAGCAGAGTCAGAGCCGCATCCTCATTTATGTTTGCTGAGTCTGATTATATTGATGGCCCATATAAAGTATATCAGCATCCTGTGTTTGAGATTGACCGAGATAGCCGCTACCGCAACCTCGCTGTAGGGCCTGTAAGGATAGTTCCATGCTCAGATGGCTTTGCCGCAGTTGAATGTGCTTATTCATATTCAGAAGAGAATAACAGGTCGGAGTCTGTAATGATTCTTTCTCTTTCTTCGGATGGGATTGATTTCATAGATACAAGGATAATAGAATGGACTCCAGAAGAAGGGTGGGCAAGCCGCTATATCACAAATGCAGATCTGAGATACAAAGAGAGCGATGATGCCTGGTATTGTTATTTCTCTGCATCTGCAGATGTGAAGTTTTTCAGATTCAGATTGAGAAAGGAGTCGATAGGGCTTCTTCTAGGGAGGGACAGATGATAGATCTTCATTCAGATACGATATATGCGTTATGGAATAAAGGTGATAATGGTGAGAATCTTCTTTCAAATAAGCTGGTTCTCTCAAAAGACAGGCTTCTGAATGGTGGGATAACAGGACAGTGCTTTGCGCTATTTACTCCGCTGAAGGAAGGAAAGCCTTGGAAGATTGTGAATGAGCTTCATGATAGGTTCTTGAGGGAAACAGCACTTTCAGGAATTCCTGTATATACAGGAAGTGAAGATCTCAGGACTGGCCTTCATGCGATTCTGACAACAGAAGAGGGTGGTTCTATTGAAGGGGATATCTCAAGGCTTGAGATTCTGAAAAGCTGGAATGTTAAGATCTTTGGCTTTACATGGAACTATGAGAACGAGCTTGGATATCCTAATAGCACTGATCCTGAAGTGATGAATAAGCCTTTGAAGGATAAAGGCATCGAAGCTCTATATGAATGTGAAAGGCTTGGAATCATTGCTGATGTGTCTCACCTGAATGATGGAGGCTTCTATTCAATTGCAGAGCATGCAAAGAAGCCTTTTATTGCTACTCATTCTGATTGCAGGGCAATTACGGATGTTACAAGGAATCTTAAGGATGATCAGATAAAGATCATTGCAGATAAGGGTGGCGTAGTCGGATTCAATATATGCTGGGCATTTCTTGAGAGAGAAGGCACACCTGAGCGTACTAGCAGAATCGCAGATATGGCAGCTCATATAATGCATATGTATGAAGTTGGCGGTGAGGATGTGCTTGCATTTGGATCTGATTTTGATGGAACAGGAGGGAAGCTTGAGCTCGACAGCCCAGAAAAGATACCTCTAGTCAAAGATGCACTGAAAAAAGAAGGTCTTTCAGAGCGGATTATCGATAAGCTGTTCTTAGATAATGCATTAAGAGTTCTTGGATCATGCTGATAGAAACAGATCGCTTAATAATCAGAAGGCTGAAGAACAGCGATTATGAAGATGTGAAAGCAATGCTTCAGTCTCCGGATGTCATGTATGCATATGAAGGTCCAATGAGCGAGACTGAGTGCAGAAGATGGATGAACAGGCAGCTTGAGAGGTATAGTGTTAAGAATATAGGGCTTAATGCCGTAATCCTTAAAGAAAGCGGAGATCTCATAGGACAGGCAGGCCTTACGCTGCAGGATGCGGGAGGCTTTGAAGTTACAGAGATAGGCTATTTGCTTAAGTCTGGATTCTGGCACTGTGGCTATGCAGCAGAAGCCGCTGCAGCACTACGTGATTATGCATTCTCATCTCTTGGTCTTGATGAGGTCTATTCGATAATAAGAGATACAAATACAGCATCTATGCATGCTGCTAAGCGCTGTGGCATGGAAAAGCGCGGGGAAATAATAAAGCATTTCCGTGGAATTGATATGCTCCATTATGTTTTCTCAGTCAGAAATCCTTTAAAGAATAAATAGATGTCTTTTCAAAAATATAATAGTTAGCTTATCCTAACTATTATAGAAGAGAAAAAGATGACGCGTATTCTTGAGCATGGAACGGACAATGAAAGAACACTGCTGTTTCTGCCATGTACAGCAGAACCTGCATGGGCATTTGAAAGAACTATACAGCTGCTTGCTGAGAAATGGCATGTGTTCCAGGTTATATATGCTGGACATGAAGGTGATATTCCAGGGAATTTTTCATCTATTGAAGCAACCGTGGCTGATATTACAGCATATCTTAAAAAGAATAATGAATCGTCTCTTGATGCAGCTTATGGCTGTTCTATGGGAGGCGCCTGTCTTATACAGCTTATTTCACTTGGCAGCATATCAGTAAGACATGCAATCATTGATGGCGGAATAACGCCTTATACGTATCCACTGATTATAAGAAAAGCGATTCTTCTGAAGGATTTCCTTTCCTTCAAGCTTGTCTCTTGCAGCCGCAGGATTCTGGAAGCTGCTTTTCCTCCTGAGAGATTTACTCTTCCAGGACATGGCCCAAAGCGAGAATATGATGAGTTGCAGGAATATCTTAGGACGTATTCTAACCGTACAATAAGGAATGTCTTCTGGTCTGCAAATAATTATGCTCTGCCAGAGACTCCACAGCTATCTGGTACGGAGCTTTTCTATTGGTATGGTGAAGAAGAGGAAAAGGCAATGCGTAAGGATATCCGATTCATTAAGAAATATTTTTCAGAAATCAGGATGAAATGCATTCCTGGCATGGCACATGCTGAGCTTGTTATGATACATCCTGAAAAATTCTGCGCATATGCAGAAGAAGCCTTGATAGGAGGGCATGCAGATGAAAGAGATTAAGCTTGCAGGTGTTCCTGAGACAATGCTGCAGACAATATATGCACGGGCAAAGGAAACCAGAACACGATGTGCAATCCATGATGACAAAGCTGTCGAAGTAGCTAAGCAGATTGATTATGATTTCTCTCTTGCAGATAAGGATAAGGCAATGCATGACGGTGTGATTGCAAGAACAATTATCCTGGATAGGCTTACATCGGAATATCTTGAAGGAAATGAAGGCGCTGTTGTAGTGAATATAGCAGCAGGCCTCGATACTAGGTGCTATAGGATGCGAGGCTATTCTCATTGGTATAATCTGGATCTTCCCGATGTCATTGATGTCAGGGCTAGGGTACTTCCTGAAGATGGGGTGATATCTCAGATTGCAGCATCTGCAATGGATGACTGGACAAATCTGATAAAAGAGCATGATGTACCAGCTCTTGTGATAATAGAAGGGCTGACTATGTATCTTGATGAGTCTGATGTAAAGAGGATTTTTGAGGTTATTTCATCTTGCTTCAGCAAAGTGCGTGTATTTGCGGAGATTATGAATCCTATGGTCGTAAAGCATTTCAGAGAGAAATCAATAGAAGGCAGCAATGCAGAGTTCAGCTGGGGAATCAGGGATGGAAAAGCTCTGTCTTCGCTTATCACGGGCTTTGAATTCAAGGAAGAGCATAGCTTAACTGAAGGAATGGCTGAGATTTATCCTGTATATAAGCTTTTAGGAAGAATTCCTATGATCCGTGGAATATCAAATAGGATTGCAGTGCTTGAAAAAGGGGAGTGAGCCTGGTTATGTTCTGGGATAGAGTAGCTGTCTTTTATGATATCTTTGCATATGGGATCAACAGAAAAGCCAACAAAGGGCTATGCTCTGTTGTATCATCTCTGATTGCACCTTCTGATGATGTGCTTGAGTGTGCTTGTGGGACAGGCCTTCTTACAGAAGCAATTGCAGCAAAGTGCCATCATCTGATTGCCTCAGACTATTCTCTTAAAATGCTGGATAAGGCAAGGCATAAATGTAGAAATATTAAGAATATAGAATTCAGAAATGGAAATATACTGTCGCTGCAGTATCCTGATGAAAGCTTTGATGCTGTCATTGCAGCTAATGTGATACATCTTCTTGATAATCCAGAAAAAGCCATATCAGAGATGCATAGAGTATGCAGGAGCGGTGGGCTGATTATAATTCCAACATATATCAATAAGTCAGAGAATGGACATTCCAATTCAGTGACAGGAATAATCGGAAAGGCTGGGGCAGGCTTTAAGAGGGAATTCTCTTACAGTTCCTATAAGGAATTCATTTCTTCAGCTGGTTATGGAGATGCTGAATATATGCTCTCCGATGGTCTTGTCCCATGTGCTATTGCTGTCATAAAGAAGCATTGAGAAGGAGGTATTATGGTATTCAGAACGGCAGGAAATCCAGATAATCCAGCTATTATCTTCTTCCATGCTATGGGAGTTACAGGAGATAGCAGTGAGCATTTATCTGCATTTCTTGATAAAAAGTACTTCTGTATCATGCCAACTTCCTCGGTTTATTCCCATGGAAGGTATATAAGCAAGAGCGATGAAGTGAGGCAGATAGAAGAATTTCTTAAGGAGATAGGAGTCAATGAGATTTCCTTGGTGGTCGCATCCTCAATCGGTGCAGATCTTGCTATGGAATTCCTATACTCAGCATCTGTTCCTGTAAGCTATGTCTTCTTTGATGGTGGGCAGTTCGCTCAGATAAGCAGATTTGCAAGGCATATCATGACTCTCTTTCTCTATTTCGCAATCAAGAGCATTTACTGGTCTAAAGGCAGAACACTCAGACACCTGATGTGGTGCAGTGATGATGGAATAAAGAAGTATTTTATGGATGGGGGAAGGCTACTGACTTATAGGAATCTCAGGAGACAGCTTTCAGATAGCTTAGAGGATAAGCCCTTTCATCAGTTTCCACCTCAGGTTCAGAGGAAAATGTTCTTTGAGTTCGGTAGCCTAGAAGAGCATTTTAAATACCATCCTGCTGTAAAGGCTGCATATCCAGAAGCCCATTTCCCTGTCTTCAGAGATAAAAAACATATGGAATTCCAGATAAGGAATCCCGAACGTTTTGCTTCTATGCTCGATTTCATTGCAGAGCATGGAGAGCTTCCTGCTCTTGAATTCAGCGAAGAAGAGTGAAGTGCCCCATAAGTGAGGCACTTCACATAGATATCAATCAGATTCTCCAGCTCTGGCTCTGCTTCTGGCTCTCTGCCATGTGATAGAAGATTCCCTTCTTCGAGAGAAGCTCATCGGCTTTTCCTTCTTCTGCTATGACTCCGTCTTTCAGGACAATTATCTTATCTGCATTTGATACTGTTCGCATCCTATGAGCAATGATAAGCACTGTCTTATTCTTGATCAGTCTGGAGATAGCACTCTGGATTGCGCTCTCATTCTCAACATCAAGGCTGGCTGTTGCCTCATCAAGCAGTATTATTGGCGCATCCTTCAGGAAGGCTCGGGCTATTGATATCCTCTGCCTCTCTCCACCTGATAGCTTTTCTCCATTCTCGCCGATCATTGAGTTCCACCCATCAGGGAGCTTTTCTGCAAATCCATCGACTTTAGCAAGCTTTGCTGCCTCAATTACCTCTTCATCTGTTGCATCCTTGCGGCCTATTCTTATGTTCTCAAGAATAGTGTTATTGAATAGCGTAACATCCTGGAAGACTATTGAATAAAGAGAGAGCAAGGCTTCAGAATCTATTTTTGATATATCCATGCCTCCAACTGTTATCTTGCCGCTGCTTATATCCCAGAATCTGGATGCCAGACGTGATACTGTTGTCTTTCCGCCACCAGATGGTCCGACAAGCGCTGTTACTTCTCCCTGCTTTGCTGTGAATGATACATCCCTCAGCACTGTTATTCCGCTATCATATGAGAAGCCGACATGGTCGAATACTATGTCTGAAGAGGTGTTTGTGAGCTTATCAGATCCTGTCTGGATCTTATAGTCGAGAATCTCATTCATCCTTTCAATGTTTGTATTGGTGGCTATTATTGCTGCAAGATTCTGCAGTGATCCCTCAAGCGGATCATAGAGCCTTGATGCTACGATGAGGAACATGATGAATGTCATTATAGAGATCTCGCCGCTAATGAAGAGGTAAGAGCCTACAAGTGCAGTTGTAGCTATTCCAAACTTAAGTATGAGACTGGATGCAGTTATGAAGGAGGCTGTTCCAAGCTCTGAATATACTATTCTCTTCTCTGAATATCTTATCTTCTTCTCAAGGCCATTCAGATATTCTCCTTCTGCATTGTTGGATTTCAGATCCGCTATGCTATCGAGGAATTCCTGGATTCCATCTTCTGTCTTCATCTTTGCCTTCATTGATTTTGCTGATAGCTTTTTCTGCAATCCTGATGCAGAGGCTGTTATAAGGAAGGAGACAGGAAGCGGCCATATTGCAGCAAGTGCCATCTTCCAGTTGAAGAATAGCAGGGATATAGCAATGATTACTGTTGATATTGCTGCTCCTATCAGTGGACAGACGAAGTGTGACTGGCTCTGCTCAAGCACCGCAGAATCATTCATGATTGCTGAGGTAAGGTCTGCAAGATCTTTCTTTGCTAAGAATGAGAGAGGAATCTTTCTCAGCTTCTCTGCAAGCGTTATTCTTCTTACTCCGCTTTCTTCATAAGTCTTGAGGAAAGTTCCATCATACTGGAGCTTTGTGGATACTAAGATGAAGATGACGCATATTGCTGTTCCGATTATGTAGAATAGTGATCTGCTATATATTGCTGTACCGCTTACAAGATCCGAAACAGCAGCATAAAGAAGCGCAACAGGAACCATGAATGAGATATTCTGCAAAGCAGAGAATATGCTTCCTGTTATAGTATCAACAGCGCCTTTCCTTGAGAGCGCGAATCTTCTCTGAAGTTTATTAAGCATTCTTTGCCTCCTTTTCGACTTTCCAGTCAACAGATTTCTGATAATCTTCCCACATGCTCTTGAAGAGGCCATTATTCTCTAGAAGCTTATTGAACTTTCCGCACTCTTCAATCTTCCCATCAGCAATTACGTATATCATGTCGGCATTGGTGACTGTGGAGAGCCTATGTGCAATCATTATCAGAGTGTGGCCTTCAGCAAGCCTGTCGATTGCTTTCTGCACTTTCAGCTCATTATCCGGATCTGCATATGCAGTAGCTTCATCAAGAAGTATGATAGGAGAGTCTTTTAGAACAGCACGGGCAATTGCTATTCTCTGCTGTTCACCTCCTGAGAGGTATATTCCGTCTGTTCCTATTACAGTGTTGATGCCTTCAGGAAGCTTCTTTATGATATCCAGGCATTCAGCTTTAGTGAGTGCATCCATGATCTCATCATCTGATGCATTCTTTCTTCCGAGCCTGACATTGTCGCGTATTGTGCCTTTTATGAGATGATTGCTCTGCAGTACAAATGAGATGTTATCCATAAGAGTTTCTTTGCTGATTGCTTTTATATCTGTACCACCTATGAGCACCCGGCCGCTATTTACATCATAGAATCTTGCAATGAGTGATAGTATTGTGCTCTTTCCGCCACCAGATGGGCCTACTAAGCAGGTCTTCTTTCCGTTCTCAATCCTCATTGATACGCCGTCTATTGCATTTCTCTCGCCATCATAGCTGAAGCTTGCATTGTCCAGCTCTATATCAAAGCCATTGGGATTTTCAGCTTTATCAGAGCTCTCAAGAGGCTTCTCATTCAGAACCTGATCTATTCTCTCAATTGCATCAGTGACAATCATATTGTTTTCACTCATATGCATGATCTTTGTCAGTGTCAGAGATATCACAGGCGTGATTATTATGTAGAAGACAAGATTGAGTATAAGCTCTGCTGTGATTCCTGATTTTGATAGGGCGGAAGCTCCTATAATAAGGAATATGAATACGCTGTTTATTGCAAAAGTGTAGAGCATCATAGGAAGTCTTAGCTGCTTTGTGTATGCAATTGTCCACTTCTCATAGTTGTCTATAGTTGCTTTAAATAGCTTGAATGAGAAGATGCTCTGCCCGAATGTCTTTACTACAGGAACTCCTCTGATGTATTCAACAGCTTCATTTGACATATCTGCAAGAGCATTCTGATATTCAGTTATCTTTTCTCTCATGGATTTTCCTGTCATACCCATCATTGCCACAAAACCAAGAGCTACAGGAATAAGGCTGAGAAGACCAAGTCTCCAGTCGAATACTGCAAGAAGCACCAGAAGTCCGATTATAGTTCCTATTGCTTTTGATTTGTCTGGAAGCTGATGTGCAAGATAAGTCTCAGTAGATCCAGATACCTCTGAAATCGTTCTTCTCAGTTTTCCGCTTCCGAATTTCTCTATGCTTCCAATAGATAGCTTTGATATATGATCAAGCAGTGCCAGCCTTATATTCGTTGCTATCCTGAATGCAGGAAGGTGAGAGCATAGAAGGGCAGCAATGTATAAAAGAAATGAGATAGCTGCGAAAAGCACTGCATACCAGCCATAGCTTGTCATGGCAGCTTTGCTAGATGCTCCGAGTGCTTCTCTTATGATCCGCCAGATATACCATAGCGGAACAAGTGATACCAGAGCACTCAGAAAAGCAAGAACCCATGAAAGATATGTCAGGATCTTATAAGTGCCTGCATAGCTTAGAAGCCTTTTGAGATTCGAATCCTTATTCAATTTTATCCTCCAATAGTTAGTTTTAGCTAACTCTATATCCAAAAAAATTTTATTCCTGTCCCATTATCTTAAGCCAGCCTGCGTTGTAGAAATCGAAAAGCTGAGAAAGGCATATTCTTGCTTCTTCTAGCGGAAGCTCGTGGATGATGATTTCAAAGAATGCATTCATCATTCCTGTGACAAGGATATGCTCGATCATCTTCTCTACATCAGGAGTGCAGTACCCAAGCTTTGACAATATCTCATAGTATTTGTGTGTGCTGTCAATTTCGAGATCGACCATGCTATCGATAAGGAAGTTGTATGGTGTTCCTTCCGAAGACTGAAGAATCAGATGGAGCTCATCAATATGCAATAGGGAGTATTCAAGAATCTCATAGAGGCATCCTCTGCTCAGCTCTCCCATTTCCTCTACCTGTTTTACTAGTGGCATCTGCTCGAAGAGATCAAGTGTGTTTTTGAATTTTCCGAGTATCGTATCATATACCTCAGATACCAGTGACTTGAATAGCTCTTCTTTGCTGCTGTAGTATCCATAGAAGGCCCCTGTGGTTACTCCTGCTGTTTTTACAATGTTCCTAAGAGAAGCACTCTTAAAGCCTTTCTCAAGGAATTCTTCTTTAGCAGCTATGTGTATTCTATCTAAAGTTGAGAGTTCAGAATCCATATTCTTCATATCGATATAACACTGTTATATTATTAATCTAAATGTATCATTGTCAATACAGTGTTTTCATGATTTCACTTGGCTGTTATATTATCAGTGTAACAGCTGAGGTTACATAAGAGGACAAAAATGCAGATTTCAAGCAGATTCACATTAGCAATCCACATAATGCTATGCATTGATAAATTCAGCAGAGAGCAAAAGGTTACAAGTGACTTCCTTGCTGGAAGCACAAATGTGAATCCTGTAATAATCCGCAGAATCCTTATTCAGCTTAAGAGGGCTGGCCTTATTGAGGTTGCAAGAGGTTCCGGAGGTGCTGTTGCAGCTAAGCCTCTTAATGAGATTTCCCTTCTCGATATCTATAATGCTGTTGAATGCGTTGACGGAGGCGAGCTGTTTCATTTCCATGAGAACCCAAATCCTGAATGTCCAGTTGGAAGGAATATACACAATGTGCTTGATGATAAGCTTGAAATGGTTCAGAGGGCAATGGAAAAGGAACTCAGTTCAATCACATTGGAAGAAGTCTCAGCTGATGCATCAAAATACATAAAATAGAGCATTCTTCTTAAAATAAAAATTTTAGCAATAAATATGATGTAACTATTGACATTACAACAGTAGTGTTTTATACATTCAATGTAATGATTGTTGTTACAACAGTCAAAGGAGATTAAGTATGAATAATTTTGATAAGGTACACATCGGAGATGAAGCAAGAGCAGAGCTTCATGATAAGCTTTCACTTACAGGGGCTGAAGTCAGCATCAATAGGCTTCCAGCTGGTGCATGCGTTCCATTTATTCATTCACATAAGAGCAATGAGGAGATTTATGGAATCTTTGAGGGAAATGGAAAAGCCATAATAGATGGTGATTCTGTTGAGCTTTCAGCTGGTGACTGGCTTAGAATATCCCCTTCAGCAGAAAGACAGTTCTTTGCTGCGCCGGATTCTCCGATTGCATATATATGCATTCAGGTTAAGGCAGGGTCTCTTGGTGGCTTCACGGCAGGTGATGCTGAGATAAAGGGCTGAATGGATTATCTTAAGATATTGGCAGAAGATATCCATTCTGTATCTGCCTCTACAGTGGATAATGAAGGACATCCTCAGATAAGAGTGATTGATGTGATGCACTATGATGAGGATGGTCTGTATTTCCTCACAGCTAAGGGCAAGGAGTTCTATTCGCAGCTTATTGAGAAGCAATATATTGCAATTTCTGGATTAAAAGGCAAGATGGCGATAACTCTGAGAGGAAAAGTCAGGTGCATTGGCTATGACAAGCTTGATCTTATATTCGAGAAGAATCCATACATGAAAGAAATATACAGAGAAGGAACCCGGGATGCACTGGAAGTATTCATGATTTATGATGCAGAAGGGGAATTCTTTGATATAACAGTGCCATCAAGAATAATCAGAGAGAGCTTCTGCATCGGAAATGCAGAGATTGGAAAAGCTGGATATTTAATTACAGATGCCTGCTCTCTCTGTGGTTTATGTATGGATGCTTGCCCTCAGAATTGCATAGATATCTCAAACAGAACAGCGGTTATAGATTTCCGTCACTGTCTTAACTGCGGAAGATGTGCTGCGCATTGTCCCGAGAAAGCAATAGTGAGGATTAGATAAGATGAATCAGAGTGAGCGATGCATATTTCTCATAAATGAGCTTATTAAAGAGGATTCCAGATATAGTGGGGTTGTGATTCCTGAGACATCTTCGGGAAGAAGAGAGCTTCTTAGAGGGCTTATGAATATAAGAGCTCCACGACCTGTCCGTGCTGATATCCTGTCTATACAGGATGAATATCTGAGGACTGAGACGCTGATGAAAGGAGTCACAGATGAAAGGGACATTCCGGAGGTAAGATCTGGGATAGCAATCTGGCAGGGAGATATAACAACGCTTAAGTGCGGTGCAATCGTGAATGCTGCAAACAGCGGTATGACTGGCTGCTATATTCCCAATCACCGCTGCATTGATAACGCTATTCACACATATGCAGGAATGCAGCTAAGGCTATGCTGTGATGATATGATGAAGAAGCAGGGCTATGAAGAGCCTGCTGGGTGCGCTAAGATCACTGAAGCTTATAATCTTCCTTCTGAATACATCATTCATACAGTAGGACCCATTATAAAAGACCGTGTTAGGAAGAAGGATGAAGAGCTGCTTCATTCCTGTTATTCTTCATGTCTTGAGCTCGCTGCAGATAACTCCGTAGAGAGCATTGCATTCTGCTGCATCTCAACAGGTGAGTTCCATTTCCCTAATAAGCAGGCTGCAGAGATTGCTGTAAAAGCTGTAGAAGAATTCATGGTGAGAAGAAGCTCAATAAGGAAGGTGATATTCAATGTTTTCAAGGATGAGGACAGGAAAATCTATGAAGATATTCTCAGAATGCATTAAGAAGCTCAGAATATCATTTGATCAGGCTGACTGCATTATCATCGGAGCTGGTGCGGGCCTTTCGTCTTCTGCTGGGTTCTCTTATTCAGGTGAGCGTTTTGAATTGTATTTTCATGACTTTAGCTCAAAATACCATTTCGCAGATATGTATTCAGGCGGATTCTATCCATATGAAAGCCTTGAAGAATACTGGGCATACTGGAGCCGATATATTTACATCAACCGTTATATGAACGCACCGAAGCCTGTTTATGAACAGCTGCTTTCACTAGTGAAGGGCAAAGATTACTTTGTTCTGACAACTAATGTGGATCATTGCTTTCAGAAAGCCGGATTTGATAAGCACCGTCTGTTCTATACTCAAGGAGACTACGGGCTGTTCCAGTGTAGCGAACCATGCTGCAGAGAGACATATGATAATGCAGAAGTCATAAAAAAAATGGTAATGGCACAGGGATATAAGATTGAAACTGATGGGACACTTGTTCCACCAGAGACACTGAAAATGACCGTACCGACGGAACTTATTCCGCACTGTCCTCATTGCGGACGGCCGATGAGCATGAATCTTCGCTCAGACGATACATTTGTTGAAGATGAAGGATGGCACATTGCAGCTGGTCGGTATTCAGATTTTCTCCGCAGTCATCGGAATATGAAGGTTCTGTTTTTAGAGCTTGCTGTCGGTTATAATACACCTGGCATAATAAAATACAGCTTCTGGAATATGGCAAGCGAATGGAAAGATTCAACATATGCATGTCTCAACTATGGAGAGACATATGCACCTGAGATAATCAGAAGAAAGTCTATCTGCATTGATGGTGATATTGGCATGATACTGTCACAGCTTTAACCGGAGTGCATTTCTCTTTCTTAAAAGAAGTGGTTTTATGGTTTTTCTCTTGTATTTCGGAAAAGACGCGCGATAATCAGAAATAGATATTAAAATATCTAAAGGAGTTTTAGATGAGAAGCGTAGTAATAGGTCCTATCAGGAATTTTCATATGGAAGAGAAAGAGAAGCCAGTGGCAGGAGGAAAGTGGGTCACAGTTAAAGTTAAATACTGTGCTATCTGCGGATCAGATAAGATGTTCTGGGATGCTTATGAGGGCTTTACCCCAGGCCATGAGTTCTCCGGATATATAGAAGATGGTGGCGAATATGGATTCAAGAAGGGAACTAGGGTATGTGCAGCGGAGTTCAATTCCTGTGGTGAATGTGAATTCTGTAAGGAAGGAAAAGAGCAGCTTTGCCGTCAGATGATGCTGGATAATCCTGGTGTTTCTGCTCCAGGCGCCCTAGGTGAGTATGTGAAAGTCAGAGGTGATTATGTAATCGAGATGCCAGATGACATGCCATTAGAGCTTGGTGCGATTACAGAGCCTGTTGCTGTATCTCTCCATGGTGTGGAGTACCTCAATATAAGGAAAGGAGAGACTGTTCTGATTTCAGGAAATGGACCTATTGGAATCTATGCAGCCGCATGTGCAAAGCTATTAGGTGCAGGAAAGGTCGTAATGACAGGGCGCAGTCTTTCTAGAGTAGAGTTCTGCAATAAGTTCGATTTTGTTGATATCTGCTTAAGTGTAAAGGATCCTGATTATCAGGAAAAGCTGAAAGAGCTTACACCTGAGTGTGGATTCAGATCGATTATCGACTGTGTTGGTGTTGAGGATTATGATTATCTCATTTCCCTGGCTTCTTCTGGTGCTACAATCGTAATGCTTGGCATGCATGCACAGAAGGCATCTTTCACTCCTATGAATCTATTCCTGAAAGAAGCATCAATTAAGACAGGCCTCTATTTCTCATGGGCAGATTACAAGAAGGCTTTTGCTCTTATCAGAGATAATCAGAAGCTTTTCTTGAGCACTATTACATCTAAGATCCCTCAGGATCCAGCAGAGATCCAGAAGGCTTATACTAAGCTATTTGCATCAGGCTCTAATGATGAGTGCAAGATTCTCGTAGAATACTGATTTTCACTTTGCTGTTGATTTCCTTGGGATATAGAGAGCTGAAATATCTGCTTTCTCTATTTCAAGGAGTCTTATCTTCCGTTCTAGGCCTCCAGCATATCCTGTGAGGCTTCCGTTTTTCCCTACAACTCTGTGGCATGGGATTATTATTGATATAGGGTTATGCCCAACGGCACCTCCGACAGCTTCTGCTGACATGTGGCTTCTTCCTGTTTCTCTTGCAATTCTGGATGCTATATCACCATATGTGATTGTGCTGCCATAAGGTATTTCTGAGAGGATATTCCATACGCTTTTCTGGAAAACTGTACCAGCTGGGTTCAGTGGAATAGCATTTCCAGGCTTTTCACCTAAGAAGTATGAATCAAGCCATTTCTCGGCTTCTTTTATGATTCTAGTCTCTTTCTCTTCTCTATTATCAGATAGTGTCCTTGCAAAGTATTTCTGACCTTCAAACCATAGCCCAGTAAGGCCTATTTCATCAGATGCAATCAGTATCATTCCAAGTGGTGAATCATATCTTTTTATGTATTCCATAGCATCTATTATAAGAAAATATATGATATTTTCATTTTATGTAACTAAATTATTGCCATTACATTTATTATCAATGTCGATAGAGTCATTTCAATTAGGATTTCATTAGTGTTTTTCCTCCTTTTTATACAGAAATAGGCTACTATGTTTAGATTTTAACGATGAACTATTGTATCATCTGATTGGGGTTGGTTTTAGGAGATTAGTTTTAATGGGTAAGAAGAATAAGAAAAACAAAAGCCGTTCTGTTGTCCGTATAAGCAATAAAGCTTCAACTAAGAAAAAAATATCAAAAAGAGCTCAGGAAAGGGCAAGAGAGAAAGAGCTTAGCAGGATAAAAAGGCAGGAAGAGCTGCAGAGGGCTAGAGAAGACTATCTTATAATAAAGTCAGATTCTGAGCGTCCAGAGGCTAAGAAGTCTGTAATTGTAAAGAAAGTTGCAAAGAAGGCACCAGAGGTTCAGCTTGATGAGCAGCTTAAAGAGAATCTGAAGCGTATATCGCTTTCTGAAATACAGCGCTATGCGAAGACTTCTGCAGCTGCTTATGATAAGGCTTTTAATGATATCGAATTATTCAGAGGAAAAGCAGAGGAGCTTGATAAAGAGATTGCAAAGCTTAAGGCTTCCAAGAATGCAACAGATGAAGAGAAGGCTGCACTTGCAGAGCGCCGTAAGGCTCTTCGAAAGGATAAAGCTGAGCTCGAGAAACATATCCTTATTGCAAGGGCCAATGCAGAAGCTTTGGAGAGAAGCAGTGATGAGTATGCTTATATAGTAACTCTTCTCACTGGCTCTGAGTGCTCACTTAAGAAGAAGCCAAGGCTCAATGATAAGAAGATTGATCTGACTCGTGAAGAAGAGGAAGAGCTTGTAGAGCGCTATCTTCAGTCTAAGAGGCCAAAGGCTGCGAAGGCTTCTGCGGAAAAGAATGCAGAGCCTAGCGAAGAGATATCTGAAGAAGTTGTAGATGATGTGAAGACTCTTAAGGTCCTTGGAAGTGAAGATAAGGAAAATGAGCCTTTAAATGAAATAAAAAAGGAGAATAGCATGCCAGAGAGTAAAAAAGGAAATAATAACATCAGAAAGTGGATTATCTGGCCTATAATTGCTGTCATTGCAGTTGCAGCAGTTGTAGGATTCAGATTTATTGGAAAGAGCGGAGGCTCTGAATCAGCTCCAGCTGCATCAGCACCTGTGGCTATAGAAGAAGCCGCCAATACTCAGCAGGAAGCAAAGATCGAAGAGCCTGCAGCAGAGGTTAAAGCAGAGCCATCTTCTGTGGAGCCAGTTTCTGTAGATTCAGAAAGCGTAGATGCCGAGGCTGATAATGCATTCAGAAGAGAGATAAGCATTGATGGAATAGATCTTGGTCTTGAAATAGAAGATAGCAGAGCTACTATTTCTTATCCATCTTCTATCGTGACAGAGAATTATATTGTTGATTTCTTCAGCATTCTTGCGGATAAATATCCTGATTATCTTTCAACAGCTCGTTATTCAATAGAAAATGATAGGATTGTTGTTGAAACACCATTTGTGCTTGGAGCAGAAGATAAAGAGCAGGTAGCAGATTTATTTGAGGCTGAACTTGGGGAATATATCGCATCTCTTTCAGCTCCGCTTTCATATAAAGACAGCTATTCATTCTATGATTCCGAGCTTAATGTGGAAGTCAGAAGAAATGGAGCAACAGTATCATATCCAGAATATATAACAGAAGATGATGTTCTTGGATTCATTTCATATGCTGTTTCAAAGTACCCGGAAGTGAAGGATTTTGTATCTTATTCAATCAGCAGCGGAAAGGCTGAGTTCTCACTTCCGTTTGATCTGACAGACGAAGAGATGAGAGCTGTCTCTGATATCCTTGGCGATGAGATCATTAATTATCTTGCTCTGATTTTTGAAGGTGATGAGAATGGCAGTGAGGAAATAAGCATTCCTTCTGCAGAACCTGCAGATATATCACCTGCTGATGTCACTATTCAGAAGAGCAATGATGATAATACAGAACTTAAAGCTTCAGCTCCGGTTGAAGAAGAGAAGAAAGAGGCTGTAGCTGTAGTTCCTGCAAGCCCAGTAGAAGAGAGTTCCAATACAGCTGCTTTGAATAGCTATAAGACAAAAGCATTTCTAAGGGCATCAGCATCATTCATGCTCGGGAAGGATCAGACAATTGGCTCTGCTGCTGTTTATCAGAACTATGCATTAGGATTCGATTTCGAGAACATCCTGAAAGCTGGAAGGAATTTCGGATTCGGAGTGAGAGCTGAATTGTCAATGGATGCAATCCCATATGAAGGTGACTATTCTAAAATCAGCTCTGCTTCTGCATTCTTTGACTATCAGAACTGGATGAGGATGTATATGCTCAGTGCTGATGCCATGATGAAGTATAATGGTGGAAGATATGGAGTATATGCAGGATTCGGTTTTGGATATGCACTTGCAAATCCTCAGCTTGGACCTTATCAGACAGCATTTGGCTACACTCTTGGAGATATATCAACAACGCTTTCAAGCGCTTGGGCAATCACAGCTCTAGCTGGTGCAGAATTCAATATAACAGAAAAACTCTCGATTGCTACCGAGATTAATTATAAGCATCTGCTTCCTGCATCGAAAGGATATCTCTCAGGTGGCGTAGCCCTGGGCTTATCTTTCTGAAATACCTTTTCGAATTAATGAAAAAATGCTAAATAGCAGAGTAGGAGAAAAAGCAATGAAAAAAAAGATAATGGTATTTGCACTTGTCCTTGCTGTTTTTGCATCAGCTGTTTCTGCTGGAACACTGAAAGCAGATCTAGCACTAGGAACACAGGATGCAGGGATGAAGCTCAATTTCACAGATAATGGCAATAAAAGCCTTCAGAGCAAGATTGAAGCAAATCTAAGCGGTGTAGTTGATCTTGTATTTGATAAGAATATCGGAATGAACATTCTTCTTGGAACAGATTTCAAGCAGGAATTCAAGATTGGAGCAGGTTTCCTCTATATGAAGAATATAAACCAGACTACTGTTCTCAGTGCTTCTGTCGGTCCATATTTCATCTTTGGTGGCGGTACTACAATGGGAATATATCTTACAGCAGATTTTGATTTCCTTGTTGGAAAGTCATTCTTTGTAAGAGTCGGCACAGGATTGGATTTCGAATTCCTGCAGTTTGGTGGCGGAAGGGAGACAACAAGCAATATCGACATGCTCATCCCGCTTCCACGCTTAGCTCTTGGTTGGAAATTCTAAGGATTAAATATCAAAGAAACAAGGTCTCTCTGATAATCTGCCCCCTCAAAGCTGGATTGAAAATCAGCTATGAGGGGGATATTTTTGAAAGAAAATGTGAGAATTAAGGAATAACTCAAGATAGTTCTCTGGTAAGAGATGAGCAGAAGTTTAACTGTATTAATCCTTGGATTGGATAAGCTTAAGAAATATATCGCGTAGTCCAAGGCATGTCAGGTAACTACTGGGACAACAGTAGCTTTGCAATGCCATTGATGAATGTATTGTATACTACAGCAATAAAAAGTGGCTTGTCTCCATTGTTTTTCAGAAAACAAGCCGTTTAGTATAATTTCAAGTCCAGCTTTTGGTGCCTTTTCCAAAGAGCTTCTTGTCCTACAGCCCATAGAAACTCTCCAGAATCCATAGTATTAAGTGATAATGCAACCTCTTCTGATGGAGTCTGAATATCCTTCACATTTTCTTTTATGGAAATAAGAGAGCCTGTTTCGATGTAGTCATATCTTCTATTCTGAATAATGAATTTTATAGCTTCTCATGCTCAGGGAAAATCTTGGACTTCATCAAAAAATATTAAAGAATTACGTTCACTCAGCTTCTGTCCAGAATAAAACTTCAGGAAAAGGAAGAATTCATCTAACTCATATCTTTATAATACAGATAGATACATAATCTAAAAAGTGATATTTGCGTGAAATCAAGAATTTTGAACATGCGAATCTGCATGAAATCAAGATTTTTGGACATTTAGTTTTGCATGGAATCAGGTTTTTTATTATAAAAACACCCTGAAGCATCACTATGCCCAGGGTGTTATCTATAATCTCATAAGAGATTTTTAGTTGTTTGCTTTCTTCTCTTTTCCGAAGAGCTTCTGACAGCACTGTACAACTACGATTGCAGCAAGTGCAAGGAGAAGTACTGCGAAGATGAGCTGGAGACCAGCTGCCATGATGTCGCCACCACCAACGAGAGCCTTGCCCTGCTTGATGACGATCTGGATAAGAGCAACTGTTGTAACAGCAATCATGAAGAACATTGGGAAGTACATCATCTTGTTGTTCTTCTTGATAGACTTCAGGAATACAGCACAAGCAGAAAGTGAAAGTACTGAGAGAAGCTGGTTAGCAGAACCGAAAAGAGGCCAGATCTTGAGGTAGCCGACCTTCATCAGAGCGTATGAAGGAACGAGTACGATGATTGTAGCAACCCATGAGTTTGTAAGTACTTTCTTCCATCCTGGGAGAACAGCACCTTCATGATCATCTTCTGCATCAAGGAACAGCTCCTGCCATGTGAGTCTTCCAACTCTTGCTACAGAGTCAAGAGAGGTAAGAGCAAATGCTGATACTGAAAGAGAGATGAGTGTGAATGCGAGATCTGCTGGGATATGGAGCTTTGTCAGGAAGCCTGAAACAGCTGCTGCGAAGAGATCCTGAGGAGTGCCTGCTGGAATCTTTCCATCAACTGCGATAGCTGCAACAGCTACAAGTGAGATGATACCAAGAAGAGACTCAATGAGCATTGCACCATATGAAATTGGAAGCATGTCGCTTTCCTTTGATACCTGCTTTGATGCAGTATCTGATGAAACAAGTGAATGGAAGCCAGAAACAGCACCGCATGCAATTGTAACAAAGAGAGTAGGGAAGAGTACTGATCCGCTCTCAAGTGTGAATCCATTGAATGCATTGAGGTTTACAGAAGGATTTGCAACGAAGATACCGATTACTGCTGCTGCAATCATTGCAATCAGGAGGTAGGAGTTCAGGTAATCTCTTGGCTGGAGAAGCGCCCATACTGGAGCTACACATGCGATAAGAACGTATGCAAATACGATGTAAGACCATGTCTTAACAGAAAGATTCATTGGGAAGAACAGTCCGAGAACAATACAGAGAACCAGAAGAACAATAGCAATTGCTGTGTTTACTGCTGTAGCCCCCTTAGCTCCGAGCTTCTTTTCGAGGTTGACGTTTCTGAGATAGAAGCCAAGACCAACAGCTGCAAAGATAAAGAGTGTTGATGTTGTAGCTACCTGTCCATGTGAATGGTTGATTTCTGCTGTGTTAGTTGAAAGTGTTCCGAAAGACTTTGCAACGATATCAGAGAATGCTGCGATTACGAGAATACAGAAGAGATAAACGAAGATCAGGAAAAGTCTCTTTCCAAGCTTGCCTACATAGTTCTCAATGATAATACCGATAGAACGGCCCTTGTTTCTTACTGATGCGAACATTGCAGAAAAGTCCTGAACTGCACCGAAGAAGATACCTCCGATTACACACCAGAGAAGAACTGGAACCCAGCCGAATACTGCAGCCTGAATAGGGCCATTGATAGGACCAGCACCAGCAATTGATGCGAACTGATGGCCGAAAACTACCTGAGCCTTTGTAGGAACGTAGTCGATTCCATCATTGATTTCTACTGCAGGAGTAGGTCTGCTGTTATCAACACCCCACTTCTTTGCAAGCCATCTTCCGTAGAAGATATAACCGAGACCGAGGGCAACAATGCCTATTAAAAGAATAGCAACACCACTCATGTTTAATCTCCCTTATATTTTATTATTGAATTTTCTTACGTACTGAAAGTTTATGATTTATAAAACAACCTATTCAATTGGAAAACACAAAAAAAGAAGTGTTTTTTAAGTTTTATTGAATATTTGTAATAATTATAAAATATTTGCAAATATTGGTTTTGATTAAACTGATTGTACATAATGCTTATTTATATATTTGCGAATACCAAAAATACTGGTTTTCAAGGCATTATTCAATAATCTGCGTGAGATTAGTGAAAACATGAATTTTGCTGTCATAATAAAATGATAAGAAAACCAAAAAATGGATAAATTTCATTTGTTGAGGACATGGATTTCTCGATAGATAATTATTTATGGATAGATCCAAAAGGAGTATTGAGGTCTATAGGAGGTTATATGAAAAAGTTATTGGTTGTTCTTTTAACTCTCTCTGTCATTCTTACTGGTGCCTTCGCAAATGGTGCAAAGGAAGCTTCTACTGCAGCATCGCAGGCAGGAGACAGTTCGCTTGTCGCTGCTGCTAAAGCAGAAGGTGAGCTTGTAGTATATGGTTCATGTGAAGAAGAATATCTTGCAGCTGCATGTGCTAAGTTCCAGCAGATGTATGGAATAAAGGTAAGCTATCAGCGCTTATCAACAGGTGAGGTGCAGGCAAAGATTGAAGAAGAGAAGGGCAATCCTTCTGCTGATGTATGGTTTGGCGGTACAACAGACCCTTATAATGTCCTTGCATCAGAAGGCTTCTTAGAAGCATATGCAGCTGAGAATGCTAAGCATATAACAAAGTCTGTTTATATGGATAAGGATCATTACTGGCATGGTATTTACACAGGTATTCTCGGTATTATGTATAACAAAACAGAAGTAGAGAGACTAGGTGTTGCTATTCCTAAGGACTTCAAGGATCTTATCGATTCTCAGTACAAGGGGCTTATATGGACATCAAACTACAATACAGCAGGAACAGCAAAGCTCCTTATTAATACAGCAATCCAGAAGTATGGCCATGATGCAGGTATCCAGTATCTTGTAGATCTCGATAAGAATGTTCAGGTTTATACAAAGTCTGGATCAGGTCCTTCTAAGAACGTTGGTACAGGTGAATGCGTAATTGGTATCGGATTCCTTCATGATGCAATCACACAGATTGTCGATAATGGCTATGACAATATCGGCATGGTAGTTCCATCTACAGGAACAACATGTGAAATCGGTGCTACAGCAATCTTCAAGGGAGCAAAGCATCCTAACGCTGCTAAGCTCTGGATAGAATTTGCACTCTCACCAGACTGCGTGAATATTGCAAAGGACAATGGCTCTTATCAGTTCCTGGTTCTCGATAATGCAGAGCAGCCTGAGATTGCATATGAGTTCGGTCTTGATCCTTCTAACGTAATTGATTACGACTTCGCTGATGCTACAGCTAATATCAAGAGATATGTATCTGAAGTAATGGATGCTCTTGCAGCTTCTGGTGCAGCAACAGGTGATACAACACGTTTCCAGGTTAAATAATCATTGTTAAAAAGCTTCGGGGGATGGGATTTTCCATCCCTCATTTTCGATAAAGGAGGAAAGGCTATGGCCAAAGGACAGGGCGCAGCACTCGATAGGAAGAAGCTGATGAAGGATCCTATCATGGTAACGACAATCGTGGTGCTTATTGCTTTTCTAACTCTGTTTATTTTGTATCCGCTTGCAATTCTTCTAGTGGATTCATTTGTTGGGGATGGTCATTTCGGAATCAGTGCATTCCGCCGAATCTTCGCAATTCCTACATTCAAGAAGGCTATTTCAAATACGCTTAAAGTCGGTTTCGTGGTAGGCATATTCTCGACTCTGATAGGCCTTTTATTCGCTTATGTTGAAGTTTATCTGAAGATGAATAAGTTCGTCGGAGGTCTTTTCAAGGTCGTATCGATGCTTCCTGTTGTATCTCCGCCGTTTGTTCTTTCCCTATCAATGATAATGCTCTTCGGTAAATCAGGCATAATAACAAGGCATCTTCTGGGGATTTATGACAATTCTGTCTATGGGTTCTGGGGCATCGCAATTGTCCAGTCACTGACTTTCTTCCCTGTCTGCTATATGATGCTGAAGGGATTGCTGAAGAATATCGATCCCTCTCTTGAGGAGGCTGCCAGAGATATGGGAGCTTCCAGATTCAAGGTCTTCATGAGCGTTACGCTCCCATTGATGCTGCCTGGACTTGGAAACGCATTTCTGGTCACATTCATTGAATCGATAGCAGATTTTGCTAACCCGATGATAATAGGTGGCTCTTATGATACGCTTGCAACTACGATATATCTGCAGATCACTGGTGCATATGATAAGCCTGGCGCAGCTGCTATGGCTGTCGTCCTGCTTTCGATAACACTGCTGATGTTTGCAGTGCAGAAATATGTGCTTGAGAAGAAGACTGCGGCTACTCTTACGGGAAAGGCTTCAAGAGGAAGAATGCTCATTGAGGATAAAAGCGTTAAGTATCCTCTTTCTGTATTCTGCTCTGCTGTAGCTCTTTTCGTAATCCTTATGTATATATGTGTTCCTATCGGAGCATTATTCCCGACATGGGGATATAAGTTCTTCCCTTTGACAACAAAATGGTTCAAGCTGATATTCACGCGCTATAAGGGATTCAAGGCATTCAAGGATTCATTCCTTTTATCTGCAATCTCTGCACCTATCACAGCTCTTTTATCCATGATCATCTCTTACCTTGTTGTTAAGAAGAATTTTAAGGCAAAGGGCTTTATCGAAGCTGTTTCAATGCTGGCAATGGCTGTGCCAGGCACAGTTCTAGGCGTCGGCTACATAAGAGGCTTCTCCGGCGGTCTCTTCCATACAGGAGTTATGCAGTGGCTATATGGATCTGCTGCAATACTTGTTATCGTATTCGTCGTAAGATCCCTGCCTACTGGAACCAGAAGCGGTATTTCTGCTCTTAGGCAGATTGATAAATCAATTGAGGAATCGGCATATGATATGGGTGCTAATTCCTTCCAGGTATTCATGACTGTGACTCTTCCGCTGATTAAGGATTCTTTCCTGAGTGGTCTTGTCACAGCATTTGTCAGAAGCATAACTGCAATATCTGCAATAATCCTTCTCGTAACACCGCAGTTCCTGCTGATCACTGTTCAGATCAATGAATTCGCAGAGAAGGGCTCTTACGGGCTTGCCTGTGCTTTTGCAACAATACTCATCATAATTACATACGGCTCTGTTCTCCTGATGAATCTGTTTATCAGGCATTTTGGAACAAGCAAGAAGCTTCAGGAGGCTGAATGATATGGAAAAGACTAAGAAAGGTGTAAGACTTGAGCATATATCAAAGATATATAAGGATCCGAAGACAGGTAAGGATTTCTATGCTGTTAAGGATACATCCCTTGAGATTGAGCCTGGGACATTCGTGACTTTGCTAGGCCCTTCGGGCTGCGGAAAGACAACAACTCTCAGGATGATTGCTGGATTTGAAAGCCCAGATGAAGGTGAGATTTATTTGGGAGAAGAAGCAATCAATGAGCTTACTCCGAATAAGAGAGATACAGCTATGGTGTTCCAGAGCTATGCACTTCTTCCTCACTATAATATCTTTGATAATGTCGCATATGGCCTGAAGCTTAGAAAGCTACCGAAAGATGTGATTAAAGATAAGGTAATGAAGATACTGGATCTTGTAGAGCTGAGCGGAATGGAAGCTAGGATGACCAACCAGCTTTCGGGAGGACAGCAGCAGAGAGTTGCGCTTGCAAGAGCTCTTGTCTTAGAGCCTTCTGTATTGCTGTTTGATGAACCTCTATCCAATCTTGATGCAAAGCTGAGAGTTCAGATGAGAACAGAGATCAGGCGCATCCAGCAAGAGGTGGGAATAACTGCAATCTACGTAACTCATGACCAGTCAGAAGCAATGGCAATTTCTGATAAGATCATAATCATGAATAAGGGGATTGTTGTTCAGATGGGAACACCAGAAGAGATCTACTACCATCCTGTTGATGAGTTTGTAGCTGATTTCATAGGTGAGGCCAACTTTCTCAGGGGAAACTATGTCAAAGATGAAGGTGGCTATGCGATTCTTGAGTTTGAGGATAAGCTTCTTGCTGTCCCTAAGAGGGAAGGCATGATTCTTGGTGATAACTATACCGCAGTCTTGAGGCCTGAGGCTGCAAAGCTCGGAGATGAAGGTGGCTTGGAATGCAAGGTCGTAGTCTCATGCTTCATGGGGGCTTATCAGAATTATCATGTGCGAATCGGGGATACGCTGATTAAGCTTGAAGACCATAATCCAAAGAACAGGCGTGTTTATAAAGTAGGTGAGACATGTCACCTTCTTATAGATACAGAATCTCTGCATGTGCTATGAAAGCTGGAGCTGGGTTATCCCCAGCTTCTTTTTTTGAACTAAGTCTTTCAATAATTATATGTATCTTATGCTGATAATTTTATTAGCAGTATAAAAATATTTAGATAATTAAAAACGATACAATAATATCAATAATTACATAATTCCTTTTTATGTAAATAATAATCCTTAACTAACATTAAATTCTGTTTGACAAAATTAAACGGGGGGGGGGGTAACATTTGAAGTAATAAAATGCAAAAGGGGTTTTGTATGAGAAAAAGTATTCTAATCTTGGCAATGATTGCGCTTGTAGCAGTATTTGCTATCTCATGTAAGAATGAGCCTGCTACTCCAGATCAGTATGAAGTAACAATTAATTATAATGGTTCATCTAAGAAGATTTCTGTCATAGATGATAGTTCTATAGCTGATAATTGGAATGAGATAAAAAAGGCCATTTCTGTAGAAGAAGTAGTAGATGATTTTATTTTTGAAATAGAGGGTTCCGAAGTTACAGCTTCTACAAAGATAAAGTCAGCTACAGTTATTAAAATTGTAGATTTGATTAAGATATCCACACTAGAAGAGTTCGAGAATTATATTAAGGTTGGTGGTAGGGCCATCTTAAATTCTGATATTACATATGGAAAAAAAGGTGAAAAAAACGAACAAGGAAAGACCATCTCAAGAAGCTTCTCGAAGGATATGAAACTTGATTTAAACAATAATACGCTTACATTAAATTCGAGTGTTAGTCTTAACGGCGAAAATATAATAGAAATATTTAATGGTAAAGTATTATCTGATATAGGTTATGGCTTGGATTCTGCAGCAATTCAGTTGTTTTCAAAGTCCAAATTGATATTAACAGATGTCGATTTTAATTCTGAGACAACAGGTTTGTTTGCTGTAAATAATGAGAATGATACACTAATAAAGCTTGAAAGAACAAATCTAATAGCCAAGGGGTATTATGGTATTGGAACTAATGCTACGCCTACTGAATCTCAGAATGTGAAATTCATTATTAAAGATTCTGTAGTATCAACCAAGGGTGCTGCAGATGGTGATAATTCAGCAATTCTGTTTAATGTTAAGGGTGGTGTTGATATTGAGAATTCTATAATAATCGGAGATCGTCATGCTGTTATACTAAGAGGTGGAATAGAACATTCAATTGTTGATTCTAAATTGGAAGTTACAGGAGGAAATTCTGTTAGTAATGAATATTTAAATGGAAATTGGAGCTCAGGTAATGAAGTTCCACTAGCTGCCATTGTTATAGGAAATAGGTCAGGGTCCTATCCATATCCTACAGTTGCTAAATTGGATGGCATAACAATTTCTGCACCTGAGAAGAATACTGTAGGTAAAGAATATTATGGACTATATGTTTATCAGAATGATGCAACGAATACAGTAAATGTTGCAGGCACTATTAAAGACTTTGAGAAGGTAAGAATTAACAAAGACTCAATGAATAATGCAACATTTGATGTTAAATAAATAATTTCTGTTATCTAATTCTTTAGATAATAATATACGTTCACCTCTCTATACCTTATGGGTAGAGAGGTTTTCTTTTGAATAATTTTATACATTTTATCTGATTAATGTTCGATAACTTGTTTTATACAACAAAAATACACCGTTGAATTTTAAGGTAAATTCTCGAGGAAGCAGCTGAAGTCACGCACCTAGATAAAATCCCGTACTAGAAAGAAAAATCTTGTCATTTCAGCCTTTAAGCATTAGGATTCTTGCTAAGAAAAGGTAATTTTGGGCGTGCAAAGGCACCGGGAAGTTAATCTTTCCAATTTTGAATAGACTTAACTTCCCGGAGATAAAGGCTCAGTGCGTTACCAGACGGATTGGTCTTTTGGAATTATTTTTTCAGCAGTCTAATGGACAGGTTGATCTGGTCAGGCGGGACACATCTGAGATTCAGCCTGTCCATGTTCTTTTCTCCGATGAACAGCTTTGCAGCTTCATAAGGGCTATGGTTATTCAGAGAGCCTCTAGGTACGGAATTGATGTTGTTTGCCAGCAGTGTGCAATCTTCCTGAGCCAGCCCAGAAAATGAAGTCCCTTTAGGAAGTACATATCTGATATACTCATGGTTCTTTTCAATAGCACCTTTCTGCCAGGAGCAATTAGGATCACAGAAGAACACATTGGAAAGCATTCTGGAAGGGTCTTTCAGGGACATCTCAATTGTTTCCGGGTCAGAGAATTCAGTGCCATTATCTGTGAGGATCACTTCAAAGAGACGGGAGAATTCATCGTCGTCAAGAGCATTCTTCAGAGAAAGGAATACCTCACTGACATACTGGGCTTTTTTGTATAGCAGCAGGAATATGAGCATCAGCTTGGATTGTCTGAAGAGCATGGTAAGGAAGCACTTGCCACCGCCAGTGCCAATGACAGTGTCCATCTCAACGACAGAGGCATCAGGATGCAGATCCATGTACTCCTTAAAGTCCCTGTAAAAACGGCCATTCTTAATCCTTACGCTGACCTTGGCACGGGAGTAGTCATACTCCTTCTTGACCCTGTAGCGTATCTTGCGCTGCAGATCAATGTTTTTGATGTCCAGCAGTCCCATATCTATGTACCGGTAGAAAGTGGGCTTTGAGAAGGGAAGCGCTTCCGGATGCTCTGCATAGACATGATTGACACTGTGATGATTGTGAACCATCAGAGGAGAGATCATCTCATTTACAGCTGCAACCTGTTCCTTTGTGACCCTGACAATGGCTCTGGCTTCAGATAGGACCTTCCTGTATTCGTTATGAGC